>CAWUIO010000089.1:0-27138 GCA_963922455.1 uncultured Microscillaceae bacterium
AATTTTTATCTAAATTTCTACTCGCTTGCGGTTGCGTGATTCGGGAAGAGGACACTGGCTTTTTGATAATTATCAAGGTAAAAAAGAATATAACGGAGCGTATTCGGCTATTGGTTATGGCGGACAGTACATCACAGTTTTCCCTGAACTTGACATGGTGATTGCCCATAAAACAAAACTAGGATTGTTTAGACTGTTAGGTATAGCTAAAGATGGAGATGCCCATTATTGGGACATTGTTCATAAAATCGTGGATGCAAAAAGTAACAATAACTAATAATGTACATGACAATCCTGCCGGCTTAACGCTGCCAAGCCGCATGTACTCACCCTTAGGCACAATCGCAAAAAAAGCTATAGTGCCTTCCGAAAATATGGAGAATCATCCCATCTTACTTTTCTAAATTCTTTATTTGATTTTAGATTGTCAGGTAAACTTTCCCAAATCGCTTCACTCATTTTCTCTAATAATAATTTCTTATTGAATCTTTTGGATACAACCAATCCAACTTCTCTTACCGGTATTGGGGGTTTAAATCGTTTGACAAACTTTTCTTTCTTTTGGTAAATCACAGATAATTCTGGGATAATGGCAATCCCCACACTTCCTCTGGTTAAATTTTTCAATGTTTCTATTGAAGTAATTTCAAAATTCACTTTCCGATGAATGGGTTTAGTAGACTCAATATTACATATATCCAGTAATTGCGCATTGTAGCAGTACTCATTTTCTAAGAGTAGCAAATCAGATATATCCGATTTACTCATCTCATAGTATGGTTCATCAATTTTAGTATGGCCTGGATGCAAATAGGCGACAAAAGGTTCTGAAAAAACTGGAAACTCTTTGAGCTTATCATGGCTTGTTGGAGTGGACATCAATGCAATATCTATTGCTCCATTTTCTAAATTTTCCATCAACTCAACCGTAGAATACTCTTTAATGACATACTCTATTTTAGGAGTTTTCTTGATTAGATTTTCAATAGCAAGGGGAATTAAATAAGGAGACAATGTGGAAACTACCCCAAGTATCACCTTCCCTTGAAGTTTATTTTTTGTATCAACCACAAAGTCTTTAATGCCCTCTATTTCTTGTAAGACTATTTTAGCTCTTTTTATGATTTCCTTGCCGGAAGGCGTTGGCTTTAAAGGCACCTTGCTTCGGTCAAAAATTAAAACGCCAATTTCTTCTTCCAACTTTTTTACCTGAATTGTCAGCGCCGGTTGAGATACAAAGCATACTTCGGCGGCCTTTGCAAAGTGTCTTTCACGATCAAGGGCCAGGAGATATCTAAGCTGTTGAATGGTCATTATTATAAATATTATTTATCAAATATAACAATTATCAATTTGATTAATCAGATAGAACTGCTCATTTTTGTATTGTAAATAATTTAATCTTCTAAAAAATATCATGATGAAAAACGCAAATATCTCAGCCGCCGCAAGTGCAAGTGCATCTGCCGCAAAGGCACAAATCGAAACCTCTTTAGCGGGTAATTATGGGGTAGAAAAAGACACCAAAGAATTTCTTAAAGAAGTTCACAAAGATCCTACTGCTCCCCAAATTTATGAATTACCAATTGAAGAAGCTCGTAATGTCCTTATTGGAGCGCAAACGGGAGATTATGAAAAGTTAGAAGTTGACATCGAGGAAAAAGAAATCACTCAGGATGGCACCACAGTTTCTATTCGGATTGTCAAACCCAAAAACAGCAAGGAAGCACTACCTGTTTTGATGTACTTTCACGGAGGTGGTTGGATTTTAGGAAATGATTTTACCCATGACCGTCTCGTCAGAGAATTAGCCGTTGGTGGACAGGTAGCAGTCGTTTTTGTGAATTACACGCCAACGCCGGAAGCCGTTTATCCACAAGCCAATGAAGAAGCCTATGCCGCGACTAAATGGATTAAAGCAAATGGAAAATCTATAGGATTGAATCCCAACAAATTAGGATTAGCAGGAGATAGTGTTGGGGGGAATATGGTAATTGCCGTTACCTTAATGGCAAAAGAACGAAAAGGACCTGAGATTGATTTTCAAGTGCTTTTCTATCCTGTAACTGATGATAATTACAACACTTCCTCTTACCAGCAATTTGCCAACGGGCATTTCCTTTCTTTGAATGCAATGATTTGGTTTTGGGATGCCTATACTCCAGATAAAAGTGTAAGAAGAGAGATTACCGCGACTCCCTTAAATGCTACTTTAGAAGAATTAAAAGGGCTTCCTGAGGCCTTGGTGATAACCGCAGAGAATGATGTTTTAAGAGACGAAGGAGAGGCCTTTGCCAAAAAGCTAAATGCCGCAGGAGTGAAAGTAACCGCTACGAGATATATCGGTACGATTCACGATTTTGTTATGTTGAATCCTATTACGCATACTCCAGCCGCGAGAGGCGCCATCAAACAAGCAGCCGAAGCGATCAGAACGAAATTGTATTAAGCATAAATGAAAAGAGGCTGTCTCATTATTAACAATGAGGCAGCTTTTTTTTGCCTTCTCTTTTTGATTTTTACTCAGAAATTCTTTTGTGAAATCTTAATTGATGTCTCTAGAGGAAGATTTGGCTTGGGGTGTTTATTTTGTCTTTGATCAGCGCTCAGGCGATCATTTGACTCCCCCACCTAGTCCAATCTTGTAAAAAAATAAACCTAGTTCAAGCACCGCTGCGCTTATCCTTGGACTTTTCCTTTTACCGAAAGCGTCCCCGCTTTCAGCCGCTAGGCAACCTCGCCGCGACCTTAGGTATCCTGAGCCATAAAATCTAGATTTTTCTTTTTTTTGAAGAAAGAAGCCTTACTCTTAGATATGGTATGTACGGGCTAAGTGAATAAAACATGATATCCCTCAGCCCAGGAGATATCCCCCAAGCGCCCTTGCCTAGGGCAGACAGTGGGGGCGCTGTCGGTTCAGAAGAGGCACAAGTTCCGCTGCGCGCCTGCTTGCGCCAGAGTGGGGAGCCGGGAGCAGGAACTCATTTGCTTGGTTTTCAACTCGAGCAGAAACCGCCATAAAAAACCTGTCATTTCGACCGCAGGGAGAAATCTTAATCCTAGGGGGATGAGGCGTTTTTAAAGATCTAACCCTTGTGATAACTTAAGCTCTAAGATCTCTCTAAGCCAACTAGAGAGCTGAGAACCGGGAGCCGAGAACCGGGACTGATTTTCTTGGGTATCAAACAGGAGTGATGTAAGCACAAAACTTGTCATTTCGACCGCAGGGAGAAATCTTAATCCTAGGGGGATGAGGCGTTTATTTATGACCTAATCCCTGAGATAACTCAAGCCCTAAGATCTCTCAAATTTGACATATCCTAAGTAGGGCACTGGGCTTTTAGGGTCGATGGGCTAAAACACCAAAAATTTACCTTGCGAAGAGGAGATCAGGGTTTGTGGGTAGGAGTGGATTTGTTACATTTGGCTAAGAATACCCTGAGGTATTTATGCGTTTTAGGTTTTTGGAAACGTTTTTTTATATTTAAACGCTAGTAAACGGCATATGGAGGTTATATACAAGTTGTAAAACATTTGAGAAAAATGAGAATCATATCATCATTAGTTCTAATTTTAATAATCGGATGCAAATCTCAAAGTGGAATTGATAACTCTGTCGAAAACAGATTCGGATTTGAATATTTAAATGTCAAAGATAGTTTTGAAATGGAATTGGTGAAATTTGTACGAAATACAGCTCATTGCGGAACTGAAGGACTGCCCTATACACTTCTGATTGGAAAAACGAATTCGGAAATTGTGCCAGAAAATATAACTGTAGTTTCTTATTGCGACGATAGAGTATTTAATATTGGAGACAAACTTAACGTGGAGCCAACCGATAATCCGACTAAAAAAACGACCTTAAATCCAATCTATTTTGTAAAAGACACAGTAATTAATGGAAACAAAGGCAGATGGATAATTGGTTCTGAAAACAAAACGGTTTGGGGACGACCGAATAAAATAAATGAATAAAAAACGTTTTACAACAACCCAGGCTTCCCGTGGCTCGTAGAGCCGAGCGAGAAGCCTAGGTTGACTGAACCTGACTGGGGCTTACTATGGAATTTGCTTGGGAGTAACTGGGAGGTAAGACAAGTTTTTTTACGGATTGATCCAGGCAATTGAACCGGAAACAAGAACATTTTCCAGTTTTTCACCTTTTAGAGGCCTATTTTCCCAGGATTTACCCCCACCTAGTCCCAGCACCTAAAAAAACACACCTAGTTCAAGGATAAGCGTAGCGGTCCTTTTATTTACGGGGAAGATGAACGCTTTGCTATTTAGAAAGTGGAAAAACAGGGTCAAGGGAAGGGATTGGTATGACCTAAAATGGTATATTAAAAAAGGCATTCCCTTAGATGTAAACCATTTCTTAGCTAGGGCCAAAGATACCCAAGACTGGCAGGAAGACAGCACTTCAAAAGAACAGATCATTGAGTTATTGAATAAGAAAATTGAATCTGTCTCTTTTCCTAGTATTAAAGAAGATGTTGTTAGATTTATAAAAAATGATGAGGTTTTAACTATTTGGAGTCCGCAATATTTCAAAGACTTGATAAGCCACTTGAAATTTGTAAATGATTGATGATATCAGAAGTATAGACTTGAGGCTTACTATACAAAAAAACGATTGCCAATCGAGCCGAATCTGTCTCCTTTCCCCAAGAAGCCACCACCCAAAATCACAACATGCCTAAGTTGGTAATAGATTTCAAGCCAAAAGCACCAAAAGACGCCGTGAAAAGATGGAATGCGGAATAATTAAAAAAAAACGGTCTTGTAAGAAATTATAAGCTGCATAAGCCCACCCCCCGTAGCTAAACTTAAAAAGTAAAATGCTATGGTATAACAGCAATAACTGGAGAAAACCTATTTGTTTTCTATAAATTTGCGATACAAAAGTATCGATCGAGATAAACGTAAAATCCTAATTTATTTATCCATTCATTAACCCACAAAAACACATGAAAAATCTACTAACACTGCTATTCATTACTGTATTGGCGAGCAACAGTTTTGCGCAAAAGTTCATCACCTCGCATACCGTTGGGGAGGTAAAAAAGAAGTACACCAAAATATTTGTGGTAGCCAAGGCCAAAGGCCCCGCCGAAAGAGCGGAAATAGAAGATGATATCGTCAAAAGATTTAATAAGGCGGATATCCTTGCCGTCCCCTCGTATATACTGCTTACAGACGAAATGCTTAAAAAAGGAAAAGATGAAAAATCCTTGGAACTTTTTGTGAAGAAACTTAGAGAAGAAAAGTTTGATGGCATCGTCTTAACCAACATGCTCGAAGCCAAAGAATCGGTCGATTTCAACCCAGGTCATTACAGTACTACCACCGTACCCGTTCGCTATGGCCGCTTTGGCCGCTATTATGGCACCGTCAATGTGGGCAGCTATCAGCCCAGTACGGTAGAAAAGCATCAAAACTACGTGTTGGAATCCTTACTCTATGACCTAAGAGAAGGAACCACCAAGGAAAACAGCCTGCATTGGATTGGCAAAATCAAAGTTACCGACCCCAGCAGTTTTGATAAAGCCACCGATAAATATGCCAAGATTTTGGTAAAACGCTTGATGCAACAAGCTATCGAGGAGTAATTTCTGCTTACAAGCGCTCCTGCCTTTGCTTGTTTTTTATAAAAATAGGGGGCTGCTCACCTGAGTGGCTGCCCCTTTTCCTTCCTCCTACCGAGTATAGGTTCTCTAGATTAAAAATAACACGCTTTCCCCAAACCTTCCTTTTTTATTTTTAAAAAAGCCCGCTATTTTAATTAGGATTTTAACCGGAAATACCCTATAATTTCCCAATCCGGCATTCATAAAACAAACTATCATGTATAACAAAGAGGTCTTCCTACTCTTTTTCTTACTCACCCTTTCCCTCGGGATTTGCTCTTCCCAAACCCCTCAAAAATGGAAGGGACAAGCGCCCATTCAGATTGTACCTACAAACACACTCCCTATTCAAAAGCAGCAGCTAGGAGTTTTTGATTTAGGCCAAGGCGTGTACGCCTCCAATGACTTTGTGGGAGCCCGCTTGAATGGCATCACCCGGGGCGACGACGGTCAAGTTTTAGCTCTGATCATGCCCGAAAATAGCCCCATCAATCCCAGCCCTTGGTATGCCTTTAAGCTATGGGCCCAGGAAAAACAGGAAATAAGCTTAAAACTCACCTATTTGGATGGCTATTTCCACCGCTATCACCCCAAGCTTAGCCAGGATGGTAAAAACTGGGAGCCCTTGGCCTCCGAAAACTTTCAAGTAGGTGAGCTTATCGATAATGAAAGTCCCCGCCAATTACCCAAAGATATTACCATGAAGCTCCAAATCGGCCCCGATACCGTATGGGTCGCCGCCCAGGAGTTGAGTACTTCCCTAGATGCAGCCGCTTGGGTGGAAGGACTTTCCCAACGCTCTTATATCACAAACACTAGCATTGGTAAAAGCCGGGAAGGCCGCCCCTTGCATCTCATGAAAATTGGAATCAGTGACGATAAACGGATGATTTTTGTGCTCTCCCGCCAGCACCCCCCCGAGGTTACCGGTTATCTAGCCATGCAAGCCTTTGTGGAGACAATCGCCTCAGATGACCCCCTGGCCGTAAAATTCCGACAACAATACAACACTTATGTAGTACCCATGGCCAATCCTGACGGCGTAGATCATGGCCATTGGCGGCACAATACCGGAGGGATCGACCTCAATCGAGATTGGGAAAATGTCAACCAGCCCGAAGTAGCGGCTATCCAGCAGTTCCTGAAGAACAAAGTTCAAAAATCTGGCGGTAAGATCTTATTTGGGGTAGACTTCCATTCTACCTGGGAAGATATTTACTACACGATCAATCCCGAACAGAAAGGGAACTGGCCCGGACTGGTTCCCCAAATGATCGAGGCCGTAGCTGCCGAATTAGGACTCGAACCCAATATTCGGCCAAGTGATGTGGGTAATATTACGACCAACTCTTCCAAATATTTTTTTAGCGAGTTTGGAGCAGAAGCCCTCACTTATGAAATTGGCGATAATACTCCCCGCGACCAATTGAAGCGTAAAGGGGTAGTTTCGGCCATGAAGTTGATGGAATTGCTGCTTCAAAAAGATTAAGAAACGGTTTGTGTTTATTTTTTGTCGGCGAAAAGAGCCGGGTAAAGTGAATATGGGGTTATGATGAGATCAACCAGGAGCGCATAGCCGGGGCTATGGGCGATGACATGGGATCAAATCAGGTTCCCGTATTTCTATTTTAAAATGGCCCTTGGCCACCCAACGCAATTAAATACGAACAGTTTCTTATTTTCAAAGTAATCAACAGCAGGGGCTTCCCCGCGCAGTAAACTCTTGTACAAGGCTAAAAATCTGTGTCGGCGCGGGTCGGGCTCTCGCTACTCGCCTCCCCCCCTCGAGGCCATTTCGGGCTCAAACAGGCCGCTCCATCCCTAAGCCAAAGGTAAAAAAGTATGTATAACGAATTGAATCCAGAACCCGCCCTCCTTTTCTTAAAACTTTATCTTTATAGTAGGCGAATAATACAGGAAAGAACTAATTTCCTCATTCGGGATGGTGTTGCTATCCAACTCCAAAAGCTTTAAGTTTTTCAAGGACTTAATACTTGTGGGCAGATGCTCCAATTGATTGTTGTTTAAGTATAGCTCTTCAAGATTTTTAAAATCCCCAATACTGGCCGGGATGCTAGTGATGGCATCGTTTTCTAGGTGAAATTCCCGAAGACTTTTGAGCCGCTTCAATACCCTAAAATCTTCTTCAAGGTCCAAAAAAGGGTTATCCGACAAATACAGGGTTTCAAGATTTCTTAAATTGGAAAATTCTTTGGGCAGTATCTTAAAATCATTACCTGACAAATCCAGTTCCCGCAGATTATGTAACTGGCCAATTTCTTTGGGGATTAACTTGAGGTGGTCCCCGCTGAGGTTCAAATAGCGAAGGTTCTTCAACAAGAATAAATCTTGGGGCAGCTCCTCCAAGTTCATATTACTCAAGTTCAGGCGAAAAACCTTTTCCGGCTCTTTGAGGGCTTCCTGTAAACTGGTGTATTCCTTCTCTTGCTCTAGGCTATGGATTTGCCCAATACTCACTTGGCATATAAAAAATATGATAAATAAAGTGGTAAAAGTCTTCATAAGTATCGTTGTTATGTGGTTTTATTACTATTTTATTTATTGTAAATACAATTTGTATGGGCAAAATGTTTTAATAATTTTTGCTTAGTCTAATTCTAAATAAATATTTATTTGCAAAATTTGTATCTCAAAATAAGAAACGGTTCGTGTTTAGTTTATTTCGGCAAAAAGTGCCGTGTAACTTTGAATACGAGGTTCTGATGAGATCAACCAGGAGCACTTAGCAGCAGCTATGGGCGAGGACATGGGATCAAATCAGGTTCCCGTATTTCCATTTTAACCTGGCCCTTGGCCGCCCAACACAATTAAATTTAAAAAGTTTCTAAGTTTAATCCATTCCACATCCCATGAGTCACATTGTCGATAATCTATTCGAGAGAACCTTCGCCTCTGAGCAAGAAATCACCGAGGAACTCCTAGATTTTTATGAGAAAAACCCCAAAGAACTTGACCTCATCATAGAAGAAGAAGGTTTTCACTATGGTTTTTTAATGGTCTTTTTTATTCTGGGTTTATTACTGACCGTAATTGCCCGGGTAGTCCAAGTAAGCCTAGAAGACTACTTCAGCGAATTCTTTAAAGTAGTGGTCTTAGATGTTATTTCGGAGGTAGGTATTGCCATATTTGGGGGTACCTTAGTAGCCTATTTTATAGAATACTTAGGGCATCAGCAACACCAAAAAAATAAAGCCTTCCGGAATAAAATTATGCAAAAATTAGAAGCCAGGAAGCAGTCATAATGTGAGTGCCAGATTAAAATATTAATTCGCCTTGTAGGGACATAATTGGGGCTCCCCCGCGCAATGTAAGCTTGGATCATATTGAACCATCCTACCAGCGCGGGTCGGGCTGTCACTACTCGCCGGCCCTCGCCCGGCCAGCGGCGGGCTCAGCCCAATCCTTTTAATGAAGAGGCGCCCATCCCTAAGCCAGGTTTGGCTTCACAGAGGGAGTCTTGAGTTTCTAAGATTCGTAATTGGCTTTGCTAGCGGAAACCCCTTAAAACTTAATTTTAAGCGTGGGCGAATAATACTGGAAGGACCGAATTTCTTCGTCTGGAATGGTATTGCTGTCCAAGTCTAAAAGTTTTAGATTTTTTAATGATTTCAGCCCAGAGGGTAGGTGCTCGAGTTTATTATTGTTCAAATACAATTCTTCCAAGCTTTTAAACTGCCCAATACTGGCCGGAATGGCTTTGATGGCATCATTTTCTAAGTGAAATTCCCGCAGGTTTCTTAGCTTTTTTAATATTTTAAAATCTTCCTCTAAGTCCAATAAGGGATTATCGGATAAGTACAGGGTTTCTAGATTTTTGAGATTGGAAAACTCTTTGGGCAATACTTTAAAATCATTTCCCGATAAATCAAGCACCCGGAGGTTTTGCAACTGGCCAATTTCCTTGGGAATCAGTCTAAGATGGTCTCCTCGAAGGTTGAGGTATTGAAGGTTTGTAAACCGGAACAACTCCTTGGGCAGCTCTTCAAACTCCATATTACTCAGGTTTAAGCGAAACACATTCTCCGGTTCTTTCAAGGCTTCCTGTAAGTTGGTGTATTCCTTCTGCTCTTTCTGCGGCTTATCTTGCCCTAGGCTGGTTTGAATGATAAAAAAAATAAGAAGTAAGCTAGTATAATATTTCATATGGACTCCCAATAAATGGTTTTTTTAATAATGGTTTGCATTAAAACCATTTATTGAGAGCAAATGTTTAATTATTTTCTGTTTTATAACACCTATAATTAGACAAAAAAGCCCAGACATAAGCAAGCCATGGAGCAAGAAACGGATTGTTATCCTTCCTTTGGGAGTCGAATTTTGTCATCATAACTCAAAACAATTTTATCTGATGACAAGGTTTGTACTTATTCAGTAAAATGGATGGCTCCCAAAAGTCAGAGGGCTCACCACTTAGATCCTAAAGCCTATCAAGAAGCCTTGTACCACGATTGCCCGGGTGAAATTACGGCCTTGGCCCAGACATTACTCGGCCCTGAACCCAATTTTCCCGGGTTTATCCCGCTACAACTCAGCCAGGAAAACTATGGAAGGATACCTAAAATCTATATTGAATGTTTACAAGACAAGGCCGTGAGCCTGAAGCTCCAAAGGCTTATGCAGAAAGAAAGTCCTTGTGATGCGGTTTATCCACTAGATAGCGGGCATTCTCCATTTTTCTCGATGCCTGATCAATGGGTAGAAATCCTAGTAGAGAATGCCTAAACATTGAGATTTTTTAGTCTATTCATCCTGGCTAAAAGGCCCCGGTCTGGCTACTCGGCTCTTTTCTTAAAAAGGCTTAGGGATGGAGCGGCCTGTTTGAGCTCGCCGCTGGATGTGCGAGGGCCAGCGAGTAGCGAGAGCCCGCCCCGCGCCGCTAGTACCTTTCACGAAGGCACTAGATTCCAGGTGCGGGGAAGCCCCTGCTCTTTGTTTATATATTTAGTTACCAATCCGGTTCATAAGCCGCTTGTGGACCCCTAAGGAAATAAGACCGCCCACGATATAGGCAAAGGCAATCCCTAAAAATATGCCGCGTACGCCATCTAGTTCTTTGCCCAGGTAAATGGCAGGTAGCCCCAAGACCAACATTTGCACCACAATGACCGTGGAGGCTTGCAGGGGTTTACTCATCGTATTCAGGCTGCTGTTGACAATGGTCAAAATGCCTTGGAGCCCAAAGCCAGCCGGAACTATCCACAAAAAGAGTTGCACGGTCTCGATGACCTCCGCTTGCTGGTTAAAGATCGAGGCAATGTAGTACGAGCCTAAGGCGAGTAGGCCCCAAGAGATCAAGCCCCAGATCAGGGAAAATTGGTTGCTCAAACCCACGGCCTCACGGACCCGGTCCCATCGATTTTTTCCTAGATTTTGTCCTACAAAGGGCCCAATGCTGGCCGAGAGGGCAAAGATGATGCTATTGGCCAAAAATTCGATGCGGCTCCCCACCCCATAGGCAGCGACGGCATATTCTCCATAGCTAGCCAATAAGGCCGTGATCACCCCGGTGGCGATGGGAACTACCAAACGGGCAAGCCCCGAAGGGACGGCAATGTACAATATACTCGACCAACACCCGATAAGCACCTGGGTGCTAGGTATGTCGAAGGTGATGAGTTTTTCTCGCTTTATCAGGATATAAAAGGAAAAAATCATGGTGAGCCCCCGGGAAATGGCGGTGGCAATGGCCGCTCCTTTGAGGCCTAATGCCGGAAAACCCCATAGGCCAAAAATTAGTAAGGGGTCGAGTACAGCATTGACAAATACCGCAAAAAGCATAATATAGGTCGGGGTTTGGGCATCGCCCGTAGCCCGGATAGCACTATTGCCCACAAAAGGAACGGATACAAAGAAGAGGGCAATAAACCAGATTTGCAGATATTCCTTGGCCATCGCTGCCGTCTCTCCTTCTGCTCCCAAAATGCTTAGCAATTGGTCTAGGCAGAGTAAGCCCATCAATACAAAAAATCCGGTTAAGGATAAGGTCAAGGCAATGCTATCGGTGGTTTCCCGGGCGGCTTTTTTGCGGTCTCCTTTCCCTATCGATTGGGAGATAAGAGCGGTGGCCCCAATGCCCAGCCCTTGTATGACACTAAATACGATCATAATCACGGGAAAGGTGAAACTTAGAGCGGCCAATTCTCTTTTGCCTAGTTTCCCCACAAAATAGGTGTCAATCAGGTTAAAAGCTACCATGCTGATGATACCTAGCATCATCGGTAGGGTAAGCCGGATAAGATTGCCCGATATGCTCCCCTCGGTAAGGTTGGTCTTGCTCATATAGATTAGCGAAAAATAGATATTTTGGAATCAACTAGCCGGGTAAGCCCAAGCCTAAGGAAATTATGGCCCCCTTACCTTCTTCGAGGGCGCTCAGGCAATAATAAGTGCCCAATATTTAAAAGAATTAGCCATTTATCGGGTTGGAAAGCACCCCCTTCATAATAAGTGCCCGTCAAACTGATCGGCCCCACGATACTATGTAGCACCAAACTCAGGGCCCCTACCCGTAATGAAGACGGATCACCCAGACGCTCAACCGACAGGTTCTGTCTCGCCGAAAGAGGGTCAATATTGTAGAAAAGATACCCTTCCATACGTACATCCAAGCTTTTGCTGAAACTAATAACATTGCGTAAGCCCAGGGCCACAAACTCACGAGAACGAAAATCTTCCAGGAATAAAGTAGGGCTATCTGGAAGAGGATTAAAGCCCATGGCATTGCTTAGGTCTGAGGTTATATGCTGAAACAGGGGGCGGTTAGAATAATAAGCATTAACTAAAAGTCCGGGATGGTACCACTTTAAGTCAAAATATTTTTCTACCTGTACTTGGGCTTGGAACCAATTGTGGTCAAAGGTTTGCGCATCTCTACCCCTTGAGCGGTCAATGGCCCCTGGCCGGTACTTTTCCTCAGCCCGTACATACGTGGTTTCCAAAAACCAACGAAACCCACGATTGGCAAAGGTAGGATAATTTAAATTTTCTTTGCCAAGGGCCCACCGTATTTGTCTTCCTTGTAGGGTGCTTCTACTGGGTTGGTTTAGGGCCTGGGTACTGACCGAATCGGAGGTGATAAACTCGTCTTGGCTATTAAAAAAAGTGATCCCAAGCCAGGTTTTGGTTTTGGGGCTTAACTCCAAACCTACATGGACAAATAGGTCACGATCTGTTTGACTTAAACCGCTAATCTCATCGTCCAGAAAATTAAGAAACTCATTACTTTGTTGATAATCGCGCCCACTAAACCGGAGCCCTGGCTCGATATACATAACGCGGCTGAAGGGAAGGTACATTCGGCCCCCCAGGCCTATTTGTTGATGAAAAGGCCCCAGGTGTACTTCTAGTTTATAATGATGTAACCAGTCTAAGTCAAAACCATAACGTAAGTTGAGATAAATACTGCTGATATTGCGAGAAGCTAAATTCCCCCCGATGCCTACTCCTAGGCTTTTCTTGGGTTTGAGGCCTAAGACAAAATTATATTTTTCTTCCTGGCGATCATAAACAAAGTTAGGTTGCATCTCGACATAGTAGTCGGTCTGGGCCAGGGAGAAATAGTTTCTTTTGATGTTTTCTAAGGTAGGGGCCCGGTTCTGAAATCGGAATACCCGATAAGAATACCTACGCAGTGGGCTCTTCTTGTCTAAGACTTTTATTTGAGGCTTAGCAATACGCCAAGGGGGCATTTGGCCTTTGAAATCCCTGCGTTTTTGTGCCCGCTCGGAGGCGGTTTCTCTTCTCTTAATGCCGTTTAGAATCTTATCTATGTTTTCAATAACCGCCTGGTAACCAGCCTGTATAAAAAATTCAGCCTGATCAAAATCGGCCATGGTCGCGTTTCCAATATCCGGCTCAATGTAGGTAGCCTGGCCCCCCAAGCCGCTAGTATCTGTATTTTCCATAAACAACCTCCAAATCACTCCCGAGAGAAAGATCTCCTCATTGTCATAGGGATAGCCCTGAATGGAATCAAGCCCCCCCACATTAATCCCGATGGTATACTCGGCATCATACATGTTACGGGCTTCCTTGCTGGGAAAGTTGCTGTATATCCCTCCATCAAATAAATACTGGTCATCCATTTGATAGGGAGGGAAGATAGTGGGCAGGCCCATGGTGACCCTTACCGCATTGCTTAAACTACCACTATCTACTACAACGGCTTGTTGGGAATACAACTCGGAAGCAATACAACGAAAGGGGATCATCAAACTATCAAAATTGTATTGGGCCACGGCCGCGGCCGGATCGAGTAATTCGCTTAGCTCCCAATTTAATGACTTGTCATCAATCAGGCCTATCTGAGGATCCATGCTAAGGGATGGTTTAAGTTTGATTTGTAAATTAAATAAGGCCGGATCGAGGTCAGGGTTAAAAATATGAAAATCGTAGTCCTCTTCATACTCTCCAGAAAGCCATTTTAGAAAGTCTGGAGAAGTGACAATCTCCTCCATCTCATCGGGGGTATACCCTGCTGCATAAAAAGCGCCAACCACACCTCCCATGGAGGTTCCAATCACATAATCAATGGGAATATCATGCTCCTCGAGTGCCCTAATTGCTCCAATATACGCGATACCTTTTGCTCCTCCTCCACTAAGTACGAGGGAAACGTTCTGGGCTTGGATGGCCCCAGGTATTTGGAAGACTGCCCATACCAGTAAGAAATATCTAATAAAATGTAAAGTCACTTAGTAAATTTTCGTTTTTGTTGTTTCCGTTTACTTACATATTAAAACGTGTAATAGACAGCAATACTAGAAAGTTGCTGGGAAAAATAGGCATATACAGAATACATTCCAATATAAAGTCCTACTCTTCCCCCAAGTACATTCCCTTCGTTCTTTACCTGGACGATACTAAATAGAATTAATCCTACATAGGTAGTGAAAACATAGCAGACCGCATTAAACCTTTTCCCCGAGTTACGGTCTTTAAGAGGTCTTGTAACAGCCCCCTAAAGATTAAGACAAGATTGCGCTTTTTGGCTCATCGGCCGGCGGTGGTACCGCACTCTGGTTGGCCAGCCAGGAAGATATGAAAGAAGAAAATAGTACCGATCCCGTCCTTCAAGAAAGTACACGGGTAAAAGGGATTGCCCTGAGAGCTACGCAATCCAGTTATGATATTGAGGGGCGTTGGTATCAAGATGTTTACGGAGAGTTTGGCATGACTTGGGAAGATTACCTGGCCAACTATGGGGAAGAATCCATTTTACAGTTTTACGGAGTACGTACGATAGCCGAATATGAAACGCCTGAAATAGATGCTTACCGACAAGAAGTAGATATGCTTTCCATGATAACGGCCGATGATCCGGAAATTTGGGTGGACAATACCGGGCAATCCAATGCGGAGCCTCAAAACACGGGAAGCCTCTACCACCATGCCTTTCACGCTCGGGAAATTAAAGAATTTGCCAATGCCGCGGGAGTACCCAATGTCGCCACCTACGGCCGGCCTCTCTTGTACAGCGATCCGAGTAATGAAGAATTTGTCCCCTTTTTGATCAGAAAAATCAACGAATAAACCGTAATACGGGCGAATACCTGGGTCTAAGCTAGGTATTCGCTTTTTTTTAACGCCTAATCCCGCACCCAACACTCTCCTCAATTGCTCCAAAGCCAAAGCCCTCCCGAAAATATATCTTATCTTAGCCATGATAAAAGCCCCCAGGTTGGGGTATATTGTTATAGAGCAGTAAGTAATGTCATGAAATTAGATAAAGAATTTGTCAAGCAGCTTGTTGAGCAGGCGATTCCATTCCACAAATTTTTGGGAATAGAGCTTTTGGAGCTCAAGCAAGGATATGCCAAAATTAGAGTGCCCTTTCGGGAAGAGGTTATCGGAGATCCTCGGTCCAGAAGATGGCACGGTGGTGTCTTGGCCACGGTTTTAGACTCAGTGGGAGGCCTGGCGGGCATGACTCATTCCTCCTCCTTAGAGGACAAATTAGCTACCATAGATTTACGGGTAGATTATTTAAAAGGCGCCCAAGCCAGCCCTATTGTGGCAGAAGGGGAAATTGTACGCCTGGGTAACCGCATCTTGGTGACCAAAATGAGTGTCTTTCAAGAAGATTCCCAAGAGCTACTGGCTGAAGGAAAAGGGGTTTTTAACTTCATCCGCTTGAAAGAAGAGAAAAAACCAGATGCTTCCCCGGAGTAAATTTAAAGGACTATCGTGGAGCTTCCCCGCGCTATTTAAAAAGTGCCCCTCTGAAAAATCCTAGCCGCGCGGGTCGGGCTCTCGCTACTCGCTGGCCCTCGCACATCCAGCGGCGAGCTCAAACAGGCCGCTCCATCCCTAAGCCAAAAAAACAAATGACTGACATAATTTGGCAAGCCCTATGACGCAAACCCGCAAACAATTGACCCTGTTCTTAGACGAAAAAGAAGCCCAGGCGATAGAGGCCCTCCGAGAAAAATACAACCCGGCACAGTACCAATTAATCGCGAGCCATATCACACTCTGCCGGGAAGATGAGATAGCGGATTTGCCCAGAGTTTGGCAAAACGTAGAAAAGCTCCATCTACCTAGCTTTACCTTGGAACTGGGAAAAGCCGAGCGGTTCTACGAAGGTAAGGGCGTGTTTATTCCCGTGCGTGACCCAAGGCAAGAATTCAAAGGCCTCCGCGCCCGTATTTTACGTCATCTGCCTACTCCTCCTCGAGAACACAGCCCGCACATCACACTTATGCACCCCCGTAACTCGACCTGCACCGACCAGATATTTGAAGAAATAAGGGCGATAGCCCTTCCCAATAGCGTAAGCTTGACCTACATCAGCCTCATTGAGCAAGAAATGGGAAACGTGTGGCAGACCTTAGAAAGTTATTCTCTGGGAAGAGTATAAAATCTGGAAAAATATAGGCTTTGCACTTGCATCACTGTTGCAAAAATACGTATTTCTTTTATATTTGTAAGAAGCTTGCACTAAAAAGACCAGGTTTGTCCATTTTGAAGCAAATTCTTACCCACTGTAAAACCCTAAATATATAGCCCCTATGATTGAGACTAGCCACATAGTATCCCATGCCGTTTTTGGGCAACAAGCCCACATTTTAGACTGCATCCACGAAAAAGATAAGAACATCGCTATTTGCGAGAGGAATATTGCCCACCTTCAAACCGAACTCGACTCACTTTTAAAGACTGAGCTAGAGTTTAAAGCAAGCGGGTCTTTGGAAGAGGTTCATGGATCTATCCAAACTTTTTTTGAGAACACGTATCCCGATTTCCCCCTGCTTCGTTTGGACATTATACAATTACTAGTACTTTTTGAGCAAGTAACCGGATCCGATACCTTCCGCTTATTATTCACCACGGTGAGTACCGATATGTGCCGCAAATTTCATTCGGATATCAATGACTTGCGATTGCTTTGTACCTATGCCGGTAAGGGCACCCTTTGGCTCTCAAACACCGTGGCCGAACAATTAAAATCTTTGGCTAGATCTCAAGAAAACCCTATGGAGCCTGATGAAAAGGATATTCAACAAGCCCCTACGGGCAGTGTTGTTATTTTGAAAGGGGCCATGTATCCAGGAGCTACCCCGGTAGTCCACCGGAGCCCGAGTATTGAGGCCCGACATGAAAAAAGACTTTTGTTGCGCTTAGATACGAAGTCTTTCTTCTAGTAAGATCCCTTTTTACTCCAAGTCAAGCAAGCGCTTCCTAATTTTGGGGTAGTAGACCCAATCTTGGGCTAGTCTTTTTCGGCTGAGGGATAGAGCGGCCTGTTTGAGCTCGTGGGGGCCCGGCGGGGAGAGGCAGCGAGTAGCGAAAGCCCGACCCCCGGCGGCTATTTATAGATCAGGGCAGAAAATGGCAACCGGGGGGCAGCCCCAAGGAATTTGATAAAGGCTCTATGATGCCCCTTCTTCCCCTTGATTTTTGATAAAATCGGTTTCCCAACCATCATAAAAGGCATCGAAATCCATAGCGATTTCGGCCAAGCTAATGGTGACTTCATTGATATGGTCTAAGAAAACCGGATCTTCCCGGACAATTTTAAGTACGTAGGGATAGTTTTCCTTATCCGATTCCTTTTGCTCGTCTACCTCAAAGCCCATGTCTTGGATGGCCATCAGGTAGTCGCCCCGATCGGCAGGCGTAGCAAAGTAGATCCAATGAAAAACCGGGCGGGGGCGCTCGATAAGGTCCCCTTCTTCGGTAATATACTCCACCATACGCCGGTTTTGTATGGTTTTCATACTGAGGTCATCGGGGTATAGGTGTTCGTGGTAGGTTTGCCATTGCGGGTCTTCCCGCAGCTCCATATCGAAGGATAAATCTGGAAAAGACTGCATCACGGGCCCTAAGACCTCGAGCATATCTTGGCCTTGGGTATAAAAACAATGCACCCTGGATTCATTGTGCGTGTAAATCCCGGCATACAAAGCAAAATCGAGAGGTACGACGCATTCTTCAATTAATGCATCCAATTCATACAGTTGTTGTAAAGCTTCTTCGCTAGGGTAGCCGTGCTCATCGGTATCGGTTAGATGAATATCGAGCATGGCCAAATGTGCATACTCGGCTAGGGGAGCAATTTGCATCAAGCCCATGTCTACCACAATAGAAGCGGGTTTGTCTTCAACGAGTAGGGAGTAGACATCCCAGTCACTTTGATATTCCATTATTTTCTAGATTTGGCAGCTCAAATTTGCAGGAGTTTGCCCGGTCGAAGATCGATTATTAAGGCATGGATTTTAGAATTTCAATATTTGGTGAGCATCAAGATTTAGGCCAATGCAGGTAAAGCCAGGATAATCTTCATGTAAATTTAACGCAAAGCTCCTGGTTAAAACCCTAGGCAGGAATTATTCCATGGTACCGATCAACTCGATGAAGGTTCCGTCGGGGTCTTGAACGAGCACAAAATACCGGTCGCCTGAGGTATTGATGGGGGTTTGGCCCAGTAAAGGGATTTTATTTGCTTTGATTCGTTCTAGAATGGGTTTTAAGGTACGTACTTGAAAGGTAAGGTATTGCACGCCCCTTTCGTCTTGAATGTGTTTGGGAAGTGCGTGATCGCCCATTTCGGAAAAGGTCATCAATTTTAGTTCGGGAGCATCGGGGGCTTCGGTCAAGTTGAAGGCAAACACCTCAAAAGGCACCCCATTGCTGAGGCCGGTGCGTTGGGCCATATCCTCTTGAACTTTAAAACTACGGCTGGGGATAAGGCCCAGGACTTCTTCGTAAAATTGGATAGAGGCAGGTAAGTCTTTCACGACAATCCCTAAGCTTATGCCCGCTTCGGCGTAGGGCGTCTGGCTTTTTACGGCATACGGTGCAAAAAGAAAAAAAACAAATAGGCTAACTTGTAAGATCTTTTTCATAAAAAAACACGGATTATTCTTACCAAGAAATAAGTTAGGTAAATAATCCGTGGATCTCCTGTTTTATGGAAAAAAATCCTAGGATTCCGGATTCAACCAGGCGGCGATTTCCTCCTTACTAGGGTTTTTAATATCCAGTTTGAGTTTTTTACGCATACCTGAGATGTCTTGGAAGAGTTTATTAGGATTATCCTCAGCCTGCAAGTCTTCTACGGTCAGGTATCCGAGTTTTTGTATAATTGCTACCAAGTCTTCGCGTACGCCAATGGCCGCATAGTCGGCCGGGGTATCAATTCGGGGTTTTTGCTCGGGGCGAAGATGGGGGAAGAACAAGACATCTTTGATGGTGTCTGCGTTGGTCATGATCATACTGAGCCGATCGATTCCAATTCCTAATCCGGCAGTTGGGGGCATTCCGTATTCTAAAGCCCGTAGAAAATCTTCGTCTAAGACCATGGCTTCGTCATCGCCTCGTTTGCCCAATTCTAACTGTTCTTCAAAGCGGGCCCTTTGGTCTAGGGGGTCATTGAGCTCGGTAAAGGAGTTACACATTTCTTTCCCGTTACAAATGGCCTCAAAACGCTCAACCAGGCCCTCTTTATCCCGGTGTTTTTTAGCCAAGGGGGACATCTCTACGGGGTAATCGGTGATAAAAGTTGGCTGGATTAGTTTGGGCTCGCAATGCTCGCCAAAGATTTCGTCGATCAGTTTTCCCTTGGCCATGCTGTCATCGATGGGTACTTCGAGTTTTTGGCAAGTCTCCCGTAGTTGGGCTTCATCCATCTGGGAAATATCGACTCCTGTGAAGTGCTCAATCGCTTCAAACATGGTAAAGCGCTTCCAAGGACGTTTGAAATCAATCAGGTTATCTCCTTTTTGCACTTGGGTACTGCCGTGTAGGTTGAGGGCGATTTTTTCTACCATTTCCTCCACCAAGTTCATCATCCAGTCATAATCTTGGTAGGCTACGTATAGCTCCACTTGGGTAAATTCTGGATTATGAAAGGGGCTCATTCCTTCATTACGGAAGTCTTTGGAAAACTCGTATACCCCGTCAAAGCCCCCAACGATCAACCTTTTGAGGTAAAGCTCATTGGCAATGCGAAGATATAGGGTCATATCCAGGGCATTGTGGTGGGTTTTGAAAGGACGGGCGGCGGCACCACCGTACAAGGGCTGTAAAATGGGGGTTTCTACTTCTAAGTAGCCCTTTTCATTTAAGTATTCGCGGATGGTATTCACCAGCATCGTGCGTTTTACGAATACGTCCCGGGTTTGGGGGTTTACCACCAAATCGGCATATCGTTGACGGTACCGAAACTCGCTATCGCTTACGGCATCGTAAGCCTTGATTACATTCCCTTCTTGATCGGTTTCCTGCTTTACGACGGGTAGGGGTTTGAGCGACTTGGTAAGGAGGGTAAAGGATTGAACGTGCAAGGTTACCTCGCCCATTTTGGTGACAAAAACAAAACCTTTTACCCCAATAATATCTCCAATATCCAGGAGCTTTTTAAAGACGGTATTGTACAGGGTTTTATCTTCGTCGGGGCAGAGGTCATCCCGGCGGAAGTATAATTGGATACGTCCTTGGGAGTCTTGGAGTTCGGCAAAGGAAGCCGATCCTTGGACCCGGCGGTTCATTAGGCGGCCGGCCAGACTAATATTTTGGTAGGATTCGGCTTTGGATTCATCAAAGTTTTGGAGAATATCCCGGGAATAGGCACTAACTTCATATCGATGGGCCGGATAGGGATCGATTCCCAAATCGCGTAATTGGATTAGCTTTTCCCGGCGGAGTTTTTCCTGCTCACTGAGTAATAATTCGTTCTCGGGCATAGAGTGGTAGCAATTTATAGTATGGTAGCAAATTTAATCAAAAACGCAAAGATAGTAGGCCTGGTGAATTAGGCAAAATATGTGTTTAATCTACATATTCACTTAGTTCTAACCATCGGTCGGTTTTTTGTTCTAAGGTTTCGTTTACTTTTTGATATTCTTGGGATTTTTCCATCAAGGCATCGGGAGACAAACCGGCCTGGTTCATTTCCTGTTCCAACTGCGATTTTTGGGTTTCGAGGGCTTCGATCTCCTCTTCTAAGGCATCGTATTCTTTTTGCTCCATATAACTGAGCTTGGTTTTCTCCTTGGCGGGCTTGCTTTTGGGCGGATTCACTTTTTTCTTTTCCTGACTTTGGCGGTTGGTTTCTTCTTCTTTTTTTAGGGCTTCGTGGGCCCGGTATTCGGAGTAAAAGCCATTGAAATCACGAATGAGGCCCTTCCCTTCAAAAATGAAGAGGTGATTGACCAGTTTGTCTAAAAAGTAACGGTCGTGACTTACCACAAGGAGGCAACCCCCAAAGGCACTTAAAAAATCTTCCAAGACTTGTAAGGAGACAATGTCTAAGTCGTTGGTGGGCTCATCCAAGATTAAAAAATTGGGGTTTTGCGCTAAGATGGTGAGTAAATACAAACGGCGGCGCTCGCCTCCACTAAGGGTCGATACGTATTTGTATTGATCGTCGGGAGGAAATAAGAAGCGGTTGAGCAGTTGGGAGGCACTCAACTGCTGTCCGTTACTCAGGGGGATAAATTCGGCAATATCTTGTACTACTTCAATGACCCGTTTATCTTCGGGCAGTGCGATCCCTTTTTGGGTGTAGTAGCCAAAAATCACGGTTTCGCCGGTTACCCGGGTACCGGCATCCGGTTTTTCGGTGCCGGTGAGAATATTTAAAAAGGTAGTTTTGCCTACTCCATTGGGCCCCACAATCCCTACTTTTTCTCCTCTTTTGAAGATGTATTCAAAATCTTGGACGAGTACTTTCTCGCCATAGGCTTTCTGGATTCCTTTAAGTTCTAAGATTTTTTTGCCCATGCGGCTCATGTTGACCCCCAGTTGCAAAGAATCTTCCTTCACGTTTTGGGAAGCCGTCTTTTTGAGTTCGGCAAAGGCATCAATTCGGGCTTTGGCCTTGGTCCCCCGGGCTTTGGGCTGTCTACGGATCCATTCCAGTTCGGTTTTCATCAGGCTCCGGGCTTTGTGAACCTCACTCCCGTGTTGGGCCTTTCTTTCGGCTTGTTTTTCCAGGAAATACGAATAATTGCCCGGGTAGCGGTACATGGCCTCGGGTGTGAGTTCCAAAATCAGGTTACAGACCCTTTCCAAAAAGTAACGGTCGTGGGTTACCATCAAGAGGGTACGTTGGGATTGGCCTAAAAATTCTTCCAGCCACTCGATTAAATCCAGGTCTAAGTGGTTGGTAGGCTCATCCAGGATAAGGAAATCGGGTTCTTCGATGAGCAATTGGGCGAGGGCCAGTCTTTTTCGCTGTCCTCCGCTGAGTGTGCCTACTTTTTGCTCCCAATCCTCGATGTGAAAACGGGTCAGGATTTCTTTTATTTTGACCTCATAATCCCAGGCATTTTGGATATCCATCTGGGCGAGGGCTTTTTCCATGCGTTCGGCATCTTCGGGGTGTAGCAGACTGTCTTGGTATTCCCGGATCGTTTGGATGATGGGGTGATCGGTACCAAAAATGGCTTGCCATACACTGAGTTGGGCGGGATATTGAGGGTCTTGGTCCAGATAACCCACTTTTACGTCTTTTCTAAAAGAAGCTTGGCCCGAGTCGGGGCTTTCGAGTTGCTTTAAGATACGCAGTAGGGTGGATTTGCCGCTCCCGTTTTTGGCTACTAAGGCTGCTTTTTCCCCTTGGGCAATACCAAAGGTAATTTGTTCAAACAGTGCTCTTTCGCCAAAAGATTTACTGACTTGCTCAACTGATAAATAATTCATAAAAATTGGAAAAAACCCATGGAAAGAAGCCTAAACTCCTCTGGGAAGTTCAGACTATTGCCCCATATTTTGGTGAATAGGGGACAAATATAATCAATATCCGTTTTTAAAGGCTATCCTGGGCCTCATTGGGGGGCATGGGATCCAAATCACTGGGATTTTCTGCCTGGGGTAGGGGGGCTTCCTCTGACATGGCCTCTTTTATCAAACTGCTAATAGGGTAGGGCTTACGCTCGAGATAATCGATAATGGCAATGCGGCGCACAGATTCTTCAAATTCAAAAAAAGTAGTCTGGTGGCGAAACGCTCCGATGTGGATTTTTTCTGGATCAATAGAGACCTGTCCTACCTTGATAAACTTGCCATAGAAGCCGGGCATGCGTTTTTCCCAGATAAGCAGTACATCGTCTAGATAACTTTTTACTTCCCGCCCGAAGGTGCTGGCTTCCTTGAAATGCCGCATTTCTGGTACTTCAGCTTCCTTAACATCGGTAATAAGTAAAAAATAATTGTGTAAATCTCGGTAACGGTATACTCGACATACCACGGCACCCCCATACTCCCCACTAGGTAAGGGATAGGCAATACAGTCACCTTCTTGTAGATATTTTGTGTTTTTTTGCTCGGTACTCATAAGAATCTGGGTCGTAAGCGCACTCTTGAAGGGAATCAAACCCTTAATATACAGATTTTTATCAAAGTTTATTCAAAATTACTTAATCAATGCTTATGCCGGAAATCAATATATTTTAA
Source organism: uncultured Microscillaceae bacterium (assembly GCA_963922455.1). Taxonomy (GTDB): domain Bacteria; phylum Bacteroidota; class Bacteroidia; order Cytophagales; family Microscillaceae; genus CAWUIO01. The sequence goes on from CAWUIO010000089.1 coordinate 23,550, forward strand.
AAAAAATGAGTTTATGCCTTAAACTTCTCATCAAATACTACACGATATGCCTGTTAAGTTAGGCCAGCCCAGGCAGTCGTTTCATTACGCTACATTCTAAAAAAGGCTGAGGGATAGAACGGCATGTTTGAGCCCGCCGCTGGCAGTGGGGGGGGGGCGAGTAGTGAAAGCCCGACCTCGGCGCTACCTTAGGTAAGTTGAAAAGCGGGTGTACATCGCCGAGGGCAGCCCCTATTTATGCGGATTAGGCAGTGAGTGTATACAATTCTATCGGCATCCTTCGCTTATTTTGTATCATTGCAGAAGCATAATTTTGAGATATGATTGTACGCGGACAAAACCTGAGCAAGCGTTATGGTAGCTTGGAGGTTCTTAGGGATATTCAAATAGAAGTAGAGGCCGGGGAGATTGTAAGCATTATGGGGGCCTCGGGAGCGGGTAAAAGCACTTTATTGCACATTTTGGGCACCTTGGACCGCCCGGATACCGGATCGGTGGAAATCGATACCGTAGATTGGACCAAGCTTTCGGCGCAAAAACTGGCCAAGTTTCGGAATCATTCAATTGGTTTTGTCTTTCAGTTTCATAACCTCCTACCGGAGTTTACCGCGCTGGAAAATATCTGCCTTCCCGCATTTTTGGCGGGTACGGGCCGCCCAGAAGCAGAAAAACGGGCTTATGAAATTATGGAAGTCTTGGGGGTGCACCTAAGAGCGGGACACTTGCCTTCGGAGATGTCGGGCGGTGAACAACAAAGAGTAGCGGTAGCCCGGGCCCTGATTAACCAACCGCAAATTATATTTGGAGATGAGCCCAGTGGTAATTTAGATTCTCAAAACTCCGAGGAGCTGCACAAGCTATTTTTAAAGCTAAAAGCAGAATTCAGGCAGACCTTTATTATTGTGACCCATAATCAGGCCTTGGCAGAGATGTGCGACCGGGTCTTGTTAATGAAAGACGGAAATTTGTCGGCAATTTAGGGGGGGCATCCTGGTTTTAAGAACCTATTTCCCGTAAAATATGGCTGGGGCGGGCTGCCTAGCTAGCCACAAAAATCCAAGTGGAGGGCAGACTATTCCCTTGTTTCATTAGGTCAAGAAGAATATTTAGGCTAATTTTGGTTAGTTTGATAAAATCTTTATTCGTGCGCCAGGAAAAAGAACATATTCTCTATGTAGACGACGAACCGGATAATTTGACGGTATTTAAGTCAAATTTCCGAAGATACTATAAAGTACATACCGCCTCTTCTGCCCAGGAGGGCATTGATATCCTCAAAGAGCAGGACATCCACGTTATCATTACCGACCAAAGGATGCCTGAGATCACTGGGGTACAATTTTTAGAAAATATCATTGAGGACTACCCTGATTCCATCCGGATGATCCTGACTGGGTTTAGTGATGTGGAAGCGGTCATCCAAGCCATCAACAAGGGCCGGGTGTACCGGTATATTACCAAGCCCTGGGACCGGGACGACCTGAAAATCACCATTGATAAAGCGCTGGAGTCTTACCACCTCAAAAAAGAAAATAAAAACCTCATCCAGAGCCTTCAGGAAGCCAACCAAAACCTAGAACAAAAAGTAAAAGAACGCACCATTGAGGTGGAGCATCAAAAAAAGGAGATTGAAAACCTCTTGCACAATATCCTTCCCGAAGAAATTGCCGAAGAATTGAGACAGAGTGGCCAGGCCAAGCCCATGCATTATGAGGTGGTTTCGGTCTTGTTTACCGATTTTAAGGGGTTTACCAATCTGGCCGAAGTCTTGGAACCCGTGGAGCTGGTGCACGAACTGAACCACTGCTTTATCCACTTTGACGAAATCATAGAAAAACACGGGCTGGAAAAAATCAAAACCATTGGCGATGCTTATATGTGTGCTGGCGGGATCCCCATCCCCAATGAAAGCAATCCCATCGACGCCGTTCGTGCGGCCTTGGAGATGCAGGCCTTTGTCAAAGATTGGCAAAAAAGCCGTACGGAGGAAGGGAAACCCAGCTGGGAACTGCGCTTGGGTATTCATACGGGCCCCATCATCACAGGCGTGATCGGTAAAAAGAAGTTTGCCTACGACATTTGGGGCGACACCGTCAATGTAGCCGCCCGCATGGAATCCAGTGGCGAAGTAGGGAAAGTAAATATCTCCGGCTCAACGTATGACTACGTAAAAGATCACTTTGCCTGTACTTACCGCGGGAAGGTACAAGCCAAAAATAAAGGTGAAATCGATATGTATTTTGTAGAAGGCCCTAGACCCTAAGCCTCGTATGTAAATCAAGCCCTATGAAATCGGAAAAGCCCCACATCCTCTACGTTGACGACGAGATGGACAATTTGACCGTCTTCAAATCTACTTTTCGCCGGGATTATAAAATTCACCTGGCCAACTCGGCCGAAGAAGGGCAAGAAATACTCCGACAAAACCCGCAAATTGAGGTAATCATTACCGACCAACGCATGCCCGAAGTCACCGGGGTGGAGTTTTTAGAAAAAACCGTGCAGGAATACCCCGACTCCGTACGCATGATTTTAACCGGGTTTAGTGATGTAGAGGCCATCATTGACTCCATTAACAAAGGGCAAGTATTCCGCTACATTACCAAGCCTTGGGACAAAGAGGTCTTAAAGCAAATCATTGACGAAGCGGTTCTAAACTTCCAAAACAAGCAAGCCCAGAAGGAAAAACTGGCCCAGACAGATGGAGGGGCCCGTCCTGAGACACCTCCCCCTGCCCCAAACTCAGAAGACCAAACCCCTTATTTTCAAGAGCTTACTTACTTATTGCAGAAGACCTGTCTCCCTTCGGCGCAGCGGCTGGGTGAATTTTTGCCCCAGCACCTTATTTTTTCCCGGCCCTTGGAAAAAGCCTCGGGCGATTTTTATTGGCTGGACTTGCCCCCGGACCCAGATCCCACTCAGCCTATATACTTGGGCGTGGGCGATTGTATTGGGCATGGCATCTCCGGGGGGCTTTTGAGTGTGATTGCGGTGCAATTGCTTAATCAAATTCGTCAGGAAGAAGGTTTTGCTCCGGCCGATGCGCTATTGAGGGCATTTCACAAGCGTTTTAGCCAGGCTATTCCGGCCGAGGTTGCCGGACATTTCCTACACTTAGCGTTTGGGCTTTGTCGGCTAGATTTATCGGCCCAGCAGATGCAATTTGCCGGGGCGCGGGTCCCCTTGCTCGTTTTTGATGGGGAAGAGGTCCAAGAGTACAAGGGCGATACCTGCTCGATTGGCTACACGGCCTATGACTGTCCGGCAGAGCTTTCCTTTACCCTGCATACTATAGACTTACATTCTAGCAGCACCTATTACCTCTTTACCGATGGCTACCAAAACCAATTTGGTGGCCCTTCCTTTACAAAGCTCAAAAGCCAACCTTTCCGAAATTTACTGCAAACCCTGCAGCAGTTTCCCATCGACCGCCAAGGTCCGGAACTGGATACGCATTTGGATGAGTGGACCCAAGGCCAGGTTCGGGTAGACGATATCTTGCTTATGGGGTTTCAGGTGCCTTAAATTTTGATTATAGTCAAGATTTTGGGGCTTGCCCGCGCCAAGAAGTATTACCCACTTGTCGTTA
>CAWUIO010000090.1:0-26702 GCA_963922455.1 uncultured Microscillaceae bacterium
ACCTCACAATTTAGGAGATACCGTCCAGCGCCGGGAAGCCCCAAAGAGTATTTTATCTTCCTTGTGTCTATTTATAGCAAAAAATTTTTTTCATATCCGTGAACTATTTAAACTCTTCTGCGCTTATATACTTGTAATCACACTAAAAGTGTAATTTTACCAATTTCAATGTATTCTATTCAAATAACATATCGCCCCGAGATGCATTCTCTCTTTACCGCCAAAGGCAGTTTTGGGAAGAATGAGGATTGTGATAACCCGGGCTTATGGGATAGAGTACCGATCAATTAAGAAAAAAGATCAACGTACATATTTCCAGCCCGGACCTTAAAAGTCCGGGCTTTTTTTGTTTCATACGCGCCAAAGTCGCTGATAGAAACCACGCGTAGGTAGTCAACCCGCTCCTGCCCGGGTTTCTCTCAAAAAAGCACTTTTTGGCGAGAGGGGGGAGCTTTGTGTCTATTCAAATTTTTAAAAAACGGGAAACCTATGCGCTTTAATCAACTAAGCAAACCAAAAAACCGGCTCCGAAACCACGAAGGAGCCGAAGCGTATCGTTTGAATCCGGCCTTGGAGTTATACTCCTTGGTGGTGACTTCTTCCCTAAGCGATACCTTCTACGAAAAGGGCTCGGATCGAATAGATCGTTTACGGTCCTTGATTGGGCAAAATGAGCCGGGTTTTGTGGCTCAACTAGCGGTTTATGCCCGGGAAAAAATGCACTTGCGTAGCGTGCCTCTGGTACTCGCTGTCGAGCTGGCAAAAATCCATAACGGAAGCCCCTTGCTAAGTCGCTTGGTGGCCCGCATTGTCCAAAGAGCCGATGAAATCACCGAGCTCTTGGCCTACTACCAATTGGCCAATGCCCGAGAGGAAGTCAAAAAATTGAACCGTTTGTCTAAGCAAATCCAAAAAGGTTTGGGGCGCGCTTTCAATAAGTTTGACGAGTACCAATTTGCCAAGTACAATCGCAATACCGAGGTAAGCTTAAAGGATGCCCTCTTCTTGGTGCACCCTAAAGCCGAAGATGAGGCCCAGCAGTCGCTTTTCAATAAAATTGTAAACGACTCATTAGAAGTGCCTTATACTTGGGAAGTCGAGTTGTCCGTCTTAGGACAGCAAAACTTTGCCAACGATAAGGCCCGAAACTTGACTATCCGGGCCAAGTGGGAAGAATTGGTAGAAAGTGGTAAACTGGGCTACATGGCCTTGATGCGAAACCTCCGCAACCTCTTGCAGGTAGGGGTCTCTACTCAAGTGATCCAACAGGTAGCCGAGCGATTGGGTGACCCTCGTCAGGTAGCCCGCTCCCGGCAGTTGCCTTTCCGCTTCTTGGCCGCTTACCGGGAAATAAAAGGGATCGTTTCGGTCAATACCAGTCTCGTTCTCCATGGTTTGGAGCAAGCTATGCGAGCCTCTGCCCAAAACCTAAAAGGGTTTGACAAAGATACTCGGGTCTTGATCGCTTGTGATACTTCCAGCTCCATGTGGGGCCCCGTATCCCGAAAAAGCTCGGTACGGATGTACGATATTGGCCTAGTGCTCGGCATGATTTTACATGCCCGGACCGAAGCCGTCATCACCGGTATCTTTGGTGACCGTTGGAAAGTGATCAATTTGCCCCAAGGCAATATCTTGGCCAACACCCAAAAGCTGGATCAATACGAAGGTGAGGTAGGATACGCTACCAACGGACACCTGGTAATCCGAGACTTGCGTAAGCGTAAGCTCGTGATGGACAAAGTGATGATCTTCACCGATATGCAGCTTTGGAATAGCCGGAACGATGGCAATAGCCTAGCCCAGGAGTGGCAAAAATATCGAAAAATTGCCCCCGAGGCTAAACTGTACTTATTTGACCTACAAGGCTACGGCCAGGCTCCTTTGAATGTCCTAGACCAAGGAGTCTACCTCATCGCCGGTTGGTCAGACAAAGTCTTTGACGTGATGGAAGCCATCGAGCAAGGGAAGCAAGCCTTGAGCGAGCTTCGTAAAATTGACGTGTAGAACAAGATCCCAAACTTAGGGTGGAGGGAGAAGTGCCTCCTTCCCCCTTAGCTGGGAAATGCAACACAAACAACACAATGTAAGCGATACAAAAAGAGTGTCGTACAAGAGAATTACTTCGTGGTAATTACGAGGTTGCCGGTTCGAGTCCGGCCAGAGGGCTATATTTTGAGTGGAAAGCCCCTGTGGTGCAATGGCTAGCACACGTAAAAGAAGTCTCTTGGCCCATTACCTCTTTTTTTCTAATATTTTACCCTATTGGGTATACTCTTGATATGGGGCTTGGCTCCCTCTATCTAGACGGTATACCCCTGATAAAGGAGTGTCGTAAAAGAGGGTTACTTCGCCTTTTAAGCCGTGGGTCGCAGGTTCGAGTCCTGCCTCTCTGCCCAAGTTTGCAATATGCAGAGAGTAGCTCAGTGGGTAGAGCAACGTCATAGTCTCTCTTTGCCTGTTACCTCTTTTTTAAATAAACCGAGGGTGTACATGATGTGTTCCGGGTGATAAGCCGGTATATAAAGATATAAGAGTGTCGTAGAAGAGAGTTACTTCGCCTTCCACGCCGTGGTCGCGGGTTCGAATCCCGTCTCTCTATTCATTGTGGATAGAGAGTAGCTCAGCGGACAGAGCAACGTATAGTCTCTCTTTGCTTGTTACCTCTTATTATAAAATGGATTGAGATGTTTGATTGTGTTTTGATAATCTGGGTGGGAGCCCGGGCTGATGATTTTCAAGAGCAAAAGAGTGTCGTAAAGTAGAGTTACTTCGCTTTAGGATAGCCGGGTCACGGGTTCGAATCCCGTCTCTCTGCCTAGTATGGCACACGCAGAGAGTAGCTCAGTCTGGTAGAGCACGTTTTAGTCTCTGCTTGTCTGTCACCTCTTTTTCTTAAAAAAACGCAGCGTGATTAATTGTTGATTTGGGAGTGGGAGCCTGATTTTCGGGCTTTCACTTTTCTTCCCAAGATTTTCTTCGGTCGTAGCTCAGTTGGCTGGAAGCGCCTGACTTTTAATCAGGAGGTCGTGGGTTCGAGTCCCACCGGCCGAACCAAAGGGAGGAAAACATGAGGAGCTGCCCCCGGCGAAGGTAGGTAGGTGCCCTGAAAGGAGTAAAGTGCCGCCGGGGTCGGGCTTTCGCTACTCGCCGTCCATCCCACTCGGCAGCGGCGGGCTCAAACAGGCCGCTCTATCCCTCAGCCATAGGGAGAAGTGAGAGTAGAAAAGAGAGATTTGCCGTGGTTCCTGTCCCCAGAAGCACCACAAGGCAAAAAATTGGGGACAAAAATTAAGGGATTGTAGCTCAGCGGTAGAGCCCCGGCCTGTTAAGCCGATGGTCCTTGGTTCGAATCCAAGCGGTCCCTCCCCGTCTTCTCCAAACGAGGAGGAGGGAATGGAGTGTCGTAAAAAAGGCTTACTTCGCCTCAACAACCCAAGCGCCTTTTTGCTGGTTACCTCCATTTCTAAATTAAGAAGCGAGAGCCGAGAGAGGAGAGATTTGGAATCGGAAGCTGGGACTTCTTAAAACCCAAGTACTTGCTGTGGATTAATTCTGGGATTTGTATCACCCAGAATCACTCACTCAGCAAAACAATTAAATACGCGAAGTAGCCAAGATGGTTAAGGCCTCGGTCTCATAAGCCGAAAATCGCTGGTTCGAGTCCAGCCTTCGCGTCCCTAGAGACTGATGAAAGGAGAGAATACGTCTCTCCTCTCTCTTCTCGGCTCTCTACTCTAAACAAATGGTACCGTGGACAACTAGGCTTAAGTCACTGCTCTTTCAAGGCAGAGAAGCGGGTTCGAAACCCGCCGGTACTACCATTCCGTGCCGTAGCACAGCGGTTGGTGCGCCCGACTGTCTCTCGGGAATACGCGGGTTCGAATCCCGTCGGTACGGCCAGGGCTGGAAAAGCTAGCCCTCATGATAGATCTGGGTTCCCCCGGGTAGCGGTCTTGTCCCGCCTCCCGGTTTACAGTTCCCAGGTCCCCAGAAAAAAGGGTGTCGTAGAGAAGAGATACTTCGTGGTTTATTTTGGTTCGACTCCAATCCCCTCCACTTCGGTCAATATTTACTGGGAGGGAAAGCTCTTTTCGCTCATTACCCCTTTTTATAAGATTAGGCGTGATCCTGGGTAGCCCTAAAGGATCGCTTCCCAAGCAGCCCCTGCCGCAGCCCCCCGGCTGCCCCTACCCTACCTCTTTGATTGTATGGAAAAACGGATGATGCAGTAGCTCACCTGAGTGAATGGGGCCGGTCGGGGGACTGGCCCCCTCGGCCGTGAATTTGTACATTCCAAGCAATTATATGCAGACAAAGTAACAGAATGTCTATAACCTGATCCACTCATAAACTTCCCGAAGAAATTGTAGGTTAAATAAAACATGATAGATAGGAGACCCTTCAAGCCTTGTAAACCATCAAGCTAATCTTTGATTTGTATTTTGCATTTACTAATCCCTAGTCTGTGGGCTAGGGATTTTTTATGCTTTTCGAGAGGCATTAGCTGGGTAGAGTGATTTCTTAGGCTTTGGCCAAGCTAATGGCTAGTGAATTCCTACCAGTTCAGGATGAAATTATTCCTTGAGAATGGCTTAGGGATGGAGCGGCCTGTTTGAGCTCGTGTTGGCCCAGCGGGGAAAGGCAGCGAGTAGCGAGAGCCCGACCCGCGCTTCTGCCTAATGGGCAATATACAGCTTAACTCCTCTAGCGCGGGGAAGCTCCTATCATTTTTAGGGTCTCTCCTTGTACGAATTTAGCTTTTTATAAAACTTTAAAAACCTTTTGAGCTATGTTTGGGGATTAGGCTTTAATTTGAAAAATGTTCAATGTAAATGGCTATGAATGCACCCTCAACTCCCCAGCCGCCGATAGTTTCGCGAGAGGTACTCCTCCCTTTTATTTTGGTGACCTCCCTTTTTGCTTTGTGGGGCTTTGCCAATGCCGTGACCGACCCTATGGTCCAAGCGTTTAAAAAAGTGTTGGAACTCTCCAATACCCAAGCGGCCTGGGTCCAAATGGCTTTTTACGGAGGGTATTTTTGTATGGCCTTGCCCGCTGCCCTTTTCGTGCGAAAATATTCTTACAAAACGGGAGTGCTCATTGGCTTGGCTTTGTATGCCTTGGGGGCTTTGCTTTTTTACCCGGCCGCTATAAGTGAGCAGTTTTGGTTTTTCTGCCTAGGCTTGTATATCCTCACGTTTGGGCTGGCCTTTTTGGAAACCACGGCCAATCCCTACATTTTGGCAATGGGAGCCGAAGAAACAGCCACCCAACGACTTAACTTGGCGCAAGCTTTTAATCCCTTAGGCCTCTTAGCCGGACTATTGGTAGCCCAGCAATTTGTCTTAAAAAAGCTGCAATCGGATGATATCACCGACTTTGGCGCATTAAGCGAGGCCCAAAAAATCATGATACGGAGCGCAGATCTTTTAGTGATCCGTAATCCCTACGTGATTTTGGGATTGGTAATTTTAGGGGTTTTGATTTTAATCGCCGTAAATAACATGCCCCAAGTAGGAGCAAAAGGCCATAGCCCTTCTTTGGCTAAGACATATACGCTCTTATCTCAAAGAAGGCCTTATGTACTGGGAGTTGTGGCTCAGGTTTTTTATGTGGGGGCTCAAATTATGTGTTGGACCTATATTTATCAATATGCCGAGGGCATCGGTATGCGTAGTGAAGTAGCCGCTAATTATCAATTTATTGCATTTATCGTGTTTTTGATTGGTCGAGCATATGGGACCTACTTACTTCGCTTTTTGAGCCCAGGTAAATTGTTGATGTATTATGCGGTCCTGGCAATTTTGCTTACCCTAGGCACCATGGTTTGGCAAGGTCTAGGGGGTTTGTATTGTTTGGTGGGTATTTCTTTTTGTATGTCGGTGATGTTTCCTACCATTTACGGTATTGCCCTTCATGGGCTTGGTGAAGAAGATTCCAAAATAGGAGCGGCCGGTTTGGTAATGGCTATCGTGGGTGGGGCCTTAATGCCCCAATGGCAAGGCATGCTGATTGATCTGGGAGGGCCCGGAGTAGCCGACACCCAAATTCTGGGCCTAAGGGAAGTGAACTTTTCGTTTGTCTTACCTCTGGTTTGCTTTTTCTATATCAGTTTTTATGGGTTTCTGATTGCCCGGTATCATGAACATAGTTCATAAAGAAAGCCCAAAGGCTTACAGCTTTGGGCCTTCTATTTTTTTCTACTGTGGTTTACACGATTGGTTTACTTGCTTGCCACACGTTATACTTACTCTTTGGGCTCACAGTTTTCTAATTTTTCTTCCAAATCTTTGATCTGGCTTTTCAATTTTTCCAATTGCGGCTCGATTTGCTCAACTGTATAGCGTGGGGCAATGTGTTGGGGACAGTTTACATCCCAAGCTGTAATCTTTATTAGAAAGACTCTTTCGGGCCGGGCCCGGTAGTCGGCGTCCATAACTTGTTGGGTTAAGGCTTCGTCTCCTTCTACAAAGCGGGCCGTTCCCCAAATTTTGATTCGGGTACGGCTGGGGTAATCCATTAAAAAAAGGTGTACTTTGTCATTTTCACTCAAGTTGCCCAAGCTGATAAACTGCCGATTGCCAGAGTAATCGGCAAAGACTAAGGTTTCTTCGTCCAGTACTTTGAGAAAACCGGCCGGACCGCCTCGATGTTGAATATAGGGCTGTCCATCGGCATTGCTAGTCGCTAGGTAAAAAGAATCCATTTGAGCGATGAATTCACGCAGCTCTTTGCTAATTTTTTGCTGCCAGTCTCTTTGGGAAGCCATGCGTTCGTAAGTGGCCCGGGAGCCTTTGTCTTCTTGTTGCTTTTTGACGGCCGGGGTAAAGGCAACATCGCTTATGTACTGTGACATAGTTTTGGAGTATCGTGATGAAAAAATAGACACTATCTAATGACTACAAACAGTCACCACTACTAAAACAAAATAGTGCCTTATTTTTATTTTAAAAATCTGTTAAAAAAGCCCTATGACTTCCTTCTTGAGAACCACGTGAAGAGTTGATTCCATTTAATTTTTAGCCATCGGTAAAAGACTTTGAAAAGAAATACTCGGTCTGGCCATTGAAGTTGAAGAGCGTAGACCTCCTTATCCTTGGTGAGCTGGGCCAGCTTTTTAGCGAGCAGCTCAGGGCTCACTAGATCAATTATGGGCTTCTGTAAGGCTAGAAGCTTTTGGCTCAATTCGTTTTGTCGTTTTGTATGAATATACACGAAGGTATTTTGACGATACCACCACTTTACCTTGCTTTGGTTCCAAAGATGGGGGCGTATACAGTCAATAAGTGTATACCCTTGAGTCTCAAACAGTCTTTCCCAGTACTGGGGCCATTGTTCATTGATATGGTGCTCTCCTTCTTGGCCAGGGATGGCTGCCCCAAATAAAATAATGTCGGAGGCATGGCAAAGAAATTTGACGAGTGCATGGCCTTGTTTGGAGCTGAGATGTTCGGCTACTTCTAGACATACTGCCAGCTCAAAGCCAGGTTCTACTACAGGTAAGTCTTCTTCCAGGTTTGCCGGAATAAAACCAATTTCTGAGTAATTCTTAAATATGTTTTGGACCCATGCCCCATCAAGGCCCACGAGTTTTTTTACTCCCCGCACCTGTGCTTCTTTAAGCCATTCGCCCGAACCGCACCCTACATCTAGGATTGAATTAGGTCGGTAGTGCTGAAAAAGAAAGTCCCAAACCAGGCTAGCTGATTGAGACGCTCCTTTTTGGTGCTTTTCGTAATATGCAGGAGTATAAGGATGGGCCGCTTCGTCCGACATATGTTTAGCTTAACTAGGACTTTGCTTCGGCTTCTTTGACTTCCAAGGTATTTTCCTGGTACTTGGAAGGGCACTTCATCAAGATTTTGTCGGCCACAAAATGCCCATTTTTAAATCCACCTACGACCACTACTTGTTCGGAGCGTTCAAAATCGGCTGGTTTAGGGTTACGGAAGATCACCCGCTCTTCCCGATTTTGATCATCAACCAAAGTAAAGGTAAATAGATTAGGGTCTTGGGCCGGGTTATAGTTCATCTCCAAAATATCCCCTTGGGGATTTTTTTTCAAGGTGCCTACTACGTGAATTTTGGTATTATTTCCATTTTCGGCCAGCGTTTTGGCTTCGTCGAAGTTTACATAACGACTAGCATCGCCGGCGGTTGAAATAAGCATAGCTATTGCAATAGCGATGGCCACGATGGCAATGATATGTCCTTTTTTCATAGGGTGGTATGTATTAAGTTTCTAAACTTTCTTTTGTTGTACGGAATTAAAAAGATAGAAATTATAGATCTTTTTCTATTTGGCTGACCTTTCGGTCTATTCTGATGAGATATATAAAAAAGCCTATAAAAACAATGACAATGGTGGCTACTACCACGTAAATCTTCCCGTTCGAGCGCATTAAGTCGGCCATTTCTACTTGATCGGGACTTTGAGCAAAAAGGGAAAAAGGTCCTAAAAGGAGAGCCAGTAATATGTGCAGAAATTTTTTCATAAATACATTTTAATCAGCAAAGGTTTCTTCTAATTTTTCTTCTTGCAAGTGTTCTTCTACTATTCTTAACCGGGCCCTCAGACTTACTATCCACCAACCTAGTAAGGTCCAGGCAATTATGGAGGGATAGAAAACCAGACGCATATTCCGATCTAGATCATAGGTATTAAAACCGGGGTTCCCCCCACTGCCGGGGTGCATAGAGTCGGTAAGTCGGGGCAAAATAAATAATAGGGGAATCAGACAAGCATAGGCAAAGATATTGTATACAGCAGAAATGCGTCCGCGTTGTTGTTCATCTTGAATAGCTCCCCGAAGAATAGAATACGCAAAGTAAATTAACAGTCCGATGGCAGCCCCATTTTGTTTGGGGTCCCCATGCCAATAGGTACCCCAAGTATACTGGGCCCACATCATGCCGGTGATGATACCTAAAATACCCATAATCATGCCCACTTGGGTACTTTCTGCGGCCCAGATATCGTCTACCATATTACCACTCCGGAGATAGCGTATAGAATAAATAACCGACATCAAAAGTATGAGGATCATCCCAAACCACATGGGAACATGAAAATACAAATTACGAATACCCTCATTAACGATTGCCAAGCGGGGCACCTTTCCTAGTAAGCCCATAATGAGGGTGTAAAAAATCAACACAATACAGAGGTATTTCCACCATTTTCCTTTCATAGCGTTTCCAATTAACTTCTCCAAATATACGGAAAGAGTAAATAAGATAAGGCGATTACGATGAAATTCAAGCCCATCAGGTTGAGGAGTTCATCCCAGCTTACAGAGCGGTCTAAGCCGTCCATAGCTTGCTTAGAAACCCGGATTAGCATCAATAACATCGGAATGATAATCGGAAAACTCAAAATGGACATCAAAGTCATATTGTTTCCAGCCTTGGCACTGATGCCTGAAATTAGAGTAAGGGTCCCCGAAAACCCCAAAGTCCCCAAAACCAAGTTAAGCAAAAATAAGGCGTGGTCTTGTACCGGATACCCCAATACCAAGGAGTATAAACCTAAACCCATCAAGGCAATTAAACTGAGTAAGATGGTATTATAAATTATCTTAGCCAAAATTATGGCTTCGGGGCTACTCAAGTAATAATAATAGTAAAAACGGGATAATTGTTCGTTTCCAAAGCTCTTGGAGATCGTATGGATAGAAGAAAACAACATGATTATCCAAAATAGCGTATTCCAAGTGGGTTGGGGTAGGTTTTGACCGCTCAGAGAAAAACTTAGATAACAAATAAAGATAGTTGAACTGATATATAGTAATAAACTGTTTATCGCATAACGCTCTCGTAACTCAAGCTGGATGTCTTTTCTAACTAATTGTAAAATCTCTTGGAAAATCATGCGTTTTATGACAGATAGCCTAGTTAATCATAAGCTATGGGTTACTTTCTTTCCCAAAACCTGGATATAGAAGGGATTTGATTAAATTGATCACCATATAATTCTGCTAATATATGAAGAATCTTTCTGCCTCGGTGGGAATGTTCGTGTTTTGCCTTTTTAGTTTTGCCGCACCAGCCCAAGACTTGGCTATTATAGATACCATCTGCCCGGTAAATACGCTAAATTATCAAAGCCCTAATTCGGCTATTGCCGATTTTTATGAATGGGATTTTTGTACGGGTGAGCTTACTATTCCCCTTGAAAATCAAGATTTCATTCAATTGGATGACTTTATCCCCAATGCCTTTGGTTCGGAAGGAATGGAGATAGTCCGGGATACCAAGTTAACCTCTAGCCCCTTGGATGATGAATATTTTTTGTTTGTTACCAATAGATCGGGTACCAACATTGTGCGATATGATTTTGGTAATGACTTGGGTAATCCCAATCCGGAGATAGATAACCTAATAATTGGTTTTGATCGGCTTTATAACCTGAAGTTTCACCGGGAGGGAAATGATTGGTACGCTTTGGTGGCCAATTTCTTTCGGGCCCCCATCTTACTCCGATTTCAAAATTCTTTGAAAAACGACCCGGAAGTAATTCCGCTATTTGACCCACTTGGCAGCTTCGATGCGTCCAACCCTGGGATCCCTTACCTAGTGGGAGGAAATTTATCATTGGATATTGTAAAGTTTCAAGGTCGGCTAATTGCCATCATTGGTAATTCGTATGATGCAGCTGGTTTTAGCGACACACGAATGACCATGATTGATTTTGGGAATAGCTTATCTAGCCCTTGGACTTTGTCCAACACCTCGCAAACCCCCAATATAAACTCCACGGGAACCAATGGAATCATTCCCTTAAATGATTTTAAAGTAATGGAAGATGATGGAAATTGGTATGCCATTACCTGTGGCTGGAATAATATCACCCACGTCAACTTCGGACCTGATCTACTCAATCCGAACCCTGTAATACACGATATTACAGATACCTTAGGCCTGGGCAGTTTTCGTACCCAACAAATGGAATTAATCAATGATGGGGGAAACTATGTAGCGTATATCCTTGAAAATACAGGTAATATCATCCGCTTAAACTTTGGTTCCTCCCTGGCCAATTTAAAGCCAAGCATAGAAAACCTAGGCAATTTTGGTCTCATTGGCACCTTCGCAACCGGTAATCGCCCTTCTCTAGCCTTTGACATGGATAAGGATGGATCTCAGTGGTACGGATATATGATCAACCGTTCACTTGCGTTTAACGATGAAAATCTTCCCAGTTCCCTGCTCCGAATGAAAATCCCTAATCCTTGTAATGCCACACCTGCTACTTTTGCGGGGCCTAGCCCAGGAGATGTAGAGTATAGTAGCTCCGGACTGGAAAGAACAATTTTAGAATTATTAGACGAAAATAGTTTCCCAACCCAAACCCTAGTAGACTCGGTGTTTGTCCTGGATGAAGCTATTGGTAATTTTGAAGTTGAAAACCTTTGTTTGGGAGAAACCAGTCGCTTCTTAAATGTAAGCTCCGGCCCAGTTTCCTTGGTAGATACCTGGCAATGGGACTTTGGTGATGGAACTAGCTCCAATGAAACGGAACCTACTCACTTTTATGCCGAAGCCGGCCTGTATCCGGTAAGTCTTACTGTGATTAATCAAAGTGGGTGCATCAATACTATGCAGGATACGGTGCGGGTAAGTAACCGGCCACAAGTTGCATTTAGCATTCAAGATATTGATTGTGCTACCGGAGACGTCATCTTCTCGGATGACAGTTTTTTACTTCCCGAAGACGTAGACAGAGGGGCCCGGTTCCAAAACCGAATTTGGAGCTTCGGGGATTCCCTTGAGCTCCGGATTGGCGGAAGAGAGGCCCAGACAGTTACCCGAGGCGATATGGGTGAAGGACAAGTATTACCGCCTTATACCCCCGGGCAAAGGTATCCCGTGACGTTGACCGTTCAGGATGAAGTAGGATGTTCTAGTAGCTTCACCAAAACGATATCATTTGCTCCTGAGGATATTCCTACAGTTGATTTTACGTTTACAGACCCTTGCCGGGGAGCCCCAGTCAGTTTTACGGATAATAGTAGCATGCCCCTTAATGCCTTAGGTGCCGTTGAAGTTTGGGAATGGGTGATTATAGATGCAAACAGTTCCAGTGTATTGGATACGCTCCGAGAGCAAAACCCTTCCTATACCTTTGCCAATACCGGACAATACCGCATCAAGCTTCGGGCCCGAAATTCTTTTGCTTGTTTTGGGGAACACGAAAAAATCATCCAGGTACAAGAAAGTTTAGACTCTCGTTTTGAGCTCTCAGAGACCGAAGGTATCGCGCCTTTACAGGTCACCTTTACCAACTTAACCGATGGAGCAAGCACCTTTAACTGGGACTTCGGAGACGGAAGTAGAAGTACCGAGGCCTCTCCTACCTATACATATGAGCAGCCTGGGATCTATTTGGTGAGCTTTGAGGCCCGAAATGATATCGGATGTGGTACTTTAATCACACAATCGGTCAATGTATTGAGTGTTACCTCCAACGAACCTCTAGCCCTGGATCAAGTTCGTATCTTCCCTAACCCTGCTCGTGATATGCTTCAAATTGAGCCGGGCATACCCGGTACCCTCCCCCCTAAAATGCAGATTTTTGATTTGAGCGGACGTACTGTTCAGGAGTTTAACCCACCAAACCCCAGTGAACGCTATTCCTTGGATATTCGTAAATTAGGGCCTGGTTCTTATTTACTGGCTATCAAACAGGGAGATCAGTCGCGCGTATTTCGTTTTGTAAAATACTAAGCACTTTGGGCACAAGCAGGAAGGGTGCTTATGTTTTTTGTCTTTTGGCTTAGGGATGGAACGGCATGTTTGAGCTCGTGTTGGCCTGTGGGGAGAGGCAGCGAGTAGTGACAGCCCGACCCGCGCCGGCAGGATCTTACTCCCGAAGCCTTATGAGCAAGCGCGGGAAAGCCCCAAGAAAATAGGTATATTCGTATGTACGAAATTTAAAAAGCTTTGATAAGATACCTTGGCATATGGCAAAACTGAGTGTCCTGATGTCCGTTTGGAATGCCGCCCCTTTTTTAAGGGAGTCGGTGGAAAGTATCCTAGAACAGAGCTTTGAAAATTTTGAGTTCATCCTAGTCAACGATGGCTCTAGCGATGAGTCGGCTGAGATTTTAGCGTCTTACCATGACCCGCGGATGCAGATTATTTCTTTAGATCAAAATGTGGGAATGGCCCGGGCCTTAAACCGAGGTTTGCAGCACATAAGTACGCCTTATATTGCCCGGATGGACGCCGATGATTGGTCATATCCAGACCGTTTGGAACGCCAATATGCCTTTATGGAGAGACATCCTGAAGTGAGCATTTGTGGCACATGGGCGGAGTCTTATGAGGGCTCAGAACTGTACGCCCAAGGCTATTACGGGGTGGGTCACGAGGAAATTTGCCAACATTTGCTCTTCCGAAAAGCTTTATTCTGTCATCCTTCAGTAATGATGCGAAAATCGGTCGTAGATCAAACGAAGGGCTATAACCCGGACTACTCTCATGCCGCTGATATGGCGCTCTGGTATGACGCGCTCCCCTTAGGGAAAATGGCCAATCTCCCGGAAATCCTGATCAAATACCGCAGGCACCCCAAGCAAATCAGTCAAATGGAAGAAGGTTTAAGCCAAGAGTGGGCCCGACAAATCTTTGAAAATTGGTTGGAGTTACAAATGCCCGATCTCCCACAAAAACTCAGAAAACTGCATACTCAGTTAGTCTACAAGCAATTTCCCAAAAGGTACGAGAAGCTCCGTGATGTACGGGAATGGGCCCTACGCCTAGATACTTGGAACCAAGAAACGCACTTCATCCCTGCCCGAGCCTTGCGCGAAGAACTAGCCAAGCATTGGTTTTATGCCTGTAACTCGATAAGGCCTCTCAATAAAAACGTTTGGCGCATGCACCGTAGCTTTCCATTTCGCCAAGATTTCCCGGTAGGCTGGAGCAATAGCTGGAAGTTTTGGTGGAACTGTATGAAGCGGAATGAAAGTACTTATGTCACATCCTATGAAGCATAATCCGGAAATTAGTGTGATCATCCCGGCTTTTGGCTCCAAGCAAGCCCTACTCGATACGTTAGTTAGCCTGGATGAGCAAAGTTTTACCGATTGGGAGGCCATCGTTACTTTAGATTACCCCCAGCGTGCCTTGCCCTCGGCGATTCAAAGTCTCCTGGACCGGCGATATACGTTTATTAGCTTCTCAAAAAACGAAGGGCTGGGGCATGCCTATGACGGGTCCTTACAAAAAGCCCGGGGTAAATACATTGCCTTCGCCAAATCGGGAGATATCCAACTCCCCTTGCGGCTTGAAAAGCAATATGCCTTTATGGAAGATAATCTAGACCTTGGGGCCTGTGCCGGCAATATCCAATACATCACGCCGGGCATTGACCATATCGACCAAAAAGGTGCCCCACTCATTACCAAGCCCCGGGATTTGATCTGCCGAGTTTTGTGGGGTTTGCCGCTTTACCCCAATACCTTGATGATCCGGCACTGGCTCACGCGAAAGCATGCCCTCTTGGCCCGTTTCGCCCGGACCATCCATTACGAGTGGATCAGCCGGATCAAAAAAGACTGTCCCTTTGCCAACCTCAACGTGCCCATGGTGGCTGTCCGGGCCCACCCGGAAGATGCTAACTTCCCCAATCGCCAATCTCTACAAGACCGGCGTCTCATTTGGGCTTTCCTCCTGCGCGAATTAGGTTTTCGCGGAGATGGTGCCGAGTTAGACTTGCACGCCCTGGTCGTTCAGCAACATGCCCAAATAACCCCTGAAATAGCGGCCCGGGCCGAGGTCTGGCTTACCCGTCTTTATCAGGCCAACCAGGTGTATGGGGTCTACCCCAAAGCCGCTTTTCGTAACTACTTGCAAGAACATTGGTTAAAATTTATGGCCGGGGCCAGTCGCTGGGGCATTCAGTTCGGTCAGCAATTTAGCCGCTCCCCTTTAAGTCCCTACCCAGAGTATAGTTTTTGGCAAAAATCCAGTTTTTGGGCCCGGGCCTTGTTGCGCAGGTAAGGGCTTAGGGGAGAAAAATCCTTGGGGGCTGCCCCCGGCGATTGTAATTTCTAGCCTAAATGAACCTCCGTGCCGCCGGGGTCGGGCTTTCGCTACTCGCTGCCTTTTCCCGCAGGGCCCACACGAGCTCAAACAGGCCGCTCTATCCCTCAGCCAAATCTAATGTGAACACGATAGACTGCTCATTCGTGTATTATGACGTCTCCGTCTCTGAGGGCAATAAAGAGCCACTTATTATCGGTACAGCGTTGAATTTCTTTGCCTATTGCCTCAGATTCAAAATGATCTGAATCATAGTGGGGCATAAATGCATCATCAAACACCCCCAAGCCTTCATACATTGGCTTTTGAATTTCCGGGTAGGGAAAATTACGAGGATCGTCTACGATTTCAATAGGTCTCAGGGATTTGGATAAGATACATATGCCCGCGCTATACCCTCCGTAGAGAAAATCTTTTTTGGTTTTTAGTTCCTCAAAAAGTGTATCAAAGCCGCCACCTATGACATTACTTGTAATTTTCTGATTTTCAGCACTTTAAAAAAAATACGAATTCAAGATAAATTACCCGTTTGAAATGTCATTGCAAAGACTTGTGCGCCTGCGCATACCCCGTTAGGGATGGAGCGGCCTGTTTGAGCCCGCCGCTGGTTTGTGGGTGGGCCGGCGAGTAGCGAGAGCCCGACCGGCGCTACCTAGTACGGGCCAAGTAGCAGCTTATGGGTAGCGCCGGGAAGCCCCAAGGCTTATTTTTTATTTTTCTTAGCCCAGGTATCTTTAAGGGTCACCGAACGGTTAAAGACCAAATGATCGGGCTTCGAGTACCGGGTGTCTACACAAAAGTAACCCAATCGTTGAAACTGAAAGCGCTCGCCGGGCTTTGCCGTGGCTAGGCTAGGCTCCAACTGCGCATGAGAGATGATTTCCAAGGAATCAGGATTGATGAAATCGGTGTAGGGTTTTTCTTTGTCCCCGCCCGGATTTTCAACCGTAAAAAGGCGGTCGTAGAGCCGCACCTCGGCTTGGATAGCATGCGATGCCGAAACCCAGTGCAGGGTGCCCTTGACTTTGATCCCACTGGTATCGGCCCCGCTTTTGGATTCGGGGATGTAGCGGCAGTGCAACTCTGTAATTTCTCCGGTGTTTTCATCTTTGACAAAGTCTTCACACTCGATGATGTAGGCCCCTTTTAAGCGAGCCACGCGGCCTGGCCCCAAGCGGATAAACTTCCTGGGAGGATCTTCCATAAAATCGGTTTGCTCGATGTAGAGTTCGCGGCCAAAGGGCATTTCGCGACTTCCCATAGACGCATCTTCAGGGTTGTTCTCGATGGGCAATTGCTCCGTCTGGCCTTCGGGGTAATTGGTGAGGATTACTTTCAGGGGTTTCAGAACAGCCATCACGCGAGGGGCGATTTGGTTGAGATGTTCCCGGAGACTAGACTCAAGAAGGGCTGGGTCTACCAGATTATCTCTTCGGGCAATTCCGGCCTTTTCGGCATACATCCGGACAGACTCCGGAGTATAGCCCCGACGCCGCAAGCCCGAGACGGTAGGCATGCGGGGGTCGTCCCAAGCGTCGACTAGGCCCTCCTCTACTAATTTCAATAACTTACGCTTACTCGTGATCGCATAGCCCAGGTTACGACGGGCAAACTCGATCTGCCGGGAAGGAAAAAGTCCTAATTGCTCAATAAACCAATTATACAGCGGACGATGGTGTTCAAACTCTAGGGTACAGAGGGAATGGGTTATACCCTCGATGGCATCGCTTTGCCCGTGGGCAAAGTCATAGGTAGGGTAAATACACCAGGTATTGCCCGTTCGGTGGTGTTCGGCATAGCGAATGCGGTACATGATCGGGTCGCGCATATGCATATTGGGAGAGGCCATATCGATTTTGGCCCGGAGCACTTTCTCACCTTCGGCAAACTCCCCTTTCCGCATACGGGCCAAAAGGTCTAGGTTTTCGGCTACACTTCGCTCCCGGAAGGGGCTATTTTGGCCCGGCTCGGTGACAGTACCTTTGATCTTGTTAAATTCTTCTTGGCTAAGGTCGTCTATATAGGCCTTGCCCTCTTTTATAAGTTTCTCCGCAAAACCGTATAATTGCTCGTAATAATCGGAGGCGTAATACTCTCGGCCCTCCCAATCAAAGCCTAACCAAGTTAGGTCTTTCTTGATTGCCTCCACGTAGGAGGTATCTTCAGCTTCAGGATTGGTATCGTCAAACCGCAGATTGCATTTTCCTTGGTATTTGGTGGCAATCCCAAAGTTTAAGTGGATAGAAGAAGCGTGACCAATATGCAAATAGCCATTGGGCTCGGGAGGAAAGCGGGTATGGACCCGGCCTTCGTGCTTTTGGTTTTTGATATCCTCCTCTACTATTTGCTCAATGAAATTAAGCGACTCCTTCGTTTCTGGATTACTCATGGATTTATTTCAATTATGAATTGATTTGATGTTTGGGCACTACCTTAAAAAACTCATCCAAACCTAGTGCAAATCTATTTGAAAAATAAAAGAATCAAGTGGTAGATATTTAGACAAATTTACATGAAGTCATAAGGACAAATTTACGAAAATTGACCGAAATGCTTATTTTTGTTTGGGTTAAGCAATCAAAAATTTTCTGTCAGATTCTTGTTTAACCTTGCCCAGCTCACTACCTATGATTCCTCAACAATACATTATCAAACTTCACGTACGGTTTTGAAAAAAGCCAAACACTTTAATCTATCCCATGAACCAATTTTTACTCAAAAAAGCAAAATTTGGGGCATTCTTGCTCTGTCTAGCCCTCTTATGGGCCATTCCTTTTGCCCAAGCCCAAACGCGTATTTACGAAGCAGAAGAAGCCCGCCTCGAAGGCCCTGGAATCTTTAAAGGAAGAAATGCCCGGGGAGGATCTTACGTAGATTTTATCAACCCCAGCGATGACCTGATTGAGTGGACCGTGGATGTTGCCCAAAGTGGCCCCTATTTGCTGCACTTTGTCTACCAAATGGGTGGCCTGGAAACTTCCCGGGATACGTATTTATTTGTTAACGGAGAAGTAGCCAGGGATTCTCTTATGGTTTTTCCCAACTCGGGTTCATGGCAGAGTTGGAAAGGCATCGACCGTCAAAAAGTACATCTGAAGGCTGGTAGTAATACCATTACCTTGGTAGCCCAAGGTGTTTCGGGGCCTAATTTGGATTATTTGAGTGTGAGTCCGCAGGTCTTAGAAGCAGAGAAGGCAGCTTTGGATGGGGTTTCTGTCCTTTCCGGACGGGGTTCTAGCAATTCACAATATGTAGATTTTCAACACCCCGAAGGAGATCGGCTTATTTGGGAAGTGAACGTACCGGCAAAGGGCTTATATACCCTTCGTTTTCATTATCAATTGGGCTATGGCCTCGACCGGCCCTTACAAATGAAAGTGAATGAGCGGATTGTCAATTACAATGGCTCCTTCCCCTACACAGGTTCTTGGAATACTTGGAGTAGCATTGACTATGCGGTATTTTTGAAAGAGGGCACGAATACTTTGGAGCTTAATGCAATTGGCGCAAGTGGAGCCAATTTTGATTTCTTGGAAGTAAGTCCGGCTCCGTTTGAGGAGGTTTCGGCAAGCATACGGCATAAAATCAACTTTTCGGACCAAGCTACCCCAGCACCTGAGGGGTGGATACAAGATTTTGGCGCCCCCTTTGGGACCCAAGCTTCGGGCTTACATTTTGGCTGGCTGGACCTGAATACCAACGAGCCCGTATCCTTGCTTGATTATGGTAGAAACCGCCTCCCCAATCCCGACCGGGACGTACTTCGGGAAACTTTACAACATTTTGACCATCCTAGCCCTACTGCCCCAGATGCCAAATGGGAAATTGAATTGCCCAATGGCTCTTACCGCGTAATCGTGCAAAGTGGAGATCCGGGCTTGGAGACTCAGGTAAACACCCGCCACTTAATCCGAGTAGAAGGGCAGACTGTCTTAGATTTTCCCATGGATCTGCAAGATTTTGGCGTGCGCAATGGCACTGCCTTGGTCAGCCTTAACGATGGACGGCTCACGCTGGATGCGGTGGGAGGGAGTAATTCTAAGATTCAATTTATAGTGATAGAATCGACCGATGGCTTTACGAGTCCGGCCGTACTACTTTCCAATCCTCCAGATGGGGCGCAACTGGTTTCTCCGAGTACTACGATTTCGGCGAACTTTCTGCATATTCCCAACATTAGCGAATCTGGGGCCTCTAGCTTAGACAATACCACCATTACGGAAAATACGGTGCAATTATTTGAAATTGCTGGCGATCAGGATATACTCATCCCTTCTACTGTCAATGGTACAGGGGGAGGAGATGCCATCAACCTAACCCCCCTTTCAGATTTGAAAGCCAATACGTCATATCGCTTTGTAATCCGGGATGTACGGGATTTGGCAGGAGAAACCTTGATTCCATTTTCGGAGGTCTTTGTAACGGGCGATGCGATCGTACCTCCCGGTAGTTTTCTAGATGAAGTCGCTTTTGAAAAGTTTAGCACCACAACAAAAGCGGCTCGATTTACTACCTTAACCATAGGGCCCGATGGCAAGATGTACGCCATGGAAATTTTTGGCGATATCTATCGCTGGGATATTGCTCCCGAGGGGCAGTTGGTCAATGAAGAGATCATAAACACTTGGAAAAATAACTACAGCACAGACCGTTTAGGGATTGGCTTAGTGTTTGACCCACAGTCTACGGCCGATAATTTGATTGCTTATATTAGCCACGCTACCCAAACTCCCTTATCGGGCCCCAACCCTACTGGCCCGCCCTGGGATGGTAGACTTTCTCGTTTGAGTGGGCCTAATTTGGAAAATGAAAGGCTCTTGGTAACCAACCTGCCCCGTTCGGTACGGGATCACCTGACCAATAGTATTGTTTTTCGTCCCGGCGAAGATCAGGCCCTTTACTTTTTACAAGGAAGTAACTCGGGAGGCGGAGGCTTAGAAGATGGCTGGGGCAACCGGGCCGAGCGATTGCTCTCGGGTGCTTTGTTGCGTCTCGATTTAAATAGGCTACCCGATGATCAGCCTTTGGATGTGCGTACTTCCGAAGATTTAAAAGTAATTAATAATGCGCGTACCGATGAGCCCTTGCTCTCAGATGGCACCTATAACCCCTATTATGTGTATGCCCCTTTGACCATCGCTGCCTCGGGGGTTCGAAATGCTTATGACCTGGTTTGGCATAGCAATGGGCAGGCCTATATTCCTACCAATGGTACCGGTGGGGGTAGCCAAAGCCCCGCTTCAATACCAGGTACACGTAGACCCGATGGCAGCTTCTACAATGGCCAGCAAGTACCGGCCATTGGGCCTAATGAAAATCAACGGGATTGGCTGTTCCGGATAGACCCGAATGAGCCGGTAGGGTATTATGGGCACCCCAATGTAACCCGGGGAGAATATGTCCTAAACCGGGGCCCCTTGGATGAGGCCGATTACCCGCCTTTTATTCAGGCCGATGCCAATTTCCGAGGAGCAGCCTTTGACTTTCAATACAATGTGTCGCCCAATGGAGTGATAGAATACCAAAACACAAGCAACTTCAATGGCCTACTGCAAGGCGCTATGATCGTATGCCGGTATAGTGGGGGAAGTGACCTGGTAGTGCTGGTTCCAGATGGGCCCCAAGGGGATATCAATACCTTCCGTATTGGCATACCGGGCTTTACCCAATTTAGAGATCCTCTGGATTTGATAGAGGACCCTAGTACTGGTTTTATCTATGTTTCGGATTATGGCCGAAGTGAAATTATTCTCTTGAAACCGCAAATATCAGGTAGTGACCCGGCCAATACGCGACAAAATACTATGGTTTCGGAAAGTAGAGTACGCATCTACCCGAACCCCTCTGAGTCGGGGGAACGTATCCGGATTGAGATGCGAGGGCCTAGTGAAGAAGAAGTACACTACCAATTGTTTAACTTACAAGGACGCTTGATTTGGTCTACCGAATTACCCGCCAGCCAAAAGCAAAAATTCTTGGAATTGTCGTCTGAGCTTGTGCAGCCGGGCATTTACCAATTACAAATCCAAGGGGAGGACTGGCAGGAAACCCGGAAGATACTGGTCCGGGAGTAATCTTTAAAAATATGCATACCTTCGAGCCGGGTTGATACCCGGCTTTTTTTTCTAGGCTGTTATTTTTCAGGATTAATCCTTAGATTAAGGATGGGTTGGGAATAAACAAGACTTGGCCACATGAGTAAGACGGCTTAGGGATGGAACGGCCTGTTTGAGCCCGCCGCTGCTTGGCGCGGGGGCCGGCGAGTACTGACAGCCCGACCCGCGCCGGCAGTTTTTTTAAATTGGGCAACTGGACTTTCTGCGCGGGGAAGCCCAAAAAGTCTCTATTCAGATACGTGCTGGCCCAGCAAGAATGTATTTTCGGCTTTATGAGCCTTAGTGATTTGATTATGCAAAGCCCCCATCTTTTTTCCGGTCATGAAGCACTGGAAGCAATATACCCTCAAGAACTCAGCTGGCTGGAACGGGTCTTGGAAGCCCGCGCGCAATTGAAAGATCCTGGGGAAGGCACTCCCAGTGATTGGGTACCTCCTGAGATGTATACTTCCCTCCTCCCCCCTAGTCTCTCGGGTGAGAGCTCTTACGCTAATTTTTTAGGAGAATTAAAGGCTGCCCGAGAAGGTTTGGCTAAAGAAGAAGAAGCTACCTTACTCGGAATAGCCGAGCGGATGACGCTGTTGATGGCCTTGCTCCCTCATTTGAGCCCGCGCCTGCTACGGTATTTTAGGGAAGTAGAAAGCCAGAGTTCGCAAGCCATAAACTCGGTGCAAGGGCACCTTCACGGCACTTTTATCCCTTGCCCGGAAACCGTACTTTATACTCTAGCCGGTAATAATCTGCACTTACGCTTATTATTTCAGAAAGTATTTTCTACCCATCATCTTTTTCATCGCAAGCGGGTTTTTGAAAGCCAACAAGTACCCACCGGGGTTCCCTGGCTTAAGGGGGCCTTGCATTTGTCGCCAGAATATTTGTATCTTTTTACGTTTGGCCAGGAATATGAGCCGGAGCATAGCAAGGACTTTCCCGCCCAGAAGCTCACTACCAAGCTACGATGGGATGACTTGGTGGTGCCTCTTTCTACCCACAAAAAAATTCAAGAATTGCTGGATTGGGTGAAGTACTTTGAAAAAATGGCCCAACACCCTGAGTTTTCCCGGGAACGTACGGGCTATCGTTGCCTTTTGGTAGGAGAACCGGGTACGGGTAAGACCATGCTAGGCCGTTTACTCTCCAAAGAAACCGAAAGACCGGTATATCGGCTTTCTTTGGACCGGATTGTGAGCAAATATGTGGGGGAAACGACCAAAAACATTGCGCGGGTCTTTCATACGGCCCGCAACCGAAATTGGATTTTATTTTGCGATGAGGGGGATGCCTTATTTTCCAAGCGGAGTACCAAAACCCAAGGTGCCCAAGATACCTTTGTAAACCAGGATATTGCCTTTCTTTTACAAGAAATTGAAGACTACCCAGGGATTATCCTGGTGGCAAGCAACTACAGCACCAATATGGACCGGGCCTTTCAGAGACGCTTCGATACCCGGATTGACTTTAAAAAGCCAGAACACGGTGAGATTCTGAGCCTTTGGCATAAAGCTTTGGACGTATTCCAGCTGGATCCGGAATTGGATTTGAATTTTGTGGCCCATTCTCAAAAGGGAAAAATCACGGGGGCGCAAATTACCAAGGTCAAGCACTTTCTCGGATTACAAGCCATGAAGCTGGACAATTGGGAGCTCACCGTATCTGATTTTTGTGAGGGGCTTCGGCAGGTTAACCTGGAAGTACCCGATTTTGAGGGGAGGAAAGAACGGATGAACCGATATCATAGCTCCTAAGCCGGAAACACTCTTTGGAAAATGGCGTCTAAGCCCATTATTCTTTCCAGGGGCTTGAGATCCAGTTGCTCCTCTAATTGGCTATACACCGAATAATACCCATGGCTAGGATCTTCTTTAAAAAAGGCCTCTACTTGGGGTTTAAGAGCACATCCTTTCTGCCTTCGGCAAGAAGGATTTCTCCACAACTCACAGAAGTATCGGGATAGAGATCATGATGGTAGTTGGGAATATAAATGATTAGGCGTTTCTTAGAACTGACGACAAGCAGTAAACAGCCCAAACAAAACCAAGGAGATGGCAATGATCTTTTGAAGGCGGTTGATGTGGATAGGCCGGATTAGGGTACGGCCTCTATGGATCATTTCCATAAAGCCCCCAAACCAAAGTAAATCTCCTAAAAGAATCCCTCCTAGTAAGATAAGTAATTCGGATACGCTATGGATCTCAATACCGTAGTAGCGGAAAATCCCGGCAATGAAGAGCCAGAGGAGTAAAAGCATGGAGTTAGAGCCGCAGATAAGCAGCCCCGTAAAAAAAGATTTGATGGGCGCCCAGCCGGAGCCTCCGTTGAAGTCGGAGCGTTGGATTTTTTTCTGGTTCTTGATGAGGCTAAACAAACCGATGGCCATAATGAAGAGCCCTCCTAGAATTTGCTCCCAGCCGTTTAAGCTGAGGTAGCTCGCTTCGGGCCAAAAATAATACGTGGAAATAGCCGTGGTGATATAGATCATATCGGCGAGGATTACCCCCAAAACAAACCATCGGGTCAGAAACCGCCCCCGGTTTAGCATCAAGTGGGCCGTCCATAGATTGACCGGACCTACCGGAGCAGAGGCGATGAAGCCACTCAGTATGCCGATGGGCAAGAGTACCCAAGCTAAAGAAAATAGGCCCGAGATAAAATCCATACTATCAAATCTAGCAGCAAAATTAAAAAGTCTGAGGGAAAACCCCTATTTATGAACGAGCTTTTCCTAAAATAGTGCCCGTTTACGGGGTTAATCCAATTCTCTAAACTCAGTTCTTTCCTCAAAGTTCTGAAAGTCAAAGACTTTCTTTTCAATCTTTAGGATTTTGAGGGCAGAGTGAATTTGGAAAGAATTATCCCAGGTTTTTAAAGAAGCCCGAATCATGTACTGGGCCAGGGATTGTAGGGGCAAGGGGCGGTTTTTCCCCGAAAGCATAGGCCCCAGGGCCGTATACCAAACCCTTAGCAGATCTTCGCGCCATCGGGGCTCTTGCCGGTTGCTTAATAATATTCCGGGCTTAAAAATATGTACTTGGGGGAAGCCCATCGTCTGCAGGGTATCTTGCAAGTCTATTTTTTTGCGTAGACGAGCGTTCTTTGTTCCCTGCTGGGCCTGATGACAACTTAAAAGCAGAAACTGCTGGGCTCCGGCTACCTGACACATACGGGCCACTTGCTCAGGCAGTACATACTCCACCCAGGCTATCTCGTCTGCTTGGGCCGATAGATGAGGATAAGCGCCTAAACAAGAAAAAACTGCATCTACCTCAAAAAATGCCGGATCTACCTCATCTAAGGTTTTAGTAAAGTACTGGTTTTCCAACTTCGGAGAGGTAAAGCCCAAGGGCTCGCGAGACAAAGCCCGAATGTACCGGAAGGAAGGAGAAGCTAGCAACTGTTCTAAGAGTATAGAACCCGCCGCTCCGCTAGCGCCCAAGACCAACACTCGGGAAATGCTAGTGAGCGGCGGCTTATCCACATCTGCCATAAGGAAAATCTTTATACATCAAATTCGTCCCTCTTGATTTTGGGGAAGGACATAAACGAAGGTTTATCCAATTTGGTCGCAATACGGTAAGCGGCATTTACCAAGCCCACGTGGCTGTAGGCCTGGGGGAAATTCCCCCACATACTGCCCGTTTCCGATTCTACATCTTCGCTGAGCAAGCCCAGGTGGTTGGTGTAGTGTAGCAATTGCTCAAAATTATAAATTGCCTCATCCAATCGGCCCACACAGGCCAAAGCCTCCACATACCAGAAAGCGCAAATCAAAAAGGTAGATTCGGGGTCGCCAAAATCATCGGCGTGTTTGTAGCGATAGAACAAGCCGTTGCTGGCTCCCAAGTCTTGCTCCAAAATTTTCAGGTGGGTCCGGGCCTTTTCGCTATCCGGGTTTAGGTAATTCATTAAAATTAGCTGAATGGTACTGGCATCCAGGCTTTGGGTATCGATGGCCTGGGTATAGACCCCACGGTTGGTATCCCAACAGGCTTCAATCTGTTGGGCGGCCCGGTCACGGAGGTTTTTGGCCAAGTTGAGCATGGTGGTATCCTGCATATACTTGGCAATCCGAATTGCCGCGTGACTACCGGCCCAGTGAAACAAGAAGGTATAACAATGCAATTGGGCAAACTCCCGGAATTCCCAAAGCCCCGCATCGGGTTCTTCCATGGTTTCTTCGATGCGGTACAAAAGGTAATAAATGAGCTTGGAAGAGTCTGTCCGTTCCTGGTCGTTAAAGCGGCTATCCGCATAGAGCGGTACCAAGGAGACCAAAATCTGCCCGTAGACATCGTTTTGGATATGCTCGTAGGCCTGGTTTCCGATGCGTACCGGGGTATTCTGCCCCAAATAGCCCAACAAGCCCAAGGTTTTTTCTACAATATCGCTCGTCCCGCTGATGGTGTACAGGGGCTGCAAACGGGCCTTGCCTTTTTTCTCTTCCCGCAGGGCGATATTGGCAATGTAATTAAAGTAGAGCTCCAGTTCCTCAAAGTGGCCAATATTATTAAAGGCATTCAAGGTGTAGTAGGTATCCCGCATCCAGCAGTAGCGGTAGTCCCAATTTCGCCCACTCCCCGGCGATTCGGGCAGGCTGGTGGTAGCCGAAGCAATAATCGCCCCCGTATCCTCATACTGGTGTATTTTCAAGGCCAAGGAAGAACGGATTACGTAAGACTGGTAAAAGTCACTGATACTGGTACTCTTCACCCAATGCCGCCAGTAATTGACCGTATTCGTCAGAAAGCGCTCGCAGGTACTCTCCAAATTGGCTTCCATCGGCGCTCCATAGGTCAAGACCAGGTACTTCGTTTCATTGAGCAGAAACACCTCTTCGTCTTCAATATAGGTAAGCGAAATATTGGTAGTCAGCCGCATAGCCTTATCCCGGCCCAAATACTGGATATGGTTACTCCCCCGGTTCCAAGGCAAGTCCATCTCTCCATAATTGCCCTTAGGCTTACAGCGTACCCGGATACTGGGCGCCCCCGAAAGCGGCTCCAGCTTCCGGATCAACATCAAGGGGCGGTAAAAGCGGTCATTTTGGTAAAAGCGGGGGGCAAAATCAGTGATCCGGTAGCTCCCGTCCGAGCTGCTGATTTCGGTGCGCAGCACGTTGGTATTATCGATATAGTACTGGTAGTTGCTGTAATTATCATCGCCGGGCAATACCGAAAACTCCCCTCCTTTTTCGGGGTCAACCAGGTTGCCAAAGACAAAATCACTGTCGAAGCGGGGCCAACATAGCCAGGCAATGTTGGTATTTTTATGAATATGGGCCATGTATACACAATTCCCAATAATGCCATAGTCGTAGGTATGCTTTTGCATAGTAAGTGAACGGTTTTAATATCCATTGTTTAGCAAAGCCAACCTATACAATAATATCCGAAATTAAAACCATGGACCCGTCTTTTCCCCCAATTCCCTGAGGAGTGTACTATTTTCTGGGGCTTCCCGGCGTGAGATAAAGGCTGCCTGATGAGGCAGGGAGTGCCCGCGCCGGTCGGGCTCTCGCTACTCGCCGGCCCCCGCACC
>CAWUIO010000091.1:0-26370 GCA_963922455.1 uncultured Microscillaceae bacterium
AGAACCCAAAACTGACCCTTTTCGCCGACAAAAACTAAACTTAAACAGTTTCTTACTTAATTTATGCTACATTCCTTTCTTCGGAGGCTAAACCTTGATTTGACACCACACCCTGGGTACTGAAATAATGGGCCAAGCCCAGATTAAACATCCAAGGCAACCAAGCCGAAAGTTGATAAACAGGCATGAATGGAACATCCGTGAATAAAGGTAGTAAGAGCAGCGTGCGTTGGGTAATAGCCGAAAAGGTGATTCCATAGTTTAGATACATCCAGTAGCGATGTTGGGCAATCTGGCCCTTTCGAGCAGAATCTACCGCCTTGAGTATGGTAAGAAACCACAAAACAGCCAGCAAAGAGAATCCGTACGCGCTTATAGTCCCGCCCATCGAGTAGGGGGCAAGGCAAAAACCCGAAAAACTACTTAAGAGCACACTACAAGTGTAGGCATAGCCCAAAAGCCGATGCCCTCCAGGGTACTTTTTTAAAAAAGAGGGCAGAAACTGAAAAGGCCCCAGGCTTATAGCCAAAATGCCCAAGCCAATATGGGTGAGGAACACAAAACGATATGCCAGAGAGACCGCAATGGCCTTTCCTTGCAAAATGCCACTGGCTCCCTCTTGGAAATAGTGGCGGCTCATCAGGAACATACTCAAGGCTCCCACAAGCAAAAAGATGAATTTGAGTGATTTAATCATAGCCCCAAGCTATGCTGTACACGAGATAGAAATAAATATTTGGGCTGACTAGCAAGCCTTTGTAAGCGACAACAAAGCCCAGGGGGCCAATAACAAAGCTGTGGGTTGAGTGTCAAAGGGAGCTTTGTCGTAGTTGTTCCCGAAAATGTGGGATGTACTTACGAGATACCGGTACGGTCTCCATACAATCCTCCAAATGAACCTTTAAGCCCTGGGCATTTCCCCCGATGTCTTGAACTTTTTTCAAATTGAGAAGATAGGAGCGATGGCAACGGAAAAACGCTTTGCTGGCCAACTGTTTTTCCAGAGAGTTGAGCGTAAGGCGGTACAAAGCCTTGGGAGTATCACTTGTGTAAATGCTCACATAATTCCCCTCGGCCCGGGCAAAAAGAAAATGTCTTTGGGAGATGGAGAATTCTTCTTCTTTTAGGTCGGTCTGTATGCGGTATACCACTTCCTTGGATTGAACTGCTTGGGGAGATACTTCCCGGGCAATCGCCGCGGCATATTCCAAGTTTTTCCTGAGCTTTTGGTTATAATCAAAAAGCACGATCAAGAAAATGGGAAGGATACCGAGTACCCAGGTTCGGGTGATGATAAAAAGATAATTTGACCAACTAAACGAAAGCGATTGGATGTAATTGATATACATACCGTTCAAGGTCGCAATACAAAATAAAATCAAGGCATACAGCAGTATCTGATGCTTGACCCGCCAATTCCTATCAGAAAAAAATCCAGGTAATATCTCCGGTAAGAGGTTTTGAAAAAGTAAAAAAGAGAAAAAAGAAATGAGGCCAAAACCAGCAAAGTTTACGAATGAGTAGTCTTGGTTATTGATATGAAAGGGCTCAAAATAATACAAAAAACCAAAGATAAACAGGCCAAAAAACAAGGCAATGCCCAGACTTTTACGATGGAGCCGAGGCGGAGGATATTTTTGATTTAAAAAACGGAATACTTGCATCCTTTTTCTTGGGTAACAATTCAGATAGTGTCCAAATATCGTAAAATTTGGGGGCTTGCCCGCACAGCCAAGCCTTAAGGTCTTTTTCTAACACCCTCCTTGAGCCCGAAATACCCAAGCGGGTACCTTTCCTGGGGCTTGACTCAAGAGCATCTGCAACTGGCCCACGTGGTGTTGGGTATGACGCAGATTATATAGCACTATTTCCAGAAGTGAGTAGTTCATGTCCCCGGGTTCTTCGCCTTCTACAAAGCGGACTTGGTAGCTATCCTCATCTAAATCCTCTATCATGTCAAACGCTCGGGTTTTAATCTGGCTAAGATAGGCCAAGAGCTCTTCTGGCGGGTAGTGGCGCTTGGGTAGTACATCTCCCAGGGCTTCGGGCGGCATGTCCTTGGGGCTTTGGATAGTAAAATCTAGGAGGGGACTGAAGTTTTGAGGCGGAATGGTGAGGTAATAGTCCAGAAAAATCACGCTATGGAAGGCCAGATAATAGAAACGCTTCTGGTTTTGGTAATATTCTCGTGGGCAAGCCTGGATGACGTTTTCCAGCATCTCGATGCTGGCCCCGAATTGCTTTTGAAGGCTTTGCTTGAGGTCTTTTAGCATAAACTACGGGTTTTGGATCATTCGGATCGTCGCTTCCACAATCTCCTCGGGATAATCTTCCTGTAAAAAGTGGGAACCTGGCAATTGGGTGATACCTTCCAAACCCAAGCTTTTTTGGAGGGGAGTACCGTGCTTAGCCAGGGTAAGCCCCGGGTCATTCACCCCCCAGACAATCTGAATGGGTACCGCTAAGTTTTTCAAAGCCTGGATATACTGCTCTTCTTTGGCAGGAGTTGCTTCAAAACTGCGCATAATTTTAAGAAAAGACCGGCCTTTATCCCGGTGATTGAGCAATTGGATGTACGCTTGGGCATCTTTCAAATGAAAAGATTCCTTTTTATGAATACCGCGCCAATGCATCAAAAAACGAAATAAAAAGGGCACAGTGCCTGCCAAAAACATCTCTCCCAGTCCTCTTTGCTCAAAAAAGAACATGGGGAAAGGCATCTTAAAACTTCCTAGATTGGCAATAGGCGTATTCAGTAGGGTCACCGAGCGGACTCTTTCTGGATGATGACCAATCATTTCGCAAGCAAGGGGCCCACCGATATCGTGGAGGATGAGATGGTATTTTTGCAAGGCCAAGGCCTCAATTGCTTGGCTGCACCACTTACCTAGATGAGTCCACGAGTAATCAAAATCTTTGGGCTTGTCCGAGAGGCCCATACCCAAGAGGTCAAAAGCCAAGGCTCGGTATCCTTTTTGAGCCAGGAGCGGGAGCATTTTCCGGTAAAGAAAGGAGGAAGCCGGTACGCCGTGCATACAGACCACGGGTTCACCCTGGCCTTCTTCTCGGAGGAAAGCCTGGTGCTGACCCACTTTGAAAGATCTACCTGCTGACTCGAGGGTACTTGTGGCCATTTATTTTTTTTTAGGGGAGTCGATTTGTTTGAGCCTTAAGTTAAAATGTTTTTCCAATTCCCGGCTTCCTTTGACGGTTAAAATGAGTTCTCGTGAGTGATTTTTTCTACGCAGCCAAGCTTCTCCTAGCATTAGCTGGAGCAAGGCGGCCCCTAAGGCCCCCCCGATATGATGTTTTCTTTCGCTCCAGTCTAAGCAGGGATAGGCAAATTTTCGCTTGAGTTTGTGCAGTTCCTGGGGTTCTACCCCTAGGCTACAAAATTTTTTTTGCCCCATTTCCGTACAAAAATAGCTGTTCTGATCAAGGTACAAGATGCCTGTTTGGAGGAAATGTTGCGAGATGGCAACTCCCAGGTATCCAGCTAAGTGGTCATAGCAAGAACGAGCGTATCGGATGCCCTGGAGCCTTTGCATCGGTAATTCTTCCTCAGGGCTGTGAATAGGCTTGCTTAAATAGGCCAAGCCTTCCAAGGCTTCGGCGACGGTAGTATCGTACAGTCGGTAATACTTGTGCCGCCCTTGCTTCTCGACCCGCAAAAGGTGTTTGTCTAGTAATTTTTTGAGATGGTTGCTGCCAGATTGCTGGCTAATATCGGCGATGCAAGCCAGCTCCCTGGCGGTATACGCCCGGCCATCGGTGAGGTGCCAGAGCATCTTGGCCCGGGCTTTTTCACCAATCAAGCTGGCCAAATGCGAGAAACGCTCCTCCATATTATCCATCATAAGCGCCTTTTTTCCAATTATCAGAAATTTCTCGGCCTCTTTCGTAATTATCTACCACCAAAATCAACTGATTGTCGTGATCGCTATATTGGGTGAGGATGTTTACGTGATTATCGGCCATAATCCGGCACAATTTACCCAATTGTCCCGGTACTTCCTGTTTTAATTTTTGAATCAGCACTTTGTTGACCTTCGCCACCCGGATTCCGGCCGCTTCAAGCGCTTTTTTTCCCGCTTGCCCGTCGGCTACCAAAAAGTGGGCAATGCCCCGGTTGTTGTGGACAAATACGCCTCCGCCCTCCAAGCTGACGTGAGCTGCCCCTAACACTTCGCCCATTTGAGCCAAGGCACCGGGCTGGTTTTCCAAGTGAATTTCTAAATCTTGCATATGTAGCGTAGGTTTATCTATCTCAAAGGTAGGCAGTCAAATTGAGGAACAGTTCAGTTTAGGATGTACTATGAAGGGGCATAGGCTTCATGGAGTAGACAAGGAAGGGCCTTAAAAATGCTATTGCTAAGGAGAGTATAAATTTTACCCATGTTAGCATAAAAATTTTGGGCTGCCCCCGGCGATGTAAGAATGGGGCTTTAGTAACAATGGGGGCGCCGGGGTC
The DNA here is from genome assembly GCA_963922455.1 of uncultured Microscillaceae bacterium. GTDB lineage: Bacteria > Bacteroidota > Bacteroidia > Cytophagales > Microscillaceae > CAWUIO01. Next base: position 4,472 of record CAWUIO010000091.1, read on the forward strand.
GGGCTTTCGCTACTCGCTGCCTTTCCCCCTAGGCCTGCACGAGCTCAAACAGGCCGCTCTATCCCTCAGCCAATGGATGTAAGGGGTAGGCCAGAATTTGATAGGTTTATAAATTGGTACTTTTGAGATCCAGCTTTTTTGGATTTTATTGGTAATTCCAAACAGATGAAACGTAGCATGAACCAAAATCAAATACGAGAAAAACTCCGAGACATGGGCTTTTACCATGAAGAACTGCTCGAGCAGTTAATCAGTCTAGGTAAGTTGTGTGCATATGTACCAGGGGAGCTTCAAGTTGAGCAAGGCAGGTTTCTCAAAACAATTCCCCTGGTTTTGGAAGGGCAGTTCCGCGTTTATAAAAGTTCAGAGGAGGCCCGGGAAGTACTTTTATATTATCTATCTTCTCGACAATGTTGCCCGATGTCTATCGCAGCAGCGTATCAAAAAAAGATTAGCCTGGTCAATTCTAAGACGATAGTGCCCTCCCAAGTATTAGAGGTACCCGTTACCCTTGTTGATCCCCTAATGAGGTATGAAAGCTGGCGCAAATTTATCCTGCACAACCTGATCGATGCCTATCAAGAATTGATAGAGTTGTATACCTAAGTGGTTTTTAAAAAACTAGACGAGCGTATTCTAAGCTATTTGCAAAAACAAAGCCTTGCGAAGCAATCTACCCGTTTAGCTATTTCTCACGAAGATTTGGCAAAAGAAATGGGAACCTCGCGGGAGGTTATTTCAAGAGTATTAAAGCGCATGGAAGAGGAAGGAAAAATCTACCTTGCCCACCGCATGATCACCTTGCGCAAATAAAAACGTACTTGTAACATGTGTCACAGGTTCTTTTTATGCTCAAAGCCTTACTTTGTGAAGTAAATAAAAGCCAAACAAGAAATTTTGCTGGGCAAGGGTTTAGGGTGAACTATGAAAAACCTAAGTATCTAGGGGAAACCTATTTTTTTAATCTTTATGTTCCTCAGCCCTGTCGAGTCAATTTTTCTAATTTGGCTTTAAGTCAGCTTCCTAAACCGTATTATATCCATTTCCAGCCGAAATACTTTGGGAAGAGTAAGCTTGAGCGGCTTATGAATATGCGTCTGAGTCTAAGTGATTCAATTTTCTTGGCTAAAAACACTTTGTAAGCGATTTAGGGCCGGCAGGAACCACCCTAATGTATTGTCTGGATTAATTCAGGCAGAAACGGCTCATGATATCAGCCTATAGCTTGCCCTTAGTCTAAGAACTTGAATAACTAGGGGGATGCTAAGCCCTTGCCTCTTCCTTAACCCCACTTGGGGAATTTTTTTAAATTTTAACGCACCTTGTCTCATGAAAATCAATTCAAACTCTCGAGGGTTTTTTAGTTTCTACCCCTGATATTGCATTTTGACCCTACTTTTACTACACGCCTGCCAAGAAAAACCAAAAGCTCAAAACAGGTCCCTAAGCGAAAGTGAGGAAGTTCAACCCAGCTCAGCCACTTCAGGAGAAGAGAATAATCCTACTCAGTACGGTATTATCGAGGTGGATGGCGTAGATATTTTTTATCGAGAAGCAGGCCCAAAGGATGCCCCAACAATTTTGCTCTTGCACGGCTATCCCACTTCCTCTCATATGTTCCGTAACTTGATACGAGACTTATCCAACCAGTTTCACCTACTGGCCCCAGACTATCCCGGCTATGGGCGAAGCGAACAGCCTCCCATGAGTGAGTTTGCGTATACCTTTGACCACATGGCTGATTTGATGGATGGTTTTATGCAAAAAAAAGGGGTGGGCGACTTTAGCGTATACCTGATGGATTATGGCGCCCCTATAGGCTATCGTCTGGTAACAAAATATCCCGATAGAGTCCAGTCGCTTATCATTCAAAATGGGTGTGCCTATGAGGAGGGCTTGCTTACTTTTTGGGATCCTATTAAGAAATATTGGAAGGAAAAAACAGAAGCCAATGGCAAAGCTTTGGAAGGTTTTCATTCTCGGGAGGGGCTGTACTGGCAGTATACCCATGGAGTTCCTGATAATAGCATGATTAGCCCAGATAATTGGGAGATTGATCTAAGACACCTTAAGCGTCCCGAAAATAACGCAATCCAATTGGCTATGTTTTATGATTACCAAACTAATGTGGACTTATATCCGGAGTGGCAAGCCTATTTCCGAGAAAACCAACCTCCTACGCTGATTGTGTACGGTAAAAATGACTTCATTTTTCCGGAAGCTGGAGCGCATGCCTACAAAAAAGATCTCAAAAATATTGACTTCAATTTGTACGATGCCGGGCATTTTGCCTTAGAGAGCCACGGAACTGAAATTGCGGCAAAGATCCGCACATTTATGAATAAGCACCTCAAGAATTGAGGACTTGGTACACGGATCTAAGCTAAGTTCCAAAAGCTTCAGGGCTACATGCAATACAGGCTCCTGGCTTAGGGATAGAGCCTTTGTTTGAGCCCGTGTAGGCAGGAGGGGGGCAGGCGAGTGGCGAAAGCCCGACCCGCGCGAGCCTCTAATTTTTAAGGGGGCACCCGTGTACATATCGCGCGGGGAAGCCCCTTATCTCGATGTATTCAAAATAGCTTGGGCGCACTTTTCAGGCGCTTCCAGGGGTAGTAAATGACCATAGCCGGCCATTAGCTCTATCGGTATAGGGCTAGAGAGAGATTGCCACTGTTTCCTGAGCTTGTCGGTAAAAAAAAGATTAGGCTTTCCGGCTAAGATGCGAATCGGTGCCTGAACCTTGGGGAATACATGGTAGATATAGGGGGCCAAGGCATAATTGGAAACCTCCCAGCTGGGTGGAAATACTAAGCGGAATGAGTCTTGGTCTTTTATCAAGCTATGGGCCACCATTTCTTGTAGGACCTCTACCTTAATTTGCTTATAGGCTCTAGATTTTTTTTAGGTAATTATAGTAATCTGCTTGGATAGCCCAAAACAGCGGTTTTTCAGGGTAGTCTTGAAGGGTTCTTGAGCCTTTTTAAAAATATAAGGAGGCCAAGCTGTGTAATGTGTATTGAGCGCTAAGGGGCTTTAAAAATGAATTGTAGCAGCCCACCGTAAAACCATTGGCAGGATAAAAATGGGCATCCACGCCTGTGTCATTGAGTTGATGATAGCTGGCTTGTTTATCGTTTATGGTAGTATACAAGGTTTGGTAATTCACTGCTTGATTAAGTTGAGGGCCATACATAGTAAGCAAAGCCTTAGCTTAGGGTATTTTTTAATAGGATTAGGTTCTCAAAATCGGTATTATCCACGATAATATCGGCAAGTTCTTCCGGTTTTTTTTTGGATATACAGTTGGGAAGCTTTATAGTTTCTGTTTTCAAATTTTGTCCGGCTGGCTTCCAAGCCCCCCAATCGCACAGCATCTCTTTTGGCTCCACGCAGTGAATAGTCCATTTAAAGAGGATTGGATACAAAATAAGGAAAAAGGGGCAGATAGCCCCTTTGGGAGAAAGCAGTACTTTTATCCTCTCATATCTTGTATAGATTCCTGAAAAACAGACTACTCGTAATCAAGAGGATACACAAGCCTAGCAGAGCGTAATAATTGAATGAACTAGGTCTTGGGGGCGTGGGCTGGATGGAAGAAACAAATTCTTTTGAATCAAAAGAAAACATGATCTCCTTGTGCATCGCATTAAAATCATAGAGGTACTCTTGATTGCCAACCTGGATGTTCAGGATTTTCATAGAATTGTCGTGTGCATCATAGCCCGAGGTTTGAATGGTCAGATACTCAGGGTCTTGAGGCATACCTTCCACCAAAAACGCTCCCTCAAATTGCCGCCCATTAAACTTCATGTGTTTTGGGGCAAGCTGTAACAAATTATGCTGATGGCTTAATGTAAAATGCTTAGCAATATATCGGCTAGTTTCTTCCAGAAATTCCCTTGAGTTTAGGTTGCTCCCTTTCAGTTCAGGCTTTTCACTAAAAATTGCATCTCTAAGAGGCCTGGTTTTTTGCTTAAAATGCAAGGTCCAGGCATTGTTCTCATACTTCAACTCACAGATTGAGAGCACTAAAGAATGGGCCGATGTCTCCAAGGGATTTAAAATACACAGAGAGGATAACCACAGGGTTAAGTAAGCCCAGCCCTTGACTGTTGGTTTTTGTATTCTTTTCATACTTAATTATTCCTAAAGTCATCACTCGGAGTAGCCTGAAAACAACGAGGAATAGACGGGTAGGTGTCGGTAATCACGTAAATGTAGCCCAACTGCGGGTCTTGATACCCATTGCATTCATCCAAATCTCCAAGGTTGGCTACATACTCATAATCTTGAGTATACGTACCATCTGGGCATCCGCTGGGCGCCGAAATATCATCTCCTCCTCTCGCTTCGGTTTTTAGTCGGTAGCTGGAAGTGAGCGCCACTACATTTCCATTTTTATTGGCATATTTATAATAAATAGGGAAACCATCGGCTGCCCAGCCTACCTGCACCGGAGTGGACCCATTGATATTCAAAGATGCAATATAGGCAGAGGGTGTAGCGTGGTGGTGGTACATTCCGCTCGGAAAAACGTGGGCATTATTACAATCCGTACCGAGATTGATGGCCGAGCTGAGGGCATTTTCATTCCAATCGGTATTGTCTTCAGAGGTTTGGGTATTTACAAAAAACTCAGCGGCAATGGGTGCCAAAAGAATCCCGTTTTTAAGTATCCCGAAGCGGTACTGTGGTGAACCATTGGTGTTGGTTAGAAGGGTGACGGAATTATTGGCCGTGGGAGAGGCAGAAATTGTATACGAACTGCTAATTTCAGTAATGGTGTTGGGGTTGCCCATGGTAGGAAACTGCCCTACATTGTGGTTGGGAATCGAGTTGCTGCTAATCATACGGTTTTGCCCCATGACTTGCTCACTGTACGAGTGGGTTACATTTAAAACCGTCTGTATATCTACACCACAATTGTTCGGGTCTAAGTCAATTAAATAAGTATCGGCTGTGCCGGCACAAGCAGATACAGTTACTACGGTTTCATCATCATCAACAATGGTGAGTGTCAAGGAGCTGTTGGAAATGCTTACGTTTTCCAAGTTTTCTTGCAAGGTTAAAACGATAGTCTCATCTTGTTCGTCTAGCGTGTCATTGATACTCGCAATCGTGATGCTCGTGGATTGGGAGCCACTGGCAATGCTTTGCGTACCAGTAATGCGGTAATCTTGGTCCAGGGTAGCTAAACTGGATGCATCTAAGCTAAAATCAATCGCGTTTGGCCCTTGGTTAACCTCATTTAAGGACACGCTCAGGGTTATGCTGCCCCCGTTTTCCTGGATAGAGGTACTCGATGCCGCCATGGAAAGCACATAATTGATTAACGTGTCTTCAGAATCCTCTTCATCTACAGAACAATTCGTAATGATCATGATCGCTAAGATGAAGAATAAAAAATATAGCCTCTTCATAAAAAAATATCTTTGGTGATAGATTAAAATGGTAGAAACGTATATTTAAAAAGCTCCGGCTTTGAGAGATTTGTCTATTGCCAGGCAATACTTACGAAAGTAAGGCTGTATACTAGAATGAGAGAGACAATTTTTTAAGGTGTTAGTTGACATCACGCTTGGAAGTACCAACCCTGACGTTTGGTCGGGGATTACTTCGCTTGCAACTCAGACTTAATATGGACCCATTTTACTTGCCATTTCTTTTCTAGATCATCCCCTACGGTAAAAAATAGATAGGTATTGTCAGGGGTAACGTAAGGATTGCCCTGTCCTTGATGGTTGATTTTATTATTCAATTTTCGGGTGCTTGTCCAACTGCCTTTTCCGTCTGGAAAACTGATCATTAAATCCAGGGCTTCCCCAATAGTTGCAAATATCAAGTAGTCATCATCGGGCGAGACATAGGGGGTACACGTATTCATGCCTGCAATGTTCGAGATAGATACTTTGCTTGCCTCTTCAAAGGCATTATTTCTTCGAGTAGCGTTGTAGAGATACATCTCACTATAATCTAAATTACTGGCATGAAAATATAGGGTGCCCGATCGGCTAATACTCGGGTGAGATACTAATTTATCACGCATACTGGGTATATCCACATAACTTGGCTCCGTCCATTGCCCCTGGACTAGATCCGATTTCCAAATGTGCCAGGTACTTGGCATGTTTTCTAATTGTACGGGCCGAGTAGAACTAAAATACAGCGTATTTCCATCTGGAGAAAAGCTCATACCGTGTTCATTATACTGGCTGTTAAAAAATGCGCTTTGGGCTTGTGACCATTGCCCATCAATTTTCTCAACAAAGTATACATCAAAGTGCTCAAATCCAGTATCAGAAATAGTGAAATAGTACGTTTCTAAATCCGGCCCAAATATCCCTTTATGGATGAGTTTATCTTGGGGAGTGAGCTTTTCTAGGAATACAAGTGGGGTATCATCTGGGGTTTTCTCAAGTAAAATTTTAGGAGCATCTACGGGCTTTTTATTTTGACAGTCCATGGTAATGACAAGTAACAAAAAGAGCATTTGAAGCTTTTGCATACAATTCAAGGGAGCTAAAAAAATTACTTAAGGCCGCTAAAACCCTCTTTTCCTCTTGCTCTGGAAAAAGGGTAAACTAAAAAAAAGCTTATTTAAGGTCGAGGACAGGTTATGCCCAATAACGGAATACGGGCTTAGCTTTGGGTTGGGCAGTTTTCCCATGCCCAGCCTGCGGATATGAATTTCGTGCCACATAATATCCACAAAGCCGCTAGAGTCCAGGGCTTTAATGCCAGTTTTGGGGTTTGGGATATCTATCTGTTTCAGCTCCCCGGTAAAGATACGTTGAGGCAAATCGGGATACAAAGTAAAAGGGCGAGCAATGCCCACAATGTCTAGTTCACCTTCGGCCAGTGCTTGTTCCATGATGCTTACCGTACGGAAGCCCCCTGTGAGCATGAGAGGGGTTTTCAAGAGTTTTCGGACTTTTTTTACGTATTCAAGAAAATACACTTCTCGTTCTTGGGTGCTTTTTTTGGAGCGACTCCCCACCATGGCCGGTTGCTCATAGGTACCCCCGCTTATTTCTATCAAGTCCATGCCCTCGGCCCCTAATAGTTGGGCTACCTCACTTGACTCTTCCTCGGAAAAGCCACCTCTTTGAAAATCGGCTGAATTTATTTTTATCCCTACCGGAAACGTATCCCCTACTTTTTTGCGAATATTCCGGTAAACTTCTATAACAAAGCGGGCCCGGTTTTCCAAGCTGCCACCCCAACGGTCTGTTCTTTGGTTAGCTAGGGGAGATAAGAACTGGCTTACCAGATAGCCATGGGCCCCGTGGATTTGCACGCCCGTAAAACCTGCTTCTTGTAAAATAGCCGCTGTATTGCCAAAGCGATCGATAATTTCTAAAATCTCCGCTTCACTGAGAGCCCTGGGTTTTTTAAACATGGCCGACATCCCTTTAATCTGGGTGGAAACCGCCGAGGGTGCAACCACTTCTTTGTTGATAGCGCCCAATGCTTGACGACCAGGATGGTTAATTTGAGGCCAAAGGTGAATACCAGTCCCTTTCACTACCTGCGCCCATTGCTTCAACAAGTCAAAATCTTTTTTGTCCTCAACGATGACATTCCCTGGTTCCCCGATAGCACGAGGATCTATCATGATATTGCCCGTAAATAGTAAACCGGCCCCTCCCGCTACCCATCGTTGGTACGCGTGTATTATGGCTGGGGTAGGGCCGTGATGCCGGGGGGACATATTTTCACACATCGCCGATTTGGCAATTCGATTGCTTAAACTGGCTCCGCAGGGTAGGCTTAATTCATGTTGTAAATGCATGGGGTATAAATCAATGGGGTAAGTTAATGGCTTTTTTTGTCCGGGTTACCCCCAATATATTTATAATTGTGCAATCTTAACAATTTGAGAAGAGGCATTTTGGATGGATGTTACAGCATTACTTAGTTGAAGGATGCACCCGTCGAGCCTCTTAGGCAATCCCACGTTAAAGAAATACTTATTTTGGGGCTTCCCCGCGTGATGAAAGCTGGGGCAAGATTGAGCCTGAGTACCAGCGCGGGTCGGGCTCTCGCTACTCGCTGGCCAACGCGCATCCCGCGGCGAGCTCAAACATGCCGCTCCATCCCTAAGCCAATTTGAGCGAGTAGGCTAGCAAAGGTTTGCTAATATAAAAAAAGCCCTTAGCTTTCAAAGATCAAGGCTAAGGGCTTGGCTAATTGGCAAAATTAGCCTAATGCTTGACTCGGCTAGTAAGATACAGTTGTCCTCCCAAGGCCATAGATAAGAAGATGAAAAAAACCAATACCGCCAAGTTTCCTATGTGCAGTTTAGCGTAGGTTGGATAGGCGATGGTCTTTTCAAGCGCCGCGATTTTATAATCGTGAAAATCTCTAAATTTCGGGTTAGTGGCCATCTCCAGCAAGACACGTACGCTGCGATAACGCACAAATGCTGCACTAGACCAATCCTGGGCATTGTCAATACCCCACATGGCCACAGCTGGCCCAAGGGCATCCCCTAAGTATTGATACAATGCAATAGGGCTAGTATAGCCTAAAGTTGTTTAAATATCCAGGATAAATTATTGGGCTACTCTTTTTTGTTTCTGGTATTTAAGCCATTTTTTATTTTGCTCATCCGATAAAAAGCTGGCCATTGCCTCATTCAGGATTTTCTCGTGCTTGGCTACTTCTTGCCGGATGGGTGGGATATTGGCTTCAATTTCTGCTCTAACTTCTTGCATCACGCTGGGGTCCCTCCTTTGCATAGCGATTTGCACATTTCGGTCAAAATCATCATTGAGCTTTCTAAACGTAAGCGCATGTTCCGAAGACAACTCAGACATCTTAATATTGTAAACATACAAGGCTTCGGTAGCTTCTTTCTTTAGGGGGCTGTCCTTTAACTTGAGTTTTTTGATAACTTTTTCAATATCATAATTGAATATTCCGGCCGCCCGGGCGGCATCAAAATCGGGTGGGCTCATTGCTCCACCAGGCATTTGGCAGTAAGCAGACCTAAGGAGTAAGCAGAAGCCGATACACAAGGTTAATTTGACTTTTGACATATACATGGTTTATCGTTTGATGTAAGGAGAATTTTGCTAATCTCATATCGAGTGACTTTACAAATCAAGCACTTCAAACACTGACGCGAAGACCTCCATCAAAGCTAGTTTATACAGGATTGCCAAGGATCAAAAAACAATGTGAACTGTACAAAATGAAAGGACAACTGGCTGAAGGGATTTTGCAAGCAAGGGCGATCTTTCTAAATAAGGATAAGTAGATTCTTAGCGAAATGGCTTTAGGAGCTAATTTAGGGGATTGCCGAATCTAGGTTTCGCCATTCAGGTGAAGAACTGTGTAAGTCTTTAATCCATTAAGCCCTTCTCTGGAAAAAATATAATACCCCTCTTTTATCCAGATTACCTTATTGTGTTACATCCTTGTGCTAGGCCAATTCTTCCGTATTAATTTTTATCTCGTGACTTAGGGTTTTGTTAACCGGACATTTATCCGAGATTTCCAGCAAACGTTTTCTTTGCGCCTCGTCCAAATCGCCAGTAAATTTTAATTTTTTGGTGATGTTGTGGACATAGCCATCGGTCGACTCGCAATTTTCGCAGTCTTCGTGGTAGACCCTTTCTTGGGAGAGATGCACCTCTACTTCTTGCAAGTCCCATTGTTTCCTATCGGCATACATTCGCAAAGTCATCGCCACGCAACTGCCCAAGGACATCAATAGAAAATCATAAGGGGTGGGGCCTAGGTCTGTGCCAAAAGGTGTAGGCTCATCTGCGGTAATGGTATGTCTACCGTTTGTTAATATGGTCTCGTATTTGGATTTACCAATTTTAGCAATTACCTCAGTCATGTCTGATTTGATTTATGGTACCAAAATATTTTTCAGCTAAAATGTAAGGCTTCTTGATCTTTTTTTGGGGCATCCTGTACCCAAGATGTAAGACCAGGCGCAAGAAACTTCTCTGGGAGAAACCGACATTTGGCCAAAATGACAAATTAGGCCTTTCTTTAAAGTTAAATTATTTTTAGGATTCATAAGCAAGTGGCTGGGCTAATTTACCAGGAGTCTTCCCATAAATAAGAATTGCCGGGGCGTTCCAAATATTAATTTGGAAAAGCGTATAAAAAAAGAAGCTCCGCCTCACTTTTTAAAAGACGGAACTTCAAGATCAATATGCAGACTGTTTGAAAAAATAAGTAGCGTTCGCTCTCAATAAACTAGAATACGGGCAATTCCTTTTCAGCCCAGAAAAATGCTGCTCCTCACATTTCTATCCCCTATAATTTGCTCAACAGTGATAAAAGGAGGCACTTGTGGCAGATTTGACTGCTTGCTCCCATTTGGGGGGATATGGTTCTTTAAGCAATGCTCCAGGTTCTAAATACTTGAATAATTCACTATAGTTTTTGATTTCAGTAAAGTCGGTCCTCCTGACCCTGTGCCAGGGTTTTAATTGGCTGGTACTCTGTAGGCCCATGGCACCAATCATTTCGGCTACACTTTCTACGGTACTTTCGTGAAATGAAGTCGTACGTTTCGCTTTGTCATCAATATGCAAAGCCTGCATATAATGAGGATCTTGGGTGGCCACACCGGTAGGACAGGTGTTTTTATTGCATTTAAGCGATTGGATACAACCAATGGCCAACATCATCCCTCGGGCTGAGTAACAAAGGTCGGCTCCTAAGGCAATATTTTTTACGATATCAAAGCCTGAGATAATCTTACCACTACAAATAAGGCGAATCCTAGAACGTAGATCAAAACCGGTAAGCGCATTGTGCACAAAAATGAGGGCCTCAGTCAAGGGGGCTCCAATACTATTAGAAAATTCTAATGGAGCGGACCCGGTACCTCCTTCGGCGCCATCTACCACGATAAAATCGGGCAGGATATTTGTCTCGATCATGGCTTTACAGATAGCTAAAAACTCCCGTCGCTTGCCCACACACAACTTAAAGCCAATCGGCTTACCTCCGGAAAGGCCTCGGAGTTCTTGGATAAATTCTAACAATTCTAATGGGGTAGAAAAGCAAGAGTGCGCGGGAGGAGAGTTCACATCTTGGCCCATGGGTACGTTCCTAATTTCTGAAATTTCCTGACTAACCTTGGCCGCAGGTAAGATGCCCCCATGACCGGGTTTGGCTCCCTGTGACAATTTTATCTCAATCATCTTGACCTGGCTGAGGGTTGCTTTTTGTTTGAATAAATCGGGGTCAAATTGACCATCTAAGGTTCGGGCACCAAAGTACCCCGTACCTATTTGCCAAATCAAATCCCCTCCGTGCTCCAAATGGTATTTGGTCAAACCTCCTTCTCCTGTATTTTGGGCAAAGCCTCCCGTTTTGGCCCCTTTATTTAAAGCTAATACGGCATTTTTACTTAGGGCTCCATAACTCATCGCCGAAATATTCAAAATACTGGCCTGGTAAGCTTGTTGACAAGCCGGCCCACCGATATGTACCCGCAGCGATTGGGGATCTACGCGTACTGGGGCTAAGGAATGATTTACCCATTCATAGCCCACTTCATTTACTCTGTGTTGTGTCCCGAAGGGTAGGGTGTCAAGGGCTTGTTTGGCTCGTTGATACACGAGGGAGCGTTCTTGCCGGGAAAAAGGAACGCCACTAGAGTTTGACTCAATAAAGTATTGGTTGATCTCCGGCCCAATCCCTTCCAGTAAGTACCGAAAGTTACCAATCAACGGGAAGTTCCTGCGAATGGCGTGCTTGGTTTGGATCATGTCGTTTAGCCCTATCAAAAATAAGGGAACCATAACAAGCAGGCTCCATACAATAGGAGGCCACAGGAAGGCCACGACAAATATTAGTAAGAAAATAATAGCCGAGCTTATAAAGAATTGTCTCTTCATGGGGTTTTATTTTTTATAAATATAAGCTTTGTTAGACTTTGCATGAATGAAGTAGTTTAGGATTCAGGTTTGGTTCAAAAGATTTTTACCCCCTTGGCTTCTTAAGAGAATATGCCTGAGAGAATGGCCGGGGCAAGTAACCCGGGTTGATATATTTAGAATCCAAAGGCCCTTTGGCTAGCCTCGAAGTTTCTAAGGAAATACCTTTACCCGATATGAGCTCCTGGTTTTTTCTTCAGCAAGGCATCCACACTCCACCTACCGCCACCGGCAAAAAAGAGATAGAAAAACACAAAGCAGTACAGTACGCATAATTCCCCTTGATTCACCAAGGGTAAAAAGGACTTGCTGAAAAATACCATAAAGTAAGCAACAGCCATCATACCGCTTAAGACAAAGGCAGTCCAATGGGTAAACAGCCCAATGCATAAAAAAACACCTCCTATAAACTCTAAGCCACCGGCAAATAGTAGGAGTGCCGGGAGAGGATCTTGCATGGCCTCAGAAGGTGGATAAGCAAATAGCTTTTGAGTCCCGTGCCAGAATATGAGAAAGCCTGTGATGAATCTCAACAAGGCTAGGACGTGAGGCTGCCAATGTTCCCAAAATTTGTTCATTTTTTTTTGGTTTAAGGTGAGCCCCAGATGCTATGGGCCATAGTTGTGTTTTATTCTTTGGCTTAGGGATGGAACGGCCTGTTTGAGCCCGCCGCTGGAAGGCGCGTGGGCCGGCGAGTAGTGACAGCCCGGCCCGCGGGGGCAGGAAGGCTCAGCTTACCGCCTTCCTTTCAACCCGCGGGTAAGCCCCTGTACTACCTAAGTAAACGCATATGATCTGGAACTCACGGTTAATGTAAGAAATACAAAACGATTGATACACGGTTATAGCTCAAAGACTATATCCAAGGCGACTATATTTAAGTCTTGAAAGGAGGCATCTTCCCCAAAAAATGAAGAGTAGGTTAGCTCAGCTCTCAATAAGTTGGGAACAATGGACCGGTATAAAACCAAGTCTATTTCCTGCCCCAATAGATTGCTTTCTTCTTCCGAATAATAGAGATGATAGCCTAGCCACCCACCAATACCCCAGACTATATTTTTAAATTCTGCGGTAAAATAAGGATTGTGCAAGCCATCTGCCGGGGGATCTATGAATACATCTGAGATACGATGGAGACGTTGCCCGGTAGATAAGGGGAATTGATAGGAAGCCCGGCCCTCATCTGAACTGGCCAGTTCGTAACCTAAACTAAATGTACCCACCCGAGGCAAGGAAATCCCAAATTCTGCATTCACAAAATAGGCGGCAAAAGCTGTTGGATTATCCCCGTAATCGCTTTGATAAGCAAAGGCTGTCTTATAGGCCAAAGCAGTTCTATCTTGTGGCAACTTAGCCCGGTCTAGGGTAATGCCGAAGGTTTTACTTGATTTTGCTGGGGCATCCATTTGAAAATCAAATAGGTGACCGAACAGCCCGACTCTTGCCTTGGGATTTTTAAAATAAGCAAGCGAGAAGGCATGCGAATTACTGCGCCAATCGGCTTGCTCTGCCACCAAGCGATTAATCTGATATAAATATGCATACTCAAGGGATAAGCCTTTTTGTTTATTTTGAATCTTAAAGGTGGCGGCATCAAAGGTTTGGTCATCTTGGCGAGCCGATACATTACCAATGAAACGTTCATCCTCGATGGTGGCCGCCTGCCTTCCTACCTCGATTTGCAAGAAGGTGTTATTGATACTATCGGTGTAGGAGACGCTCATTTTGTTTAACTCTAAGGTCTCCGGATCGGTCACATTGGTACGGTCAGTTTCATTATTAATGCCATCAAAGTATAGATCGGGAGTTAAAGCCACGACACTTTCCCCTTCCACGTATACCCGAAAGCCTTTATAGGATTTGGTGAGATAGCCAAAGTTGGTACCAAAGGTGAAGGCATGGGAGGTCCTCAAATTGGCCTGTTTGGCATACCAATAGCGTAACTTACCATTAAACACAAACTCACCTTCACCTATTTTTTGGACCAAGTTTTTATCCTGGCTTTGTCCAGATGTTTCTTGTGCATACCCGCCAATTGGGAGGAAAAGGCATAAAATAGTCCATACCGTCCTCTTCCAAGAGGGGTAAAAAGTATTTTGTATCATAAGTACCTGGGGTTTTATTATGAAAAGCACCCACCCTAGCATGGGTGGCTCCTATAGGATCGTGTAAGCAGGTTCAAAACGGTGTCATGTACTTGTGATTCACTGAGGAGACTTAACCTGCGCTAGGTGGATGCCTGGGAAGGGTTGATTAATCTACAATTAGTTTAGGTGGGCGCTTGCCTTCAATAAAATCCCGGATGGCCTTGCTGACTTCTTCGGGAGCTTCCGAAGCAGAAAAATGATTTGCTTCAACAAATTGTACATAACCCTCTTTCACAAATTCGGGTGACCGGGCATACTCTTCCTCTCTTTGGGCGGGATCTTTGGTAGCTTGAAGAAACAGAATGGGCACGGTCATGTGTTGGATAAGGTTTTTCATACGATACTCTAGCTCAATATCAAAACTGGTATCATAGGTCTTGGCGACCGCCTCGGCAATACCCTTGGTACCAAATTCTTTATAAATCCGGTCCATGTGCTCAGGCGTGAATTCCTTGCTTACCCAGGCCGAGTTATAGGTTGCCGTAATCATAACCCCATCTTTGTAATTTTCTGCTTTGGCCAAATTCTCATGGGAAGGCCTTGGTTGGCCATGCGGCTCATTAAACGACTGTTGCATTCTTACCCAGTTGCTAACCCTTTGGTTGACTCCCGGCACCGCCATCATATTGTCGGCAATACAAGAGCCGCGATCGTGCGATACCAAATCAAATTTATCAATCCCCATCTTATCGATAAGTTTTACCAGGCTTTTAGCAACTCCTTGGTGAGTCAAATCTTGGCTTAGCTTTTTGTCGGATTGCCCATAGGCCAATTGATCTACGGAAATCACATAATAGTCTTTGGCCAAATCGACCATTTGATCTTTGAAACCCCACCAAGATTCGGGAAATCCGTGGATCATAAGAATAGGGCTCTTATGAGGATACCCGGCGGTTACAAAATGCCAAACTGAGCCTTCGACTTCCACAAACCAATGGATTCCAAATACGTTTTTGCCTAAAAATTCCAGCTCACCGTGGCGATTAAATGAGCCCTCTGGAGGGGTAGCCGCCGGATATCGCTTCATATCCTGGGTAAATTTTGCCAATTCGTAAGGCTTGTAGCTAATGGGCACCCCAGTGCCCTCATTGAATAATTCTTCGGGCATGGTTGAAAGTAAGTCACCTTGGTCCTCTTGGGCAAATGTGTGTACTCGTAGCAGTATAATGCAAGCCAGAATAAGGCTGGCCGTTTTTAAAAAGGAAAAAGAAATTAGGGTAGTTTTCATTTGTATGGTAGTTTTCATATAAAGGAAAGATTCGAGAACGAAATGGCTAGATTACCAAATCGCGAGTCAAAACTACCTAGGAATGCCACTTCTATAAAGGTGAAAATTATCCTTTTTATGGTGAATATGAGGCTCGCTTGGATATGCTTACATTTTCATTTCTTTAAATTGAGCAGGGGTCACATGAGTTATCTTTTTAAAGAACTTCAAAAAATTGGTGGTTTCACTAAAACCACATTCCAGGGCAACCTGCTTGATTGGCAGTTTTGTCATGGCCAGGCGGCGTTTGGCCTCGAGTACCACATAATGGTCAATATATTCTTTGGCCGTATTGTTGGTAAATGTTTTGCAAAGCGCATTCAATCGTTTATAGCTTGTATTTAAAAATATAGCGTAGTGCTTCGCTTGTCGGGTTTGCATATATTTAGAGGCAAGCAATTCCTGAAATTGCATGAATGTTCCATAATCGCCCTCATAGCGTGGTAGGGCCTGACTAGCGTGCAACTGGGCTTTCAATAAAAATACCGTAAGCATAGAGGCTACCACATCAATTTTGATGCTTCTTAGCTCAAATAAAAACTCTCTTTTGAGTAAGCTCATCAAGATGTTTAAATCCCCATAATCATTAAAAACCAAGGGCTTGGCGTAATTATTATACAAAAAACTAATTTTAGATAAGGCCGAGGGGGCTATATGGTTTAGCATGTACTCTTCGGTAAAAACCAGCCCATATCCCTTATAACCAGGAGAAGGATCAAATTTGTGGATCTGCCCTTTAGAAATAAAAATACAGTCCCCCTTGGTCATACTATATTCCACAAAATCGACCTCATGGGTCATTTTGCCCTCGGTCAAGAATATAACCGTAAAAAAAGTAGTACGGGCCGGTTTAAAGGGATTGTTTTGGGGAGAGGGTTTGACCATAAAGACATCTTCCAGCCTTAATAATTGGAAACCAAATTCCTTCTTGAATCCAACCGATTCAAATTTCACTTCGGAAAACGTATCCATTTCGAATCCTTTTTTTGTAAAAAATTGGTCTTGTGGCTTAGGTGCGTTTTGGGATTAGGATACTGAAAGAGTATAGGGGCTTCCCCGCGCTTAGAAGGACTGTTGTTTTTGGAGACTATCTCCCGGCGCGGGTCGGGCTCTCGCTACTCGCTGCCTTTCCCCTCGGGCCCCCACGAGCTCAAACAGGCCGCTCCATCCCTAAGCCGGGGAAATTTACGCCTAAAAGTCTTATTTTACCTTGAATTTATTCTGGGCCAATGTTCTATGGATGCTATATAAACACCAATTATCCAGCCTCGCTGGTTTTGAAAAAGAGGGAATAGGCAGGGGGCTCTTCGGAGGATGATGGAATCGAGCTTTTGAAAACTTAAATCATCGCCTGAGACGAGGAAGGACATTGCCTCAGGCGAATCCAAGGTCTATTCTAAGTCAGATACCGAAGTCCAATTTTCGCTGCCACGCAACATATCGGTAATCCATTGTTGGACGGTACGCCCCCCCACATCCCGGGTAAACTGTCGGATGATGAATGTATGGGTGTCGTCATCGGCTATCATACTCTGGAACCGCTCGGGATAGGCGGTGCTCAGTTCGGAGATTGCGTTTAGTAGCTCTTCCTCGAAGACGGCACCATCCCCAGCAAAGGCTCCGGCCGCCACCGAGTCCTGGGTAGAACTGATAAAGGCCAAGCGTATGTTGGCATCTTGGGCCAACTGATAGGCGTGGTAGTCGGTCAGGTTACCGTCTGCCCCGATACACGTGGGGCAGCTTGCTGGTAAGAAGGAAGTGGCATTCCAAGCCGAGAGGAATGAGGAAATCAGTCCGGGCGGCATGATACCCACCCCCGAATCATTTATGAGCTCGATCCTTACATTAGGGTAGAGTTTTCTTACCAAGGGAAGGGCAAAGTGGACCCCAAAACCTCCCGCACTATTGCCCGTGAGAAAGATCAGGCTAGGGTTGGGGTACCGCCGGGCAATCACATCCAGGGCCGCTGAGAGATTTTGAATGCCTCGGTGGTGGCGGTCGATCTGCCCATCCCCATCGCTGTCCACTTCGGCATCTCCGGTGAAAAAAGTACCATCGCAGTAGGGAATATAGCCCACATCATAGTTGGCCGTAGGGTTGTCAGGGCTGGGGTTCAAGATCCCAAAAGTGGGGATACTGGTGGCCGTATCTACGGCATCACACGCAATAGGCCCGCATACGCCCCCTCCTTGTAGGAAGATCATGAGTTTGTCACTGCTACCATCTCGGGTGGTCATGGTAAATTCGTTGCCGGTAAAGCAGATGGGGCCCTCCATGCCCTGGAAGGTATGCAGGATTTGGCCGCCCCCTATTTCCTCCGAAGTGGCAGGGGAAAATACACCCAGGTAACGGTCTATGCCTTGATCAAAGAGTTCTTGAAAGGCTGTGTTTGTTGCCAGGGCTTCCATCTCAGCGGGGTCATCATTTGAACAGCTGATAAATAGGATCAATAGGCCGAGTAAGGCCATAGGTTTCACGGGGGTTTGTTTCATGTTATTTTCATTTTGTTTGATACAAACCTACGTTGAATCAAAATCAGCTTCCGTTTACAAAAGATAAGAAAGGAAGGGGGCTTAGTTTTTTTTGGAGGCAATGCGGCTTCTAATTCTACTTAGCGAGACTGGAGTGATCCCCAATACGTGCGCGATATACTTGTCTGGGGCCCTATTGATCACTTGAGGGTAATCTTGCATATATTTCAAATACCTTTCTTCGGGAGAGAGTAAAACAAAGGACTCAACCCGCTGGTAAACCTGCTGCAACATGTGTTGGAAGAGAAGCTTTTGGTTTGTATTTAACACCTTGGCGTTCTGGGTGGCAAGCTCCCGAAAAGCTTGGAAATTGATTTGGTAAACCCGGGTAGTTTCTAAGGCTTCGTAGGAAAATTTTGAAGGAGTGTCAAATAAAATGGCCTGGACATTGACAACCAGGGCATATTCGGGGAATAATTGGAACGTAATTTCATCGGTTTCCTCATTGATAAAAAAGCTACGCACCAATCCGCTTCTGATATAAAAGATATTCATATGGGTAGAGTCCTTCTCTATCAAAAGCTCTCCTTTTTGAAAAGTTTTGAGGGAGGCATGTCTTAGTAGTAAAAGAATGCTTCGAAGGTTCATTGGCTCAAAATAGTAATATCTGCTATGATAAAAAAAGATAGTATGGGGGCTGGTATGGAATCGTATGTTGAGTTTCTCAGTTGATTAAACCCCAGTTTCACAGTATTAACTAGTACACAATCTGACTGGGTAGTTACACTTCGTTTAATGAGCAGAAAGAGATAATCTTACCTACTTTTGATTTCAATGGTCAACTCAAAATCGCCTTCGGATAACTTGTTGGCCCCGGCAACCCCAATGTACACTTTATAGGGATTATTGATTGCCGTCATGGATACCGAACGGGTATGGTCTTGGGTTTTTCCTTTGCGTGGGTAATCCCAAGCATAATCGGCTTCGCAAGAGACACATCGGCTCAATTTGGGTACGACAGCTTGGCTTGTTGTTCCCACTGAATAGGCATACAAGCTAAAATTTTTGTTTTTATTCTGGGGGATCACGGTGATTTTCATCTCAGAATATCTGGGCAATTGTACTTCGTAGAGCACGTGTTTTCCCGAGAATTTGGCGTTTTGGGTAGCCGGAAAGCAGGCCACACTGCTATTGGCTGCCCAGGATAAATCTTGGATATAGTCTCCGGTGTTGAGGTTGCCCCGGCTTCTCGTGAGGGAAGCGCTCGCTTCAATTTTGCTTACTTCTATTTTGGGTAGGGTGCGGGGTACTTCTTCCCCTCCCAGAAGTTTTATTTCTAGGGTAAAATCGCCCTGGGTCAATCCTTCTGCTCCCACAACCCCAATGACGACTTTATAAGGGTTATTAATGGCATTTAAGCGGACTTCCCGGGTGTGGTCTTGGGTTTTTCCTCTACGTTTGTAATCCCATTTATGGTCGGCTTCGCAAGAGACGCATCTACTGAGTTGGGGAGGCAGTTGATTATTGCTAAGGCCTACTTGATAGGCATACAGGCTGAAGTTTTGATTCTTATTTTTTGGAATCACCTTGATAAACATCTCCGAGCGTTTGGGTATCTGGGTGGTATAAAAGACGTGATTTCCAGAGAATTTTTTATTTTGCGTAGCCGGGAAACAGGCCACACTGCTATTGCTGGCCCATCTTAAATCGGATACTTTTTGACCTCGGGAGAGATTGCCTGGGTAGGAAACCGTAGCATTTGCTTGGACACTCAGGGTTTTTACTTCTTGGGCCAAGCTAGGGTTTGCTAAAAGAAAGCAACACAATAAAAAAAAGAAGGGGGACAACTTACAGCTGTATAACATGCTTTTGGCAATTTTGGGTATTTAATTATATATCATTTTGTATTTAGCGTTTTACGTAAAAAAATACACGGGGTTCTTAATCTGGGCTAGACCCTATACAGCCAAGAGTAATCTGCCAAGATTAAACTAGTTCTTTTACTTTAATAGAGCTTCTAAAGACTCCCTCCAATAATCGGGGTTTTCTAACATAGGGTAATGGCCGGTATTATCCAATAGCTTTAGTTCACCATTTTTCAATTCTTCATAATGTACCCGGGCCACTTTTTCATTGGTTACCGGGTCGTTTCGCCCCCATAAAATATTGGTTTTTAATTCGGTTTTTTGCAAGCCCCCTACCCATCGATTCCAAAAACGCCTGCGTTCTTTCAGGTATTGCGTGATTTTGGGAAGAACTGTTTTACCGTCATGGAGGATAAGGAGTTGCCACATAGCGGAGACCTCTTCTTCAGACAGCTTACTTTTATCATACCAAAGTTTATAGAGGCTTTTTTTGAAGAGAGGGTAGGACATCAATTTGGTAACGATTGGCCCCCAGGTATTGTGCCGCAATAGTTTTTGGATCAACCTGAGATTGGCCAGTTCGATGTGCACGGAGCCATTGCAAAGGGTGAGTGACTTGAGTTGAATGGGTTCATACCCCAAATTCCTGCGGGTATTGATCTCGGTGGCCACCGAGGTACCATAGTCATGGGCAAAGAGATGGGCCGAGCTTACCCCCAATTTCATCCATAATTGCATAGCTATATCGGCCTGCTCGATGAGGGAATACGAATAATCCTTTGGCTTATCTGAGAAACCAAACCCGAGGTGATCGTGGATAATCACCCGAAATTTCTTAGATAACTCAGGCATTACTTTGTAGTAATCGTGCGAAGAGCTGGGATACCCGTGCAACATAAGTAGTACGTCCTTATCTCCCCCCGTATCCACATAAAAGACCTGATGATTATTTACTTCAATAAAATTTCCTTGTTTTTTCCAGTCCTCGATTTTCATGTTATACTTTTTGCTTTAATGGCAAGTTATTAAAATTGGGTTGGTTTTCAATAGCCGATATAGCGTTGCGATAGTATCATTTCTTGTGATTTTTAGCGCCAATTAGAGTCATTAGTCAAATCTAAGGATTTATGTCAAAAAAGTCTGTAGTCTGAAGCAAAGCCAGACTACAGACAGCAGGAGGCTTTCAAACATCTAAACCCACGTGGTGTACTATCTCGTTTATTGGCGCTTAAGTACCTGCTCAAAAACTTGGATTTTTTGATTCAATTCCTCGCTTAATGTACTATCGCTAATCTTGTTTTCTGAAAAGTTTTGGTGAAAAGAGGGAAGCGAAAAATAGCTGAGCACCTCAGCTCCAAAAAAGGGAAAAGATACTTGAGCCGTTTTTTATACACTGGCCCCTCCGCGGGCTCCCGGGGATGTGGACAGCAGCAACATGGGCTTTCCTTTCCATAGTTTTTGATCGATTCTGGAAAGCCAATCCAAGACATTCTTAAAGGCTACGGTATACGAACCATTATGCTCGGCCAGGGATAACACAATGCCATCGGCTTCCTGAATTATTTGGTCAATTTTGTGGACCTCTTCCGGAATGCCGTTTTCAGCTTCTTCATCCACCCCGTAGAGGGGCAAGGAATAATCATGCAAATCTAAAGTTTGCACCTGGGCGTTTTGAACTTGGCTTGCGGTATAGGTGGCAAACACTCGGTTGATGGATTGGCGGCTATTGCTCGCTCCTATGGCTAAGAAACTGTTTAAATTTAATTGTATGGGCTGCAAAGGGTCATTTTAAAATGGAAAACGGGAACCTGATTTCATCAAATTCCTCGCCCATAGCGCTGCTATGCGCTCTAAATTTGATTTCATCAGAACCCCAAACTGACCCTTTTCGCCGACAAAAAATAAACCTAAACAGTTTCTAAGATCTTTTTCATTATGACTTGTTTTTGGTATAATGATTCAAAATTGGCCAAGCAAAAGGCCCAAAAAAATAATGTAAATTATGATTTTGAAGATCCCGCTTCGGGTTTCTATCCAAGACAAGGCTGAGTCTTGGGTCATAGTGCGCATACTGGTGCGTGTGATTACGTTTTGGGGCTTGCCCGCACCAGAACATGGCTGGGGCAAAGGACATTTGGCGGCGGTGCGGGCCGGGCCACCCAGCAAGCCGGAGCCAGCCCCCGCACGGGCCATTTCGGTCTCCGCCCTTCGGGTGGGTGTCTAAGACTGTCCGAAAA
>CAWUIO010000092.1:0-26205 GCA_963922455.1 uncultured Microscillaceae bacterium
GGCCGGCGAGTAGCGAGAGCCCGGCCCGCGTGGGCAGGGGCTTTCACGAGGGTAAACACTTGCAAAACGCGGGCAAGCCCCATCTGTTTTCTTTAAACATATATATCCGAAAAACCGATCCAGAAATCAAAATTAAGATAAGGCAATTGGTCCAGCCTCCAAAAGATTCACCGATTTTGCGTATTGTTGCCAATAAACTGGTTTTGATCCATGAAAACACTATTAAAAGCACTACAAAGCCTTGAGGCCTACATCCCTCAGGCTTCTCAAAAAAAGGCGGAGGTATCCGAAAAGGCAGTGGGCTGGCATATAGCGCACAGTATTTTGGTGGTAGATAAAATTTACGATCAAGTTGCCGCTTCCGACCCCGCAGCTTACGCGGAGAAGTATAACGGGCACTTATGGGCCATGCAATACACCCAGACTATCCCAAGAGGGCGGGGAAAGGCCCCCCAAGTGGTCATGCCATCGTCGGAATTTTATGAGGAAGCCGCATATAAAGAACAATTTCAAGCGCTTCTTCGCAAATTAAGCCATTACGAAAATCTATCTCCAAAACAACATTTTACCCACCATCGGTTTGGGATGCTTGATCGGGACAAGAGCCTCATGTTTATGGAAATCCATACGGAACACCATCTCAAAATTATCCAGGATATTTTAAGTAATTAGCACAAGGTAATACTGGGCTTTGCTTTTGTCTCTTTCCTCATTTCTTGCTATTTTGATGATCAGATAGGTGCCCTAAGCTTATTTATTCAACAAACCACACATTCATGTTTTTTTTACTCGGCCTTGGTGAAAAAGTAGCCCCCAAAAAAGGAGGAAAAACCATAATGCACACTTGCCCCAGTTGTGAGTTGATGGTTCCTTTTCGGGAGGTTGTTAAAGTGGAATATATATCTTTATTTTTCATTCCTGTATTGGAGGCAGAAGCTAAAAGTAAAGCGGTCAATCCTACGTTTCAATGCCCCAATTGTGAAGCAGCCTTTATCTTTTCTCAAAAGCAATTTGATCAAAGCTCAGAAGATGCCAGCTTCCGTGGTTTTATGAACCGTATGTACGGTAAGTGGAAAAACTCGCGGGGTGGCAGAACTGAGAATTACCAACAAGAACCCGCATCTTCCAGAACCGAGGCCCCACAGGATGCCTTTGATGTGGACAAGGAACTGGAACGCCTCAAACGAAAAGTAGAAGCGCAAAAAAAGTCTGGCGATCGGCTTTAAATACAATTTGCTTAGTAATTAAGAGGGTGGCCTTGTGCTTTATCCACGAGTTGAAATATGAGGGGCCATCGGTGCAAGAAGGCACCACGTATGTACTACGTAACGATGTGATAGGCCGATGTTGAGACAAGTGGGTTGAATGAAAAAAAACTGGGAGGATATGAAAGGCAAAGAAGCCAAGGGGCAAGGCATACGAGTGGAGCAATTGCCAAAAAAGAAAACCCGATAAATTTCCTAAGATCCTTTGGTGGAGTCTGGAATTCTCTTTTCTTTTAAAGGATAGGAACGTATCACCTTAACTGTCAGACCCTATGCCCTACTTTTATGCCTTACTGTTGTGCCTGCTCCTGGCTAAGTGTACACCTAGCTCCCAAAGCGATTCGAGTTCTACCGAGAATGCAAACCAAGAAGAAACCCCAGAGGAAATAGAAAGTGATACTGCCGTGGAAGCGGATCAAGATACCGGGGTAGAGCAGGAAAAAGAAACTCAGGTTGAGGAGGAACTTAGGGAAGACCCCAAGGCGCTCGTGGGGATATATGAAGACGCTACTGTCTATGCTGGCTCAACCGACTTTGTCTTCCAAGTTGACGGGCAAGCCCAACTCTTTCGGATCTCTAATGAGATCTATTTTCAAATAGAGGATGGCAAAACCGTCCCCAATTATGATTTGCCCCCCGATTTACTAGACCCGAGTGAAGAGGTAGAAGGGCCTCCCGGAGGAAACCCAAAGTGGATGGGTAAAACCTTTCAAATCATCCAGACCGACAATAGTTTGAAACTCATCCCTATAAAATAATTTGCCTAGTTGATGGAGCGCCAGGCTACTTTTTGTCCGCTAAAATAGGAAAGGATAACCAGTACCAAGCCTATGAAGGCTCCCGGGGCTGAGCCATCGTTTACCATAAGGTGAGCCGTAGCAGCCAGGGAGGTATTAAAAAAGAAGCCTGCGTAGGCCCATTCCCGCAAAGTAGCCGGTTGTTTTACCCAAATAGCTATAAGGCCCAGTAGCTTAGCGGTAGCCAAGGGATATATAAGATAGGTAGGATAACCCAAAGCCGTAAAAGCTTGAACTACACTGGGATTATTAAAAAAATACATACCAGCCGAAAAAAGCATCAAGAGCGTTAACAGCCCTGTACTGACATAGTAAAGAATTTTCATACGTACTAAAGTATATTAAGTGTGCTTTTAAAGATAAGCAATCAAGGTGCTTGGCAAATTAATCTAGCTTAATTTTGCCGAATATATTCCGCATTTCTTCCTTTTATGGAGCATATATCTCAAAAAAGTCATAAAAGCCCCGCCTCAGATTCGCTGAGACGGGGTTTGCTTATTTTTTCAGTTGGGCTTCCTCCCAGGCTCTAACTTTTGTATTGGCTTCGTCAAAAATGCGATTGTAATTACCGTAGCGAACTAGGGCACTGGTCTTCTCATCCAAAAGCTCCCATAAGGGATCATACAAATGAAAGGTTTTATGATGATGGTCCTCATTTTTGGGAGCTACCACATCTGTTCCAAACAAAAAGCGATCGGGGTGGCGCATGATCAATTCGGCCGAGCGTTGGGTAGCTTCCTCATCGGCCACCATATATTTGGCTACCTCGTCCCAAGAAATATCAAAATGCAGATGGGTCAATTCGGGGTCATCCAAGAGCTCTTCTAGGTGCCCAATGTGGGTATCGTGAGGACGGATAATGCGTCCCAGCCCGGTATGGGCCCAGATCACCGTATTGTCTTTATGCTCTTTGAGTTGTTCTTTCATTTCCTCAAAGTAGACCGGCTCCGCATCTTCTGGCGGAAAAGGCACATCAATATCACAATGAATGAGCATCACCAAGCCTACCTCCTGACAAAACTCAAAAATACGGTCCAGGGCTTCATCTTTAAGACTGGCGGTGGTTCCGGCAATCTTGGCCGAAACAAACTCTTTGTGGATAGAAAACTCCCCAACCCCCGAAAATACCCCCGGGAAAGCCAGCAAAACCCGCTTGATATGATCAGCGGCATACATATCCGTAGGGTTAAAACCAGTAATCATAGGGTCAAAACGCTTTTGTTGTTCCGGGCTCAGGCGTAAATACGATTGGGCAATAAATGCATCGGTAAAGGAGTAATAATACAGCTCAGCATCCGTATTGAGGTAATATTTGGGAGCCCGGTTACCATCTAAAGCAAAAGACCACTGCTGCTGCAGCGGGATTCCAAACAAAGCCACCCGGCCCACTTTATTTTTCATCATTTCATAAAAGTCCTCAATATCCGTCCCTTCTTGGATGTAATTGGTCAAGTGGAAATGGACATCGTTAAACAAATACTCCTGGGCCTGGATTCCCCAAGGCAAGAAACACAGGTATATAATCAAATACTTTTTCATACTAGGATTTATTGATCATGAACTTTGACAATATTACGCAAAATATGTCTTCTTCGGGAGTAAAATAAGGCTTAAGCTGAACACAGAGAGATTTTGGGGCTGCCCCCGGCAAAAATCCTAGGGTAGCCAGATGCAGGGGAAGTGCCGCCGGGGTCGGGCTATCGCTACTCGCTGGCCCCCGCCTAGCCAGCGGCGAGCTCAGACAGGCCGCTCTATCCCTCAGCCAACTTGAGAGGAGAGAGGAGAGAGGAGAGACCGGAAAAAGGAGCCGAAAACCTGGACAAATTTGAGAGCGCAGAAAAGAAATGAAGGCTTAGTTAAAATACTCCAAAACCTCACTATATTAAAATTCATTAGTAAACCATGGTAATTAGGAAATTTTAATGTCTAATATTTATCTTGCCGATAATTATATAAAAATCATTGAAGCATGAACTTCTCCCTCCCACAATCGCTTGAATTACTCAAACGCACTCCCCAGGCTTATAGAGCTTTATTTTATGGTTTGAAATTCCCTTGGGGGGAAATCAACGAGGGAGACCAGACCTGGAGTGCCTATAATATCTTGGGGCACCTCATCCACGGAGAAAAAACCGACTGGATTCCCCGGGCCCGGATTATCCTTTCCGATTCCGTAAGTGATAAGACCTTTGAGCCCTTTGACCGCTTTGCCCAGGAGCGCCTCTACCACGGCAAAACCATAGAAGAACTTATTGAGGAGTTTGAAGAACTCCGCGAAAGAAATCTAGACGAACTTAAATCTTGGGATTTGCGTGAGGAACAACTCGAGCTGCGAGGCGTGCATCCCGACTTGGGGGAGGTGAGCCTTCGCCAATTATTGGCCACCTGGACCATCCACGATATGAGCCATCTCCATCAAGTATCCCGGGTCATCGTAAAGCACTATACCCAAGATGTGGGCCCCTGGAAAGCCTACTCCCGGATCATGAAAGAGGCCGAGGCTTAGGAGACCCTCTTGGCTATTAAAATTAGCATTTGGAGCCAAACTTCTGCTTAATGTATGATAACAAAATTCTGGAATAGCGAAAAATTACTAAGCCTCTCGGCCCTGCTGGTCAGTCTAGGGACCCTTAGCGTATTTATATACCAGACCCGTTTGATTCAAATCCAGCAATATCGCTCCGTTTACCCCCATTTGAGTCTGAGTAATGCCTATTTCCCTTCTCCCACCTACCAGTACATGTTGGTCAATAGTGGCATAGGGCCAGCCATTATAACCCACATTAAAGTAGAAGATACCCTGGGTAATAGCTACGCAAGCATGAACGAATTTTTAGGAGAACATCTTCAAATGGAAGACTCCGTATGGCTTTACAACTCAGATATCTATCCCGGTAGATTAATCCCCGCCAATGAAAAAATTATTTTATATGGCCTCCATCCCGAGGAAACTACCCAAAAAATGGGCTTACCCCCCAATACGGCCCAGGGAGCCATCATTTTAAACAAATTACTAAACGGAGATTTGATGAAGCTAAGCATTACCTATGAATCCATTTATGGAGAACAATGGGTAATTACCAATCACTATCCCATACCCGAAAAACGTTAAAACCCTATGCAAAGCAGTCGGTTCATTATTGTAAGCTTGCTGTTCTTGGCTAGTCTCGAGTCTTGCAAACAATCCGGCCCAGAGACTTCAGGCACACTCCAAGACAGTAGCCTCGTAGAACACATTTCCCAAAGAGTAGAAAAACCTACTTTGCAACACTTATTAGACTCATGCGGGCTCCGGGGGAGTTTTGTGTTCTATGACCCGCAAATAGATACCTACTATTCCAATGACTTTGCCTGGGCCGAAAAAGGACAATTACCTGCTTCCACCTATAAAATCCCGCACTCAATTATTGCCTTCGAGACCAGAGTGGTAGAAGATACGAGCACACGCTTTCCTTGGGATGGAGAGCCCCGGGCCCTAGCCATGTGGGAAACCGATATGGTATTTAAGCAAGCTTTTGCCCGTTCTTGTGTTCCTTGTTATCAACAAGTAGCCCAAAAGATAGGGGTAAAACGGATGCAAGAGTGGCTGGCTAAGCTAAACTATGGCCAAATGGAGGTTGACTCTTCCAATTTGGATATGTTTTGGTTGCGGGGAGCCTCTCGGATTAGCCCTATGGAGCAAATTGATTTCTTGCTCCGTTTAAAAGAAGGGACCTTGCCCATTGCTGCCAGGACATATGATTTGATGAAAGAAATGATGTTTATTGTAGAGCGTCCTACGTATACCTTGTATGGCAAAACCGGTTGGTCCAATGAAAACGGACATCACAATGGCTGGTTTGTGGGTTACTTGAAAAGGAGCGATGGCAAATTCTTCTTCTTCGCCAATAATTTTGAACCCCTAGCCGACTATGATATGAGTCAATTTGCCGAAGTTCGCCGAGCCTTGAGCCACCAAGCCTGCCAGCATTTAGGGATGATCCCCTGAAAACATAGGCAATAGATAAAATTGTCTTTTCTTAAAATCAGGCCATTCCAAGTTGAAGATTTCTTAGCCTGTAAGGAGGCCCTTTAAACTTTATTGCGTATTTCCCCTTTGTAAGAAATTTTTTTTCCTCTGGGTGTAGAGATAGGATATACCCAAACAATAACACATGGGAAAAATATTCAACAGCCCTACTACCTATCCAAGCAAACCGCGTTTTTCCCGGCGAATCTATTTCTTGTTAAACACTTCACTCCACGTGAAATACGTGGGGCTATGCATCCTGTTGCGTTTGAGTCTCAACTGAAACAACAGTATGTTCTTTATAAAAAGACCCGGCGTCTATTCGGCGCTGGGTTTATGATTCCTTTTATCCTTTTACCAGTTTCCAGCTTACAGGTCCTAAAAAGGCCGCTATGTACCCAGTCAAGCTGCCCATCGGGGCAGCTTTTTTTGTTGTAACGAAACGGGCTTTGATCCGTATTTTACTATACCCAAACTCTTATAAAATGGATTGCCCCAACTGCTTTGCCAAAGTACCCCCAGAAAACATCAATATCCAGACCGACATTGCCCAGTGTGCCGAATGCCATAATATCTTCAAAATATCTGAACACGTGGAGCAAGCAGTACCCGAAGATGTTGATATAGACAATCCTCCCTTGGGGGCTTGGGTACGCAATGAGCGGCACCACCTAGTGATCGGGGCTACCACCCGCTCGTATATCGCTTTTTTTCTGGTACCTTTTATGCTCGTTTGGTCGGGAGGTTCCCTCGGCGGAATCTACGGAGGCCAAATTTTAAGCGGAGAGTTTAATATATTAATGTCTCTTTTCGGTATCCCTTTTATCATCGGTTCGGTGATTTTTTGGAGCTTGGCCTTGATGTCTATCGCTGGCAAAGTAGAAGTGAGCCTGGACGAACTGGGCGGAAAAATCTTTACCGGAGTGGGTAGCATCGGGTACCGCCAAAAATTTTCTTGGGACGAGGTAAGCTCGGTCAAAGAAAAAACAAGCAAAAACCGGAACCAAGGCACCACCACCCAAATTGTCCTAGAAGGTAAAAAACGCTACACCCTCGGCTACGGGCTCAGCGAAAGCCGACGCTATTTCATGTATATGGCCCTTAAAATGATGGTGTACAAAATGCGGAACGAGCAACGTTTGCCCTAAACTTACTTTAAACCACTCTTTATCTTAATACCCGACTCCCACAAGTCTTGTCTTAGGCCCTTAGCCTAAGTCTCGGTAGAATTAGCCTATCGGCTGCCAGTTCGGAGAACTGCCTTTTGTTAAAATGCGGGGTGATCCTCCAGAACAACCTGCACAACACGTTTGCCTCTTCCATTTTCTCTCCTCTCGCCCGAAGCCTCACCACCCAAGGCAAGTCCCCAGCTTCCTGCGGCATGCCATGGGTTTCAGACAATAAACCCCTCTCCCCTAAACCAAACCTGTCCCGGTTCTCGCCTCCCGGTTCCCGCCTCCTTTTCCCATCTCCTCGCATTTGGCTGAGGGATAGAGCGGCCTGTCTGAGCTCGCGGCTGGCCTGCGGGGAGCAAGCGAGTAGCGATAGCCCGACCCCCGGCTAGGGGTGGGCCTATCGGCTACCCTAGGTCAAACGGGGGGCAGTTCCAAATCTTCCCCAAATTCTCAATAAATTCCCGTAAATTTGGGTAAACGGAAAGTTTGGGCTAAGTATCTCGGAAGGGACAGCCCTAATCCTCTAGGACCGCGCTACGAAGACCACTTTCCGGCCAATTTTTTAAAACAATCTTTTATGAGTGCAGAAGAATTTCTTTACAATTATCTCAACAATGCTTCGCCCACCGGTTATGAAAGTCCTGGCCAAAAGATATGGCTCGACTACATCAAGCCCTATGTAGATGATTATTTGGTAGATACCTACGGCTCGGTGGTAGGGATTGTCAACCCCGAGGCCGAGTACAAGGTAGTGATCGAGGCCCACGCCGACGAAATCTCTTGGTATGTCAACTATATCACCGACGATGGCTACATCTACGTCATCCGTAACGGAGGCTCCGACCCCATCATTGCCCCCTCGATGCGGGTTAACCTGCATACGGCCAAGGGGCCGGTTAGGGGAGTATTTGGTTGGCCCGCCATCCACGTACGTTCAGAAGCCGAGAAG
This sequence comes from uncultured Microscillaceae bacterium, assembly GCA_963922455.1. GTDB lineage: Bacteria > Bacteroidota > Bacteroidia > Cytophagales > Microscillaceae > CAWUIO01. The sequence continues at coordinate 8,196 of CAWUIO010000092.1, forward strand.
GACAACCCCAAGCCTTCTATGAAAAATATATTTATTGACGTTGGAGCCGCCTCCAAAGCCGAAGTAGAAGAATTGGGCATCCATGTAGGGACGGTAATCACGTTTGCCGACCAATTGATGGAGATGAACCAGCGCTACTACGTAGGCCGAGCCTTAGACAACCGCATGGGAGGCTACATGATTGCCCAGGTGGTACGCAAACTCAAAGAAAACAACATCCGCCCGGACTATGGACTCTATGTGGCCAACTCGGTACAGGAAGAAATTGGCCTGCGTGGGGCCGAAATGGTAACCCAACGCATCAAACCCAATGTGGCGATTGTGACCGATGTCTGCCACGATACGCTTTCGCCCTTGGTATACGATAAGAAAAAAGACGGGGAGATCAAAGCCGGCAAAGGCCCCGTATTAAGCTACGCTCCGGCGGTTCAAAATAACCTACGTGACCGTATTATTGATGTGGCCCAAGAAAAAAGCATCCCATTCCAGCGCATGGCAAGTTCGCGCTATACCGGTACCGATACCGATGCTTTTGCTTATTCTAATGGGGGAGTGGCCTCGGCCTTGATTTCCCTACCACTCAAATATATGCACACCACCGTAGAGACGGCCCATAAAGAAGATGTGGAAAATGTAATCCAGCTGATGTACGAATTTTTGGTACAATTACGGGCTGGACAAGATTTTCGTTATTTTACCTAATCTATGGCGATTGAAGTGATTGATCAAATGCGACGGGTGGTGCGGCTAGAGCATCCCGCCCGTCGTATGGTTTCGCTGGTTCCTTCCCAAACTGAGCTACTGGTCGATCTAGGCCTGGAACCAGCCTTGGTAGGCATTACCAAGTTTTGTGTGCACCCCCCACATCTCCTAAAGGAAAAAACCAAGATAGGCGGTACGAAACACTTTCATTTAGACCGCATCGCCGCCCTCCAACCCGACCTTATCCTGGGAAATAAAGAAGAAAATTACCAAGACGGAATTGAGGCCCTAGCACAAGACTACCCCGTCTGGATGAGTGATATTCATCATCTGGAAGATGCCTGGGAGATGATCCGGGCCATCGGAATTTTAGGAGGGAAAGAAGCCGCAGCCGAAGGTTTAGGGGAAGAAATAAGGGCAAAATTTGCCCAACTACCGCTTATCCCGGCCAAAAAACGCCAAAAGGTGCTCTACCTTATTTGGCGAAAACCGTACATGGCGGCGGCCCCGTCTACGTTTATCGATACCATCTTACAAGCCGGAGGCTGGGACAATGTGCTTTCTGAGGAGACCCGCTACCCAGAAATCTCCCCTGAGCAGCTTCAAGATTTACAACCCGATTGTATTTTCCTTTCTTCTGAGCCTTACCCTTTTCAGGAAAAGCATATCCAGGAATTGCGAGGGCTTTGTCCAAATGCCCAGGTTGTATTGGTAGATGGAGAGCTGTTTTCTTGGTATGGCAGCCGGCTTCGATATACAGCTCCCTACGTACAAAAATTACAAAAACAGCTCTCTTCGGCCTCCCTTTAATCAATTAAATAAGGCACAAAGGCAAAGTCACCTCCGGTAGAAATGCCCAGTTCGTAAGCGCCAGAGGCCAACTTATAGGTCACCCTTTGCAACATAACAGTGAGGTTTTTTAAAGTGCCGGCCAGCTGGATCACTTTTTGGCCCTTTTCGTCTCTAAGCAAGAGCTTCAAGACTTGTTGGGGAGCCGGGGCCGGTAAAAGGGCCAGGTTGACCCGGTCTACAATGGGGATAGGGCTTACCAGGACCCTTAATTCCGGAACCCTACTGTCTTCCAGAGATACCTGAACATCCTCATACGCCGCAAAACTGATTTGAGCCCTTACTTGTGTAAAAGTCCCCAACAGGACCATAGCCGTCAAAAATAGGTAGTACATGAACAAGTGATTTGAGTAAAAAAATGTGGGGAAGCAAGTTCCTCGTCTGAGTAGGTGTGTAATCTATCGGAGAGCCATAATCTACCGATCGTTATAATGAACGCGGGGCAGGCCGTAGAGTTAAGACAAAAAAAATAAGGAAGCTACACTGCAATATAAAAGGGATAAATGCGGCCTGATATCCAGAAAAGAGGGAGGGGCCTACCCGCTCTCAGGGCGATAAGGGTTTCTTTGAACATGTGGCAGCGAGCGGGTCGGGCTGTCGCGCAAGCGTAGAGCCGGCCCCCGCGCATCCAGCGGCGGTCTCTACCCTTCGGGCTTCCATCCCTAGGCCTAAAAATAGCTTGGCCATTAGCTCGTGAAGTACCCCACCTAAATCCGGAACGTATCTCTGACTGAGGAAAAGGGACGGAAACCTTACAATTGTTTACGCCATGAAGAAATATTATCCGCCTAAATCTTAACTTTAAACTTAAAAGGGTGAGATACTACCTATAAGCCAGTACATATGAATTATTTTGACTCAAGGAAAAGAGAGAAAAGCTGTGTCAGCAGATTTTGGCATCGACCTCAATTATGTTTTTATGGCCTAGCCTGGATTTGTTTGTGGGCCGGGCTTGGGCCTACCATCCAAGCTCAGGATACATTAGCCACCGATCTACCAGAGCGGATCGACTCCCTGGTTCACCAGAAAATGGCCGAGTACCAAATTCCCGGCCTTTCCCTGGGCATTGTGCAAGATGGAGAGATGCCATATGTCCAAGGGTATGGCCTTCGCACCATTAACACACAGGATTCTGTAAGGGCCCAGTCGGTATTTCATACGGCTTCAATCAGTAAGCTCTTTACGGCCCAATCTATTATGATGCTAGTGGAAAAGAAAAAACTTCAATTGAATACCCTATTGGTCGATATTATTCCTGAAATTGAATACAAAGACTCCCAGGCCAGACAAATTCAACTGCTTCATTTGCTAAACCACACTTCGGGCTTACCCGATATTGCAAACTATCATTGGAAGAAGCAGCATACGTCTGATAGCAGTTTGCGAACGTATGTCTCGAAATTAAAAGTAAAAGTGCGCAGTAAGCCCGGAGAAAAGTATAATTACAGCAACTTAGGGTATAACATACTGGCTTATGTGGTAGAAAAGACCAGCGGCCAACTTTTTGAAGATTTTGTAAAGGAAAACATTATGGCCCCGGCCAACATGGCCAATAGTGATTTTCGACTCTCCGAGATATCTAAGTCTCTGCGGGTGAGCCCTCATCTTAAAAAAGGGGAGGAGCTTATAGTAAGCCCGGTTTATCCCTACTCCCGAGAACATGCGGGGAGTAGCACCCTCCAGGCCTCGGCCGAAGACTTGAGTAAGTGGATGATCGGTTTTTTGCAAGGGCTTTCTTCTAAACCCGATACGTACCAGGCACAAATGATCAAGGCGCCCAACTCAAACTTCCCCTTTATAGGTCTAGGTTTTCAACTTGCTAGCCTGGATAATTGGCGCAAAATTGGCCATTATGGAGGAGATCGGGGCTTTCGTTCCTATTTGTTTATGGTGCCTGAGGCTAAGCTGGGAATCGTAGTACTCGGTAATGCAGGCTTTCACGAAGATTTTCGGCAGGAGATTGGGCATGGCCTCGCCCGTCTGCTTTTGAATACAAATTGATATGATTTATAAAACTATCGGCAACTATTTCCAAGTTGGCTTATGCTTGGTGGTATGGGGTGCTTGCCAAAACCAGCCCCAGACAAGCAATCTTAGGGATATTAAGGAGATAGCCCAAGCCTATTATAAAGTGTACCAAGACCGGTCTGACTTTGAAGCCTTTCTCGATTTTTATGAGGAAGACTTGGTCCTCGAGGATATGGTTATGGGTGAAAAAATCTTTGGGAAGCAAAGTTTTGCTGAGTTTTTTGCCTGGGAAAATCCAGAATTTAAAAAATTAGATTCCTTAACCTTGGTGCTTGAAGAGCAGTATGTCGTGGGAAATACCGTAATAAGTCAAGGCTACTTTAATCCCTTTCAGTGGGGAGATGCACAATTTGAAGCTATGCAGTTTACCACGATTCTTAGCTTCAATGCCCAGGGCAAAATTATCAAACAGGTAGATTGGATCAATTACCCCAACAATTTGCTAGACTATTCCCAGAGAAAAAACTCAAACCATTGCTTGAAAAGGGACTGAATGGAATGCCTCAAAAAAACGGGGAGAATCCTCAAACCGCCTACCTATACCAATGGTTTTATGGCTATATTTGAATTTAGTTAAAATAATCCAGTACCTATAATTTCTGGTCAGGACAATTCGGAAAATTCGAGCAAGATGGATCATCTTCGGCGTAAGAAGCAAGCCAAAGTTTTACGGGTTTTTAGGAAGGTACATCGTATTACCGGGGCGTTCTTATTTGCTTTTTTCTTTTTTATCGCGGTGAGCGGCTTATTATTGGGCTGGAAAAAACATAGCTATGGTATGATCCTGGCCAAAACGGCACGAGGGACGAGCAGTGACTTGAAGGAGTGGCTTCCTTTAGACAGCTTATACCAGAAAGCCTGTCAGTACCTACAAGATTCCGTCTCGGCCGAATTGTCTCCCGAAATCAGCCGGATTGATGTGCGTAAGCAGAAGGGATCAGTCAAGTTTATATTTAGTGATCATTATTATGGCTTACAGCTTGATGGGGTAACGGGAGCGCTTTTACAGATTGAGCAAAGAAGGTCCGACTTCATTGAAAACATACACGATGGCTCCATCCTAGACGACTACCTGGGCACTCCTAATAATATCTTAAAAGTAAGCTACACTTCTATAATGGGCTTGGCCCTCTTGGTATTTACCATCACCGGCTTTTGGTTATGGTATGGGCCTAAGCAAATGCGCAAGGCCGCTCGGAAAAACGCATAAATTTTCCTCGTATTTTGACATATCCCCCTTTTCTTTTGTATCATAGTCTAAGAAATCGCAAACTATGTACGCTATGAGATTAACCGCTCTTTGCTTTCTATTTCTAATCCACCTAGCTTGCCAAGCCCAAAATCCATCTGCTCAAGACCTAGCCAAGCCTGTGGGGATTTATAATTCAGAATACCAATCGTATTACGGGATCTACTTTCTGAATAAAGAGGCTACAATCACCGCAGAAATGCTCAGGCAAAAGGCCCGAACCCTATATCCTCACGCCCAATGGGTAGATTCTTTATCGGAGTCAAGCACTAGGGCCGAGATTTCCTGGGTATATTATGAAAACCCGAAAGTAGACTTTACCCCACCCGATATGGACTATCTGCGATATACTGGGATTGGATTAAGCCAGGCCGAAATGCAAGACTTACAAGACCCGGAGGCAGGGATATTATTAAGTTTTGCCGGACCCGCCAAACAAGCCTCAGCCGACCAATGGCATATTTTACAGTTGATTGATACCCTGGTAGCCAATAAAGACGTAATCATCACCGATTTTGTGACCTATGAATCCTTTAATCCCCGTTCTTTTAAATTGGCCCGCTTGATGGGATATTCGCAAGATGAGCAGGATGTAAGCAGTCAAATATCGATTCATCTCTACCGGGAGGAGGCTTTTTGCCGAGCCATCACCTTGGGTATGCGTAAGTTTGCCCTGCCTGATTTTTCTATTGAGGACCTACCTTGCAGCAATCAGTATTCGTATGCCAGCTTGTTAAACTTGATTTGTCAAACCGTTTTTGAGCAAGGGACCATTGGGGAAGATTGGAGTATTTATCTGGATATTGATGCTATTGAAAATGCCCCCCTTAAAAAAAAAGAAATGCTAGGCAATTTGGAGGAGGGGGCCAAAAAGAAGGCTTGGGTTAAAGTAGAATTAGTAGATCCCCAGGAGGGAGATGATTATAATACCCAGTTAGGGTTGGTGTTTGATAATTCGGGCGGGGGCTCGGTTCAAGAAGTTCAAAATGAAGTGTTAAGCCGTTTATTTGGCACAAAAGAAACGCTCAGTTATGTGGAGCATGATGATGAAATCCTGGAAGCTAGTCAAAGGGCCCAGGGGGAACTCCCCCGGCTTAAAAAGCTATTCGAGGAAGGTCTAGCTTTGGGCTACTCCCTCTTACTAAAAGCCCCTTTTCTCATAAGCGAAGACGAGGGCAACGAATGGATGTGGGTAGAGGTAAGTGCCTGGGTAGGCAGTCAAATCAAGGGGATATTACAAAATGATCCCTATTATGCTCCTGGATTGCAAGCCGGATCGCTGGTGGAAGTAGCACAAGAAGATGTATTTGATTACATCTTGTACAAGCCGGATGGTAGTTATGAAGGCAATGAGACCGGTAAAATTATGCAAAAACGTAATTAAAGGATCTTTCTCCCTTCGGCCTAGGGATGGAAGCCCGGAGGGTAGAGACCGCCGCCGGATGCGCGGGGGCCGGCTCTACGCTTGCGCGACAGCCCGACCCGCTCGCTACACATGGTCAAATTAGCAACCATAGTTTAGGGAGCGGGTAGGCCCCAGGCTTTATTCGTAAATACGTCCTACTTCTAAAATATCGCCCAAATCTTTCCAGCGTACCACCGGGGGACGTTCTGGATCGGGTGGAAACTGCTCCAAATACCCTTTGATACCTTGCAGCAGGTTTACGTGCGGATGGAAGTTGTACCAATTGTGTCCGGTGGGCGATTCTACGCCAAAAATCTGTTCTCGCATATCCACCCCTTGAATTTTCATACGACGAATATCCGATATTTGAAACTCCACCACTTGCTTAAAGAAATGGAAGTCCTGCTCTGGGGAATCGGGAGCTTTTTCGGTCAATTCCAGATTGGCCACATCTTCAATATTACTGATATCCAAATCCATAATAGGCGGGGACTCTATCTTGACCCAGGCCGGATCTGGCGGAGTGGGTTCCCCTTCAAAGGCTTCCCGGAGTACCTCGGCAAAGAGGGCCATCGAGGGCTGTTTATTTTTATGCACTTCGCAGATTGGGAGAAGAGCCCGCAGGTAACGCTCCAAATCTTCTTCATTGGGCGAACCATCGGTCTCAAACTCTATAATTTTCTGAAATAAATCTTCCCAGTGTTTCATAAGAGTGAGTTTAAAAAAAGGCAGCTTTAAACCTCTTCATCTAGAAGACGGTCCATAAACTGGCGAAATTCTCTAACAAATTTTTCGTAATAAACCCCAGTACTGGGGCCATAAAAACCAGTATGAATTCTACGAACTTCCCCCTTGCGATCGATAAAGATCGTTGTCGGAAAGGACATCACGTGATTGAGCATTGGGAGCGTTTCGGCCGCTTTTTGCTTATCATTGATTCCGGCAATGGTGAAGTCATATTGTATATCGTAGCGACTGATCATTTTCTTCACCCGGTCGCGGGCTTTTTCAAAATTGGGACTTCGCTCGTAAGCAAGGCCTATAATCTCTAAACCGCGATCTTTATTTTGGGCGTAGTATGGGGCGAGAAATGCTGTCTCATCCATACAGTTATGGCACCAGGAGCCAAATAATTGCAAGATAACTACCTTGTCTTGATATTTTGCATCATCTAAGCTAAGGCTGTCACCATCCAAGTTAGGAAAGCCAAAATACACCCGGTCGTAACCATCTTTTAAAAAGGTAAGACTATCGGGGTTGGGTAGGCTAGCCCCTTCATCACGGTAGGCGCTAAAGGTTTCGTAGGAGCTCTTGCCCGACCAAAACTCGCCTTGGAGACTATCCCCATCAGTAGTTTGAGCTTTAAAATAGAAGACACTACCTCCATCAAAACTGCTCAAGGTTAGTTCTTTTCCTTCTACAAACCCGCTTAAGTAACGGTAGTCACCCGTTGGGGTAATAAAGGTACCTTGTACCTCTTGATTCGCTTGCTTGAATACGCCAATGGCCGGGTAGGTACTTCCGTCAGATTCAGTAAAAGTAGTGCTCCATTTGCCGCTAACATCAAGGGGCTCGGTCTCAATTTCATATCTGAATTGTACGATATTGCCGTATTCGGCCCTGAAGGGCATGCGGTAGGGTTCGGCATAATCGTGCTTAACCCATGCTCCTTGTATTTCTTTGGGATTTATAATTTTTGCCTCCAAAGTAGTACCCATGCTATGCATATCTATGTACAAGGAGTCCTGGACTTTACGTACATCAGGCAAGTCAAAGGTTTCCCCTCCGTTGATAAGTTGGGCAGAGTAAAGCGTATCCGCTTGCTTAATCTTCAAAAAAAATGGACTAGCCCCCCCTTCCAACTGGATTTCACCTCTCCATAAGCCTGAAGTCAAGGCTTCGGTATGATCGCCAGTATCTGAGGAAGGCTGGCAAGACGCTAAAAGTATAAAACTTAGGCTTACAAGTACCCAAGCGTTTAAATAGAATTTCATAGAAACGAATTTATGCAAAGCTACAAGAAAATGTGCAATCCCTAACCTTTTTGGGAAACAGCTAGTTAAAAGGCTAATAAACTGTTTAAATTTAATTATATGGGCTGCAAAGGGCCATTTCGGGAACCTGATTTCATCAAATTCATCGCCCGTAGCGCTGCTATGCGCTCCTTGTTGATTTCATCAGAACCCCAAACTGACCCTTTTCGCCGACAAAAAATAAACTTCAACAGTTTCTAATATTAAATAAATTGGAATGAAAATCGCAAAAAAACATCATCTTAGCGATCAGGATGTGGACCGGATTGTTGAGATGGCTTGGGAAGACCGTACCCCCTTTGATGCTATTTTGGCGCAGTTTGGCCTAGCCGAGGGAGAGGTCATTAAGATTATGCGCCAAGAAATGAAGCTTAGCTCGTGGAAAATGTGGCGAAAGCGGGTACAAGGGCGCATTACCAAGCACCGCCAAAAGCAAGCTAGCAAGCGTTTCCGGTGCAGTAGGCAAAGAAGTATAAGTATGAATAAGCTTTCTAAGCGATGAAAAAGAGGCTTATTCCTCTTTTTTATCGTCTTTGATCAGTTTTTTTTGAGCCTCCAGCATCACGATCCAAAAGTTGAAAATCAGAAAAGAGCCCTTTACCATCAAGTCGGTGAGTAAGAAATTATGATAGGTTTTGGTGGCGGTGTTCCGTTTGGTCAAGTCTTCCATGACTTTTTGGGTAGAAACCCCTTCTTTTTGGGCAATCTCCTCTAGATGCTTCATCAATTCTTCTTGGGAAATATTTTTTGCTTCCATTTGGGGTGAATGCAAGACATTTTGAAAGGATGAATCTTTTTGAGAAGGCTTTCCCTGCTCAGCTTGAGCGTGGGCATCAGGGTTTTGTACGTGCACGGGGCTAGAAGAAGAGTTGAGATAAGAACTCCGGTTGGGAACTGGGGAAGGTTGGCTAGACCCTTCACCGTGAAATTCAAGAAAATGGGTAAAATCACTAAGCTGATCAACTCTGGTTTCTGCCATTTTTGATTAATTTATTTATCTTATCGAATCACAAAACTATAATTGCATAAATAGTATGGTATGTACTACCTAAGTTATGAAGGGATGATTGCAGGAATGATTAGTTAGTTATGTTTCGTAAAGCTTACAGTAAGCTTAGAAAAAAAAGGGTAAAAAGAACGGCTTTGTTATTGATTTACTCAATTACTTTAATCAAAAGTAGGGAGGAGGTAGGATTAAAACAAAGATAAGCGGCAAAGATTTGTTTAGAATTTAATAATTGTTGTTATTATTAAATTATTAATATCTTTAAGCCAATTCTTTGGTCGGTAAGGCGCGGTAATTAGGGCACTGGCAATCCAGCCACCCCATCTTTCCTTACCTTTCCGGCCCATTTTTTTGACCATCATTTAACTTTTCAATAATCTAAATTCCTATGAAAATTACCGTAGTTGGGGCCGGAAATGTCGGAGCAACCTGTGCAGATGTTTTGGCTTACCGAGAAGTAGCCAATGAAATTGTTCTTTTAGACATCAAAGAAGGCTTAGCCGAAGGAAAAGCCTTAGATATCTGGCAAAAAGCTCCTATCAACCAGTATGATAGTTACCCTTTGGGGGTCACCAATGATTACACCCAAACTGCTGGCTCAGAAGTAGTAGTAATCACCTCGGGTATCCCCCGTAAGCCCGGGATGTCCCGCGACGACTTAATCTCTACCAATGCTGGCATTGTTAAGTCAGTAACCGAGCAAGTCTTGCAGCATTCACCCGATGCCATTGTGATCGTAGTTTCTAATCCCCTGGACGTCATGACCTATGCCGCGCATAAAACGGCTCAGAAAAGCCGGATGCGGGTGATGGGTATGGCAGGAATCTTAGATACCGCCCGCTACCGTGCCTTCTTGGCAACCGAATTAAAAGTTTCTCCCAAAGATATCCAGGCGGTGTTGATGGGTGGTCACGGAGATACCATGGTGCCACTTCCTCGCTACACCACGGTTGGAGGTATTCCTGTAACCGAATTAATTAGTGCCGACAAACTTGATCCGATCGTAGAACGGACCAAAAAAGGAGGAGGAGAACTCGTTAAATTGATGGGTACTTCTGCCTGGTATGCTCCCGGATCGGCCGCCGCCCAAATGGTCGAGGCTATCGTAAAAGACCAAAGACGCGTATTTCCGGTTTGTGTCAACTTAGAAGGGGAGTATGGGATCGATGGTTGTTACTTAGGTGTACCGGTAATCTTAGGGAAAAACGGGATTGAGCAAATCATCGAGTTGCAATTAAACGATGATGAAAAAGCCTTGCTTGAAGTATCTCGCAGCAAAGTGAAAGAGGTTATGGACGTGTTTGACGGGATGAACCTATAAAACATACATGCCCCCAGTTCTGGTATTGATGTGCCGGCATTGGGGGCTTTTCTTGACAAGCGATATATTCAGATTAATTTTTAAATAGATTTGGGGCTTGCCCGCGCAATTAAACCTGTGCCTACATGCCCAATCCTAAGGCGCGGGCCGGGCTTTCGCCACTCGCCGGCCTACCCTCATGCCAGCGGCGGGCTCAAACAATGGCTCTATCCCTAAGCCAAGTATGCTTATTTAGATCAAGGTACTTTGGCAAATGGACCCATTTTTTGCCCCAAGCCCCTTAGCCTCCCATGATTTGGAAAAAGCAGAGCATATAAAAAAAGCCTTTCAAAAAATGGCCCGCTATTGTGCCTACCAAGAACGATGCGAGCTCGAAATCCGCCAAAAGTTAAAAGAGGTATCCTTAGGCGAAGAAGAGATAAAATGGGTGCTGGAACGCCTCCAAGAGGAAAGCTTTTTGAACGAAACCCGTTTTGCCAAAGCCTTCGCCAGTGGGAAGTTTCGCTTAAAAAAGTGGGGTATCCGTAAAATAACGCACGAATTAAGAAAAAAGAACATATCTTCCCATGATATACACTTGGGCCTCAAAGAGATAGATACAGCAACGTATCAAAATACCTTACTAAAACTAGCCCAAGACAAATGGGATTCCCTCGTGAAGGAATCGCAGCTCCCCCTAAAACAACAAAAAGTGAAGCGATACCTCCTACAAAAGGGCTACGAACCCGATTTGATTCAATCGCTCATACGTCAATATTTTAATGAAAGAGCGTGAAAATGCGCCCCAAACCAGATGCCTTAAACTTAGACCAAACCCCTTACGTTTATTATTGGTATCTTATTTGTTAAATTATGTTTGTATATCCTCAGGATTTGCTTAATTTCATCATTTAGAAAAAAACTGCCACCTTAAAATAAACCCAAACTTTTCCGATTTATTTTATTTAATTAATTTCAATGGCAACTGATAATTTACAAGAATATGACTCGGGGCAATCATCCGAAAATAAGCCTACCGAAATCAGCAATGACTCGCAGAGCCTTAGCAAATATGACTTACAAGCCCTCCAAAGAAGTGGACAAGGAGATTCCCAAAGCTCCCAGGACAAAAAGATGTTAGATGAGCGGCTATGGCTGGATGCGAATGTAAATAAGTACGATGACGTTTTGAGAAAAAACTTTGACAGCTCTGTCAAAACCTTCTCGGAAAATATAATTAACTACCTCTCCCGGATTACCCAAGCCGTCTACGGGGCCTTCTTTGTGGTAGACCACGAAAACGAATTGATTGAGGCAAAAGCCGGTTACGCATGCACCGTAGATACCATGGAACGGGTTTCCTTTAAGTTCGGGGAAGGGATAATTGGCCAAGTAGCCAAAACCCGGGAGCTTTTTGTCTTAGATAATGTAGAAACCCAACTCAACTCCTCCATAGGGCGGATGAATTCCAGCTTTTTGATGGTAAGCCCTTTGGTATTCCATAACACCGTTTACGGAATCCTCGAGATCAATACCCTCAGCCCCTTACCTCCTCACTACATTAAGCTGATTAAACGTATTAGTTTTAATACCGCGGCCGTACTGCAAAACATACTTCAAGCCCAGAATACAAAACGCTTACTCATTGATAGTCTCCAACAATCTCAAGAGTTTAAATCACAAGGGGAGCTCTTGGCCCGATTGCAAAAGAAACTCGAAGATGTAAAAGATGAACTAAGCCGTAAGCAAAATGAGCTGGATCAGTTACATAATCAGTTTCCAGACGTTGCCATTAGTCATACGGAGCCTGAAACCAATAACTTCACGGTGGTAGAAGGAGAAGAAGCGCCTCAAGGGGTGCACGTAGAACTGCAACAAAATCAATCCCAAATAGAGGCGCTACAAGAAGAGCTAAGACTCAAGTCTGTCGAGCTACAGAAAGTAAGCACTGTGCTAAAAGATGCCCAATTACAGCTACTTGACCTTCAAAACCAATCCAAAGAAGCCCAAAGCCAACTCAAGCACTATCAATATATTGAAGAAGAGTTAATAAAAGCCAAAGAGCTGGCCCAGAACGTCGAGAAGAAACTCTACGAGAAAGAAGATGAGTTACAAGATGCTTTGGCCAAAATTGCTTACAATCGGGATGATAGCTCACAACTCAGTGCTTACAGCTCCAATGACCAAAGTCAACTGGGAGAAACCATAAGCGAGCTAGAACGTAAAAATGTCGGCTTAGAAAAAGAGCTTAGCCAAAACCGCAAGGACATGGATTTGCTCAAAGAGACGATCAAATGGAAAGACGCCGAAATCGAAAGGCAAGATGAAGCCCTCCTGGAGCGTAAGAAAGAACTGCAAACCATCCGCGAAAACTTTGAGGAAGTAAAAAATGACAACCTCCGCAACCTAGAAGAAGTTGTCAAGCAAGGCAAAACCATCAATGAGCAAGAAAGCGAGCTGAAAAACCTGCAACAGCACTTGGCCAGCCAAGTAAGTGAGGAAGAAGCCCAGCAACTCAGAAACGAAATTCAGAAGAAAGAAGAGTTTATCAAGGATCTCAAATCTCAGGTACAAAACTTAGGCTCTATGCCTAGCTCCGAGGAAGATAAAAACCTATTACACCAGAAAGAAAACGAAATTGCCTCCCTGCGCCAACAGCTCAAAGAGATCCAAGAAAATGATGAAGTGGAAGAGCTCCGCAATCAAATATTGCACAAAGATGCAACCATTGAGGAACTCAATAACCGAATAGAAAATAAAGAAGGAGATCCTGAACTTCTCCAGCAATGGATAGACTATGCCGAAGGCCTCAAGCAAGAGATGGTTCAAAAAAACGAAGAGTTGGAGGCCATCCAAAAAGAAAAATTGGAGCAAGTAGAGCAGGTGAAAGCCCAGCTCGAAGAAATTTCCCAGCTCAATCAAGCACTGCTGGCCGCCAAATCTGAAGATAATTCTGAGCAACTACGGGGGCAACTAGAAGAAAAAGAGGCCGAAATCAGCCAACTCAATCAAGAAATCCAAAGACAGTCTCACGAATACGCCCAGCTGGATGTCCGGTTCAAGGATTTTGAAGATAAGCTAAGCCAAAAACAAAAAGAGCTAGAAGCCGTCATCCAAAAAAACCGGGAGCGAGAAGAGCAATACAACGTTCAAATCAAAGAGTTAGAAACCACACGTACTAAGTTACGCAAGCGAGAAGATGAGCTTATGGTTTCCCAATACCTCCTCAACCAAGCCCAAGGCGAAGCCGGAGGAGCCGGCTCTTCGGAGTCCTTACAAATTGCTCTCGAGCAAAAAGAAAAAATTATCCGTCAAAAGGACCAGGAAATCCAGTCATTACACCAAGAAAACCACTCCCTGAGGCGAGAAGGTGAAGCCCACCCCGATGCTTACCATCTGAAACAAGTGGTGGACAGCAAGGACGAAATGATTGAAAAGCTCCGAGATGAGCTAAGTTCGTATAGCCAACGCGTACAAGAAGTAAGCCCTAGCTCCGAAGATGCCCAGGTTTCTAGCCAAGAACAAGCCGAAAAATTAAAAGAACTAGAAGCCTTACAAAATGAGGCCGAAAACCTCCGTGAACAAACCAACAGCTTACGCATAGAAGTAGAAAATCTTCGCGATCAATTACAACAGAAAGACGCCGCCTTCCAAAACTTGCTTACCCAGCAAAATACCGATGTGGTGCCCAGCCCCGACGAGATTAGTAATCTCAAAGAGAAACTCTCACAAAAGGAGCAAGACATCCAACAGATCAACGAGCGTACGTTTCTCCAAGTGGAAGCCTTGGAAAACTTAAAGTCGGAAGTTGAACAAAAAGATCAACTCATCCAAAAACTGCGGGATGAACTAGAGCAAGCCCAGGTAGGAGGGAACGCAAGCTCCGGAGAGGCCGAGGTGCAAAAATATATTGATCAACTCCGCGAGAAAGAAACCGAAATATTAAGACAAAGCGAGGCCCTAAGCACTTTACGTCAACAACTTTTTGACAAGGAAAAAGCCCTGAGCGAGACCCAAAAACAGCTCAAAGAAGTCAATACCGAAAATCCATCCCTGGCCCAAGCCGACCTCAATCAAAAACTAGCCGAACTTGAGACCATTAGCCAAGATCTTGAAAAACGCAAAACCGAATTAGACCGAAAAGCCGAGTTTTTACAAGATCGGGAAAACCAACTCCAAGAACGCCAAGAGCAAGCCGACAAGGCAGACCAAGAAAGCACCAAAAGCCAAGAAAGCGGCGAAATTAGCGACCTAGCAAATCCTGCCCTGGCCGAAATAGAATCCCTACGCCGGGAAATCAAAGAAAAAGAACAACACCTGCAACAAAGGGAAAAAGAATTGAGCCTCCTATTTAATAAAATCAATACCACGTTTGCCGCTATTGAGATAAATATGGACGGACAAATTCATACCGTCAACAACAAATTTCTGATGATGTTGGGCATGAAAGTCGAAGACGTTACGGACAAACCCTACCATTCCTTGCTTCTGCCCGAGTATGTCGAATCTAAAGAACACAAAATCTTGTGGCAAGGACTTCGTATGGGAGTGCCCCAAACAGTGGATAAACTGATCTGTGTAGGCAATAAGGGCAAGCAGATCCCTATGAGCGTTACTTTTATTCCCATACCCGGCATGGACGGGCGCCCCTATGAGGTAGTAAAACTGGTAAATCAAGTACATAAGGAAGCCCCGGTACAAGAAGCAAGCCCCGTATCTAGTGAAGAAGCCCCCGCCCCAACGGCTACTTCTTCCAAGCTTCCTCACGAAGAAAAAGAACTCATCCGGGCTGTAAATAATTCCTTTATCATTGCCGAGCTAGATCTAGAAGGAAAGATGATCCGGGTCAATAAACAGTTTCTTACCTTCCTAGGATACAGCGAAAAAGAAGTTATGGGCAAGCACCATCGAAATTTCATAGACATCACCGAACGCTCCTCCGAGAGTTATCTGGATATCATTCGCGGCCTGTCCAATGGGATGTTCGCTTCCGAAATTTTCAAATACGTCGGTAAAGAAGGGGAACGCGTGAGACTACGAAGTTATTTTAACCCAATATTAGACGAATCGAGCAATCCCAAAAAAGTCTTGGTGATTTCTCAGTTTGTCAACTAATTCTTGATCCGGAAAGCCTATCTTGGCAATAGCTATGCAAGGATAGAAAAAATCTCAACCTTTGACTCGGTTCTAAAACAAAGGCCATAACCTTAAAATGCGATTGATCACATGAATGTGGATGATATCTCCCAATCCTCTCAAGAAGAACAAGACTGGGACAATACCGCTCAAGAAAATCCTGCCCATTCCTTGGGAGATAGCCAAGAAGATGGATTTCACGCCCAAGCCCTAAGGGTATTTGGCAGTGTCATGCGCCGATTTGCGGGCCAGACCCCCAGGGCTTGGGCCGAACAAATGCTCCAACAAGTAACTCCCTTCTTAAAAGGAGTACAGGCATCCTTGTATTGTACCAATACCAGCAAACAAACGCTCGAGTTTTTGGCAGGCTTTGCCTTAGATTTTCAAGAAAAAGTAAAGCAAAGTTATGCCTTCGGTGAAGGCTTGATCGGACAAGTAGCCAAAGACCAAGAAACCATCACCCTTTCCGACCATCAAGACTTTGTATCGATTGCCTCTGTCCATAAGATTCGGATCAAGTGCATTATTATTAAGCCCCTGCTCTATAATAAGCAAACCGTTGGAGTCTTAGAAATCAACTTCCCGCAAATACCACCCAGGGAATTTATAGACTTCCTACACACCATCGGAGATGGAATGGCTTCCCAACTCTACGGCCAGTTACACAGCTTCTTGTTGAGCAAAGAGTACGAAGAGCTCCGCATCCGCGAAAACCGCCTGAACCGCATGAGCCAGGCCGCTACCGAAGGAATTATTCTATTAGACGAGCACCGCACCATTCTCGAAGTAAGCGACACCGCCCGGAATATCTTAGGATACAGCTCCGAAGAACTCATGGGCCGGCCTGTGTTTGATTTCCTAAAAAATGATTCCTCAGGCCTAGACCTTAGTCAGGATATGCAACCCAACTCCCCCCTCGAGGTGGAAGTCCTTCGTAAAGACGGCCATCTAAGCCACTTGGAAATACTCGAGCGGGTAGATAATAAATCAGGAACTACCCAAAAAATTCTTAGCCTCCGGAACCTAAGCCGCCATAATGTGGCGCAAGCATCCAGCTCGGCTGAGACGCGCGATGTCCGGGAAGAGGAAAGAAACCAACAGCTTGCCCAATTGCTCAGACAGCGCAACCGTAACCTGGCTACCCAGGTAAACTATGTACAACGCATCCAAAAAGTATTTTTACCCTCCGATGAACTCATCAAAAAACAGCTAAGTGAGCACCTGGTATTCCAACAGAGCCGCGATGCCGTCGGGGGAGATGCCTACTGGTTTACCTACCAGGACAACCGCACCATCCTAGCTACCTATGATTGCACAGGGCGTGGCGTTTCGGGTGCCATGCTCAGTTTGGCCACCGCCCACTTCTTACAAGAAATCGTCAACTTCAAGCACATCATCAACCCAGATGAAGTCTTGACCCAGTTGCATAAAAAATTTCAAGCCCATATCAATACCACCGAAGGCTCCGAGCTCGACGGACTCGACATTACCCTCTGTACCCTCGATAAAGTACGCCAAGAACTCTCCTTTGCCGGGGCCCATCAAAACCTCATTTTAATCCAAGGGGGTGAACTAAAAGAATTCCGGGGCAACCGTCAAAACATTGGGGGGGTAAACCCCAGCGATGAGGTAAACCGCATCTTTACCCAAACCCGCATCCCACTCTTGCGGGGAGAAAAAAATTACTTTTACATGTTCAGCAACGGGATTCCCGACCAGTTTGGGGGCGAATCAGGCCAAAAGTTCACCAAAAAACGTTTGCTAGACCTTCTGCTCAAAATCCACAAGCACCCCATGAAGGAGCAAAAACGCATTATCTACGATATGGTGCAAACCTGGATGAAAGACCAAAAACAAGTCGACGACATGATCCTCATAGGCTTTGTCGTGTAAATTCCTCAAAAACAAGACTTTGGGCTTCCCCCGGCTTAAGCCAAAAGCGGCCGCCTGAACCATCCTGCGGGCCGGGGTCGGGCTTTCGCTACTCGCTGCCTCCCCGCTGGGCCTACACGAGCTCAAACAGGCCGCTCTATCCCTAAGCCGAAGAAGAAGCGAGAGGAGAGAAGAGAGATGTAAAATCTGTTTGGACAGCTTTACCATCCCACAACCCTGGTCTGTCCCCGACAGAGCACTTAGCCGTATTTCGGTCTGTCAGGAGACAGGCCGAAGGTCGGCCTGATGTCCCTAATCCCGTCCCGTTTCCCGGTTCTCGCCTCCCACCTCCAAATCTCTCCTCTCTCTTCTCTGCTCTCTCCTCTCAAGAAAGGCTGAGGGATAGAGCGGCCTGATTTACAAACCGTGT
>CAWUIO010000093.1:0-25969 GCA_963922455.1 uncultured Microscillaceae bacterium
CATTGCTTAGGGCTTCTACCCCACCTTCTAAATCAGAGGCGTGTAATACTTGGAGTTGGAAAGTTTCTACCGGAGTTTCTGTCAGGTGGTTGTCCCCATCGTTGGTTCCCCAAGTAGCATCCAATTTCTCGGCAGAATTAGGATCATTGATATCATCTAGGTAATAGTAACTCGCTTCTGTACGCTGGGGGGTTACATTTAAGATGTAATACCCGTGGCGATCTAGCTCAGCATATTTCAAGTGCGGGTTTGGATTGACGTTACCCACAGCCGCGATAGGTCGGTTAATCTGAAATTCTAGCGCATCAGACAAAGCAGTACCAACATTCTCATCAAAGTTGGCAGATGTGATACTTGGCGTAGCAAATTCTACGGCAACCGAACCCAATCCTGTACTTGGGTCATAATCTGGAGTTACTGGAAGGGGTACCGTACCAGCTACTGCAGCCAGAGGAGTTTGACCAGCCAATGGCGAAGGCTCTTGGGCTACATCAAAGGCCAAGGAAGAGTGGAAATCTCCGGTTAGGATGACGACATTGTCAATATTATTTTGTCCGATGAAATCAATAATTTCATCACGCTCTGCGTAATATCCATCCCAGATATCCAAGAAGATACTTTCGGTCTGAATAGCATCGGCCGGAGGAGCCGCTGCCCACCAAACGTTGAAGTCGGAGAAGATCACTTGGTTACCTATTACTTTCCACTTTACAGAGTTGTCTTGAAGTTCGTTAAACAAAAATTCTTTTTGCTCAGCTCCCAACATCGTACGGGCCGGATCATAAAGAGCGGCATCGGTAACACTCATCAACTGGATTTCACGCGAATCTAATCGGGTATCAATCATGATCAGCTTCATCAAGTTACCATATTGGATGGTACGATAAAGCGGATTGTTATTCAAGTCATTTTCCCGGATAGGCATCCATTCGCTATAAACGCGACGAGAAATTTCTTTTCGGGTTACCCAAGGGCCTTCAGTACCGGGCTGGTGGTTTTCAGCTCCATCTTCGTAGGAATCATTCGCCGACTCGTGATCATCCCAAACCGTAATAAAAGGATGTAACTGGTGAGCTGCTCGCAAGCCAGGGTCTAAGCGATATTGTGCGTAGCGTGTGCGATAATCGTCAATCGTTACGATTTCCTTATCGGGAACATGAAGTCTTTCTCCATTGTCTCGTAATAAAGTATCTCCGTAAAAGTCATCCCCAGTAGCAGAGTACTCATAAATGTAATCTCCTAAGTGGATCACCGCATCTAAGTCTTTTTCGGCGATACGGTCAAAACCAGCAAAATATCCGTGCTGATAGTTATTACAGGAAACTACGGCAAAGTTTAACTCATCAATAGAAGCACCAACAGGAACTGTTTTGGTACGTCCTGTAATGGAGCTTTTACCATTGGCCATAAAACCATAGTAGTAAGTCTGTCCAGGCATCAATCCTTGAACATCCACTTTAACCGTATAATCACGGTCACTATCTGTTAGGAAAGTTCCAGAGGCTACTACATTGCTCAAAGCTTGGTCGGTAGCCACCTTCCAATCAACAGAAATAGGAGCCATAGAGCCACTATCTGGGGTTACATGCGTCCAGATAACCACCGCATCATTGAGCGGGTCACCGGAGGCTACTCCATAATAAAATGGAGCAAGCGTCTCATCGAGGCCTTGGGATTGTACCCGGCCTGTAAATGTGCTTAAAAACAAAAGAACCAAAACACTCCACTGAGCGATTTGGCGCATTGCTTTTAGGGTAGAATTTACCATTGGGTGTAATTGTATATTAAATGAAAAGGTTTAAGAGAATTGGAATAACAATAGCAGAGAAGAGTTCCAAATTATATCCTGCAAAAATCACCGTTGAGGGGAGCACGTACAATATTATCTTATTAAGCTTATATTAAATTATCTTGATTAATTTCATAATTTAAAAAAATTAAGGGCTATGAATAGTTATATTTTTTACATACCCTTAAATACCTGAAAGAGGCCTCAAACAATTCGCTCGTTTATGGCGTTACCAACCCCGCTTATTAAATGTTATGAAGCTACAGACGAGCTTGAGCATTCCTTGAAAAAACCATCGGTCTTAAGCCATGGGAGCTTCCCCGCGCTAGGAAAGGTTGCTCCGATATAGAAAAAACGGCATGCGCGGGTCGGGCTCTCGCTACTCGCCGGCCAACCCGCCCAGCAGCGGCGGGCTCAGACAGGCCGCTCCATCCCTAAGCCATAAAAAGCAGTAAATTTGCCAATCATGTAGCAGCTCCATTTAAAGCTCTCGGTATTTGGGATTAAATTAGATCATTAGCTTTACTTTTTCCTGTACTCTTTTTAAGAATAATTAAAACTATCTGGTTTAGGGGTATTACAAAAAACACTACATTTGCTATTGCATAAATCTGTTTAAGTATTACCATGTGTAGATGATCAAACACCAATTTGAAAACAGTAAATTTCATTAATCTTTCATTTTAAATTAAGTACCTCATTTAACCATTGATTGGCATCAAGCACCTATTCACAAGCCAGAATTTCTTTTGGGATACGCCATACATTAGCCCCCGTAAACTTTTAGTTCTTATTCTCTTTTTAGGAGCTTGCGAAAATCCATTTTGGAAGAAAGCGCCACTTTCTCCCAAAGAAACACCTTCCCTTGAAAAGAAAGAAGGGCCCACAAGCTCCCCCAAGCTAGTCAATTATGAATTTGATTATAAAGGCCCCTATTCCAATGGCTTGGCTCCCGTGCGAAGTAAAGGTAAATGGGGGTTTATCGATTCTGATGAACAGCTTTTGATTCCTTTTATATTCGACTGGGTAAATCCATTTCGAGAAGGGCTTGCCGCCATAGAGTTGGATGGAAAATGGGGCTACGTCAATAAAAAAGGCATCGTGATCGTATCTGCGGCCTATGAATGGGCCGATAATTTTTACAAAGGACGAGCCATCGTGCAAAAGGATGGCAAAGAGGGAGCTATCAACACCCAAGGCAAGATCATCATTCCATTCCAATATGACTACATAGCCCGCTTTACAGATACTATTAGCATCATCAAAAACTATTATCGCGATACCTTACTAAGCAAAAAAGATTCCCCTCGTTTAGAAAAATGGGGACTTATAAAACATAGTGGGCAAGAAATTTTCTCCCCCCGCTATCAACACATTGAGGATTTTCAAAGAGGGTATGCCCGCGTGATGAGAATTCGTAAAGCAGAAAAACAATATCGCAAAACCTTTGGCTTGATAGATCTGCAAGGCAAGTTAAGTATACCCCTTGATTTTCAATTCTTAGGAAAACCCGGAATTTATAAAAGAATCCAAGCCTGTCTAGACTCGACCGGGCTATGGGGGTATTTAGATCTCAAAGGCAAGGCCCAAAGTGCTTTTACCTATGAACTTTGCTATGCTTTTCAAGAAAATCGGGGCCGTGTGAAAAAAGGTGGGGTCTTTGGTTATGTGGATAGTTTGGGCATAGAGGTAATCCCGCCACAATATCCTTTTGCTCAAGACTTTAAAGGAGGTACAGCCCTCGTGGCTCAAAATGGCTTGTATGGCCTTATCGATCAAAAGGGCAAACACATAGTAGAACCCAAGTACCAGGAAATTCGAAGGCTCACTCATTCTTTTTTTCATGCCCGGGAGCATCAGCGTTGGGTTTCTTTTTTGTGTAATCAAAACGGGGATTTTCTTATAAAACCTGGGACTTATGATAGTCTTTATCTGGTACAAGAACCTTTCATTGGGGTATCCGATCTGGATGGTAACCGCATGGGCATGTATAATCAAGAAGAAGAAAACATGGTCATCCCGGTGATATATGACAAGCTGTTCCCATTTGAAAGAGGACTCGCCCTGGCCCAAAAGAATGGGCAATGGGGGGCTTATGATAAGCAGGGAGATATTGCAGTCCCCTTCCAGTATGAAAGCCTTCGATACCAAGCCAAAAATGGGATTTTACTAGCCGAAGAAAATAATATCCAAAGTTTTATGCTCATTGGAAATCTGGGGGAGGTTCTAGTTCCTTTTGGGAAATATGAAAAGATCTTTCCTTTTCAGGAAGGAATTGCTCGGGTCTATCGCCAGGGACTATTCGGATTTATTGATGAAAAGGGGGAAGAATTAACCCCATTAGTCTATAATGATGCCCAAGATTTTGCCCAGGGCAAAGCCAGTATCCGGGTCAAAAGCCGATTGGGATATCTGGATACCCGGGGCAAAGAACATTGGGAAAAATAGACTTAGCAACTATTTACATAGAATGTTTTGGGCGGCCGAAACGCACTTAAAAAGATTTTCTACGCAAAGGCTTGTAGGGCTTGGCTCAAACGAATAGGCACGGGCGCTTTTTGCAAGGCTTGGTAATTATAACAAACCAGACGGGTTTTCACCTCGGCAGCTACCCTTTGGTGTTTTTCGCTCCAGATAATTTGATCAAACCAAAAATCAAACTCCCGCAAGGTATCTGCCCGGAAGCGCGTCCCTACTTTGACGGTATCGGGATAGGTCAAAGGCATTTTATAGCGACAGTTGATCTCGGCCAGGATAGGCCCGACCGGGTCGCCAAAACCGCTCGTGTTTACTTCAAACCCAATGCTACGAAATAAATCGATCCGCCCGCTCTCCGAATAGCGTAAGTGGACAGTATTATTAACGTGTTGGGCCGCATCCATTTCTCCCCACGCTACGGGCAGGCTAATGATATGATGATAATCTTCTAAATTTGGACTCATTTTTATGCATTTTTCAAATGTTGATGTTGGCACGTACTTGGCTTAGGGATAGGCGCCCGTGAGGGCCGAGACCGCCGCTGGATTGCGCCAAAGCCGGCTCGGCAGCCTAGCCCGACCCGCGCTGGCAGCATGTTTATTAGATACATGATACTCTCATAGCGCGGGGAAGCTCCAGAATTTTTCTACATTTTCAATATAATATTGTTTTTAATAATTTTTTGCCGCAAAAACCGCTTTTTAATACGATTCCCTTATTATCTTTCTGATATCATTATAAAATATAATCAAAGAATATCATGAAGTCGGTTAGCATACTAGGCTGTGGTTGGTTGGGGCTGCCCTTAGCCTCCAGTTTAGCGCATACAGGATATCGCGTGAAAGGCTCAAGCACCCGAAAAGAAAAGCTTGAATATCTTAAAAATGCCGGAATTGAGGCCTATCATGTAGCCTTAAGCCCGCACTGGGAGGGTGAGTCGGCTTCTCATTTTTTGGATAGTCCCTATATCATTTTAAATATCCCTCCTCATACCCGAAAGCAAGGGAAGGGGGCCGACTTTCACCCTCAACAGATACAACATTTTTTGGAAGCTGGGAAGCCTCTCTGGAGTAAAGAGACACGGCTCGTGTATGTGAGTGCTACTTCAATTTATCCCAATCTTAACCGTCAAGTGGATGAGTCAGAAGCGCTATCCGAGGAAAATACCGGAAATTTGGCCTTATATCGGGCCGAAAACCAATTACGTGATTTTTTTCAAGATCGCCTTACTATCTTGAGGAGTGGAGGCCTGATGGGTTATGACCGTATCCCTTTGAAATATTTTGCCGGAAAGACTAATTTGAAAAATGGAAATCATCCGGTAAATTATGTGCACCGGGATGATGTGATTGGAATTATTTTACGCATCCTAGAAAAAAATGCTTGGGGAAAAACGTGGAATGTGGTAGCTCCCCGGCATCCTCAGAAAGTGGAAGTACTTGCCGCCAACGCACATACCACTTCCTATCCGGCCGCTCATTTTGTGGAAGAGAGCGATAAAAATTTTAAGCTTGTTTCCGGAGACAAACTCCGGGCGGAATTGTTTTATGAATATAAATATCCAGATCCGCTTTCATTTCGTTATACTGAATAAACAGGTAAACTATATGAAAAACATCATTCTTCTCTTTTTTTTACTTTTTGTTTGGCCCCTAGTGGCCCAGGCCCAGGATACGGAATACCAAAGTATGAATGCAGAGGCCAACAATCAAATATTTTGGATTCAGTATCAAGTGCATACCAGCAATCCCCAAGGAAAGCAGGTGGCCCTCAAGGACTTTGTTTTGTTTCACCTCAATACCTACACCGAAAACGACTCGCTGCTAAAAAGCACCTACCCTAATAGGCCGATCACCAAAGAATTATCCACCGAAGACCCACGCTACGCTACAGAGGGTTTTTTGAGGGATATGCTCCTCAAACTACGTACCGGCGATAGCGCCACGTTTTTAGTCAACTCAGATGATTTATTTCAGGCCATTAAACGACGCAGGCCGCCCTTCATCGCCCCGGGTTCCAATTTGAAATATGTCATCAAAGTAGAACAGATTCTCACGCATAATGGCTTGAAGCGTAAGAAAGCCGATGAAGCCTTCAAAACTAAGGAAAAAGACGAGAAAGTCTTGGCTCCCTACGCTAGCAAAAACTTCAGCGAAGCCAAGCGCACCTACTCGGGCGTATGGTACGAAATTCAGGTGCAAGGCGAAGGTGATTTTCCCAAAGCCAATGATGTTGTGGCTATTGCCTACCGCGAAAAATTAATGGACGGCACTACCTTTCGTAGCTCCGATAAAGACGGACGTTTATTGGAGTTTCCCGTGGGGCAGGGTTTTGTCATCAAGGGTTTGGATGAGTCGATACTCTTGCTAAAACAAGGAGCCAAAGCCACTTTTTTACTACCCTCCTCTTTGGCCTATGGACAAAAAGGCTGGAATGATGTGGTAGCTCCCAATACGCCCATTATGGTGGAGGTGGAGTTTATCGATATTGTTTCCAAGCAATTGATCTATGAGATAAAGCCCCAAGGAAAACAAAACCTAGACAAACGTCTCAAAGAATTAGACCAGGAAAAACTCTTTAAACAGATCGAGAAAGACGTCAAAAAGAAAAGCGTCAATATTAAATAAGCGTATAAACAGTCTCGAGTTATTTTCATTTCCTAAGCATCCATCGGGTATACATGGAAGCCCCCAACCATTACTTATAGGTTTAAAACGCGCAGATTGCATACCTGAAAGAGCCCTTACAATGGCCTTAAACAATTTCTTAGGGTATTTCGGGAAGCTTTTGATTTTGTAAACTGAGGTAGCGATCCATTACGCCTTGGTAAGCTTGATCAAAAGCTTCACCAGTTTTTAGACGAGCGATAAGTTCTTCCAAACCTGACTTACCCACCAATGTAAACCACCGGGACACTTCCTGCCCCGAACGGACATAAGCCAAATAGGTGTATAATTGATCTTCCTTATAAAACTGTTTAATTTTTTGCAGATTTTCCAAAGGAAAGAGTGAGTCAAGGGTAGTCATCGTTAAGGTCTCACTAAATTCTACACTTTTTAGCTGGCCCAGGGGCTCTTCCACAAAACGCCCATCCAAGAGTACGGCCAAGCCTTCGTCAAACCAAGCGGGTATACTTTGCATGCGGTACCACCAGCCCAAGCGGGTTTTTAACTCGGCATGAGACAATTCGTGACCAATTACATCGGCCGAAACGCCATCGGGCTTTACAATGATATAGGAGGTTCCGGGCCCCAGATGTACGAGAGCAGGAGTACCCAAATCTTTTCCAAACTGAGAAAATTCCTCGTCGGTAGCGCAGAGGATCATGACAACCGGAGCTTCTAATGCCCCCCAAAGCAACGAAGCTTGCCTATGGGCATCCTCCAAAACTTCCTCAACAGAACTATACAAGGAGCGCGGCATACCCCGGCTCACATAGACACCGGGTTCTAAGAGAACAAAATGACGATTGTGGGGAATAAGCCAACAATTGACCAGGTTCTGGAAGATAAAAAAGCTCAATACAAGTGCTAAGCCCCCCCCGGTCAGGATTCCTCGGAAGACCCAGCGAACGGCAAATTTTTTACGAGACAAGGCAAATGGTTCTTATGGTTATCAGGGCCAACATGAGGCCTTTTTTTAAATTTATAAAAATTTGGCTAAATATGAGGCTTGTCGGGAGTAAAGAATGGGGAGATGTAGGTTTTGGGATATTCTTAAGCCCCTCGAAGGCTTTGGGGGCTTACCCGTGCTATCTTCATCTGTATCGAATTGAAAATCGCTACCGGCACGGGTCGGGCTCTCGCTACTCGCCGGCCAACCCACATACCCACGGCGGGCTCAGACAGGCCGCTCCATCCCTAAGCCAAAGGGATAGACTTTCTTGATTTCAAAGCATACATCTATTCATAAAATATACCATAAAGTAGGCATTTCCCATCCCACTCAGCGGGATAAAGTGCGTTAACCCCCTAAATCACCTCCGTCATACATCCCATTTTAAAAAAAACACGTGACCCCGCATAGACTCCCCCGTCTTGTAGCCAAATCTTAAAAATTCACCAAGTTTTGCCAAGGGCCCGTGGCGAAGCTTCTTGTAAAATTTAATTAAACAATGATTGATATGAAATCTTTACCAGTAATCTTCATGAGCGTGTTAATATGGTGTAATGGTGCCCTAAACGCTCAAAGTATAGCACTTAAGGAAACTTCCGTAACGTTTGGAGACGAAAATTATACTAGCTGGGTAGCCCAAATTAACGATATGGATGCCGACTTCGCTCGGAAGAGTTTTGCAAATTTTGCCAAAGACAAGCTAGACATCAAAGTAAAAAAACACGAAAAAAGTGCTTTGATGGGCAAGGAAGTACGATTAACCCAGGTGTATCCGGAGCGTCGTGCCGATTTAGTGGCCGACTTCCAAGAGCAAGGCAACAGTGTACAATTAGCTCTTGCCTTTGTGATGGGTTACGATATCATCTTGAACAGTCAAGACAACCCAGAGCAGATGAATAAGTTTCGTAACCTGGCGGCCGATATTGTATATGATATTTATCAAGACTACTACAATGCCCAAATCGAAGATATCGAGCAAAGTATCCAGGACTTAGAAAAGGAAATGAAGAAAAACGAAAAGGCTAAGAAAAAGTTAGGGAAAACTATCCAAAAGAATACCAAAAAAATGGCCAAGTCGGATGAGGTTGCCATGGCCAAATTAGAGGCTGATAACATCGGGAGCCAATCACAGGTAGAAGCCGCCGATGCCATGAATGCCAAGCTTAGTGAAGAGTTGACCAAGCTTAAAGAAGACATCCAGAAAATACAAGAAAAAGCTAATAAACTAGCGCAAGAACATACAAGCGTAAAAGCATCTAACTAATCAAATCTAGGATGCAAGCTAAAAAAAGGCCTTTCGGGGCCTTTTTTTCATGCCTTGTAAGTACTTGCCCAAGCTAGCCATCAACCGTACTTAAATCCTAGGCCCCAAAGCGGTCGTTTTTTTTATTTTTTAATACAAACCCATTCACTTTGGCTCATAAAAGGAATACCCTAGCTCTCACCGGGTCTTGATATACCTCCTCGGGCTCCTCTCCTAAGTAGTTAGGCATCGTGATAAAATACCAGGCCTACATTCCCGTCTCTACTCCCCTAAAATTTCCGTAAATTGCCAATGTTTTACTCCAATCCGGTGTTCTGTCTATATGAAGATCTTTAGAAAAGCTTTCATACTTTTGGGTTTAAGTCTATTCCTAGCCAATATCGTATCTGCCCAGAAGATCTACCGCTCTCGTGACTTCTGGGGCAATATCAAAGGCGATTGTATTGCCGAGTTGGAAGATAATAAAATCTACCGGAGCGAAGGTTCCTTTTGTATCCGAGGGAATTGTTCCTATTTCTTTGAAGCCAACCGGGTATTTCGTTCCATTGGGGCCTTTTGTACCATCCGGGGCGACTGTGAATTTATTTTAGACCGGGGCTACTTCTTTCGCTCCGATGACCCTATGGGCAATTACCTGGGCGATTTACTCTTTGTGATAGACCGTAACCGGGTATTTACCGGGATGAATAGCCTGGGGAGGGGTAAGTGCCTCTATATTATAGAAGGAAATAAAGTGTTTACCTCCGAAAATTCATTTGGTACTATGAAAGGGGAATGTATCCTCATCATCGAGGGGGGGGCTTACCCACTGGTGGGGCTCCTCACGATCTTAGCCCAGCGATTTTAAGTCCCAGGGACCGTATGATTACGTTTTTCTTACCCTATGCAAAAGTTTTTTAAGGAAATATGGGACTGGATGCCCGTCATTACCATCCTTTTAGGGGTTTTGATTGCTACCTTATTGGCCAACCTCTTAGCCCGGCGCGTTCTTATCATTACTGGCGGTGAACTTATCTTATTCTCACTCGGCATTTTATTTTTAAAAAACCGGCTGGGGCTCCTGGCCAAGTGCCTCATCTCTTTGGGCGTAAGTATCCCATTTTTATCGGCCAGCCTCAGTGCTATGTTTTATCCCGAAAATCCCGCCTGGTTTGTATCTTGGGCCTTTTGGAGAATGTTTGCTGGTGGACTTTTGCCGGGATTAGTCGTTTTTTTTCTGGGGGTTTGGCTGTATACAGAAATTGATCCGCAACAGCGTGTCCGCCCTTACAATGTCAAGTGGATTGCCCGACTGGAAAATAGTTTTTATTTGGCCATGATAGCCCTCTTTGTCTCGGTTTTTCTCTTAGAATCTCGCCCCTGGATTGCTGGCATTACGATTGTTTGCCTTATTTTATTGAGCTGGGGACTGGTAAGGGCTATCCCGTATCGTTTTCGTACGGGTTATCGGGGCTCGGCCCAAGTGATGATCGCCCTGGGTTTTGGAGGACTTATGTTGCACACCTTGTCTTGGGCCATCCGGTGGATAAATCTACGTTCGGGAATCTGGATGGTAGGGTGGATCCTTTCGGCTGCCTTGATATTTGTGGGTCTTGTCATGATCGGTCTTCACGCTCGCCGACAAAGACTTAAAGAGGCCCAAATAGAAACATAATAGGGCAAAAACCAGTGGGCTCGTTTTAAGCTAAAGGGTATCTTGGCATAAAACCCCCATTTTATCCGGATTTCGGATTGAATTTGTTGTATTTTATCACTTCAGAGTATAAAATCAGAATTCAAACAGAATTCGTAGGGTCATTCTACTTGTGAAATAGTATAAATTAAGGAGAAGGCCTTAAATTGAGACTCGAATAAGAAAACCCAAAAGAACAATACCATATAATCAATCAGTAAAAATTGATAACTGATTGTCAAAACATTAAAAACCTAAATAGGATTTATCCAAATTAGATCCCCCCACCCCCTCGAGGGGAAGGAATAACAGCAGGAAAGCATAGGGGCCGGGATTTCATATGAAAAAATCCGAACTCAAGCGCATATTACGGGCTTGTAAATCGGGAGACCCCCGGGCCCAGGAAGTCTTGTACCGGCATTATTATGGTAAAATGCTGAGTATCAGCCTGCGCTATGCCTATAATCGAGAAGAAGGGGTTGACATCTTACACGAAGGCTTTGTCAAGATTTTCCAAAACCTGGATCAATTTCGCTCTAGTGGTTCTTTTGAGGCTTGGATGAGTCGGGTAATGGTAAATACCGCCATTAATCACTACCATCGTAACAAAAAATACGAGCAAAACCGGCAATTTTTAGAAGATGACCTAAAAGCAGAAGAAAATTTT
Organism: uncultured Microscillaceae bacterium; assembly: GCA_963922455.1. GTDB lineage: Bacteria > Bacteroidota > Bacteroidia > Cytophagales > Microscillaceae > CAWUIO01. The sequence goes on from CAWUIO010000093.1 coordinate 11,486, forward strand.
GGGCAAGCTGAGCATGTATTTAGTCATCTCAATTATGAGGAACTGCTCCAATTAATCCGCCAATTAAGTCCTGCCTACCAAATGGTCTTTAACCTCTACGCCATTGAGGGCTACAACCACCGCGAAATTGCCGAAATCCTCAATATTAGTGAAGGCGCTTCCAAATCTAACCTAGCCAAGGCCCGGAAAAAGCTCCAACAGTGGATGGAAGAGCGTAATTCTAGTAAAATTGATCATTAAGACATCCTTTGGGGCTTCCCCGCGCCGAGTACACACGTTTTTAATAAAGTCCTAGCTTGCCCGCGCGGGTCGGGCTTTCGGCACTCGCCTGCCAGCGCGCCACCAGCGACGGGCTCAAACAAAGCCTCTATCCCTAAGCTATTTTCTGTTACTGTTAAGCAAGTAAGGGGGCATCCTATCCCTCTTGCCTAAAATTTATCTATTTTGCTTTACCAAGTAGGCGAGTATCTTCCTCAGGAGGTCTGGTTAATTTGTCATTTTACGTTCCGGTTACCGGCTCCCCTGCCCCATTACCCCAAAAAGGCTGAGGGATAGAACGGCATGTTTGAGCTCGTGGGGGCCTGGCGCGGAATGGCAGCGAGTAGTGATAGCCCGACCCCGGCGCCGCTTGCCTTCCCTATCAAAAACAAAACGCCAGCGCCGGGGACAGCCCCTAATCATCCAAAAAATATAGGAATTGCCCGATTTTTGTTTCATACCGCTACAAATGCTTTGCTTATGACCGACGCCAAAAGATTGTACGAACACCTGTGTAAACATATGACAGAGGAACGAGTAGCCCGCTTTGAAGAGGTACTCGCCCAGCGAACCCGACACCTTACCCTTGTGGTAGAAGATATGTTTCAAGACCACAATGCGGCAGCGGTGGTAAGAAGTTGTGATTGTTTTGGGGTGCAGGATGTGCACATTATTGAAGAAATTTATGAATTTAAGCTAGCCAATAGTATTGCTAAAGGGGCCGAGAAATGGGTAAATATGCATATGTACTCCCATCACGAGGATAATATGCGGACTTGTTTGGCAAAACTCCGGCAAGCAGGCTACAAACTGGTAGCGGCTACCCCAGAAAAAAGTGCCGTAGAAGTTGATGAGCTGGATATAACTAACAAAACGGCCCTTATTTTAGGAGCCGAAAAAACAGGAATTTCAGATTTGGTTCGCCAAGAAGCCGATGGTTTTGTACAAATCCCGATGTTGGGCTTTACCGAAAGTTTTAATGTGTCGGTCTCGGCTGCCTTGATCCTCCATGTGCTGAGGCAAAAGCTCAGGAGAAGCCCTGAAATTCCGTGGCAATTGACTGAGGAAGAAAAAATAGAACTCAGACTTGCCTGGGCCATGCGGTCTATACCCAATGGCCCTGAACTGGCCGACTACTACAAGTCTGAAGCTTAATTATTTTTTCTTTTCTTCCTTTTCCTTGCGGCCAAAGACAGAGATATTGACGTAGCGTTTGGGGTTTTCCCGGAGGTCTATGACCAATTTATCCACATCTTCGCTTACCTGATTTAAGCTATTGTACAAGGAGTCATTGGTAGCTAAGGCGCCTAAAGTGCCCTCTCCTTGGGCTATTCCCTGTAAAATCTCATTGAGCTGGCGCATAGATTCGTTGGCCTGGTTTACAACCGTGGTAAGTTCTACCTGATTTAAGCTGTCCATTAAGGTATTGGCTTTTTGGGTAAGCTGGGGCAAGGATTTACCCGCTTGGGCAAGGTCTTGGCTAGAGCTATTAAGATTAGTAAGGATGCTATTAAGTTGCCCCCCGGCCAACTGGGCATTAAGCGTTCCGGTGATCCCCTTGAAATCACTCAAAGCCGCGTTCAAGCTTTCAGTATCAAGCGTCTTAAACTTTTCACTAATGTCCCGTAAATTACTTAAAAGGGGTTCTATTTGCTCAATGATGGGGTCAGCTTTATCTTCTAACATAGCCATAAAGCTGGGATTAGAAACGGGCACTAAGGTATCACCACTATTGATTTTTTGCAGGATGGGAGGGATTTTGAGGTCTATCATTTTGCCGCCCAGCAATCCATTATCGGCGAGGACTGCTTGACTAGCCTTGCCTAAGGCCAGGTCACTCCTCACATCTATGACCACCAAGAGCTTGTGGGCTTCATTTTGCATGATCCGGATATCTTTGACCCGGCCCACGTTCAAGCCATTGAGCATCACAGGGTTGGAGATGGTAAGCCCACTTACATTATCGTATACTACGTAATAATAACTCGTGTTGGAAAAAAAGTCCATGCCTTTCAAAAAGTTGAAACCGGCATAGAGCATAAAGCTGGCGATGAGGGCCAATAATCCAATTTTAAATTCTTTAGACATAATGATAAAGTTTTAAAAATCGAGCATTCGTCCTAGTCCTAAAACGGGTCAAAGGGTAAAAAGATATGCATCTTTGATTATAACTATTCTGTAACAACCAAATCTTGTCTATAGTCCCGAATGGCCCGATAAATTGCCGAAGCTAAGTACGTTTGGCCTTGGGCCGAGTTGAGATATTGTTCTTCGGTAGGATTGGACAAGAAACCCAATTCTACCAATACACTAGGCATGGCTGTTTTAGACAATACGACAAATCCAGCTTGTTTTACCCCCCGGCTTTTGCGTTTGACCCGGTTTTTAAACTCTGACTCGATTTTGTGGGCTAGATTTAAGCTATTGCTCAAGTAGGTTTGTTGACTAAGGGAAAATAAAATATAGGATTGCGGAGAATTTGGTTGAAAACCTTGGTAACGATCTTCATAATTGGCTTCTTTGAGGATGGAAGCGTTTTCTCGCATGGCTACATCTAGGTTTTCTTCCGATTTATGCAAACCCATGACGTAGGTTTCGGTGCCGTGTACCAAATGGCGGTTGGCCATGTAGCGGGGAGTTGCGTTGGCGTGAATGGAGATAAATAAATCGGCTTTGTTTTTATTGGCCAATTCGGCCCGTTTATAAAGTTCCACGAAGGCATCGGTCGTACGGGTAAAGATTACTTTTACATCGGGCATTTTTTCCTTGAGGATTTTGCCCAATTTGAGCGATACGTCCAAAACCACTTTCTTTTCTTGGGAAATACGGCCCAAGGTACCCGGGTCGCGCCCTCCGTGGCCGGGGTCGATCACGAGGGTGAGGCTAGGAAGAGGCTGTCTCAGAGGGGTATTCCCCCCTAGTAAACTGGCTAAGACAAGCAGTGTTAAAATATGTGAAAGGCTAGAGGGAATTTTTATGGCAAACTTCACTTTGAATCAATAATTAGTAGATTTACACAAAATTCAAGTTTTTTCAAGAGAATCGGAAAGTTTTCTATAAAATTAGTCTTGTTTCTCTTTATTGCTTACGTACGTAAAAAGACTTCAATCATTTTGAACTCAGCTTTTTTTAGCTTTTACCATATTATTTTTTCCTGTCTGTTTCTCCTGATCGGCTTTAGCTCGCTACAGGCCCAGGAGCCAGCCGACACCCTCAAGCCCGCCATCAATATTTCGGATTCTTTGGAGTACCTACCAGATAGCACGCTTTTAAAGAGTGATTCTACCCAGGTTCTTGCTTTAGACTCGATACCCTCGAGCTCCGAATTTGAAACCACGGTGGTTTATTTTGCGGAGGACTCTATCATTTCAGATTTTATCGAGGAACGCTTATATCTATACGGTAAAGCCAAGGTAGAATACGGAAATATCACGCTTACGGCCCACGAGATCATCATTGAACAATCTACCAATAATGTGATTGCCCGAGGCTATGTGGATACTACAGGCAGGCTTCGGGATAAACCCGTATTCCAACAAGGTGGAGAAAAGTACGAAGCCGATTCTATGCGGTATAATTTCAAAACCCAAAAGGGGATTGTTTTGGGTATTGTTACCGAACAAGGGGAAGGGTATATGCAAAGTGAAAGGGCGAAGCGGGTTCCTGGTGGTGGCTTTTATGCCGCCCATAGTAAATATACCACCTGTAACCTTGCCCACCCTCATTGGTATATCAATGCCGGCAAAATAAAACTTGTCCCCAATAAGCAGGTAATAACCGGGCCTTTTAACATGGTCATAGGCGACGTACCGACTCCCTTGGGTTTTGCCTTTGGAATTTTTCCTTTTACCGAAGAGAAGAGGTCTGGAATCATTTTTCCGGTATATGGTGAAGCGGCCGACCGGGGTTTCTTCCTTCGTAATGGAGGCTATTACTGGTTTATTAATGACTATATGGCCATGGAAATCTTAGGGGAAATTTCTACCAATGGGAGTTGGGGCCTTAACAACCGCTTTACGTACCGAAAACGCTACCGGTTTAATGGGAGTAGCTCCATACGATATAATACCCGGATACAGGGAGATGAGGCCAGCAGGACGATTTTTCGGGATTTTTGGATCAATTGGACCCACACGCCTATCCCCCGCGGAAAGAGTAGTTTTTCTGCTTCGGTAAATTTTGGTACTTCCCAATTTAATCAAAGAAACTCCTTTGACCCTAATCTTCAAGTAACCAACAACTTTAACTCAAGTATTAGTTACCGTACCAGCTTCCAGATAGCTCAAAAAACCGTCACCTTAGGTTTGGGTATTCGTCAGAGCCAAAATAGCCGTACGGATATTACCAATGTGACCGCTCCAGATTTCAATTTGGGGGTAAACCGAATTTATCCTTTTAAAAAGAAAGGACAATCGGCCCGAAATTTTATTCAAAATATTAGTACATCTTATACGCTACGCGGATCGGTTAACCTGACGAACAGTCCTCCATCGGCTTCCCGTTTTCCCTTTAACGTAGCCAATGATCCCGAAGCCAATACTACAATTAGCGATGATAATACCGATGATGATGAACTCCCCGGTTTTTTTGAGGACTTCGGCTCGGTTTTGAGTAATGCCCAAATCGGTATGGTGCACACCTTGCCTATCAGTACTACCATCAAAATATTAAAGTATATCAGTTTGAACCCCAGCTTCAATTATCAAGAGACTTGGTACCCCAAACGGCTGAATTATACCTATCTAAACAATGATAGCGTCCGTGTGGACACTTTAAACAAATTTTCTCGGGTGTATAATTATTCTATGGCCGCCAGTTTAACTACCCGCCTTTACGGCACCCTCTTATTAGACAAGAAGCGTAAAGGAAAATGGTTACAAGGGATTCGGCATACCATGATACCTACACTAAGTCTTTCCTATACACCTAACTTGTCTAATCAGGGGGACGGGGTCTTTCAAGAAGTACAAATTAATGAAGAGGGAGAGACCCGCGAGGTGTCTCGTTATTTAGGTTTTAACCCCGGAGTAGCGGTAAGTACCCGCGAAACAGGCACCATCGGGTTTTCCTTACAAAATAATCTGGAGGCCAAGATTAGGACCTCACGAGATTCGGCTGGCACCCGGAAAATCAGTCTTTTGGACAACTTTTCGGTGAGTGGGAGTTATAATCTTTTTGCCGATTCGCTTAATCTGTCTAATTTAAGCTTGAATGCCCGAACTTCCATAGGTCCGGCAAGTCTCAATTTTAGTGGGACTTTAGACCCTTATGCCTATGTAATCACGAGTTCGGATGATGAAGGGAATGTCCTTACGCAAACCCGCGTAAACCGTCTCCTTATCCGGGAAGGTAGAGGGATTGGCCAGCTAAGCCGCTTTAATGTATCCCTAAGCACCCGCTTAACGCCACAGGCCTTTCTAAGCAAGGCGAAAAAGAAGGCGCAAGAAGCCAAAGAAAAAAATTCAGAACTCACTGATTTAGAGAGGCAAAACCTTGAGAATTTTCAGCAAGATCCTACTCAGTATGTTGACTTTGACATCCCTTGGAACCTCTCATTAACCTACAATGTATCGTATTCAAAGATTGGTTTTTTCGATTCGGTTGTGGAACAGCAAATGAACTTCCGGGGAGATGTAAGCCTGACTGACACTTGGAAAATAGCATTTAGCTCAGGGTATGACCTTACCCGAAAGAGTATTAGCTTTACGAATATCAGTGTTATCAAAAACCTTCATTGCTGGGAAATGTCTTTTCAGTGGACACCTTTTGGGCAATTTCAAAGCTGGTACTTCAATATAAATGTAAAGTCTTCCTTACTACAGGATTTGAAAATCACGCGGCAACGTAGTTTTGTAGATCGAGACTTCCAAAGGTAGACATAGTCCTTGTGGGGTTTTGTTCCTAATTGTATTTCAAGTGTATGAGAGCCTCTCGTCATCGTAAAACCGGATATTTTCCGACATTTTTAAGCTCCTTTCCCCGAATCTGGTTGATTAGCATCGGCTTCTTACTGTGCTTGAGTTTTGGGCTATGGTGGTATTGGAATACCCGTAGCTCCTTGAACATTGATAATATTCTGCCAGGAGAACCCGTACTCGTATGGAAAGGGAAACTCCCCTCTGAAGTTGATCAGGTTTCTGAAAGCTTCCATGCTTGGGTTTTTGAGCGCTTGAGTTCTCCAAGCTTGCAGAGTGTGGCCGGACTGCAGGGCTTACTTTCCCTATCCGGTCTTAACCAAGATCTATGGAAAGAGCAATTTTTAACCCTGGCCTTGTACCAGGTCTCTTCCCGAGACTTAGAGGTGTTGGGGCTTATCCAGTGTACGAAGCAAAAGCGGAAAGAATGGCGAAAAATTATTGACGATATGGCTCAAAAAATGGGACCTGCCTATCGCAAAAGACGTATTTTGGATATTAACATAGAGGAGTTTCAAATAGGAAATCAAAGCTATTCCCTGTTTTTTTATCAAGATTTTATTTTAGGCAGCTTTTCTCCTTTTTTATTAGAGGATGTTATTCGGAGAATAAAAGGGGATAAAATTGCGGCATCTCCCCAAAATGGCCAACTGAAGCAACTTCCTCAAACGAGCCCGGGCCATTCTGAAATTTTTATTAACCACCAAGCCCTTTCTGAAGTATTGCCCTTGGTTCTAGAAGAAGATCACGGACAATTTTTTTCTCCTTATCTTTATTGGGCTAGTCAAAGCATGTATCAAGAAATGCCCTCTGCTGAGGGAAGCAGCCTCCAAGGCTGGGGATTTCCAACTTCAAGCAAGAACAGTACCCTCTTTCCTTCTTTGCATCAACAAGGGGCCCGCCCCTTTGGAGGAGCCTCTTGGATTCCACAAAATGCCAGTAGCTTTTTAAGCCTTAGCTATCAGAACGCAAGTCAGGTGTTTTCACCGATGTCCAAAAGCTTGGCTTTCCAAAAAACTCCTTGGTTTCAAAACCAAGAACACCTAAGAACAGCTTACGGATTTGCTTGGGAGAGCTTTTGGGCCGATTTAAAAGATGGTTTGCACTTATGTTTTCTGGAGTCCCGGCAGAACTTCATACAAGATAAGGTGCTGATATTACAGAGCCAGTCAACTAAAAATCAAATTTTTAGACTCCAGCAATTGGCCCGAAATCTTTTAAAGGACAAAAATATACGCCCCAATACCCTACAAGTAGGGGGCCTACCCGTGTACCATCTACCCCAGGAAGAATTTCCGGCCAGTTTTATGGGCAGCATGGCCCTAGGCTTTCCCGAAACGTATTTTACTTCCTTAGACTCTTGCTTAATTATTACGAATAACTTGAGGGTCATGCGAAATTACCTTAATCACATCCGGGATAAACGCGTATGGAAGTACAGTAAAAATCATCAAGTACTGCTAGAGTCTCTACGCGAACCGGCCCACTGGCGATTTGTGATGGATGCTGGCAAGTCATGGGGAGATTTGCAATCCTACTTAGCAAACGCTTGGGAAGACCCTATCAATCAATTAAGCTATTTCTTCCTAAATAAGTATGTGTTAATCCAAGGACAGCAAAAAAGCGATTTTATACAGAGCCGTATTTCGTACTTTCCCAAGAGTAAATCTGCTAATTCTATTACAAAACCGGCTGGTTTACAAAAAAGGTGGTCTATAGGATTGGGGGAGCGTTTATTTACCGGGCCGGTCCTGATGAAAAACCATAGTAATGCTGAGTCGGAGGTTTTCATTCAAGATTTTAAGAATCAACTATATCTCCTAAACGATCAAGGGAAACTGATTTGGAAAAAAGACGCAGGGGCACCTGTGCGTAGCCATCCTCAGCAAATAGATATCTACCGAAATAATAAACTGCAATATCTGTTTATAACCCCAGACCGCATCAGCTTGATTGATCGTTTGGGTAGGTATGTACCCAAATTTCCCTTCTATTCTCCCGACTCCACGTACTTTCAGACCCTTGCTTATCTAGATGCCTGGGATATGAATAAGCACTACTTTTTGAGTTCGGATAAAAAAGGGAATTTGTATATGTATGACGAAGCCCGGGAAAAGGTAGCTGGTTGGCGTCCTCTGCGGCTTCGAGCGCCCTTAGCGAGTGCTGTTCAAAGCCTAAGGATCGATAAGGAAGTTCATTTTATCATTTGCCAAGAGAATGGCCTTATCCGCTTGTTTAACCAAGATGCCCTTCCTTTGGCAGGCTTTCCCTTGGATTTAAAAGAGCCCCTTTCTAACCCCTTGTGGGTGCAAGAAGGCATTGATTTGAGCTCCAGCAAAGCTTTCTGCATCAGCGATGGAGGGAGGTTGATTGAGTTTAACTTGATTGGGGAAGAGTTGAATAGTAGGCAAATACCCCGGCTAAGTGAATATAGCAAGTTTTTTCTATGCCCTAGCCAAGAAAATAATCAATGGATTATTGCCCGTCATGATGGAGCTGAGGTGGCCCTATTTGACTCCCAGGGGGATTTGCTTTTTGAGAAAACCCTACCGGGTATATCTGCCAAAGTGATTGTACAGTATTTTAATTTGCAAAATGGGCGAAATTTAGTGGTTGTTACAGACAAAATAGGATCTCGCAGCTATTTGTACGATATAAAAGGGAATCCAGTATCTCCGCCCATTCGGAGTAACCAAGCGGTGGATGTACAGCAAAACCCTCAGACCAATCAGGTATTCTTATACGTTGCTTATTCTCGCGAATTGAGCCAATATGAACTCATAATACGCTAAACTTAAATGGCTTAGGGATGGAACGGCCTGTTTGAGCTCGTGTGGGCCCTGCGGGAAAAGGCAGCGAGTAGTGACAGCCCGACCCGCGCCAACAGGAGTTGGCAATTTAGGCACTTTACCCCATGGCGCGGGGAAGCCCCAAATAATTTAGTCTACGCAAAAACCTCTAAGGCTTCGCGGCTTAAGTTTACAAGGTTCAATTCCCACAACAAGTTGTAGGAAATCATAACGGGAAATAAGCGTGTTTATTCAAAAATTCAAACAATTGATTATCAAATAGTTAGCCCATGGCATAAGATTAGCTATATGTATTGTGTCTTTGAGGGTGTTAAACAAGGTGTGTTCTGTCTTGGTAACCTAGCAAGCTAATTTGGCCCAGACAGATCAGGAAAATCAGCATCCTCTTCTAAGACTTTGGATTCGAGGTCCTATGATGGTTTAGGGAGGAAGCCTCCTTTGTTTCCCCCTACCATATAGGGCTTTTTTACTCGAGTCTACTATTTTTAAAGGCCAACATCTTATAGCGGAGAAGCCCAGCCTGAACCGGATAGGGCCCAAGAAGCCCGGCAAATAAATGCCCTTGCATCACGGAGGGTAAAATATACTTGGTAAATAACCAAGCTGGATAATATCGGCTTTTTTGCAACATTCTGCGAGAACCTTCTTGAAAACGGATCAAATTGGGCAAGACTTGGGAACTAAAATCCTGCTCATCCATCAATGACAGTCCCAAGCTATGGGCATAGTCTTTAATGCTCTGCTCGCCAGGCCATTGTTCTAGGGCATAGCCCCGGGCGCATAACTGGGCCGCGATATGAGGCTTGGCATCATGTTCAGGAAAGTGTTCATTGAGAAGGGCATCGAATAAGACAAACTTCCCGTGAGCTTGCAAGGTAGAGCAAATTTTTGCGAGGGCTTCGCCAACTTTTTCAAAATAACAGAAACTTTCTACCGCAAAGATGCCGGCCCAGGCTTGGCTTAGCTCATCACTTGCTAAAAAGTCTCCGACAATAAAATGCACATTAGGAAAGTCTTGGCACAAGTGACGGGCTTTTTTAATATTAGTAGGTACTAAATCTACTCCATAAAAGCTTCGGTCGGGAAATTGTGCCGCAAGTCTTTGCAGATTGTATCCCATCCCACAGCCGATTTCTAAGATGGGGCCAGGCGGTAAATCTTGCCAAAAGCGAGATAAAAGTTGACTATGTACAGCCAAGCCTTCGTGGTGGTCTACGCCTTCTTCTCGAATGGGTAAATGCATGGCCCCTTCGGTGGAATGAAAATAGCGGTACAAGGCCTGGTTCCAGCGGTAGTAGCGAATTACTTGCTGGATATTGCTTGTTTTGGAAAGTAGTTTCGTGATACCCCAGTACCGCTCTACCCAAGCTAAATCTTCGGCTAATGCCGGTGAGTATGCCGGAGCGAGGACCGGGTCAAAAAAAGTAAGTTCCTTCATAATGGAGTACCTAAGAAGGCACCCGTACTTGTGAAACCTTCTTGAGCTGGTAAGCTTTATTTCTTTGAATCCATAATATAAGGCTTGTAACGAAAGAAAGGCCTAAAAAGATCGACAAAAGTAAGATTGTCTGAAAAGATGCACTTTCTTGAAAAGTCTTGTTAAGCCAGTGGTTGCGTTTATAGAGTGCCAATAACTTATCTTGGGCGCTATACTCCATACCGAGTAGCTTTTTCCCATCTACGGCTTTTTGATACGCTTCTAGCGCTTTTCGGTCTTCGCCTTCATACGTGTAAAGCGCTCCCAGGCTCATTTGATCTTCTACCCAGTCTTTCCCTATGGGATAAGTAGAACGTATTTGTAAAGCTTCTTGGTATGAAAGTTTAGCAATTTTCCGGTTTTCGGGAGCTGCGTGCCGGTAGTGGATTGCTCCAATTAGCTCGAGCGTCTTGGCCAATTTAAGCGAATTGCCTAATTCGCGGTAGATTGCCTCGGCTTGTTGTAATTCTTGGAGTTGGGCCTGGTAGGTATCTGAGAGAGTCTCTTCCAAACCGGCCATAAGCATGAGGGCATCGGCTTCGCCCGCTGGGTAGTGCAGGAGCCGGGCTTTGTCTAAGGATTGTTTTAAGTAAAACAAGGCTTGCCCTTTTTTACCAATTTCCCCCAATGTTGCCGCCAGCTCGTTGAGTGTATTTATTTTTAATTTTTCATCGGGCACCACCTGTAGCACCCGGTAGAGGCTGTCCAATCGCATACATTGAGCATTGGCCAATTGGCAAGCCCAATTAAAAATGAACACCGTTATAAGTATACGCTTCATGTTGCTTTATTATTTTGGTAAAGCCCTTACAAATGTGCTTCCGAAGCGGCTTTTACAATTTGCTTTTTTGAGTAGGCAAGGCCGATTAAGGAAAGGCTGATCGTTTAGCAAAAACTTACAAACGATAAGAAGCCGCAGTTTGTACCAAAAAAAACTCGCCTCATCAAGGAAGCGAGCTTTTTTGTAATTCTTCAACCAGCTATGCATCGAGTACTTAACTCGTGTAGGTATTATTCAGAAGTCATACCATAAGGGTAAACTACTCACTATCAAATCCTTGCAAGATATAAAAGTAATAATACAATCCCATTTTGGGAAAAAATTATATTTTAAAGACCACATCCCAATAAAAATCGCATTCCCATAACACACCGTAAGCAAATCAATAAACACGCTCCCTTTTCTGGCAAAAAAAAGGAAATCTCCTCTTTTTTGCCTTCCCATTGGTATTGACCGTCTCCTAACATACCATTGCGGGAAAAAGCCTCTTAGAATGGGACAATATCCTGGATTTTAAGCTCTTAAAACCCTCATGTAAGAAGTAGCCGAGGCAAAAAAAGTCCGCTTGCAAAGCAATTCCCCCCCCTCTACCCGTGAAATTCAGATTATAAAGATGCCCTAGCACCTTACTTTACCTTGTTAAGGATTGACCAAATACTTAGGCAGCTTAGCACTTTATTATACCTTTGTTTAAAACCCAAAAATGCTATGTCTACATTTGCTTTAATTTTTGATATGGATGGGGTGATCATAGACAGTAATCCCTATCACAAAGTTGCCTTAAAAGAGTTTTGTGCCCGCTACGGGTATGCATTGGATGAGGAACAATTACGGCAAAAAATCTACGGCCGTACCAACAAAGAATGGATCCGCAATGTCATGGGTGAAATCAGCGAGGAGGACTTTCATCGCTATGAAGAAGAAAAAGAATCTTTGTTCCGTGACTTATACCTACCACACATCAAGGCCCTGCAAGGATTAGAAGATTTCTTAAAAAACGCCCAAGCCCAAAGCATCCCCATGGCTATTGGCACTTCTGCCCCGCCCTCTAATTTGGATTTTGTCATGAAACATACTGGATTTTCTGACTATTTTTCACACAAATTAGACGAAACTCACGTTAAAAAAGGTAAACCTGAGCCCGAAATCTACCTAAAGGTGGCCGCAGCCTTGGAATTTGCTCCTCAAAACTGCTTGGTTTTTGAAGATTCGGTCTCAGGTGTGCAAGCAGCCCGAAGTGCGGGTTGTAAAGTAGTGGGTGTCGGCACGACTCATACCGAAGCCGAGCTGGCCCCCCTTGATCAATTTATACTCGATTTTGAAGGATTGGCCCCTGAAAGTTTAGCCCGACATTTTGCCTAAGCAGTTATAGGCTCAGACTTCTCAGATAATAATTTTTTTAACCCTATGCGTAAACCAGAGCTTGCCTCCGAATTAGAAGAGTTTTTCCAGACGGAAGACAATTTTTTCCTAGACGTAGTATCCTTTCATTATCCCTTTTCCTTAGAGTTTTTGGATACCTACCAGCCTCTCTTAGATTGGTTTCGTTTGAGCCGAAATCAACACTTAGCATGGTCTCCGGAGCTACTCGAGCGCTTTCAAATTGTATGGAATTGGCGGGACCTCTTAGCCAATCCGGCTGTGCCTTGGACCCCCGAATGGGTCAACAACTTTACCAGCTATCTCAAGCATACCCCCACAGAAGCATTGCCTATTGGCACTTCGGCCGAACCTGAAACCAAAGAACAATACCTTGACTCTCTGTTTAAAGCGCCAAAATTCCCTTGGACTACCGCTTGGATTAGAGAAAACCAGGACCTTTTAGATTGGCAAGCCCTGAGTGCTTGTGCTCCCCTAAAAGCCGACTATCTTATGCTGGAATATTTCCGGGAACAGTGGGATTGGCCTATGCTAAGCCTCAACCCCCATTTACGCTGGAATGATGAACTAGTGGAACAATTTGAACACTTTTGGGATTGGGACAACCTCAGTCAAAATCAGGGAATCCCTTGGACGGAAGAGCTCCTGTACCGCTATCGCAACAAATGGCATTGGGGCCATCTTAGTGAAAACCCGAAGCTCCCTTGGTCGGGCGACTTAATAGAACAGTACTTCAAAAACTGGCGTTGGGGCATTTGGCAAAAAGCCGATACGCTTAATGCCGATGCCAAAGTAGCAGGCCACGGGCTCAGCCAAAACCCCGGTTTACCTTGGACCGAAGCATTTATCGAGACCCACGAATCCCGATGGAGCTGGTCGGCCCTGAGTGGCAATACTGGCTTGCCCTGGACTTCTGAGTTGGTACACAAATATGAAAAAAAATGGAATTGGCGCTTCCGCATCGCCGAAAACCCGGCTATTCCCTGGACCAAGGAATTTATCGTAGCGTATCAAGACCATTTTGACTGGGACAATCTCTGGATGACCAAAAACGAAGGAATCCCCTGGGACCTGGAATTGATCAAACGCTTTCGTAACCCGATGGCCTTGGCCTTTTTGGCCGAAAACGTCACACTTTACCAAAATATCTTTGCCCAACACTTAAACGAAGATGCCATCGCCTACATCATTCGGGCCAATCATAAAACTAATTTAAGTCAGCAAGCTTTATCGTAAAGCGGTTAAAGTGACCTTGCCATCTTGGGTCTCAAGTAAAATCCGGCGAGAATTGATAGACTTAACTTTTACAGTTTCTTCATGCCCTCCGGAGGCTTTCAGAAAAAGTTCGCGGTCATGGGGATCATACTGCCAGGTCCCTTTCAAAATGACCCCTTCTCCCAAACGAAGGCGATAGGTATAATCCGGCATAAATTCCATTTGGTTTTGGGCCGCTTTTTTTTGCATTTCTTTGAGCAAATACTCCCGGTAAGTAGGTTCCAAGGTATCGATCATCTCTTTTTTGTGGGGCACCCGGTGCAAGTGCCGGTTGATCTCTACCTCCATTTGCCAATTACCGATCAAGGCCTTATCTCCAAGAGTCTGGGCCGACACTTGGGCGTTCAGAAAAAAACTACTCCCTAGGAGTAAAAGAGAGGCAAGATGTAAGATTATTTTCATAGACGTATTATTAAAACATAGACTTGGAGCTTCCTTGGGGGCTGCCCTCCCGGCTCCTCTCCCCATACCCAGCGCTTTGCCGGGAGGTCGGGCTTTCGCTACTCGCCGGCCTACCCGCAAAGCAGCGGCGGGCTCAAACAGGCTATTGATTACCCACATCTTTTTTGTAAATATGGGAATGAAAGA
>CAWUIO010000094.1:0-25862 GCA_963922455.1 uncultured Microscillaceae bacterium
TGCAATTGAAAGAAAACAAAACCTAACAATGGCTATAACGCATTAAAACGCGTCACAGCCAAACCGTTGTAGCTAATGTCACCAAGGTTTGCGGAGAATAATCGGCTTAATCTCAGTAAATTTGCGGGGAATAATCATTATATTCACCGCAAATAAATAAAGTTACTGTATGCCGAAGTATATCTATGAGCATAAGGGATGGCCTGAGTTTGAATGGGATGCAAAGCGGCTCAGCGTGATCTTAGGTAAAGTAAGACACCTGCAAGGCAAAGTGTTTGGTCAGATGGAAGGTCTTGGCTTTTCTATAAAAGAGGAGACTATGCTTTCTGCATTGACATTGGATGTTCTGAAGTCTTCGGAAATAGAAGGGGAGTTGCTAAACTATGAACAGGTTCGTTCTTCTATAGCTAGGCGTTTAGGCTTAGATTATGCGGGGATGGTTCATGTAGACCGTAATGTTGAAGGAGTCGTCGAAATGATGCTTGATGCAACACAGCGATACAATCAGGAGCTAGACCATGAGCGGATTTTTGGATGGCATGCAGCCCTATTTCCTACAGGCTGGAGTGGCATGTACCGGATTGACACGGGGTGTTACCGTAAAGGGGAGATGGTGATCGTATCAGGGCCCATGGGCAGGGAGCGGGTTCACTTTCAGGCCCCTGCTCCAGAAGTAGTAGAAAGGGAGATGACAGTGTTTTTGGACTGGCTAAATAGTAAGCCCCAAATTGATGAAGTGTTGAAGTCTGCGATCGCCCACTTTTGGTTTATTATTATCCATCCATTTGATGATGGAAACGGAAGGGTAGCAAGGGCGATTTCTGATATGCTGCTTACCCGTTCGGAAAATAGCTCTCAGCGATTTTACAGCCTATCGAATCAGATTCTTTCCGAGAAGAAGGCTTATTATGCAATACTTCAAAAAGTGCAGCATAGCTCTGGTGATATTACTGATTGGCTAGACTGGTTCTTGAATTGTCTATATAGAGCTTTGTTGTCAACCGAAGATATTCTTAAACGTGTGACGCTAAAAGCAGAGTTTTGGGATGAGCATAAGGAGACAGAACTGAATAGTAGGCAACGCATGATGCTGAATAAACTGTTTGACGGTTTTGACGGCAAGCTTAAGTCATCAAAGTGGGGCAATATAGCAAAATGCTCAGCGGATACCGCATTGAGAGATATAAAGGACTTGATTGACAAAGGGATTTTGGAACAGGAGGATTCGGGCGGGCGGAGTACAAATTATGATTTAGTGGCTAGGTGGCGTATGCACTAGCTACAACAACTAAGGCTTCCCGTGGCTCGTAGAGCCGAGCGAGAAGCCTAGGTTGACTGAACCTGACTGGGGCTTACTATGGAATTTGCTTGGGAGTAACTGGGTGCTAAGACAAGTTTTTTTACGGATTGATCCAGGCAATTGAACCGGAAACAAGAGTGTTTTTCCGGTTTTTCACTTTTTAGAGGCCTATTTTCCCCCACCCTAGCGCAAGCACCGCTGCGCTTATGCTTGTGCCTCTTCTGAACCGACAGCGTCCCCGCTGTCTGCCGAAGGCAAGGGAGCTTGGGGGATATCATCTATCCTTACAATTATCCCTTTGGGTTTACTTCATCCACTCATCCCATTTCCCAAAGACTTTTTGCTAAAATCCTTGGCATCGCTTTATAGCTCAGGATGGCCTAGGTCGGGGCATTAGCCTCACGGCTGCAAGCGAGGGCGCTTTCGGTAAAAGAAAAGGTCCAAGAACCGCTACGCTTATCCTGGAACCAGGGCTATTTTTTACCTTGGACTAGAGGGGGATAGACCCCTTGGAGTTGCCAAGCTAGTGCGCGGTCAAGCAGCCTGAAGGCTAGCCGTTCAGAGGACTGCCTTTTATTGAAAAGCTCGGGATGGTTCTGCGGAACATCCACTCACAACGAGGCTGGGCTCTCCTCTCTCCTCTCAGATGGCTGAGGGATAGAGCGGCCTGTTTGAGCTCGCCGCTGGATGCGCGTTGGGCAGCGAGTAGCGAAAGCCCGACCCCGGCGGCAAGTAATGTCCTATGGCTAGGAATATTGACCGCCGGGGGCAGCCCCTTTTCTTATTTTAAGACCTGGATCCAGCCTTTTAACTCCCGGCCATCCACTTTACTTCTCAAAACATAGAAGTAAACCCCCTGGGGATGATCCTTACACGTCCAGTCGTTTTGGTAATTATCCGACTTATATACTTCATTGCCGTGACGGTTAAAGATCTGGAACGTCCATTGGGATAAGTCCAATTTAGGAATCTCAAAGTTTTCATTGAGCCCGTCTCCATTGGGCGTGATGACATTGTAAGGTACCAAGTCCTCAAAACAATCGGTAAAGGTGACCTCAATCTCATCAAAAACAATACAATCAGCTCGCTGGACTTCAACCGAGTACAATCCACTAGTCTTTACTAACAATTCCGGCTGATCTGAACCATCCGACCACGAATAGGTAACATCCTCGCCATTTTCGGCACTTAGTACCAGTGATTCTTGAAAGCAAAGGACGGTGTCATTCCCCAGGTTGAGCACCGGGCGGGGTACAAAACCAATCTGTACCGTATCGCTGATGGTTTCACATCCATTATCTACCACTACCCAGTACGTTCCAGGTTCGGTTACCAGCAAGATATCATTGTTGATCGTAGTATCCCCTTGCCAAACATACGTCGCAAAGGGATTGCTAGCCACTAGAGGCAGGGTATCTCCGGCACAGATGTTCAAATCTGGGCCGAGATCGAGCTCAAGAACCGTTTTGTATCTCACCGTGATGCTATCTCGGAAGGTACAGGTTCCCAGGGTTACATCTACCCAGTAGGTCCCAGCAGTACTTACCGACAATTGAGGGCCCGACTGACCCGCCACACTCCAATTGTAGAGGGCTCCGGCTGGATTCTGGGCGTCCAAAGTGAGTATATCACCGGGGCACAGTAAGGTATCAGGGCCTAAATCTACTTGAGGAAATTCGTAGTAGTCTACTATAAGGGTATCGTAGCGGGTTTCACAGAAGTTGCTTACGGCCACTATATAGGTTCCTGGGGCTTGAATGGTCAATAAGGAATCTTTGGTGCCGTCTGACCACAGATAATCTAAGTCTCGGCCATCAAAGCCTACTTGCAACTCCATTTGGGTGCCTGGGCATAAAATTGTATCGGCCCCCAAACTTACCTCGGGGATGGGCAGCTCATATAGGATGTTTACGGTATCCCTTACTGTACATATTCCGTCATCTTTTTCCACCCAGTAGCTACCCGTTTGATCTACCGTAAATTGTGGGGAAGTACTGCCATCTTGCCATAAATACGTAACACTAGGGTTGGCATCTTGTACATCCAATATTTTTACCTCAGAGGGACATAAGTTTAAATCAGGCCCTAAATCTACTTGCGGACTATTTCTAAAATTGATTTGAACAGTATCGGTTTGGTTGGTACAATTATCTTGGACGTTGACCCAATAAGTCCCGGCTGCTTGGACATGGAAGAAAGGATCTGTACTCCCATCAGACCAAAGGTACTGGGCTTGGGGAGAGGGATTGGCCGGCTCTAAAACATATCCCTCTTGTGGGCAAAGTAGGGTATCGGGCCCTAAGTTTAAGACCCAATCTTCCAAAAATGCCACCTGAATGGTATCCCGAAGGGTACAGGATTGAAATTGAACTTCGACCCAATAGCTGCCAGCAGTATCTACGGTAATCACGGCCGTGCTATCTCCCGTATTCCATATATAATGGAGGCTGGTATCGGGAGAAATCGTAGCATCGAGCGTCTGGGATTGCGGGGTGCAGGAAATTCGATCTTCTCCTAAATTTAGGCTTACCGGAATGTCAAACACTTGGATGGTGTCTGCGCCTTGACGGCACCCATTATCAAACTCGAGGCGGTAGGTGCCGGGTTGGGTCACCCAATACAAAGAATCTTCTGAGATTAACTGATTGCTTCCATCAAACCATTTGTATTGCCCACTCACAAAACCTATATCCAAGGCCAGGGAATCCCCGGGGCATAGACTTTGATCGGCTCCTATGTCAAGATCAAATACAGACAATAGATTAATTTGAACACTATCCCGATAGGTACATCCTTCTTGGGCTATTTCTAACCAATAGGTACCCGATTCTCTTACGGTAAATGTTGATTGTCGGCTGCTATCTTGCCAAAGATACGTAACCCCCTGCAAGGTAGGCACCCCCAGGACGACGCTATCGGCCTGGCAAAGTTCTAAATTTGGCCCGAGGTCAAAGGCATTGTCGAGAGGTAGTACCAGGGCTTCGTATTCTACTTCAAAACAAGGATCTTGGATTTTAACCCGGTATTTACCCGGTTTGCTAACCACAATGGCCGAATCTACCGATAGGAGGTTATTGGCTTCATCAAACCACGCGTAGGTAGCCTCGGCACTCCCCGCATTCAGGGTCAAATTATTGCCGTTACAGAGATATTCCTCATCATTAAACTCTACTTCGGGAACCTTGCGGAAGGCCACATCAATGGTATCGCGTATGACGTCGCATCCATTACTAACGCGTACGATGTAGCGCCCGGGATTGCGAACCCGGTAAGTAGAAGAAAAGTCTCCGTCTTGCCATCGGTAAAAATAACGCCCTGATGAGGGTTGTCGGGCATTGAGAAGTAAGGTCTGCCCCTCACATAGGGTAGTATCTGCGCCAAGTTCTACTACTGGAGGATCAATAGCATTTAGCCTTACTTCTACGCTGTCGGTGACACTTCCACACGAGTTGGTCACGGTTACTGTGTAGATGCCCACACTATCCACCCGCCGGAAGCTCCTTGTAGAGCCATCATCCCAGAGGTAGCTTACTGGGTTATTCTCATCCGTATCATTGGCGTAATACGCGTCCAGGTAGGTGAATGCGTCTGGTTCGTCGCATAAAACCTCGTCGTAGAGAAAAATCCGCGGAAGGTTTTGACGAATGACTGTAACAATTTTATAACTTGTGCAGACACCGTCACTCACAATAACACAATACACTCCAGGTCGGGGGACACGTAAAATGGGGTCATTTCCCAAACTTTCGTCGGCTTCTCCTTCATCATTGACTGTAAACCATTGATAAAATATAGCATTGGCAATGGTAGCATCCAAAACCGCGGTATCCCCTTCACAATAAATAACTGAATCGGGAAGGGCAAAAGTAGGCGGGTCTTGGTTTCGGTACTCTAAGGTAAATTGATTGATGGAGATACATTCCAAATCATTTAAGGATAAGAGCAATAAGTCATTTTCATAACGCAGGGTCTGATTATTGGCCGGGTTAGAGAAGGTTTTCGTTGGCCCTGTAAAACCATCTCCCCAAATGAATTGTATCTCATCAAAATTATCAAATTCGTCTAGTTTCCACCCGCTTTCCAATTCAAAATTTCCCAGTTCAATCTCTTGACCACGGCAAATTCGGATGGTATCCGTTCTCCCAATGTAGGTAAAAGCGAGGGTATCCAGGTAGGTTGACTTAATGATCTCGCAACCTGATTGCGTTTGGATGGTCACTTCGTAATTTCCAGGAGTATCGGTAATTAAAAGCGAATCCGTTGATCCGTGCAACCACTCATAGGAGATTGCCCCGGGCACCGCCGCACTTAGGGTATCTTGAATACCCGGACATATAAGATAACGGGTCGGCAAAAAGTCCCCATAGGCTTGAGTTCTTACTAAGACTGAATCGCTAAACGTACCGCAATCATTAAAAACAGTTAGAAAATACTTCCCCGGCTCGGTAATGGGAAAGTAAGACGAGACCAGCACTGAATCTTCGGGCCATTGATCACTGGTCCACTGAAAGGTTTGATTTCCATCCAATTCAAAATCATAAAGGAGTGGTTCACCGGGACATACCAAGATCTCTTCTCCCAAGTCAATCGCTTCAAAATCGTTGGTTTGTATAACCACCGTTTGTATATAGCGTCTTTGGGTACCATTAGTTAAAACAACATCGGCTTCTACATCATAAGTCCCTGGCTGCGAAAAGGTATGCTTGGGACTTATTTCTCGGGACGTATTATTTGCCCCCGATTGCGGATCATCAAAGTCCCAATCAATGGATAAGATAAATTGGGTATCTAGAGGGATAAATTCCGTATCATTGCCAAAACAGGTTTGATTAACCCGAAAAAGGACTGGCTGGAAGAAACTCTGGACAAAAGTAGGTAAACCCAGGGTAGCCACACGACCTTGTAGCTCAATCCCTTGATCTAAGTAATTGATCGAGGCAGGATCTGCATTGGGGTTGAAGATTACCCCCAGGCTATTTTCCCGTTTACTGGCATAAATGCGTTCATCGGGGCCCAATTGTAAGGCGCCGATGGGAAATTGAGTGGTGATAATAAACCTTGAAGCCTCAATGGCGCTTGAGCTCCCAGCCGTTATATCAAAACCGTGAATATCGGTTTCGTAACGAAAACTGAGAAACAATTTCTCACTATTCGGCGAAAATTCTAGCCCATAAATGTAATCGTAGCCATCAATGCGCCGGACATTTCCAATTCTTCCCGACTGATTATCAAAATCAAAAATTTCGCAAATACCCGTTTCTCCAATGCCTACGGCCAGTTTCTTCCCATCGGGAGAAGCTTTCATATATCCGTGCGCATTTCGGTTTACTCCTTCGTGCGCAGTACCCACGCTTTGCACGAATGGAAAACTGCTCAAGCCAAAGGTTCCAATCCGGTATACGTAAAAGGCATCCGAGTTCCAAGCGTGGGCAATCAACCAAACATCCCTTCCGTTTTTGTGTTGTACGGCAGTGATTTTCTCGGTAGCCGGGGCAAACAGTAGTCTATTTTTTTCACTACTGAGCACCGCTCCGTTCCCACCATTTCTATCCATTTCCACGAGACTGTAACGAAAACCGCCGCTCCCAATGTTATTATCTACCGTGAAAATGTAATATTGACTGCTATCTTCTGGATTAGGCACAATAATGGCCGATTGTGTAGACGAAGTATCCCCGGCCAAACCTGTCCCGTTGGGCATGAGGTTATGGTTTTTGTCCCACACCGAGACGCCATCGGTATAAAATAAGAGTTGCCCCTCGGCATCCGATATACTGGCACAGCCCTCGTCGGTATCCAATTGGCCGTCCGTTAGGGCACTCGGGGGGCTCGTATTGAAAGTAATACCGGCCGTTTCACCAAAATACCAATTATTGCCTTGCTTTTGGGCATAGGCATAGTTTGTGGAGCTAATGGCATAAAACAGTAAAAGTAACAGCTTTATACCAACCTGTTGCGTAGTAATTTTCATAAAGTTGTCATAATTAGGAGTGTAGAGACACTGGTAGATGAAGGATACCTAAGCTTGACAAGAGTGTGTAAATATATGCACGAGTATATTACAATGCAAGATTTAAGCCGCTAGATTAGGTTTAGAATGAAAACCTCAACTAAAAGTAGGCGTAAAGGGATCGGTTTAGGACTATTTTATGTACAGATGGGGCTTGCCCGCGCCTACAAGATGTGTCCCTTTTGAAAGTAGGTGCCGGCGCGGGCCGGGCTGTCACTACTCGCCGGCCTCCCCCCAGCCAGCGGCGGGCTCAAACAGGCCGTTCCATCCCTAAGCCTTTCGAGGAGAGATGAAGAAAAAGAATCACTTGCCTTTTCTACTTCAGATTGACTTGAGTCAATCCATCAAGAAATTATATTATTGCCATTCCTCAGGGATTAATTTTTGTGAGTGTGCTGCCCACACGTATGGGCACTGTACTTGCAAATAAAAACCGGACAAATAGTTAAGCGACATGATTAAATTTTAGTTGATCTTCAATTTCTAACTCTTTAATGGTTTAATTTCCTCGAGAGGCTTCACGGGGTAATCTTATATCAAAAGTACTTCCTTCGCCCGGCTCACTCTCCACTATTATTTGTCCCTTATGTTTTTCTATGATGCTGTACACTATGGATAGTCCCAAACCCACGCCTTGACCGATGGCTTTGGTGGTAAAAAAGGGTTCATAAATACGGTTTTTAACTTCATTACCCATTCCTACACCGGTATCTCGAATCGAGATTTGTAAAAAATCATCAACCTGATTGAGGGTAGAAATTATAATCTTACCTTGCTCTTCTATGGCCTCTATTGCATTAGAAATCAGGTTCATAAATACCTGATTTAATTTACTGGGGTAGGCTTCAATGACCGGGTTTGCTTCATAGTGCTTGATAATCTCAATTCGCCCCCGAAATCGATTCTGGAGCAAGGCTAAAGTAGCATCCAGGTATTGATGTATATTTATTAAGGTGTACTTATCATCATCCAAATGAGAAAACGTACGCAATCCTTGAATAATATACGTAGTTCGGCGAGCCCCCTCACTAATCCCTTGAATCAGTATATCTAATTCTTGAACCGCCATTTCAAACGCATATTTTTCTTTTAACTTCTGAATTTGCCTTAATTGTTCAAAATAATTTTCATCACTGAGCTCGCGGATGGGTGCGGTTACTTTCAAAATATCCTGTAAATTTTCTTTTAGGGTATCGATGTTTGCGTTTATAAAATTGACCGGATTGTTGATTTCGTGAGCAATCCCTGCGGTGAGTTGCCCCAGTGATGACATCTTTTCTGATTCTACAAGTTTCGCTTGGGCTTGTTGGAGTTGCCCCAGGGCCCTTTGTAACTGATCTCTTTGTGAGATAATGTCTTCTTTTTGAGATTCTATATACTGAGTCTGGAGCTTCACTTCTTTTTCCAGCATTTCCTTTTGCTGTTCTATGATGACTTGCTTTTCTTCTTTATAAGCCTGGACTTCTTCCTGCATCACTTTAAAGCGGTAGGCTAAACCAAATGAGAATAAGAAAATTTGCAACAATACGCCGAAGGCAAAAGGCTCAACGGTAAGGTTATATTCAATGATCCGGTTGATAACCAAAAACCCAATCATGGGCGTAATCAGATGCGCCGAGACTGCCAATAAAAAATATTTGCCAGGTTTAAAGCCTATCCACACACAATGGATTGTGATATATAAGGCACAAGTTGAGACCAATAACATAGAAACAACCGCAAAAGGAGCCGGAATTAGCAAGAATACAAACAGTAGCAAAACCAATATCTCATACAATATCAGTATCCGGATAAATTGGTTTAAACCCTTTGATATCTCCGAAAGGCGCAAATAATTTTTTTCAAAAAGTAGAAAATACACCCAGGCTACATTAAAATTTGCAATTGCTTGATAGGTAGTATCTACAGGTGACTCGGGGAATAATACACTATTGATAAAATCACTCTCCAGACCAATATTGACCAGCCAACTGGCTAGAAAAAGCACAAAATATAAGTAGGTGAAATCTTTTATATAAAAAAAAATGGCTAGGTTGTATATCCCGATCACTAAGATGGCACTGGCCGCAAAGCCAAAAAAGATACTGCTCATAAAAAAGATATCTTGGGTATGGCTTGCCGTTGCGACCACGGTTCTCCGGAAAAAGTCAAGAGCATAATTATGGTTCTTAGTTAAAGCATAGACCTGAGATACTCTAATATAAAACAGCGTTTCTGAATCAGGTTCTAATGATACTTTAGTGTATAAAAACCTCCCAAGATTTTGATCCCGTTTGGCTAGGGGATACTTACTCCCCGTACTTTTCATTTGAAGCTGCCCTGCTTGGTCTTCATAATAAACCAATACCTCATCCCAAAGGTCAAACATTAACATAAAATCAGTAACGGGTGTCTTATTTATCAATTTGACGCGTAACCAAATGTGGTTATAGGGTATAGCATTGTAATTTTTTAGGGTATTGATCGGGACAAATGCATCTTGCATGCGCCCAGAAGCTTGCTCATAGCTAATATTCCCCAGGGTATCTGGTAAAATTTGAATTACATTCTTTAGAGGCCAGTCCTTTTGATCGGGTAACAACGTAAAAGATGACTGAGCAGGTAGCTCAAATGAAAGCCATGATATTATGCTCAGAATAATATATTTTCCCATGCAAGAAAGTTTCATTTGAATAAATATAATTCCTAATTTTTGCTCGCGCAGCTTAGTGAAACATGAAATAAAAGAAAATAAACAAGATTAACTTTTTTAAGAAACTACTTAAGGCTTGTACGGAGTTGTCCGGTTCTTGGTAAAGCATTCTCTTCCTTGCCCCAAGATGCAAAAAGGCAAGCACCTAAGTTCTCCCCTTTTTTCAGAATATTCCTTAGAAGAATATAGGCCAGAGGCCTAATACTTTATGCACAAGCTTGGGTATCCAAGCTAGCAGGGGATCCATTCTTTTTTAACCAAAATATGGAATTCCCACGGGCAAAGAGTAGGCCACCAATACCCCGGTTAAGCCAGATGATAAGACTTGTATTTTTTACGAGGCCAATCAATCTTTTTCCAAGGAATCCGTAGGTCAAGGCAATGGGTATAAAAATAGGCCATCCCTAGTATCAAAATTTGTAAGAAATACGAAGAGCCCTCAATGGTAAACTGCGGTAAAAGGATAGATAAAAAATAAAGCCTTTGGCGTTGGATAGCGAGCTCAACATGCCCCGAAAAAAGATAATGCGGGCGGTCTCTTTATGGGCTTGCTCCTGTATTTGGATGGACTTGTCCAAAAAGACTTTCACTCCTATATACATCAAATAGAGGGCCCCCAAAGTCTTCAACATATCAAAGGCCATTTTGGATTCTTTATTTTTTACCTTGGACTAGAGGGGGATAGACCCCTTGGAGTTGCCAAGCGGGTGCGCGGTCAAGCAGCCTGAAGGCTAGCCGTTCAGAGGACTGCCTTTTATTGAAAAGCTCGGGATGGTTCTGCGGAACATCCACTCACAACGAGGCTGGGCTCTCCTCTCTCCTCTCAGATGGCTGAGGGATAGAGCGGCCTGTTTGAGCTCGCCGCTGGATGCGCGTTGGGCAGCGAGTAGCGAAAGCCCGACCCCGGCGGCAAGTTATGTCCTATGGCTAGGCAAGTTGACCGCCGGGGGCAGCCCCAAAATCATACATTGGCCTGTCGGGCTACAGGCCGGGGAAAACCTAGGGCAATCCTGATCATAAAGATGCGGACTGTTGGGAAGGTCTGGTGATCATCAGGGTTTGTACCGCCTGCCCGTTGATCGCAATTTCTTGGGTCTTGTCTCCCAAAATCAACTGGATACGTTTGGCTTCCTCGCCTTGGTTCAAGATCACCACGGCTATGGAACCGTCGGGGTTTTGGGCCGCCGTAGCCATCAAGGACTCATCGGAAAGCGCAAGGCCAATGCGCTGGGCATCGGGGCGGATAAAACGACTAAAGTGGCTCATGGTATAGTAAATTGGGGTCAGGTAGACTTCGTCGTTTTCGGGGTCAACAATCACGGGAGCGATGCACCAGTTTTTGGCCCAGTTGGGGCCACCTTGTTTGTCTAAGACCATGTTCCAGTCTACCCAGCCGTCTACCCAATTGTTTAAGCAGCCGATGATGTCACGGGCATAACGGTACACGGGCGCGTACTTAGGGTGGAGGGGTTTGTCCTCGTCGGAGGCCCAGTCCCAGCCCCAATCGGTTGCTTCTTTTTTCCAATACCAGGCATCGTCTTGCCAAACGGGAACTTCGGCATCTACACAGGCTTCAGACTGGATCAAGTGTTTGTCGGGGGCGGCATTATGGGCAAACTGCAAGGCCTCGGGGAAGTAATCGTAGGTGCTAGCGTACCAGTGAATGGCAGTACCATCAAAGTATTTGGCCGCGTCTGGGTCTTCGTACATGGCGGTGACCCATTTTTTAAGCTCTTCGTCCCGGTTTTGGTCGTAGCCTAGGAGCTTAGCTTTAATGCCATCCCCTTGGAGTTGCGGCCCCAAGTGATTTTTGACAAAATCGTTCATTTCCTCGGGGGTGTAGTGCATGCTCTCCCAATTGCTGTCATTGCCTAGGGGCTCATTTTCTACGGTGAAGCCCCATATATCGATTCCTTGGGCTTGGTAGGCATTGTAATACTTAGAAAAAAACAAAGCCCAAGTTTCGTAATACTCGGGAAGCAACTTGCCCCCTTTCCAGTCTTGGTTGTCTTTCATCCACGGCGGGGCCGTCCAAGGAGAGCTGATGATTTTAAAGCCGTCTTGGGAGACAGCCATCGCTTCTTTGATCATGGGGATGATGTGTTTTCCGTCTTCTTCAATGCTGAAGTTTTCCAATTCCTTATCTCCCTCCACGGCCGCATAGGAATAATTGTACTCCGAGAAGTCGCAAGAATTCATATGGGTGCGGGTGAGGGAGTAACGGGCGCCACTTTCGCCAAAATAGGCCTCCAAGACTTTAGCCCGGGTTTCCTTACTCAGCTTATTTAAGAGAGAGGCTGAGGCTTGGGTAAAAGCCCCTCCAAATCCAGTGATGGTTTGGAAGGTTTCGTCTGAAGATAGGGTAATTTGTACCGTATCCTGGGCAGGGGCATATTCGTTGAGCAACTTGAGTTGGCTACCCTGGGCCGAGGTTTCGTATACTTCCAGCCTCATCGCTGGCGACTCCTGATTTCCCTCTTGCTTATCGGCTGAGTTGTCGGGACTTTTACAGGTGGTGGCCATGGCAGCTACAAGGATTAGCATATTAATTTTTTTGAACATGGTATGTATTGTTTAGGCGGTGGGAATGCTTATGGGTGAAAGGAGTGCAACTCGCCTTTACGCGGAGGTAGTTGTACCTCTTTTAACAAAGCGGCTTTGTCTCCCTCGTAGGTTTTGGTAATGGGTTTGCCGCTGCGACCGACTCCTTCAAATACGCCCTGATCTACCAAATCCCAGAGGGCATATTTGGCTTGGCCATCCAGGGTGAATAGGCCAAAGTGGTTTTCAGAACCTTCGGGGTTTTTGGCATCTTTCCAATTTTCGTCAAAGGCTTCAAAATAAAAACAGGAGATCCTTTCTTGCTTGGTCCATTGGCGCATGTAGCGATGGAATAATCCTTCTTTAAACTCATCGGTGGCCTTGGAGCCTTCGGGACCGTAAAATTCATTGGAATAGCTGGCCCAACCGGTTTCTCCGATGTGGATGGGCTTATCCACTCCGATGCTTTTCATGTAATTGCTTACGCTGATGTATTGATCTTTGGCGTATTCCTGGGCTCGTTTCATGGCATTTTCCATTTTTGCTTCATCGGATAGACTATCCTCGCTCTCGAGTACTCCCCAAAAGAGCGGATGATAGTGCGTATCGTGCATGGGATAGGTATGCATAGAAATATAGTCAACCGCTTGGCACAACTCTACCAAGTCGGGTACGTGATACACGCTGTCTCCCCCTCCCCAAGAGGCAAAATTATCCGAACTCGTGATCCAAAGATCTGGAGATAACTCGCCTTTGGCTTTTAAATCTTGCAAATGATTAACCCAGCGCAGGATAACATTGGGCTGGACAAAATAGGTAGCAGCCCATTTGACCATGGCCTCGTTTCCTACGGCAATGATTTTGACAATATCGTCATACTGCTGGGCCATGTTGACTGCCCTTTCGATCTCGGCCGCATTGGCAACAGAATCTTCTACCTCGTGATTGGGGTGATCGGTCCAGGCATTTTCGCAATCGATCCATGCCCCTAACATGACATACATCTCAAAGTTAGGGTCTTCGGTTTTCAAATCCCGAATGGCTTCCAAAACCGTAGCAGCGTGTTTTAGGTGCGTATTGTAGGTGCGGAGGACCTTAATGCCCATGGCCGCCAATATTTTCATGTCTTCTTTGATGTCTTGCCCACTCGGCTGGATGTCCCGGCTATTTTCCCGGTACCCTCCGTAAGATATGGCCTGATAATTTGGATTACCCAAAATATCGGCTGCGGTGATTTGTTTCATTTCTGCGTTTTGAGTTTCTGTTTCCTGCGCTCCTCCTCCCTCGGTACTGGGTTGACAGGTAAAACCTAGAAGAGACAAGAAGAGGAACAAAATGTTTTTCCAACTGGGTTTCATAAGCATGTTCTTTGCTTGCTTTGATATACTTTAACACTTTAATAATTTAAATCATTTTGGTTTGAAAATGAAAAAGGATAAAAGCCATTTTACCCAGTTTTCATAAATTGCTTGTCCGGCTGAGGGATAGAGCGGCCTGTTTGAGCCCGCCGCTGGTACGCGCGCTGGCAGGCGAGTAGCGAAAGCCCGACCCCAGCGGCACCTAGCCCCCATTCGGGGCACTATTTTTCACCGCTGGGGGCAGCCCCCATGTATCTTATTCTATATACCTTATCCGTACAATCCCATTTTTTCTCCTCGCCCTACTCCTGTTTTTACCTTAGGCGGCTGGGATTGATGTGTACAGTTAATTGACGAATAGCCCCGGTTCTGGCAAAGATCTCGGCACTAAGAGCCGCATCTAATGCTAAAGAGTCCATCCGGCTTTGACTACCATCCTGATGTAGTACATCGATCCCTTCCTGCTCGGCCAAGCGATACACTACGGGCACTTGGCAATAGGTGAAGGCTAAGGTACCTACATCCAGGTGTAGTTCATGCGGGTTTTGATTTATATCAACATAGGTAAAGCTTTTGGCCTCCGTCAAAAACTCTTCCTCTTTACGTAGCAAACATGGGTCAAAAGAAAGGTGTCCGTTTTTCACGCAAACCCCTACCTCCCCAAACCGGCTGATGATGTCTTCTTTTACCTGTCCGGTCATACCCGGTTGCTGGGCTCCCTTTCCTCCTGGCGTGTGAGAATAAGGGTCGGTGGGGAAGGCTCCGTATAAAGTGGGCGGCTTATGCACCCCAATGCCGGCTTGGATTTCGTAATAGTGCTCGAGCAAGCGGCCCACTACTTCGGCACTTTCTTGATCAGCAATGGCTTTTAAGCTACTTTCTTGCACCGCCAGTAAGAGCTTAGACACCATGTGCCAATAGATGGAACCTAGTCCTTCATAGCCAAAGAAGGTCCCCGAACGACCGGTAAAGGCTTTGTGATTAAAGACTTCTTCAAAAATCTGTAAGACTAGTTTTTGCTCGGCGGCTAGCAAATGATCGTAGTGGCCTCCAGCCAGGGCATCCAAACCGGCTTTTAGGTCGTAGGCATTTCGGAAGTTGCCGTTGAAGTGGAACTGCCCCTTTACATCTTTCTCGATGATTTGGGTATGCCCCTCGTCAATCAGTTGCGTCAATAATTTGGACTTATTTACAGAAGTTTCGGGGATGTTGTTTCGCTGTTTGAAACCCGCGATGTTTTTATTGGGATACAAGATGTAGCTGTACTGGTCGGGGCGGAATAAGGCGCTTCCCTTCATACTATCCAGCAATTCCAAGGTTTGAGGGCCACTTAAATACCCCGAGCTCAATACGGCCACCTGTCCCTCCAACATTTCGTCCAGATAGGAGATTTGGGCTTCATTGTTTTCGGTAAAAGTAAGAAGGTTGTAGGCGTGATAAAGATTGTCTTCCCGCTTATTCGCTCGGATGGCATGCTCCAAAAACGCATTACACAGCTGCACAAAGGTGGACAAGTCATTCAAATTCACCGATTTTTTTGCTCCGGTGAATGGGTTATCGTAAATATGTAGGCGGTATTCGCTGGCGGCATGGCCTAAGCGGTCCATCATTTCTTTGGCGGCTTTGCCTCCAATATTTCCGGACAAAAGCTCCCGGTTTTGCTCAAAAGCCTTGACCAAGCGCTCGTAGAAGGTGGCCAATTCTTCGGAAATGGGTACTTCATCAACCGAAGTATCCGCCAAAATTTGATTAAAAAAGTTTAAGAAGCGGCGGAGGTAGTACAGCGTCACCATGGAGACCCCATTGCCTACCAAGGCATTGTTGGCATCGTTCCATTCAGGACGTTGGGTATTCATCCAGATCCCTCCTTCGGGAATAAAGTTGGACAGCTTGGCTAAAACCGTGGCCAAAGTTTTCTCAATCAGGTTGACCCGGTGGATAGCCCCACTTTGGTTTTTTAAAAGGGCTCCGTCGGCCCCTAGTCTCTGGCGATCTTCCCGGATTGTATGATCGGAGTCGTGGTCAAACTCGATTGTATCCTTGGGGTCTTTGACAATATCTTCGTAGGACTTAATGCGGTAAGGTACGTTGGCATAGACAAAGAGATCCTTATCAAAACAGATAGCGAGTTGCCCAGGATAGTACTTCTCGAGAAGTTCTAATAACTTCAACAAGTAGATAATTTGGTGGTCTCCCCAATAGCCAATGTAAGACCAAGGATCATCGGCCTCGATGGTTTCCCAGTCAAAGCCTCCTTTGGTTACCCGATAGGGGTTGTAGCCATCAAACGTAGTGGCGTTCAAAAACTTATGGATCATGCTCTCGGCAAAGGCCGGATAGGAATGCGCCAAGGCCTCCCAATTTTGAAAGATATCGCGCCAGTTCCCTTCATAGTCGAGTATTTTGGAGCCATCCACTTCGCTTCGGGTGTTGATAGAAAAGCGGTTCCAGGGGCGGCTCGGGTCACCGTGGCGGCGACTAAATTTGAGGGGCATATATTCGTAGCACAATCGTTTGAAGTGCATATTGGCGCTTTGCTCGCAGGCCGCTTGTAAATCGGCCAGGGTAAATTCCTCGGGCAAAGTGCTCAACACGGCTTGTTCGGCTTGGAAAACTTCCTTATTGGCTTTTTGCAGGTACTGGCTAAAATCCCACTTTTCAATTTGGTAGTTCATATCAAAAATACCGCCCCGCATAATGTTAAAGAGGGTATTGGAGAAGTGGCGGGCATCGCGGAAAGGGTCCTTAGAAATTTGTAGGCCATCGGATGCCGCATTTAAGCCGATAAGTCTTTGCGTACCCAGGGCCACGTCTTCCCGGATTTGTTCGGCCAGATTGCTCTCCTCCTGGATCGTTTGGGAAAGTTGGGCCACCGCGGCGTGGTTTTTATTTACATCCGCCAAAATCATCCATTCTTTTTGGCTGCCAGCATCCAAGGTAAGTGGGGTATGGACAAAATAGGCTCCTTTTTCGGCCTTTACATCGCTTTCCTCCTCAATAGGCAGTCCTTTGCGGAAGTTTTTCAATTGCAAAGAAGACAAGAGATAGCTGGGGTTTTCTATTCCCAGCGACCAGGCCACTTGAGCTTTCAAGGCCTCACTGGGCTCGGCCCGGTCTACGATGATGGCGCTCAGGGCGTAGATACCCAGCCCGCTTTCTTTTTCGAGCTCACTGCGTTTGTAGGCATCGATCAGGTTGCTGGCCCGGGCTTGGAGGGCGCTTTCTACACTGGCGGGCACGATGTTTTGGATACCATCCAGCAGGTTTAGCTCCACGCTAGCACCCCCGCGGTTGATCAGTTGAGAGGTTTTGACAAAGCCAAAGCGATTGCTGGAGTTCCACTGATAGCGGAATGTTAGTTTGAGATCTTCATTGATCTCCTCAAATATAATTTTGTTACCGTAGAGGTTTTTGTAGAGATTTCGAGTGATTGCATAACGTCCCTCGAAGCGCTCCGAAAAGGGCTCCCAAATTTGCGGCTCACCCTCGGCCCTTTGTACCTGGAAAATGGTCTTGCTCCCGGTAATGTCGGCCGATTCGGTAATTTTATCATCCGTGTAGTAGGGGAACAAAGCATATTCTGCATCCTTTCTACCCGCGGTCAGTCCACCATTACTCGAGATGAACATCCAGTGATTGGAATCGCTGACGATGCTCATAAAAAAAGGTCGCATGGCATCGCTGTTCGAGATCTTGTAAAACTCTTCGTTTTCCAATTGAACACGGGAAATGTTTACTTCCTTTGTGATTGTGGTGTTTTCCATGTTTTCGTTTTTATTGAAAATTCGCAAGAGATCTCCCAGACGTTTCGGGAAATCGGGGCCAAACCTACCCATATTTCTGGCTTATGAAAGATTCTTGCCCTTCAATTTGTAAGGTAGAAAATTTCTAATTTTATGAAGACCAATTTCTAAGATAGTTTTGCAATATTCCGGAATACATGAAGGGTTTAGGGGCTTGCCCGCGCTAAAGATTTGGGTTTTTAGGTGAGCGGTAATTACCTGCGCGGGCCGGGCCACCCAGCCAAGCCGGAGCCGGCTCCCCGCCTACCCACTTCGGTCTCCGCCCTTCGGGTGGGTGTCCCTAAGCCAGAATAGCTCCCTGCCAACAGATTGACTATAATACCTATTTTCTATCTATACAAGACTAGATCAAATGCTTGGGAAAGTTATATACTAGGCAGATCCTGAAAAATGTGTATTTTAAAAATTAATCAAGGGTTTAGAAAAGGTAAATCCAGAAGAGCCTTAAGTTATTTTCTTTATCTATTTTTCAAGAAAAGTTTATAGTGATGCCTAAACCAATTCTCGGCCGAAAAATAAATTATAGTTCTATTGGTAAATAAATAGGCAAGTGGTAGCTCAAACCAAAACGTACATCCTGAGCAGACAGGCACAAGCTCTTCGGACTGTTTAATTTGTTCTATCTTTTCTAAATTAGCTTCGCTCATTGATAGGATACCTTTTTCTGCCAATTTCTCTAAAAGGAAGGCGGCCAAAAATTGTTCGGCGGTGCTTTCAGAATCCAACATCATTTTAATTTTTTCATAGTCTTTTTTATAGAACAGTTGAAGGGCTTTTTGTACCGGCTTTGTTGATGTGGCAGCAAAACCACAGCCAAATCCTAGACTTTTTTTATCCCAGTGTTTATCATCCCAGTTATGTTGGGCTAAACCGGGGAATGAAAACAATAAGCACATTACAATAAACCCATGCTTCATAGACAGAATTATAAACTAATTTATCATTTTTTATAGAGGACTGTATATTTATGCTGACGCTTACACTTGCTTTATGTCCTCACGTATTGCGGTAGGAACTGGGACTTACCGGAAGGAAATGCCCGCCTGACCCACTGTCCTATTTTTAGCCTATAAATCAAATATAAAAAAACCGTTTGATAAAACGCCCGAATGGAAAAGATCAAAAAAATCATCAAGAGTACTCTAAAAAAAAATGGGATCCTTGTAAGCAGGCTAAGTAAACCGCAATTGGCCCTTGAAAAGTACACACAACTTTACGAGAAGTACCAAAATTATACAATGGTGTCCAAAAAGGCATTCATCAATAATCTAAAATTGGTAGCTGAAAAACTCCCTCCAAGCCCCAGTGGGGATATAGTGGAATGCGGCGTTTGGCGAGGAGGGATGATTGCCGCTATTTCGGAAGTAATCGGCTCCCATAGAAGCTACTATCTTTACGATAGTTTTGAAGGGCTTCCGGATGCCCAAGACATTGATGGGCTAGCCGCCAAACAATGGCAAAAGAATACAAACTCCAAGTATTACCACGACAATTGCCGGGCTGAACAAGCGTATGCCGAAAAAGCCATGCAATTAGCCCATGCCCCGCATTGTTTTTTTAAAAAGGGTTGGTTTGAGCAAACCATTCCCCAGGCTCAATTTTCAGACGGAATTTCCTTACTTCGTTTAGATGCAGACTGGTACGATTCTACTATGATTTGCCTTAAGTATTTATACCCCCAAATAGTAAATAAAGGCCTAATCATCATCGATGACTATTATACTTGGGAGGGTTGTGCCAAAGCTGTACACGATTATCTGTCTACGCAGGCTTCTACCTCTCGAGTACATCAGTTTCATGATACAATTGCTTATATAATAAAGAATGATTAGCCCATTGAGGTAATACACCTCATGGATACATAGCCAAAGCAATACGATATGGTGTATGAAGAAAATAACGAGTTGGTAAAAATTATCCTCCTACTTATTTCCTGAACCCGTCTTTTAAACCTATAGGGGGCTTGCCCGCGCTTGTACGTGAGGCCTATCTTGAAAAATCCTAGCCGCGCGGGCCGGGCTGTCGCGCTACGCGGGGAGCCTCCTCGCCTTTTTCCGCTAGGCTCCAAAAGGCTGTGGGGTCTCCCCCCTACGGGCTTCCATCCCTAAGCCGGGAAAGTTCTAAGTAAATTGGCAAGGGAGCTTGCCCTGTTTACCTCCCCTTCCGTACACGTGTTTGCCCATTAAAACCCGGTACAATCGGTTATATCCCGGAGGTCGGGGACTTGTACATTATCCAAAAAGCCAATAACATACGTCGCCGAGCCTTGGCTATTTAAAAACTCACTCAAATTTTTGGCTTCAAAATAACTCGCAAACACGCCAATACTAAATACTTGAATCCCCCCGTCTTGTTGATCTACCCGAAAATAGGGCATTAAGTGGCTGTATTGGCTCAAGTCTAGCTCCTGGTAGGCGCCCAGGTGTACCCGAAAGGTGCAGCGAGAACTTAGTCCCCCGTTTAGAATTGCATTTTTTTGGGCTTGAAGGGCCTTTAATTGCTTGGTGCGATCGGCCAACGTAGCTTTGAGCTGCTCCAGTCCTTCCTTTTTGATGTCCCGGTCTAGGGTTTTGTTATTGAGAAGGCTTTGATATTTAGAAGACTCATCCAACATCATTTTGAGTTTGCTTAGATCGTATTCTAAAGCATTGATTTCTTCAAGGAGTTGGGGATCCTGTTTGCCGGGTACTTGGGCCGATAAAAGATGTACGTAAGCCCAAAGAAGAGAAAACAAAAGTAAGCCGCATAGACGTGGTGCCTTCGACCAACTTAGGATTTGGGATAAAGATAGATTCATAAGTTTATTGTGTAGATATATGTTCCCAATAAATTTAAGAAAGATCTCAATTATATGGGATAGAACGTATCATGTAAAGCGTAAAAAGCGTTTTTTTTCTCCCATTTATTCTTTTGGCTGAGGGATAGAACGGCATGTTTGAGCTCGTGGGGGCCAGCGGGGAAAGGCAGCGAGTAGTGATAGCCCGACCCCGGCAGCACCTAGGGTAATTTTGTACGGGAAATATACTTGGCCGGGGGCAGCCCCTTTTTAGTCAATGTTTTATTAGGGGCTTTTCACATCTCCAACCAATTTTTAAATTGGTGCACTTTGGGACGGCTTACAATAGCTTGCTCTTCCAACTTAATGGGGAGCTGTATAATAAGCCGGCGGTTAAAATAAGGCTCAAAGGATTGAATGGCCGAGCGGTGAACCAACATTTGTCGGTTGATGCGAAAGAATTGCTCCGGATCACAGACGGACACGATATATTCTAATTTCTTGAATAAGGGGAATTTTTCGCCCGAATTGGTGTAGAGATACACCGTTTCGTACTCGACCGCAAATAAAGCCACATCTTCCACCCGGATTACTATGGATTTTTCGCGGAATTGGCTCAAAAAGTTTTGCTGATAGGCCTTGTTTGGCTCGGGCGAAACCAAGGCCACGGAAGCATTTTTGGTCTTTATATTGCTCAGAAGACGTTTATACTTTTGCAGGGCTAGGTGAATTTCGTCTTCTTTAAAAGGTTTTAAGACATACTCGATACCATTGTTTTTTATGGCTTGCAGGGTAAATTCATCAAAGGCAGTGCAAAATACCACGGGAACTACCACATCTACATGTTTGAATATTTCAAAGCTTTGTCCATCGGCCAGCTGAATATCAAAAAATAGAAGATCCATATTTTGCTGATACTTGCTTAGGTATTCTACTGTTTCTAAAACTGATTCCAGCTTTTCGGTTACGATGAAATCTTGATCTTGCTCTATAATTTCTTGAAGGAGCGCAGCCGTATGCGCCTCATCCTCTACTATCAAAATATTCATGGTTTTAGAAGTTTTAATTTTACGGTAAAGTGATCGGCGGTTTTCTCAATGAGTAAGCCATCGGCTACCTTCAAAAGGTCGTACCTTTTTCTAAGCAATTCTAGTCCGTAGCCACTTTCTTCTTGTTTTCCAATCTTGGCTTGCCTGTTATTTTGTACCACGATGTAGGAGTCTTGGGTATGAAAAACATGTATGTACAAAGGCTTACGGGCCGTCATGCTGTTATGCTTAAAGCAATTTTCCACAACTACCTGTAAAGCCAAGGTGGGTACGTGATAGGTGTACAAGGACTTATCGACTTGTATACAGTCTTGTACGGCATCTTCGTTTCTGCTTTTCATAAGGAACAGGTAGGACTGCAGCATCATGAGCTCCTCGGAAAGGGGAAGGCTAGTATTTTCATTGTGTTTTAAGATTTGTCGGTAAAAATCGGAGAGGCTCATGACAAACTCTTCGGATTGTCTATGTTGGTGCCGTACCATGGACCTTAAAGTGTTGAGGGAGTTAAAAAGAAAATGGGGGTCAATCCGGTTCCGGAGGGCTTTGAGCTGGGCTTTATAGTTTTCGGTTTGAATTTGTTCTTTTTCTAATCGCAGGCGAGCGATGTTTTCTTGGGCGAGTATCGTAGATTGTATAAACATAAACAAAATGGTGGCCAGGGCAGAACGGGCCAAATTTTGCCGGTCAATCGTAAATTCGAGCTGGGTTAATACTACTGGCAAGACGACGATTTGAAAAAACAAAATAAATAAGATGAAGTACAAACGAGTGTACTTAGATTTTAAGTGGTTTATGTACCATAAGAGACTCCACCAGATGTACATAATAAACGAGCCTATTATCCATTTTTGAGAAAACATCAAGTTGTCTAGTACAATCCACTCAGAATTGGAGTATAAACTAAGGCCAGGAAGAATGAGAGATAGGGCCAAGGGTAATATTTTTTTGATGGGCAGTTTGGGGCTTCTCACATCCCGAATGACATATTTTGGGACTTTAACTCGGCTAGAGGGGATTATTTGGCTGTACATAGGTCTATTTTACAATTATAGGATACTACTAAATCTTTTTCCACGCTCTTCCCCCACTCAGCTGTTCATATTTGGTTTTGAAGTAAAGGGTATTTTCATCTAAGAGGATTAGCGTAGCGGCAAAGGTTTTTCTTTGTTTAATTAAGTAGATGGTGCCACAACAATATTTATGGGAGCTCCGCTTTTTGAAATTTCCCAGGAGAACGATTTTGTCTTGTTCTTGAAGTTTAACCCCTTCCTGAGGCATTGGAGAAGCTAAGATATGACCAAAATAGCGTCCCTCATCTTCGTATATCCTGATAAGTTCGCCTCTATCCCCATTCTGCCATTCGCCCACGATTTGGGTTTGCGCCCTTAGGGACAAAACGCCCAGCCCTAATAGGATCAAAAATAAGACACTGGCTGTTTTCCAGGGCAGTGTCCCAGGTGACTCGCCAAACCGACGGGTTTGAATTTTGTCGTAAGCTTGCACGTAGTTAGGAATTTCGGTGCCCATCAGCCGGTCCCAGAAACGAAAGTATAAGCCATAATTCCCTCTAAATTTGGCGTGATGCATGTTGTGAAACGTTGAGGTAACCAGCAACTCAAACAAGAACGTATGGCGTAGCCATCTGGGGGCTATTTCGTAGCCTAAATGACCATAGACGTTGATGGAAAAGGCAATAAAAGTATACGTAATGAGGGCTATGGGGTGAAAAGGCAGCGTAAACAACAAAATGGGAGCAATCATAGCTTCCAAAAATGCCTCCGAAGCTTGAAAAGAATAAGCCGCCCAGGGAGAGGGGTTGGTAGATTTATGATGTAGTAGGTGGATCAACTTGAATACCTTAGGGTGATGAACCGCCCGGTGCATCCAATAGAAATAGGTATCGTGCATTACCAAGGCGCAGAATATACTGAGTGGTATCCACCATAGGGGGTAGGCATGCAGATCTTTGTACAATTTGGTGTACTCGAACAGGGGCGTTTTGATCAGCAATAGGCCCACTCCGGCCAAAACAAAAGTGCTTTGGAAAGAATGCCATATCTCTCGCTTAAAATCTTCCTGTTTGGCCCCACGGGGCTGAATTTTATTTTTGTAAAACAAACGAGGGCACAGGATATAAAATACCATAAAAGGGATCCCGGCCATGATAAAATAGCGAAATACGTGGATGAGCCAAGGAGCGATATAGGGCAAGCTTTCTTTCATAGTTTTAAAGGTTTGGCATATGTAGGTATTGCTTTTATTAAAAATACATTCATCTGGGGGGTAGTAAAATCACAAGAAGTATGAATTGACCATATTGGGAGGTGAATTGAACGAATTATACAAAGGGCAAGGGTTCTTCACAAATAAAGAGAGCCCCAGAACGGAGCTCCCTTAGCAATCTACCTCGTATATATTGAGTCTTTGCAAAACAAGGCCGGAAAAACCATGGATGAGGCCGTTTAGTTTGAGGAGGATTCCCCGGGCAACTGAGGGCAAGCTCTTGCCAAACTGTCCAGGGGGCTGATTATTTCTCTACACGTAAAATTGGCGAGGTTGGTAGTTGAGTCGCTGTTTAGGTTATTGTTACGTATCTCGTAGGTGATAGGCGCCTGGTCCAAGAGCGGTTTTCGTAGGTTAAACTCCCCCGTATGCGAATTATCCAGGTCACCCACTTGTATCGTTAGGCCATCATCTAGCAAGGTGCCGGTAGCCCAGAGCCCTTCCCCATACACTTGGGCGGGTATGAGCGGCCAATTGGTGTAGCCTTCTCCGTCTAAAACCCAGGCGTGTTTTACCCACCATTGCCCTGTACCATCGGCTATGGCCAATTCTTGGCCACTTCCATTGAGATACACCGAATTAGGATGAAAGGCAACGCTGTCCCCGTTCATGTTGATGGCATACTCCCCCGGATTGACTTGGGCCGGCACTTGCACGGGTCCGTTTAACAGTCGAAGTTGGGCATAAACGGTCACACTTCCGGTGGCGGCATCTATGTGCACGTCGTTAATTGACTCGAGAGGAGATGGAAATGAGGGGTCACTTATTTCCTGTACCCAATAGCCTTCGTGATAGTTTAATATCGAGCATACACGGGTATGGGCCCGTTCTACGACTTCCAGGGCGTCTTCGGGATACGCTTGATCTTGTAGGTTTTGTACAAAAGCGCCGTGGGCGGTATCATCACAACGAAGCTCAGGTTGTAAGGCCAGGTCGTTTAAATACTCCGCTATGAGGTCCTTCTCGGTTTGGCTAATACTGTTTAAGGCATTGGCTTCTTCAATGCCGGTGACCAGCCAACGCCCTCCCTTATCCAAGGCGTCTAGCTGCTCGAGCGTAACTTCTGGGTCTACGCTGGGAGCCGCAACTTCTTCCTTCTCACAGCTCATATAAAAAGGAGCAAGCATTATAAGAATTGGCCAACATACTTTCTTTGGTCTTTTGCAGATGTTCATGGGAATGTGTTATTATTTCCCTTGCAAAATATAGGGCTTACTCCCAGGGGAAGGGGGCAAAACATCTGAGCTGTACAATACAAAGAGTGAGTTGTACACCCGGAAAACCTTGCTAACTGGGCAAGGGTAGAAGGCTAGCTAAGACAACTCTTGGCGGTCAAGTGCTCTTTTAGACAGAAAAACAATTGCCTTTTACTTTGGAAGTAAAGCGCTCTTACCCAAATTTGAGCTTGGTACAACGGTACACTTTTTCGCTATATATTTCTACAATTTCATACTCGGTATCACTCTTTGCTTGAAAGCTCTGTATAAGATCACTGGCTATTTCGTATGACTGGGTATCTCCATAAAAGCAAGCCCGGTTCCCACTGAAGCGGATACCGAAATACGTCAGCTTAAACTCTAGCTGGGTATAGCTGGTGAAGTGCCGATCGTAGTTATCTCGATGGGTGGAAAGGTAGGACTGTACTTGCAGGAGCTTTCCTTGGAATGCATCGCAGGTTTGGTAAAAGGCGAGGAGTTGTTCTAGAAGGCTCGGGTCCATATGGTATGCGCATTTTCATCACAAACTAATTTTTTTTAGGGAAACACCTATAATTCCTTAGCGGCTACTTATAAAACTTTTCGTAAACCATTCGTTATCAATAATTTATAATTTCTTATCATCCAAGAGTGTATCTTGTTGGGAACTGAGGGATCTTAAAGCTAGATGGATATGGCGCCTGAATCAAAACGGACTCCTCATCCCCCCAAGGATTAAGACTCCTCTCGATGGGCGGCATGACACGTGTGGTATATATAAGCTATGAGAGTACTCACCCGGCTACCTATGACATTATCTGCAATGCGCTGATAATAAGCTACTTACTTTCAAT
>CAWUIO010000095.1:0-25386 GCA_963922455.1 uncultured Microscillaceae bacterium
AATAAAGCACTCTCCTCATTCCAAGCTTTCTAGCTTTTCGGACAGTCTTAGGTGGGTAAACGATACATTATCAACCGAAGCGGTTACCACAATACGGTTGGAATGTTTTTGGGCGGCAATGGCGGCGGCAATATCCATAAGGTGCATCATCCGGCCTCCCATTAAGTTGTTGAAGGTATTGGTATAATTGGGCAAGACCATTTCGGTCATAGTCACGAATGATTCTCGGGCAAATTTATCTTTACGGGGCATAGGTTTTATTAAGCAAATTGACGTTGAATTTTTTACGGGTTTGAGGGCATATGTCCCCAATTTTCCATTTCTTCATCCGTCCACAAACGGGGGTAAAAAATAGTTCTTTGAAAACGGGGAGGAAGATAGCGGGGCCAGTTGGTTCCCCCTGTGGCCTCAATTGTAGTAGATTTATCGCGTAAGTGTCTTCCGGCAGCTTTTAAATGGCCCATACGCCACTGCACATTGATCATCTGATCGTATTCTTTCAGCAGTTGGCGGCTTTCTTCCAACTCAGGGCCAGGGGGCAATTGCAAGTAACATTGCCATAG
This sequence comes from uncultured Microscillaceae bacterium, assembly GCA_963922455.1. GTDB lineage: Bacteria > Bacteroidota > Bacteroidia > Cytophagales > Microscillaceae > CAWUIO01. The sequence goes on from CAWUIO010000095.1 coordinate 564, forward strand.
GTTACGGTCCCGGTACAAACGGGCCAAACGGACAAACTCTTCCCGGTAATGTTCTTGAAAATGCTGAGAAGTAATCGTCTCTTTACCCGTACCCTGGTCGGTGGCCCCTTTGAGCCAATAGAGGTATTGAAATATTTCCGCGACATCAGCCTTTTCACTGAGACTACTCTGATATGGCTTCTGGATCAACTGATAAAAATCGGTAGAACAAATCTCTATTTTACGAAACTGGGCCGACTGAAAGCCACTTGAAGGCAAGAGTGCCATCCTAAATTTCTTAAATTGCTCAGTATCCAAGCCCTCAACCATCACATCCATGGCTTGGATAAGGTTGGCAAAATAGCGAATGATTCGCTTCAATCGATCATTAAAAAAACTAGCTTGTGGGTGGTTTTGATGAGCAATCTGATCAATCTCCCATAAAATCAAGTTAAAATAGAGCTCATTGATTTGATGGATCACAATAAAAATCTTCTCGTCCGGGAAGTCTGTCCGAGGGCTTTGCAAAGAGAGGAGGGTGTCCAAATGGATATAATCCCAATATTTGAGATAATTGGAATGCAAAAGGCCCTCCAAATTAGAAACCAAGTCCTGTCCGGTGAGTCGGTATTTGGCCTTAAGCTCATACAGCTTTTTCATCAAGGCCTCGTTCAATTCAATTTCATCCATAGTAGCGTGGGTTAAAGTGGCTTCCTGCTTTTGACGATGAGTACAAATATCGTTTACCATTTGGCAACCTGCAACCTTCCCTACCAGCTATTTGGGGCTGCCCCCGGCGAAAAGCTAGGGTTTCTCTATTAAAAATTCCTGCCGCCGGCGCCGGCACTATGGATCAGCTTTTTCCCTACTCCTTTAGCGCCGGGAAGCCCCAAAACTCCCAATCGACCGAAAAACTTAGATTTACGGGGGAAGCCCTATTTTTCTTATTTTGCTTTAAATTATTTTTATATTTTGCATTTTTACCCTGATTTTTTAATCCAATAAAGGTGGCACCCCCATGATTAGTCGGTATTTACTTATTTTTTTACTTCCCTATGGCTTCCTCTTTTTATTATTGGTTTTGTCTTGGTTTGCCGTTCGCAGGATACCCCTGCAAGCCAAGAGTTTACAGATTTTGTTTGGTTTTTTTATCCTCTTCGTTTTTTCCATTTACATCTTTATCGAGGATAAGGTGTATGAGCCTTATGTCATGGAAAATCACACTACGACCTCCCAAGGTTTGATTATAGGAGCTTCAGAACAGTTTGATACCCTGGGAGTTAGTAAAAATGTTGGAGATTATATCACGGCCAAAGAATACAAAAAACTTCAAAAACTAGCCGAGTTTCGTATTGGAGAGGAGCTTACGTTTGAGAGCGGGGAAAACCGGGTCGTGGAGGTAACCGGAGGCAAAGGAAATCGCTACCGGCTCATTCCCATCTTGACCGACCCGGATGATTTTGAGGAACTTAGCAATATCTTACAAGCCGGTAAGAAGCTCCCGGTCAAAAAAAGCCTGATTAAGATATTACCCGTGATTGATCACTTAAACAAAAGTTTTGTGGTGATCCCTATTCTTATTTTTGCCTTTTTGTTTCATAGTTTGGTTAATTTTTTCCTTTGGGAAGGACTCTTTGTCGATGAAAATAATGAACCCATGGTGCCCAAATTATTGCGGCAGCTAACGGCGGGTTTTATTTTTATAAGCTCCATTACGATTGCCGTGGCCGTCATTTATCCTACTTTTCTTACTACCTTTCTCACAACGATCGGGACTTCGGGGGCCATAGCTGCATTTCTTGCCCAGCAACCTATTCGACAAGCTTTTACTGCTTTGTCTCTCAATCTCAACAAGACCATTCGCCCTAACCATCTGATTGAGATTGATGGCAAAGTAGGCTTGGTCAAAGAAATAGGATGGAAGTCTATCAAAATGGAAACGCGGGACAAAACCCAGCTTTCGGTGCCTAACACGATCTTGGTAAACTCTATTTACACCAATCAAACCATATTGCATGGGCATCGCTTAATCGATTTTCAGGTGTATACCAAGGCCAGCAGTAGCCCGGCCCTTGTAAGAGAAGTACTTCGCAAGTGTGTAAATGACTCAGATATGGTAAAGGATGAGCCGCAAATCACCTTATCCAAAATTTTGACGACTCGTTGCCTATACACTATAGAAGTACCTACTGATGTTTTTGATATGGAAGAGGTGAAGGGGGAGATCCTTACCTCCATTTGGTATGCCTTGCGTCGGGAACGGCTACACCCTCGACATGAGATGGAGCCTGTAGAAAATCCGGTAGAAAGAGCCAAGGAGTTACTCAATAAAGTAGAAATTTTGGCTCCATTGAGTAATTGGCAAGACCAGTTGTTATCTCAAAAAGCGGAGTGGCTTCGGTATGGCTGGCCCGAAAAAATTATTGTGGAAGGGGGCACGGATGCAGCTCTGTTTATCGTTGCTGAAGGGAGTGTAGACGTGTTGGTGAGGCAGGAAGATGGTTCGGATTTAAAAATAACCGAAATTAGTTCGGATTCGGATCCTATCTTTGGAGAGATGTCTTTGTTGACTGGGGAGCCAAGAACGGCTACCATTCGGGCCCGGGAAGATGTTTTAGTGTGTAAGATAAGTAAGGCAAGTATTCACCCCATGCTCCGGTCCAAACCTGCTGTATTAAAGGAGTTGAGCCATAAATTGGCCGTACGGCAAATGGAAATTCAGCAGAAAGAAGAAGACTATGCCGAAAAACTAGCCAAAAAACACGAAGATGGCCTGGCCGATAAGTTTTTACAAAGAATTTCCGACTTTTTTCAAGTAGATGTGGACAGCAAAGAAGAGGAAGCGAACGCTCATGTCCCGTCGGCAAATCATGATACGAATAAGGCTAATAATTCTGAGGAAAATAATACCTAAGCATGCTCCGATAAGCTTAATTGTCCTGCTATACTGTATGATTGGGGCTAAGGCAAGCCTCGCCCAAGTAGTCATATCGGAGCAAGTGCATAATTTGATTGAAGCTGGCGATCACTTAGAAAGAGATGAAAATAACTGGATAGCTGCCCTCTGGCAATACAAGCAAGCTTGGCAAACTGCCCAAGACATCGGGGATTGGATGGGAGAAGCCCGTTCTTTAGCTAAAATTGCCGAATTGGAAACGTGGCACCAGGGCGAACAAGATACTATCGAGCTTTACCTAAAACAATATTACGAACTGGCCTATCAGATGGCTAATTTTGAGCTATTGGGTCACGCTTGCGAGTTGTGGGGCAACTATGTCAACAACAATACGGGTTTAAAAGGAGTGTCAGGCTATCATATCCAAGCGTATCAACATTACCAACGCCTCCCCGAAAATTATTCCAAGCAAATCCGGGTAATCCGGAAGTTAATACTCATTTACCAGATAACGAAGCAGTATACCAAGCGCTTAGATTGGCATCTGCTACTCTTAAAAAAAGCTCAAAAAGCTGGGAAAACGAAAGACGTCGTTGCTCTATGCGGGGAGTTGGCGAGCGATTATAGTCATATGGGCCGTTTAGACTCGGCTGAAACCTTATTAAAACTAGGGGAAGAGTACAGGTCGCTGATACCCCGAGATCCTAATGCCTTGGAAACAGACGGCATAGAACCCTACCTTCAAAGCTATTACGCGGGGCAACAAGCGCTCGAGTTTGCCTATCAGGATAGGAAGGCCACCCTAATCACAAACTTGATTTTAGTATCTCTTACCTTCCTGTTTTTATTTGTCTTTATCCGGCATTTGTATAGGCAATACCAAAATTTTTATCAAACGGGACGGAATGCCTAGCTTACTTACCTTGGCTTAAGCTAGCTTAAAGTTTGCGCGGTTTTTTTTGTATTTTTGTAAGCAAAAGGGTTTCACAAGACCTTTTATAAAAAAACGCTAAAGCTAATCCTTATGAATCCAGTAGATACGCTTACTCAAGCGCCTCTTGATACGTTTCAACGTAGTAGCAAAGAAGATACCTTTGAGCATCCTGATTTTTATAATTTGGATGATTTATTTAGTGAGGAGCAATTGCTTATCCGCAAGGCAGTACGCGACTTCGTTAAAAAAGAAATATCACCCATCATTGAAGATTGCGCCCAAAAGGCTCAATTTCCCCATCATATCGTTCGGAAATTTGGTGAAATGGGGGTGTTTGGACCTACCGTGCCCTTGGAGTACAACCCCAATGGAGGGCTGGATTACATCTCGTATGGCCTCATGATGCAAGAAATAGAACGCGGAGACTCGGGTATGCGTTCTACGGCTTCGGTACAGGGCTCCTTGGTAATGTACCCCATTTATGAATTTGGAAGTGAAGAGCAAAGAAGAAAATACCTTCCCAAGCTAGCCTCAGGAGAAATGCTAGGGTGTTTTGGATTGACCGAGCCAGACCACGGCTCTAACCCCAGCGGCATGACAAGCCATTTCACCGACCAAGGAGACCATTACCTGCTTAATGGGGCAAAAATGTGGATCTCGAACTCACCCTACGCCGATGTGGCCGTAGTTTGGGCCAAAAGTGAAGAAGGGCGTATCCACGGTTTGATTGTAGAAAAGGGTATGGAAGGCTTTTCGGCCCCTGAGATTCACCATAAATGGTCTTTGCGGGCCAGCATTACCGGAGAACTGGTTTTTCAAGACGTGAAAGTACCCAAAGAAAACCTCCTTCCCGGGATTTCGGGCCTTAAGGGTCCTTTGAAATGTTTGGACAAGGCCCGTTACGGCATTGCTTGGGGGGCCACCGGAGCCGCGATGGATTGCTATGAGACCGCTCGTCGTTATTCATTGGAGCGGGTTCAGTTTGACCGGCCCATTGGGGGCTTTCAATTGATGCAGAAGAAACTGGCTGAGATGTTGACCGAAATTACCAAAGCCCAGTTGGTTTGCTGGCGTTTAGGTAATCTCATGAATGAAGGCCGGGCCAGCACCGCTCAAATTTCCCTTGCCAAGCGGAATAATGTAGCCATGGCCTTGGATATTGCCCGCGAAGCCCGGCAGATATTGGGAGGAATGGGCATTACTGGTGATTATTCTATGATGCGGCATATGATGAACCTGGAGTCGGTCATCACGTATGAAGGTACCCACGATATACACTTATTAATCTTAGGGCACTCCATTACCGGTTTGTCAGCCTTTCGTGGATAAAAATTGAAACGATATAGGGGCCTTTCCTTGGAAAGGCCTTTTTTTTTGAAGCAAACACACAAACCCATGAAACGTACTTTTTTTGGCTATTGGCTGCTTATTTTAGGGAGTATCTGGGCCAGCTTGTCCCAAACGAGCCAGGCCCAAGTAATCAATGAATTTGTTTTCAGCCACGATGGCGGAAGCGATATCAATGAATACATTGAAGTAAAAAGCCAAGCCTTCCGAGACTTATCCGATTTGACTTTGGTGATCATCGAGGGAGATGATCTCCTCACAGCTCCCGGACGAATCAATCAAGTTTTTGCCTTGGACAGCGCCGGAGGAAGCGGTTATTGGTTAAGCCAAATAGGAGATTTAGGCATTGATAACGGATCACAAACCCTTTTACTAGTACAAAACTTTACGGGGGCCCTCAATGATGATTTGGATACCGACGATGATGGGGTATTAGACACCGAACCTTGGAGCCAGGTTTTAGACGGGGTGGCTATTCGCGATGCCGATGCCAGTGATAAAAATTATACCTCCGTGGTTTTAAGGCAGACCTTCGATGGCTCGGCTTTTACCGTGGGGGGAGCCTCTCGCATCCCCGATGGTACTGACAGTGATGATGATTCGGATTGGGTGCGTAATGATTTTCAAGGGGCCGGGCTTCCCGATGCGCAATTTTTGAGCGTCAAAGCCGACTCGGGAGAGGCCTTGAACACGCCCGGAATTGAAAACTTCGTCCAAGGATCTGAGAGTGAAGCAATTTTGGCTTTTGCTTTATCAAGCCTGGATGTGACCGAAGCTAGCGATAGCCTAAAGGTACCCATTCGGTTTTTTAATCCGATGGGCGGAACCGAAATTAGACTCGAGGTGGGGTTATCAGGAACACCCAGCGCGACCCCGGACTTAGATTTCTCTATACTTAATAGCCAAAAATCGTTTACTTTGCCGGCAGACACCAGCGGGGTTTTAGAATTTCTCGTATTAATACTTCCCGATACTTTAAAAGAAGCTACCGAAAGTATTCGACTGACTTTACAGTCAGATACCGGGAATGCCCGCATGGTACGCTCAGAAATTACCCTCAACTTGCTAGATGATGACACGCCACTCTCTTCTCAAATATTACTCAATGAAGTTCTCATAAACCCTCCCGGGAGTGATACCGGAAACGAGTACATCGAGCTTCGTGGAGATGCTTTGAGCCGCATCCCCGATGAGACATATCTGGTGTCGGTAGAAAGTGATGCCAATGACCCCGGGGATATCCAGACTATTTTTGAACTATCCGGCTTAACTTTTGGCAGCAATGGTATTTTAACCCTTTTGCAAGCCAATAGCCCCTATACCGTAGAAGATTCTTCTTTTCAAGTTCAAAGTCCCTCTGAGGGATGGCGGGGCCTGGATATTTTTCAAGCAGACAGCCAATCGGATGATATTGAAAATGCTTCGCTCACTTTGTTTATTGTAGAAAGTGGGCAAGTGCCCACGCTGGGTGATGATGTGGATGAGGATAATGATGGCAACTTAGATCCTACGGGCCTAGCCAGTATCTGGTTAATTCGAGATCAAATTTCCCTCTTAAATGGGGATTCTGCCGATATTGGCTATGCCAACTTGGCCTTTGCCCGTAATAACCAAGGCATTGTAAGCAATGGTACCCGGGTAGACTTGGGTACGGCCGACCCCGAATACGTAGCCCGTATTGGCAAAAGTACAGGGGCTACTACCTCCGATTGGCTTGCGGCCGATATTGAAGGAGATGTACCCGATGTATTTATTCGTAATGACCGGGTAGTACCTACGGCATTTGGAGGCTTAGGTTTGAACCATATCGGAGCCAATAACCCGGAAATCCCTAGCGGTTCTATCGTTTCGTTTTCGCAAAGCCGGCAAGTTATACAAGAACGGGATACCACCCTCCAGGTTACCATACGCCTAGACCAGCCCAACTCCCTGGCTACCCGAGTTGAGGTAGCCCTAGTGAACGATGAGACCACGGCCGAGCTAGGCCTTGATTATAGTGGGCTTACCTTTCCGGTGGAGCTTATTTTTCCGCCTAATTCTGATCAAAGCCAATCTTTTTCCATTTCTATCCAAGAAGATTTAGTGCAAGAGGGTAGCGAGCAAATCGTTTTACTTCTCCAAAACCCCAGTAATCAGACCCTCATTTCCTTGGATCGGCAAGAAATTTTCATCGAGGACAATGACATACCGATTACCCCAATTCAAGATATCCGGGATAGTCTTGACTTTTTAGGGAGGCCTTTGTTTGGGGGCATTGTTCGGGTTGCCGGGGTAGTTCACGGCCCCAATTTTGCCAGCAATGCTTGGAATTTTTACTTGCTGGATGGTTCCGGGCCGCGTCAGGGAATGAATGTCTTTATTTCTCAAGAGGAGGCAAACACCTTAGCCGTACCCAATGATTTACAAGAAGGGGACAGTTTGATCTTAGAAGGCCGCATAGATCAAGTGTTTGGCTTAATGCGACTGGAAGATATCAGCTTGTTTCAGCGGATAGCCCAAGGGGTAGGTTTATTGAATGCAGCCGAAGTGAATGCCCTAGACGAAGATACGGAGTCTCGCCTCCTTATTCTAAGTGATTTAGAAACCCTGCCCCAAACGCAGAACCAATGGCTCGGTGGGCCAAACTATACCGGAGAAGGCTTTTTGGTAGATATGCAAAAAGGCAATACGCCCATTACCCTGGCGATAAATGGAAATTTACCCATTGCCCAGCAAAGTTTTGCCGAGGTATTTGGAGATAATGTGCAACAGATCCGGGTAGAGGGGATTGGGAGCCAGCAAGACCTAGATTCTAGCAATGGATTTTTAGGGGAGGGTTATGTACTCTTGTTGTTCAACCGAGATTTGCTCACTTCCTCAGAAATGAGCATCCAGGCCACCGATATTGAGGTGTACCCCAATCCCAGCCGTGCCCAAATTAAGGTACAATGGCCCCCAGAACTGCTAAGAGACCCTCGAATACGTTTGTGGGGCCCCGATGGAAAATTTATACGGGAATATGACCGTTTGGGCAGAGGCCAAGAGCTTCGTATTTCCTTAGATGGATTAGGGCCGGGGATGTATCTTTTGGAGATTCTAGACGGAAGCAACCTTCTCGTCAAGAAAGTAATTAAATACTAATTTTTCAATCTAAATATTTTTTACAATGAAGGTGTATGCGATTCTTATGGCCGCCGTATTGCTGAGTGCGGTGGCTGGACTTTTGTATTGGAACCAGTCGGAGCCAGAAATGATAGCTGGAGAAGCTTGCTGTATCCATGCAAGCGAGGCGGGCTTTGTCCGTTTTGCTGAGGATAAATCTTTTATCCAAAAACATGAAAACCCGATCCGTTTTACCCACGAAAGTCAAGTAGGAGGGAAGATGATAAGCATCCCCTTGCCCGAGGGCGGGTCTACCCAAGCTTATTTTATTGAAGCGGAGAAGAAAACGAATAAATATTTATTTGTCATGCACGAATGGTGGGGGCTAAACGATCACATCAAAAAAGAAGCCGACCAATTTTACCAAGATCTGGAAGGCTTTCACGTGCTGGCCCTAGATCTGTATGAGGGAAAAGTGGCCACTACGCGGCAAGATGCGGCCAAGTACATGCAAGCGGCCCAAGCCAAGAAGTTAAAAGGAATCATTCGGGGCGTGATTGAGTATGCCGGTAAAGATGCCCAAATTGCTACGGTAGGCTGGTGTTTTGGGGGGGGATGGTCTTTGCAAACGGCTCTCTTGGCCGGCGAGCAGGCCAAAGCTTGTATTATCTACTACGGGATGCCCGAAAAAGATCCGGCCCAGCTCAAAGGCTTGCAGGCCGACGTTTTGGGTATTTTTGCTACTCAAGATAAATGGATCAACGGGCAAGTGGTGAGCGATTTTGAAAAGGCCATGGCTGATGCTGAAAAATCCTTGGAAGTGAAAAGCTATGAGGCCGACCACGCATTTGCCAACCCCAGTAACCCAAAATACCAAGAAAAAGATGCCCAGGATGCCTATGCACGCTCCTTGCGGTTTATCAACGATCGTTTCTAAGAAGGTTGGGGGCTTGCCCGCGCTAGAAAAAAAGAGCTAGAAACTCCCTACTGAGCCGCGCGGGCCGGGCTAGGCTGCCAAGCCGGCCCACGCTCAATCCAGCGGCGGTCTTGGCCCTACCGGGCGCCTATCCCTAAGCCAAGAAAAAGGGAGAGCAGAGAAGTGAGCCCGTCTGTTTATCGGTACACTCCTCCCTTTTCTCCTTCGGCTTAGGGATGGAACGGCCTGTTTGAGCCCGCCGCTGGCCGTGCGCCGGCAGGCGAGTAGTGACAGCCCGGCCCGCGCCGGCAGAAATGGAAAAGGGGCTACCCACGAACTAGCGCGGGCAAGCCCCTAAATTTTTTATGGTACCTAGGATTATTCTTCCGTGATCAGAAAGCGCCAGATTTCCCGGACATTGCCCTGGCGGATGATCACGAGGTAGACTCCAGGGAGTAAGATATCGGTAGACATACTCACCTCACTGGTAACTACCGGGAAGCGCTTAACGCAGCGGCCCAAACTGGAGTGGATACGTACTTGGGTTGGAATCATTTCGGGGTTTTCTACTTGGATATTTAAGATTTCCCCTCTCTTTAAGAGTGTAGCTTCCTCTCTCTTAACAATTCTAACTTCATTTTGAGAAATACTGGAGACAATGCGGGAGGTATCTCCCATAGCGACAAAATCTGGATTTTGTTCTTGTGCGATCCCTGGGGAACCTAGCAGTAGCAAAAAACAAAAGCCTAGATTAAGCTTAAATACATTCATAAACACCTTATTATTTTAGCAAAATTCAATATGGGAATACATCCCTTTATGACACCTGTTTCTTGTATATATACGTCAAGGACTTCAAGTTTGCCGAAATCCCAGGTAATTATTTTGTGAAGTACGCGGTTTTCCTTGCTAGGCCCCGTAAAAATACAGAACGAATATACGATTTTTAGACCTTTCTTTGAATTTTTCTCCCAAAAAACAAGGAAATATGTTAATATGACGTTATGAGATCTTCCAAATGTGCAAGCTCTTTTTAGAAAAATTAAAACCAAACCTTTTGCACTTAAAATCTGGGCAAAAGGAAGCTTTGTAAGAAAATGGGACGTTTACAGTCTCATTTTGATGGCTTAGGGAAGTTTGAAAATCTCAAATTCTACCCTACGGTTAATCCTATGGGCCTCTTCTGAGTCTTCTTCTTCTACTATGGGCTGGGAATCACCAAAGCCCTTGGCTACGACCCGACTGGGTTTAAACTTCCCCTCGGCGACAATATAATTTTTGATAGCATCGGCTCGGGCTTGTGATAAAACCAAGTTGCTTTGGGAGTCTCCTTGCGAATCGGTATGTCCAGATATTTTTAAGCCTAAATTGGGGTGGTCTGATAGGAATATGACCAACTTATTGAGAGCAGTATACATATCTGGGGTTACCTCAGAGCTATTATGCTCAAATTTGATAGACTCAAATTTCCATTTCTTAAACTTAATACTGGGAGTAGAAACGGTAATGCTGGTGTCTCCTTTGAGTAAGAATTCTCGCTCTACCCGGAAAAAGTCCTCTCCAGTTATGATTACCAAGTAGTTTTTGTCCCGGATGAGATCAAATTGGAAGGCCCCTTCTTCATTGGTTTTGCGAGGGGCTATTTCGGTTCCATCATCCAAATCAATAATGGATATGATTCCCTCTAGGGCCTCTCCTGTAATGGAGTCTCTAACGACCCCTTTAAACGTAGTGGTAGCCCGGGGCTGGGCTTCCATGGGGAGAAAGGCCGTGTGTAAATTGAGTACGGGCTTTCGGATACTGTCTCCTTTAAGGTAATCAAATACATTGACCCGCTTGGTTTTGGCATAATAGAGGTTTTGGGCCTGGGAGTCGATGGTAAAGTAGTATTCGTCGTTTCGATAATTGACCAGGGGGCCAATATTAATGGGATTTGTCCAACGCCCTCGGTATTTATAAGACCGGTAGATGTCAAAACCCCCAAAGGATACCAATTGGGAATTGGAGCTAAAATATAAGACAGCAAATACCGGGTGGTAGAATGGACTTACTTCATTGTAACGGGTATTGATGATAGGCCCCAAATTACGAGCGGGGGCCCAAGAATAGCTGGTGTCCCCCCGGTTTATGGAGCTTCGGTAGCGATAGGTATAGTAAATATCGGATAGGCCAAATCCTCCTAATCGGTCGGAAGCAAAGAAAAGAGTGTCTTCGGTGTGTGACAAAGCCGGATGGGAGTCCCAAGCCAAGCTATTTACTTGAATACCCAAGTTGGCACCTTCTTCCCAAGAGCCATCTTCTTTTTGGTGAGACACATAGAGGTCACAATCGCCGTAGCCATCGGGAGAATCGCAGCGGGCAAAGTAGATTGTCTTTCCGTCTCGGCTAATGCAGGCTGAGCCTTCGTTAAACCGAGTATTTAGCCCCCTAAAGGGTTTGGATTCGGTCCAGGGTAGGGTATCAATTCGGGAACCGGCTTCGGTTTGGGTAATGTACAAACTATCGGCTTTGCGGCTGTAAAATAAATCCTCATTGCTGACATACCGCATACCTTCTTGCTTCCGATTGCGTTGGGAACTGTAAATTAAAATAAGGTCATTGCCGCTCAGCCCGGGAGCGTAATCGTTATATACCGAGTTTACGGAGTCACCCAGGTCGGTATAGACACTTTCAGGGATGTCGAGCGTATCTACATCACTGCTTATATTAGCATAGGTGTAATAATACTCCACAGGCAGATAATAGGTGCGGTCTTTACGAGTCAGGGAGTCGTAGTAGAGACGGTATTGCTTAAAATTTCCTTGGGGGTGGTGTTTTAATACGAGACGGTACAGCGCTTTGGCTTTATTTACATAGCCTAAGTCTTCGGCCAGTCGACCTAATTTCCAGATGAGATAGTGATCCTTTTGGAAATTACGAGAGCCAAATCGCATGACATATTCGTACAATCTGCGGTAGGCGTCTAGGGTATCTCCTTTTTTAAGGTCTTTGCTGATTACTTTTAGCTCTTCCGGGTCATTGTAATAGCGGTATTCGTTTATAAAAGGAAAATAAAAAATTCGCTCATCATTTTTCCAAGTTGAATCAGCAACTGCCTTAAAATCAACCACTGGATCAGACCTTTTTTGAGCCTGAGCTTCCCCGCTAAATGCCAATAACATCAAGGTAAATAATGTATAACAATAATTTTTCATTTATGATTTATTTCTTTTCCTTTACAAAAACGAAATATACCATCGTTTCTGCATTTCCCATGAATTTTTTCTCGGAATAATGTACCTATACTTTTGGAACGATATTTTTAGGAATAGGCTTGTATAAAAAATGAGATTTGATTAAAGTTTAATAAATCTCAAAGCACCAAATTTATGCCAGTTTGACCTCTAAGCAATTGATTTACCGGTATGAAATATCGAAAGCCTGACAAAAAAGAACCCATAAAGTTGAATGAGATATCGGATGATGATTCGGTTGAAATGATTCCCCTCCTTACCGTAGAAGAAGATGATGAATCTGATGAGATTGATGATAGTATTGTAGAACTCCCTATCCTACCCGTTAAAAATACGGTACTTTATCCCGGCGTAGTCTTACCAATTACCGTAGGGCGGCAAAAATCTATCCGGTTGGTTAAAAAAGCCTACAAAGGAAATCGCCGTATTGGGGTCGTAGCGCAGGGGAATCCCAACATCGAGGAGCCGCACCCAACAGATCTGTATGAAGTGGGTACCATGGCTAGTATTCTTAAAATGTTGGTACTTCCCGACGGGAATACAACGATTATCATACAAGGAAAAAAGCGGTTTCAGATCACCGATTTTCTAGAAGAGCAACCCTACATCACGGCCCAAGTGGAGTCGCTCGGGGAAAATTTTCCTAAAAAAACCAACCGGGAAGTCAAAGCCCTTTTCTCTTCTCTAAAAGAAGCGGCCACGCGCATCATGGAGCTTAATCCGGATATACCTCAGGAAGCTCAAATTGCGCTAGATAATATCGAGAGTGCCAGTTTTTTAACGCACTTTTTGTCATCCAATCTTAATGCTGAAGTAGCCGACAAGCAGAAATTATTGGAAATAAACGATGGGATGACCCGGGCAACTATCTTATTGGAGTATATGCATCGAGATATTCAGATTCTCGAGCTAAAGCACGAAATACAAAGCAAAGTCCACTCTGATATTAATCAACAACAGCGCGATTATTTTCTGAGACAACAAATTAAGGTTCTTCAAGATGAACTGGGATCAGAAGGACAAGATCATGAGCTTGAGATACTCCGCAGCCGGGCCTTGAAGAAAAAGTGGGGGGAAGCCGTTTCCAAGCATTTTTTTAAGGAGTTAGACAAGCTGAGTCGCATTAACCCTGCCGCCGCCGAATATCCTGTTACCATGAACTACGTGGAGTTTTTGGTAGACCTGCCCTGGAACGAGTTTACCTTAGACTCCCTTAATTTAGAGAAAGCCCGAAAAATCTTGGATAAAGATCACTATGGGCTGGAAAAAGTAAAGGAGCGAATTATTGAGTATCTGGCGGTTTTGAAGTTAAAACGGGATATGAAAAGCCCCATCCTCTGCTTTTATGGCCCTCCTGGGGTGGGAAAAACTTCCTTGGGTAAATCAATCGCCCGGGCTTTGAACCGCAAGTATGCCCGAATTGCTCTTGGGGGCTTACACGATGAAGCGGAAATACGGGGTCACCGCAAAACCTATGTGGGGGCAATGCCAGGAAAAATAATTCAGACTTTCAAAAAAGTCCAATCTTCTAATCCCCTTATTCTCTTAGACGAAATTGACAAAGTAAGCTCAGACCTGAGAGGTGATCCAGCTTCTGCTTTATTAGAAGTCCTTGATCCAGAGCAAAATTATAGCTTCATGGACAACTATATCGAGGTAGAGTATGACTTATCACACACCTTATTTATCGCAACTGCCAATTCATTGGATACCATCCATCCTGCCCTCCGGGACCGTATGGAGATTATTGAAATTAACGGCTATACCCTAGAAGAAAAATTACAAATCGCTAAAAAGCACCTAATCCCGGAGCTGCGAAGAGAACACGGACTCAAGGCCAAGGATATAAAATTTGATGACAAGTCTATAGCTAAAATCATAGAAGCCTATACCCGGGAATCGGGCGTAAGAAATTTAAAACGCCAATTGGCTTCAGTGACCCGGAAAATAGCCAAAGCTTTGGCATTAGAAGAGGATTACGAGAAGACTATCCATTTAACTTCCATCAATAAGTTGCTAGGCCCGGAAGTTTTTGATACGGAACAATATCAACAAATTACCATTCCTGGGGTAGTGATCGGATTGGCTTGGACTTCGGTTGGAGGAGAGATCTTGTTTATTGAGTCTATTCTGAGTCGAGGGAAGGGTAAATTGACCTTATCTGGGCAATTGGGTGATGTGATGAAAGAATCAGCCTCGGCTGCTCTTACCTATGTAAAAGCAATAGCTTCTCTCTTGGCTATCCCCCATAAGATGTTTGAGCAATTAGACTTACACGTTCATGTACCGGCGGGGGCTGTTCCTAAAGATGGGCCTTCGGCTGGCGTCGCGATGCTTACCTCCTTAGCTTCGGTTTTTACGCAAAGAAAAGTGAAAGACCGATTAGCTATGACGGGTGAGATTACCCTGAGGGGAAGGGTATTGCCCGTAGGTGGAATTAAAGAAAAGATACTAGCTGCTCGTAGAGCCGGTATCAAAGAAGTAATCCTGTGCGAAAAAAACCGGAAAGATATAGAAGAAATCGAGGATAGTCTCTTGAAAGGCATTACCGTACATTATGTTTCTTGGGCCAAAGAAGTATTAGATCTTGCCCTTGAAGCAAAAGTGGTTCAGAAAAGTCAACTTGACTTAAGTTTCTTGGATGAAGGGCCTGTAAAACCCGACCCTTGTTAGTTTTCTTCGGATATGCGTTTTTCCAAACGTATAATATATTGCTTTAAAGGAAATAAGGGGATTTCTGCACTTACCATAACTAAGTGTGCCTCGTCATAATCTGCAGCGTGAGCTTCCTCGTACTCAAAGGGATCGTCTATATCACGGATGAGTTTGTACATATAAATGTATAGCAGCTCGACAAAGAAAATAATAAACACCTCGGAAATAAGCGATTGAAATTCGGCCAATATTAACAAGAGGCTGATCGTAAAAATTAAGAGCTCTAAAAGCGCGTATCCAGTTGCTAAAAAGCCTGTTTTAGAAATCACGTGGGCCCGGGTGAGGATATCTCTAAGCTCAAAATGGTATTGATGTAGTCTTCCTAAAATAGGAGGAGCCCCTCCTCCCTCATTTAATTGTTGGATACATGTATTAAAATCACTAAGTCGCTGATGCAAAGTGTCTTGGTCTATCCGATTGTAAAACCAATCGTAGATGGATTTACTATTCTGGTAAATTTCTTTTCGAATAGCTTTCATATCAACCCCACCTTGTACGGCTAAAGTATGGCTTATTTCTTCAATAGCTTCCAAAATAGAGGCAATACGGCCTGGGACCCTTTCGCTTTCTTTATAATCAGAAAGAGTTCCGGCTAGCATAAATCCAGTTAAAAATACTCCCGAAGTAAGGATAATTCTTATTTCTTGAATCTCTATAAGGCCTTGAAATTGAAAAACATAGATGAGGATAAGTTTGAGAATGAGTACGAGGGCGGCATAGGGCATGGTTTCAAAAATCAACCGCCACTTAAAAAAAGTAGATTTCATAAAGCCTGCTTAGGTTATATCTCTTGGATCTCTGCTTAGAAAAAGTAAAAGTTAGCATCTCAATGAAGAAATACCCTTAGAAACTGTTTAAGTGTAGCTTTTGTCGGCCAAATGGCCCGAGTAAACTTGAGAAAACGGAGTTCTGATGAAATCAGGTTCCCTTGTGAGTCTTGGGTGCCTATACAATTAAATTTAAACCGTCTCTTAATTGATTTATAAAAGTAATCATAATACCTAAGGCTACCGAATTAAGCAGCAAAGTTGGAAATCCCCGATATTGAGATATATCTGCCTGGTGAGTTGCTATAAATGTTTAGAGTAGTTTACGAATGATTCCATCCATTTTTTCCCGGTCTTGCACATCCAGTAGCGCTTCGCGAGCATCTTCCTGTTCTTCATACAAGCCGTATAATAGCTTATACTTACCTTTTTCAAATAAAATGTATAAGTTTTCTAGATCCTGGAAATCGGCAAATTCACTGACGTCTAACTTATTGTAAGCACCTAACTGGATACTATACCTTAAACCCTTACTATCAATATCTCCTTCTTCCAGAGATGACTCGACAGAAATATCGGTAAACCCTTTTTTTATTAATTTAGACTGGGCGTCATTTAAAGTAGCCTCTCCCAAAAACTTGCCTACAAAAATGCGAATGTAATCATCCTCGTGAATTTTATCAGCAATGGATTGCGTACTTACAAATCCTACCTGCTTCAAATCACCAAACCGCGACCAATCTACTTCTGATTTATAAGCAGCCAATTGAACCTGATAAATTTTATGACTGGGGACACTCTTCTGGGCTAAAAGTAAGCCGGGTAGTACAAGTGTCCAGATAAGTATCATGTATCTTTTCATAGTAGTATTTTTTTGCCAGTATCAAACCTAGAGTTATTAATTGCTTATATCCCTTATTTTTAAACGAACAATAGGGGTGTTTGTGTTCCAAAGCCTTCAAAATAAGCCGCTTAGGGAGTTAATTTGACTAATTTACCTTATGCCAAGTCCTAGTTCCGTATAAAAAGCCAATGTAAGCCCGCATTTTTAGGGTATTTCCGTCTACCCAAATCTTACAATTATATTCTTTACCCTTGAAAGGGTCTAAAATTTTACCTCCCTTCGCTTCTTTTAGGTTCTCATTGGCCTTTAAATCCCTGATTATTACCAAGTTTTGCATGCCCTTCCCTTTACGGTCACCACTGCATTTATCACAACGGTTTTTTTTCAGTTCCGGGTCCAAAAGGACAACCATCTTACCATAATATTCTTGGTCATTCCCCTTAAAAATCTCTATAATAGAAGAGGGTTTATTATTTTCAAATGCTTTCCATTTTCCTACAATGGTTTGCGCTCTTACTTTTGAAAACGGCGCCATACTAGCCCATGCTAACAAAAGTCCTACAACTAAATATTGCCTCATTGTCCTTACAGTAAAATTAAAGGGCACTCAGATTGATGTATCCCTTGTTCTTAAAACCCTATTTACCAGTCCAAACTGGTTTTCTTTTTTCGGCAAAAGCTTTCAAGCCTTCTTGCGCGTCCTGGGTTTGTACAATCTCTTCAAACATACGCTTTAAAAAAGCCTGTTTATCCGCATCGGCCACCGATCGCATCTCGTCGTAAGCTTTAAGGCCTAAACGAATCGCAGAGGGAGAATTGACAAATAAACTGTCTAAAAACTCCTGAATTTTAGCATCCAAGTCTTCCTCCGGTACCAAGTGGGTTACTAGGCCAAAACTGTGGGCTTCTGAGGCTTCCATTTTACCACCTCGCATGCACCAATCCAACACCTTACGTGGGGGGAGCGTTTTAAGGAGCAAATCCATGACTTGAAAGGGAAATAAGCCCCTTTCCACTTCAGGTAAGCTAAAAAATACCGACGGACTAGCAAATACGTGAGTAGCGCCTCCTACTAAGAGATGGCCTCCTGCATATACTGGAGCGTGTACTCGAGCGATGACGGGCTTGTGTACTTTGGTAAATAATTCTCCTAAGACAATAGGCTTTTCCGGCTCTGGTACTGTAGAGTTGTTTTCTTCTTCAATACCGCGAAGGGCTTTTAAATCCATGCCTGCGCACCAAACATTCCCATGGGCACCCCAAACAATAGCCCATACACTGGGTTCATAATGTGCATAACTCATGGCCAGTGCCATCTCCTTGGCCGTAGTTTGGGTAATGGCGTTTTTCTTATGAGGCCGGTTCATTTGAACCCTTAACACATGGCCTACTTGTTTTACCTCTAGGTAGGATAAGGTGTGATCAAAGAGTCCTTTACTCACTTCTTCTGAATAAACCATAATAGCTAAATTTAGATGCCCTTCCTTTAGAAATTAGCTTCCAAAATAGGGCAAGGATTGCATATAAAAAACAAATACACCAATATATCTCTCAAAAAACCTAATTTTGTCTCCCAATTCCGGGATTAAAATCCAAAGCCATGCTCTCACTGAAACACGAAATTTTTTTGGAAGTCGCCCGGGTTTTGAGCTTTACCAAAGCCAGCGAATCCTTATTTCTTAGCCAACCTGCCGTGAGTAAGCATATCAAAACACTGGAAGATCATTATGGAAAAAGCTTGTTCGAGCGCAGTGGCAACCGGGTGAAGCTTACCCAAGCCGGCCTCATTTTACAAGAGCATTTACACCAGGCAAAAGTAATCCAAAAACAACTCGAGTTCGAATTGAGTGGGCTGGAAGAGCATTACCAAGCCAAAGGAGAACTCATCTTAGGATCAAGCACTACGGTTGCCTTATATATTATTCCTCCTATTTTATCACGTTTTCACAGAACTTATCCCAATTTAAATATCCGGCTTTACAACCGCAACTCTAGTAATGTTCTTAAAGCCTTGCTTAATTATGATATTGATATGGGCATCGTGGAGCAGCAAAGCCGTCTCTCAACCGTATCCGAACGCTTTTTCTTGTCTGATGAAGTAATTCCCGTCTGCGCGACTCATAGCCCCTTGGCCCTTAATCCTGTACTAAACCTAAAAGAACTCCCCGAAATACCTTTAGTTTTAAGAGAAGCTGGCTCCGGTACGCTTAGTGCTATCGAGAAGTCCTTGCTGGCCCACCAGATAAAACTTTCCGACCTTAAAGTGAAAATCAAATTGGGAGGCACCGAAGCCCTCAAAAACTTTCTGCTCAATGACGAAAGCCTGGGCTTCTTGCCCCGGCGCTCGGTGGCCCGAGAACTCAAAAACGGTGAACTCTGCGCTTTGACCATTCCCGACTTGCATATTCAGAGAAATTTTTACTTCATTCAAAGAAGGGGCATGGAAAATGACCGCCTAAATCAAATTTTCATTCGATTTGCCTTGTCTAGTCATAGCTTAAAGTTATGATCTATAAGAAACTTATATTGTAGCGTAATGCTAATGGAGGTAAATTTAAGTATTCATTATTTTTTACTACTCCTATGCTTGCTACTCAGACTAGATCTTATATAAGGCATTTAAAATGTGCCGAATGCTCCCGAACCTTTCCGGTGGAATCCCGCAATACCTTCGCTACCTGTGAAGAAAATCAATGTAGCAACCCTTTGGTAACCGAATACGAGTTTACTAAACTCCGCGATTTTTCCCCCGAGGACCTGAAATATCGCGACCAAACCATGTGGCGCTACCGGGAAATGCTTCCCGTATTGGAAGATGAAAATATAGTCAGCCTAGGAGAGGGAATGACCCCCATATTAGATCTACCTCAAATGGGTAGACAATTGGGTATGAGTAACCTGCTGTTAAAAGATGAATCCCTCAACCCAACCGGATCTTTCAAAGCCCGCGGACTTAGCATGGCGATATCCAAGGCCAAAGAACTGGGCATTGGGGCCTGTATCATACCTACGGCCGGCAACGCCGGGGGGGCCATGAGCGCCTATTGCTCCCGGGCTGGTATCGAGGCCACCGTAGTGATGCCCAGCCATACACCGGAAATTTTTCGCAAAGAATGCCAACTCTACGGAGCCCAACTCATTTTGGTGGATGGCCTGATAAGCGACTGTGCCCATAAAGTTGCCGAGCTCAATCGAGAAGGAGCATACTTTGATATTTCAACCCTGAAAGAACCTTATCGATTAGAAGGTAAGAAAACGATGGGCTACGAAATAGCCGAGCAATTAGACTGGAACTTGCCTGATGTCATCCTCTATCCTACCGGAGGGGGTACTGGGCTCATTGGCATCTGGAAGGCTTTTCAAGAAATGCTGGAGCTGGGCTGGGTGTCAGGCCCCTTACCCCGAATGGTAGCTGTACAAACCGAAAATTGCGACCCCATGGTACAAGCTTGGGAAGGCAACCCTCCCAAAAGACCCCGTCCCTCCCTAGCCAATGGTTTGGCGGTACCCAAAGCTTTTGGCAAAAATTTGATTTTAAGAACCCTTTATGAATCTAAGGGCATGGCTTTGTCGGTGAGCGAATCGGAATTGCTGGCGGGGGTATATGAACTTTCCAAAGCCGAGGGTTTAATACCCGCCCCCGAAGGGGGAGCCCTCGTCGCGGCTTGTCAAAAATTATTGGCTAGCTATTGGATGCACCCAGATGAGCAAGTCGTTTTACTCAATACAGGAACGGGCTACAAATATTTCGAAAACTTAAGCTAGTCTTTTATAAAGCTCTCTCGTACTCGATTAGCCTCAGGTGAAGCGCTCGGTTCCATTGAGCGTCGGCCAAAGCGTGATGTTGCTTGTGTTTCGTAGGAAATTCTGACTCGGGAAGTCGTATCCGGTCTATCTCTTGCTTCAATTCCCGGCAGTACATAGGAAAGTTGTACGGAAGCTTTTCCATGCCTCCGTAGAGCCAAAGGATGCAAGCCCAGTCAAAAGTAGCATAATACGCCCAAATCTTGGGGATTTGGTAACCAATAAATTCAAATAACTCTTGAGCAATTTGCTCCTTTCTTTTTCGCAGAGCTTTTCTTTCTAGCTTAGCAATTACGTTTTGGTGAAGCCAGGCATTTGCCTGGCTTTCATCAAATTCGGAGGAGATAGCATAATAACTTTCCCCCGTTTCTTTGACCAAGGCGAGGGAGATGAGTTCTAAATAGCCGGGCCGTTCAATGAATTCAGTATCTAAGTAGCAGTGCATACTATCTTGGTAAATGGAATGGCTTTATCGTAAGAAAAAAAATAACTTGGCCCTCACCTCAGCTGCCTAGGGCATCAGGGTGGCCAAATTGGCTTAGGGATGGAGCGGCCTGTTTGAGCCCGCTGCTGCTTGTGCGTTGGCCGGCGAGTAGCGAGAGCCCGGCCCGCGCCGACAAGCTATGCATACATTTGGCCGGAAATTTCCTAGCGCGGGCAAGCCCCAGAAAATCCAGGGCCTTGTAGTCCGTACTTGAATAAATCCCAGCGAAGCCCTAGTTTTGAAGCAAGCAGTAAACCTAATTTTTTACCAAAATACACAATCATGAAAATAATCGAGTGTCCCCGGGATGCCATGCAAGGTTTGCCCGATTTTATCCCTACCGAAGACAAAGCCCGATACCTCAATCAACTCCTGAAAGTAGGCTTTGATACCCTCGATTTTGGCAGTTTTGTCTCTCCCAAAGCCATACCTCAGATGCGAGATACGGCCGAGGTCTTGGCCCAATTAGATTTGAGCCAAACCCAAACCAAGCTTTTGGCCATCGTGGCCAATAAACGAGGAGCCGAAGCAGCGGCTGCCTACGAAGAAATTCGGTTTTTGGGCTACCCTTTTTCCATTTCAGAAACCTTTCAGCTGCGAAATACCAAGGCCAGCATTTCGGAATCCTTGGAACGGGTAAAAGTAATCCAGGAGATCTGTCAAGCCAAAGACAAGGAAATGGTACTCTATATTTCCATGGGTTTTGGCAACCCCTATGGAGATCCCTGGAATGCTGATATAGCCCAAAAGTGGGTTTACGAATTGGCCCAATTGGGTATTCGTATTTTTCAATTGTCCGATACGGTGGGGGTGGCCGACCGTGCCTCCATCGAGTATTTATTTGGAGAGCTCATCCCGGCCAATCCGCAACTCGAGATTGGGGCCCATTTTCACACAACACCCGATACTTGGCGTGACAAAGTTGCCCCGGCCTACGAAAAAGGTTGCCGGCGTTTTGATGGCACCATTCGGGGTTTGGGCGGCTGCCCCATGGCCCAAGACGACTTGGTAGGCAATATGCCCTCCGAACACCTCTTGGCCTTTGCCGAAGAAATGAAAGAAGAAACCGGACTGGATAAACAGGCGTATCAGGAAGCCATGCAGCAGGCGCTCCAAATTATGCATTAAGTCAAGCCACGATAGGAGGGGCTTGCCCGCGCCATAAAAGTTAGGCCAAGCGTGTACAAGTCTGCCGGCGCGGGCCGGGCTCTCGCTACTCGCTGCCTTTCCCCGCCAGGCCTGACGAGCTCAAACAGGCCGCTCCATCCCTAAGCCAAGAAAATCGGACTCGTGTCTAAAAATACCCCCATGCTGCAACCTCTTTCCCAGGGGCTGGTCTTTTCAGTACAATACAAATACTCAAATAGCAATAGGCATATGAAACCTTACGGGCTCCTTTTACTCATGCTTTGTGCAATCAAATTATCCATCCACGGGATTGGCAATTGGAATTATGGATTTCATCGGGACGAATTACTCCACCTTTCCGTAGGACAAGCCTTAGACTGGGGGTATATGGAGTTTCCTCCTATGATTGCCTTACTCGGACGCTTAGGAAGTAGTCTCTTTGGTTTTAGCCTGGGGGGTATACGATTGTTGCCTACTTTGGCGGGTATGGGTATACTCCTATTAGCCTGCTCGATCGCCCGCTTGATGGGAGGGAAACGCGCCTCAGTTTTTTTATGTGGGATGGCAGTGTTGTCCTTCTTACCCTACTATCGTAATCATACCCTTTTCCAACCCGTAGCCTTTGATCAGTTTTTTTGGGTATTAGGTTTTTACTTTTTGGCTCGGTACTTCAAAAATGAAGGCCCGCGTAATCTACTTTTCTGGGGGATTAGTTTAGGTTTAGGGATGATGAATAAGTATACCATGGCCGTCTGGGCCCTGGGCGTATTCATAGGGCTTTTTTTTTACCGCAAAGGCAAAGTGTGGCGCAGCTTAGAATGGTATATTGGCGGGCTTATAGCCTTAATCATGGTCTTACCCAATGTACTCTGGCAGGCCCAGCATGGCTTTCCAGAATGGCTTCATTTAAAACTACTTCGTGAAAATCAACTACAGGGCATCACCGCCTGGGATTTTTTAGCCGGGCAATTTGTGTATCCATTAACGACTACCTTGGCCCTGATCGGACTTCTAGCCCTTCTTTTATATAAGCCCTTGCGTAACTTTCGGGCCTTAGGAGTCTCCGTGCTAAGCATCTTAACCTTCATGGCGGCTTTACATTCCCGGGATTATTACATTTTTGGAGCCTATCCGGTACTCTTTGCGGCCGGTTCCGTGTGGATTGAAAAACAAATACCCCAGGCCCCTGTCTGGAATTATGCTATAGCCGGGCTGCTTTTTATTTGGATTTTACCCGACCTCCCCAGGGCCATCCCGATTTTACCTATCCAGGATTATATACATTACCGAGGGCTAGAAAAAGTGGAAGGCCGTTACGAGCTTACGAGTGATTACGCCGATATGTTTGGTTGGGAAGAGCAGGTAGCCTTGGTGGATAGTGTCTATCAAAGTTTGCGGCCAGATGAGAAAAAAAACTGTGTCATTTGGGCCGAAAACTATGGGGAAGCGGGGGCTTTAAAAATACTGGGTAAAAAATATGGCCTACCCGACCCCATCAGTCGCCACGGAAGCTTTTGGCTCTGGGGTTACCAAAGCTCCGATGCCGCAGTATGGATTAGCCTCGGAAATGAAAGACCCTCGGTAGAGTTTGTTTTTGAAGATATCCAATTAGTAAAAATGATTACCCACCCCTATGCCATTGGGGAAGAAAACAATATTCCATTATACATCTGTCGCAAACCCAAGATCGATATCGCTGCCTGGTGGGCGGGGTATGAGACACACGTATTTGATTGATCCTGAGAAGGTTTTGGGGCTGTCCCCCGCCTATGAAGATTTTGTTTTTGGCTCCCTGTCTCGTACAAGGCGGGGGTCGGGCTTTCGCTACTCGCCTGCCTCCCCCAAAGCCAAAACGGGCTCAAACAGGCCGCTCTATCCCTCAGCCTCTTGAAAGAAGAGAACAGAGATTGAAAATTTAGGGCCTAAAGCTGGAACAGGCATCCTCCCCACTTTATAAAATAGGTCTCTAAATGCTTAGAGCATAGGGAGATGCCCTGAAAATACTAACAGATTTTGTATTTGTATATTTGCCACAGCATGGCAAATACTTACGACAAAATATTTAAGGAAAACATCGCCGCCCTTTTCCCTAGCCTTAGCAAACGCTACCTGGGCCTGGAGGTGGCCAAAACCGAAGCCCTCAAAGACAAGCTACAATCAACCTTAGAACGGGAAGCTGATTTTTTGCAGAAGGTTACTACGGTATCGGGCGAAGAGCTGGTTGTACAATTGGAATTTCAAAGCACGGACGACCCTAAGATGCTGGAGCGGATGCGCTTTTACCACACCTTAGTCAAGCAAAAATATGATTTGCCCCTGCGACAGTATGTGATCTATCTAGGCCAAAAAGCCACCAAGATGCGATCACAGTTGGAGCCCTCCGAGGTTTTCAGGGGCTTTGACCTGATCGATTTGCAATCTTTAGACTATCAATCCTTCATAAAGTCCCCCATCCCCGAAGAAGTAGTTTTGGCGGTTTTGGGCAACTTTAAGGCAGAAGACGCTTCTCAGGTCTTGGCACTCATAATCGGCCGTCTCCAAGAACTTATCTCAGCTCCGGCAACGTTAGCAAAATATAGTTACCATGTATTAACTTTGGCCAGGTTAAGAAACCTAAGCCAAATCACCCAAAAAACCCTTAATAAAATGGCTATTACGTATGACATAAAACAGGATGCGCTTTATTTGAAAGGCA
>CAWUIO010000096.1:0-25327 GCA_963922455.1 uncultured Microscillaceae bacterium
ATAAAACTTGCGATGGTACTTTTTAACACGACTTGTCTTTCAAGTTTCCTGCCTTGCTCAATAAGTAATTCGGCGGTAGAGCGGGCCTCCTGTCCCGCATCTTGGGATAATTCGTTCATAACTTCAATTATTTTCTGATTGTCCGTATTGGAACCATAGTATAAATATAACAAAATCTGACGGTAAAATTCCCTTCCTTCTGGGTCTTGCATCAAGGCGAGAATTTCTGGTCGCATAGTTTTTAAGTCTTCGGCCAGGCGGGTCTCGAATATTTTCTTGAGGGTCATCAAGGCACTTTGCAGGCTAAGTAGGGAAAATACAGAACGGATTTCCTCATCGGTGTATTTTCCCAAGTCTTTAAACAGAAACGTAAATTCAGGAATAAAGCCTAGTAAGGGGCTTTGGGAAGATAATTGGTAAGTTTCTTGAAAAAATGTACGCAATGAAGGGGCTTCCCAACTCTCCTTACCATGATACACGACGATGGGTATGACAGGCATCAAACTTTTGCCCTGTTTTTGGTTTTGCTCCCATATGTTTAAGATATATCGCATGAGCTGTATTTGAATGGGAGCTTTGCTAGGCTTAAAAGATTTGTGTTCAAATAAAAAGGCGAGACTTATAGAGGTTTTAGACTGGTAACTTGTGGTATAAACAATATCTGAGAAGTGGGCTTTCAATTGTTTGTCCAGGTAACTGGTGTTTTCTAGCTTTAGGCCAGGCAAGTCTACATTATTTAATATAGGTACCGGGAGAATACCTTTTAAAAAGTCACTGGCCTCTTCCTTACGGCTAAAGACCTCCCGGAAAAAGGTATCGTGTGGTTTCGGTAGAGGATTCTTGGATTTTGAGGGGGACAAGATTTATAAAGTTTAGCTGTTTGACAAGGTTGTTTTGCCAAAATACTAAACTTTTTCTCCAATACAGATTATTTTGCATACAGTATATCTTAGTATTTTAGCAAATGGTAGGTGTGTCAGGCAAAGACAAAAAAATCCTCGGCTACCATAGTAACCGAGGATTGCATCAGATCAACAACATTTTAAAAAAAAGTCGGGATAGCAGGATTTGAACCTGCGACCCCTTGCACCCCATGCAAGTGCGCTACCGGGCTGCGCTATATCCCGAGGATTAATCTGAGCTTGCAAATATAGTGCTTTGAAGCAGATTTGCCAAAATTTTATCATCAATCTGGGCCCTTCTTTAAAAGTATCAGGGAACAAACGGACTTACTTAGCTATTTAAAATTATCTCTCCTCTCTTTTCTCCATTGGCTGAGGGATAGAGCGGCCTGTTTGAGCTCGTGAGGGCCTCGTGGGGAAAGGCAGCGAGTAGCGAAAGCCCGACCCCGGCGCAACGTACTAGTATATTGGCAAGGATTAAAAACGCCGGGGGCAGCCCCTTAAGAACTGGTAGACAAGTTGGAAGAAGAAAGCTCGGCGGTATTTATAGACTCCTCACTGGCTTCTTTCATTTTTTGAAAGCCCTTTAAGATGAGGCGTACCTGCCGGTCCACATCGTAAAAGTAGGTGATGAGGAAAGTCCAAGTCAAGGTGCCGTTGAGCAAAATCAAGCTAAAAATGTCTCTATAAAAATAGTCAGGGAGGAGAAAGTAGGTGCGGTACCAAGTAGCATGACTAAGGGCAATAATTCCCAATAAAATAAAGCCATAGAGCAGAAAGGTATGTATCTCGGGGCGCATCCAAAAATTAGACTTAAGGCTCACCGAGGCTTGACCAAAAACTTTAGGCTGCAGAAGATAAACGAGGGCTCCGATGAGTAAAAGGCTCGTAATGTAAAAAGTCTGATGGGCATAATAGGAAAAGGGGTGCCCCTCGTAATACTTGACCAAATTGCCGGGCAAGTAGTAAGCATCTAGAAGTAACAGTAAGGCGTAGCCACCCCAAATGAGGAGCCATAGTATACGGGTATGCACTTGGTGATAGGTTTCTTGGGGCTCTCGCATTCTCAAGCGCATCATTTGGCGCCACCAGATGGATAAGCTACTCATTCTCCGGAAAATATAGGTGATTTCCACGATAACTAAGGCCAGGGCAATGGATAAAATCCAATAACTCGATTCGGATAGGTACCAGCCTAAAATGAGCAAAACCGAAGTTATGCCCATGGAAATGAGGGGCAGCATGAAATAGCTGGTAAAGGCGAGTTGGCTATAATGCAAAATGCCGGGGTTCCACTCGGGTGGGTTTTGGGGTTTATCTTCGGGATAGTGGTCCCGATCGATGGTATAGTGTATCAAGCGTTCAAATAAGGCCTCATCTTGCCAATACTCATTGTGGGCTGCGCCCGGCACCTTATAACGGCTAAACATGACATCTTCTTGCAGGCTAAAAAACCTTTGGTAGGCTGGCATATGGGGGAGTACATCCAAGGCATTGCCCACGGGATCTTGTTCGTCGCAATAGTTATAATGACGAATAGGCGTGTTACGGTGCTCGAAAATAGCATCTAATTCGGTACTTGGGTGGTCTTTTTGACCCCAAAACCGGAAATTAGGGGGCCAAATTTGTAAAAATTTATCGATGGGAGAGCCTAAGGTCACTAAGGAGGCTACGCGCCCAATCCAGTCTTCTCCGTAAATTTCTGTATTTTGTGTGGGCTGATTTACATTTTGTTGGTCACGGTACTCTTCCTGGTATTCTCGATGGGCGGGTAAACTATTAGCCAAAGCAGGAGGGAGGGAGTCGCGAGAGATACGCCGCCGCATATGGGCGTATACCAAAGCATCTAGGGCTAAGACGCTACCCAAACTGTGCCCAATGATAATATAACGAGGAGGGCGCTTGGAGGTCTTCCCTTCTTGCTCATAGTGCTGGCGCTCGATTTTTTCCATGAGATTATGAAAACGGGCAATGGCCTTAGCCCGTACTTGGGCGTTCTCCCCGTAGATCTGCACGTCTCCCAAGAATTTATCGAAGATAAGTCTCCGGATACCGGGAGCTTGAATTTGCAGCATCCGGGAAAGAAAGATAAGGGTGATGCGTACTTGGTCGAGTACTTGGATGAACCAATTATCCTCGGGCTTCTGGCGGTTTTCAAATCGGCCTAAAATGGCATTGGTCCAAGCCTCCAAGCCCTGCCCCGATTGCTCAAAACCTTCATTGAGAATATCGGCCCAGTACAATTCTACAAAGCGGATGTTTTCGCCCGAATCGGAGGGAAGCCCCTCGAAGGTGTTTATCTTCCGTCCGTCAGAGCGGATATTTTCAAACTCGGCCCAGGCCCTATTCCCACAAAACGTGGTACCTCCTGGCTTTTTGCTTGGGTAGCCCATTTGCCCGGTAACCATGCCTAGGCTAACGACATCTCGGAAAGACTCACGCTTGGGTTGCGCTTGCTTAAGCCTTACTTGAGCAAAACGATTGATAACGGGGGTTAGGGTACTATTAAAGCGTTGTTCGCCAATCCCGTGTACAACGATCACATAGTAAACGGGGCCTTGAGGAACGGATTTTTGAGCCATAAAAATCGGTGTTTTCTCCACCAGGATACATCTAGGGAGTGCTTATGTAAGGGAAAAATGGGCTTAATCGCACAAAAAGGCCGCTAGATCCTTAGCGGTAATATCTCCAAAATAGTGCTTTAAATCCAAATCTTCCAGTATTTCCTGAATAGATTCTTGCTCGTAACGGATTCCGAGTAATTTACTATTAACTTCCCAGGTATCCCCGTGGCCTAGAAAGTCTCCAAAAAATTGGATGTCGCGAATTTTTCCTTCCTTGACCATGATTCGGGCGTCAATTTGCCCAAAAGGGAAGCGGTTTTTTTTCTGAATATTAAATTCGGGAGAACGGCCATAGTTCCAATCCCAAGTTTGATATTTTTCTTCGGATAGTTTGTGTACCTGAGCCCACTCGGCTTCGGATAGTTTGTACGTAGGAAAATCTTGCTTGCTTTGAAAGATATGCTCGAGCAATACCTGGCGAAATTCTTCTAAGTCCAGGGGGTTTTCTAGAAACTCGCTGATATTGGCCACGCGGCTTCGTACCGACTTAATCCCTTTGGAGGTTATTTTTTCCCCGGATACATTCAGGGCATTGGCAACATCTTCTAGGTTGGCATCGTAGAGCAGGGTGCCGTGGCTAAACATACTTTTCATGTTAGAAAATTGCGCATTACCTGAAATCTTACGCCCTTCGGCTACGATATCATTGCGGCCGGTCATTTCAGCTGGGATCCCCATAGACTTGAGTGCCTGGAGGATCGGCTGGGTAAATTGAATAAAATTATTAACCTTCGTGGAGTCATATTGGGTCAAAAAGCTAAAATTGAGGTTGCCATAATCGTGGTAAACGGCCCCCCCACCGGATATTCGGCGGACTACGATGACATCATTTTCTTTCACAAAGGAGGCATTGATTTCCTCTACGGTGTTTTGGTGTTTACCAATAATGATGGACGGTTGATGGATGTAAAAAAGGACAAAGTCCTGGCTGGGGTCCAGGTTACGGACCATGTACTCTTCCAGGGCCAAATTAATGCGGGGGTCATGGTGGTTTTGATTGTCAATGAGAAGCATAAAAGTGAAAAAAATCAGGATGAATAATTTGTAAAAAATTATGGCTACTCGTTTGAAGCCAGAAAATGTTCAAAAAAAACTATTCTTCTTCGCAAATTAGCTGGTGTAATTCTGACTGGGGGAGTGTTTGTTCCCAGATTTTTTGCCCTTCCAGGTTGTAGTAGGCTATTTGGGAGCTATTATTAGAGGATTCTCCTTTTTTTAAGGTAAGGAAAACTCTGTTGTTTCCACTTCCCAGTTCCCAAATATTGTCAAATTCAGGGGGGAGTAGAAGGTTGTTGGTAAATGAACTACTCCAAATACCATATTTTTGATTCACTTGGGCCTTCAATAGACGTAAATCGCTGTCTTTTTGCAGCCAACTAACTTCCTGCATATTTTCCGAAAGTGTGTCGGCTAAACCTTGTGAACCAAAGGGGTGAAGCTTCCAATTTCCGTTGGGGCTCAATACCAAGGCAGTACTGTCTTTCCAGTACATAACTTCTTCGTATTGAAAGGGGATTAGATTTTGGTTTGAGAGAGAGATTAATCCCATCCTCCCTTTTTTCTGTACTATGAACAAAAAGCTGGTGTCCCCGGCCAAACCAAAAGCTTGGGGACGGGTCTCATAGACAGCATTTATTTTCTTTCTTTTAAGATAGTTATAAATTCCAAATTTACCATTATAAAATGTGATTTTACATACCTCATTGCCTTGCATATTGGTCAATCCTTGATAGTAGATAGGTAGTACTACTTGGGCCTTACGATCGATTAATCCGTAACGTCCGTTTAGCTCAACATTTAGGAGGGAGTTATCAATAGGATAGGCGCTCTTGTACTTGGGGGCAAATAGTATTTTTCCTCGTTGATCTACCATTCCTACTCGGCCAAAGCGATCTTCAAAGTGTAAAAAGATATCCTCATTCCACTCACTTCCCGGTTCGGGGCGAAGCTTTCGGAAGTAACTTAAATCTATTTCTTTCTCAGCATCTTCGGCAAAGGATTGTATTTTTACTTTTTTACCAAACCGCTTAATTACCAGGTTATCTAAAATCTGCAAGGAATCAAATTTAAAATCTAAAAGGCTCTCTCCATCCAAAGCAATAAGGCCCCATTTTCCCTCTTTTTTTAGACATAGTTTTTCCGAGTAAAATTGATAGTCCTCTACGGGTTCCGGATAGAGAAGCTGGCCATCTGAGCTGAATATTTGCCAGGCACTATCTAGATAGGCTGCCCAAGCTTGGCTATTCCCAAGCATCTCAACCTGGGAATATTGAGGAGGAAGCACCCAATCTTTGTTGAGGTCTAAGACTCCAAAGGCCCCCTTGCTTTGTCCTAAAACAAAAGAGGAATCTAAGGCTTCCAGTTGATTGTACTCAAAGAGAATACTTTTACTCATTTTCTCGGCGTAACGGGCAAATATCTCTTTTTGAGATAAAAGAGCGTATTGATCCCCTTTTTTTAAGGCAATCAAACCAGGTATAGGGGCCGTGATTTCAGCATATTCATGGGGCAATAATTCTTGCCCCAAAAGTCCTAAGAGTCCCCATCTTCGGTTTTTTCTCACTTTAAGATAAGGGCCTGGGAGCAGCTCAATACGGTCATAGGCGGTTGGTAAAAGCAATTCTCCGGTAAAACAGAGTACTCCCTGAAAAGCATTTAAAGTAACCCGGAACAATCCAGGGGCAAGGGCTTCAATTTTATCGTATTGGGGAGAACAGATCTCGTTGCCCAAACGATCGAGCAAGCCCAAGCGGCCATTACGGTTTTGAATTACAAAATCGCCAATTTCTCCCTCACAAAGGTATTCGGGAAACACATAATCCAGGCGGGGGATAATGGCCACCTGGCCCTTGGAGTTGATAAATCCGTAGCCTTTCCCTGGTTCATACATGGGGTAGAGCGGGGTGTTTTCCTGATCCATCCAATCGTGGGCATAATCGGGATACAAAGAAGCCCATGGTTTTTTCTCTGCTTCAGGCAAGCTGAGCATGAACAACCACGCAGAAGCCTCTTTTTGAGCCGCCGAATGGGGGTATGTATCTAAAAATTTGGCGTAGCTGTTGGCTTCGTGGATTAATCCATAATAATCCAGTAGGCGCACTAAGGCGGAGTCTTTGTACTGATTTTCCGGGTAATTTTGTACAAAGCGCTCTATATCCGACATCCGGTCGGACTGGGTATTTTCTTGGTAAATAAAGTAATCTCTTCTTTCTTGAGCTTTGGCCAATTGAAGAGATTGGGGATATTGCTGGATAAATTGCTGGTAGGCCTGTAAAGAATTGGTGCTTTGTGTTGCCTGCCAGGCCAAGGAGTCTCGGGAAATAATAGCCCGCTTGAGCTCCCTCGCTTCGGAATACCCTTGAATAAAAAATTGATAATCTTCTACCGAGTTGGCTTTCCAAGCCCTTTGGTAAGCTTCTGTCTCTATGGCTACTTTGAGTTCTTGGGCACTCGTAATACTGATTTGATCCTTAGCCCAAGAAGCGGAGTCTTTTTCGTTGATTCCAGGATAAAGGCCCAGCGACTTCCGCACAGACCAATACGCAGAGTCTAAATCGTAGGAAGCGTTGTCTTTTTCAAAGTAATACACAGCAAAAATATGCCAAACCCCCGCACTAAGGGAGTCTTTTTCCAGCTCTTTTTCCAGCAAAACCCGGGCTTTGCCATATTCTCCTTTTTGGATCTGTTTGAGAGCACTACTCACGCGGTCGGCTTGGGCAACTTCCCAGCTCAATAGCAAGCTAAGTATTAGTAAGAGTCCAGATTTATAGGTACACTGCATTTGAATCCTTATGAAGAACTATTCCAAAAAAATGAGACTATACCAGAAAAATAAAGGATAGCCATTGGCCTATAGGGCCCGCCTAGAAAACGAATTATTTCTCAAAAAGATAAGCAATTGGACCATTTTTGGCAATCCAAGAAGCAATTTCTTCATACGTTACCCGAAGCTCAATAGCCCCGACGGCGTAAGGGGCAATTTCGTATACATTATAATAAAATCCAATCCCTTCCCGGTCCAGATAGAAATTTTTGCTAGGATACATACCACTTTCGGGTAAGGTAAAGCCAAAACTGGCTAAACTTTCATGGCCCCGTATGGCAAATTGATGTCGCAACTTTTGATCCAGTAACTTGCCTAAGGCTCGCTCAAAGCCGGGCAATAACAATTTATTTAGGCCGATGGGCTCACCATTTTGCAAGTCAAAGGTGAAAAAAAGCTTTTTATACTCCTCATGGGGACCACCATTATAGGCGTGTATTTTGTATTCAATTCCTAAGACATCCCCCTCATTGTGATGAATATATACTATTTGACTACTGCTATAAGCATCTACCATACCCCCCAAACTTTTGGCTTCCTGGTATGAGTCAATAAATTCAGTCATTTTTAATTGCATATTCCCTAGCAAATCCTCTTGGATAAACCGATTGATGACCTGGGCACTGGGCCTCCCTTTGAAGTAAGGATAATGAAAACGGATTTCGGCCGCTTCGTAGCGCAAGTCGTTAAAAACTATTTCGGCCGCTAAGGCTCCATTAGAGTAATCCTCATACCAAGCAAAGGGGGTAGTGTGTTGTCCATCCGTGCTATGCCGTACCCCTTCAATCCTTTGCTGTTCTGGGTAATATTTACCCGCAAATTGCCCCGTACGCACAAAGACTTTTTCTGTAGGGCGATACGAATCAGGCCTTAGGATCCCTTCCTCCATATACAAATTGCCTACTGGGTCTAAGTGGCCATGGTTTAATGCAATGAGGGTTTTGGAATGTACATCATAGTACTCTCCCCGCAAATTAAACTGAAAGTTGTCCCGACTGGGAGCCTTTATCAAGGTTACCCGAACGCGTTGATCACCCAGGGTACCCGCAAATTGTCGATAAAAATATTCCTGCGCTACCAGTGGGGACCATAATCCTACACTAAGCCATAGGAGGAAGAGGGTAATACCCTTGTGAGCCCCTCTTTGTCTAGCAAGATATGGTACAAGTTGTTTCATAAGTAATCTATGTGTGTTTTGGATGCAAAGTATGGGGCTGCCCCCGGTGTTGTACATAAAATACCTTAGTCCAAGTTTAGTGCCACCGGGGTCGGGCTTTCGCTACTCGCTGCCTTTCCCCGCCTGGCCTTGGCGAGCTCAAACAGGCCGCTCTATCCCTCAGCCAATTTGTAGCAAGAGGCACCGAGGCCTCATGATTTTTCTTTCTTATTGGCATCATCCGTGGTGGCTTTGAAATTATGGTCACCAATGGAGCGTGCCGAAATGGATACAAACGAGCCTTAGCCTCTACCTGAATCGCTTCATTTATAAAAATTAGGCTCTGTAAAATACTAGTTTTCAGGTATTTATGCAAATTAAGAACGCCTTAGCAACTCCTTAACAGACCATTAACCTCCCAAACGTCACTCTCCAAGGTAAAATACGCAACGTTTGTGTGGGTGGCCTGGTCTTTTCCAGCAAACAAATTAATTAATCATGAAACAATTTATTAAGCTCTGGTCTCTTCTAGGTTTTATTTTTTTGGCAACTGGCCTACACGCTCAAGATGGAATTAATCAAAACGTTATGCACACCTTGGCGGGTAGGAATGCCTTCACCCACCACGGTTTTTTTGTGGCTCCAGTGGTCAATGTCTCCAGCTTTGATGGGCAAACCGCCATCCTACCCGGCTTGCGGGCTGCTTGGACTATCAACCGTTCGGTGAGCATCGGACTGGCCGGTTATGGATTGGCTCCTACTATCAGCCGTTCCGACATTGTATCCGATTTTGATGTGCGTCCCTTGGCGGGTTATGGAGGCTTGTTTATAGAGCCTATTGTGGCCTCCAACCAATTGATCCACGTGACTTTCCCCGTGACTTTGGGTGCCGGATGGACAGGTTATGTCCGGGATTGGGCCGATGATGATTTTAGCAATCGGAATGATCGCTCGCTTATTGATGATCACATTTTCTGGTATGTAGAGCCCGGCGTTCGGGCCGAGTTAAATGTAGCCCGCTTTTTTCGGGTAGCTATGGGGGCGGGATACCGCTATACTTCTGATATTGAATTGATTAATACCCCCGAAGATGCCTTGCGAGGCATGAGCTATGCCCTTGAATTGAAATTTGGAATTTTTTGATCGGCGATTATAGTCTTTCTCTTGGGGAAAGGCATACCCTACAAAAGACCTACTGGCCTCCAGTGGGTTTTTTTTATATACTATCTGTTCTTAGCGTCTCGTTCAATGCCCCCAGTTGTGAGGGAGGGCTCTAGGATGGCCCCGAACTTCAAATAAAAGGCAGTTCTTCAAGCTGGCCTCGATGGGCTATTCAGCCGCGAAGCCCGCTTAACAGATAAAACTGCCTTTTCACTTATTTTTTTAAGGCAACTCAAAAATCCCTTTCTTTGATACGGGTGTAATACCATCATAGGAGTCCCGGGTTCTATTCTCTGCTTTCACAAGGCTGAGGGATAGAGCGGCCTGTTTGAGCTCGTGTTGGCCCTGCGGGCAGAGGCAGCGAGTAGCGAAAGCCCGACCCCGGCGGCACCGAGTGTCCATCGGTAAACCCATGGGCACCGCCGGGGGCAGCCCCTTATACGTATTTTACTCCTTATCTAAGAGTTCGTATCGTTTGTAAATCCCTTTTTCTAGGGCAGGCACCCCTTGGCGCATCCAGGCCGGTTCGGCTTGAAATTTCAAATAGTAATTGAAAAACTGGAACATCCGGATGGCGTAATCCAAGCGGTTATGCGATTGGGTAAGCCCGTGGGCCTCTCCGTTGTAATTGAGCATCCAAGCGGGTTTGTTCAAGCGGCGAAGGGCCACAAAAAACTCAATGCCCTGGTACCAAGGCACGGCGCCATCGGCATCATTGTGCATCATCAAGACGGGGGTCTCGATACGGTCGGCAAAAAATAAAGGAGAGTTCTCGATATAAAGTAAGGGCTTTTCCCAGAGGGTGGCACCCAATCGGCTCTGAGAGCGCTCATATTGGAACATCCGGCTAAGGCCACTCTGCCAGCGAATCCCCCCGTAGGCGCTGGTCATGTTAGAAACGGGCGCCCCCGCTATGGCTGCCGCAAATAAATTGGTTTGGGTAATGAGGTAAGCGATTTGATAACCGCCCCAACTGTGCCCCTGTACGCCTAAACGGTCGCGGTCTACATAGCCCTGGGCCAACATGTGGGTCACCCCCGAAATGACGGCATCGTAAGCACTCTGCCCTGGGTGGCCAAGGATATAGGGGATGTCGGGAACAAATACCAGATAGCCATTACTGGTGTATAAAGGCTTGCGAATGACCGAGCGGTTGGACAAGGGCGATTCGTATCGGTGCAGGTTTTGGCTATTCCGTTCGTAAAAATAGGTGACCATGGGGTATTTTTTTCCGGGGTCAAAATTATCGGGTTTGTAAAGCAATCCTTGGAGTTCTTCACCAGAAGGTGCCGTCCAGTTAACCAGTTCGGCGCTTCCCCAGAAATAGGAGTTTTGCTGCGGGTTGGCCTGACTTACCTTGAGTAATTGGGTAAAACTGGGATCGCTCACATAAAGATCGGGAAAGTCACGATACGATTCGCGGGTAAATAAATACTCTTCTTTATTTCTTGCCTTGCGTAGGCCCCGGAAGGAGTACTCATCAAAAACCATTTTGAGAGGAGGGGTACGTTTGATAGGATCCAACTTAAAAAAACCGCTGGATTTGCTGGCCAGATCAAAAGCCGAGAGTACCCAGGGCTGCTCAGGCTTTAAGAAGGTTTCTTCGGGGTCTAATTTGAGGTAGCGGTAGGTAATCCGCTTTTCCCGGCCATTGGAGGTTAAGCGGATTGGGGGAACCCGCTTGAGGGGATCCAGTTGCCAAATATCGTAGCGGTCATAGACCAAAAATGCCTGGTCTTCGGCCAGCCAACCGGCGTAGCCATACGAAGGGGCTGCACGAGGTTCGTCATGCAATTCCCGGTAAAATTTAACGGGAGAATTTTGGGTGAGGGCGATCGTTTGGCCAGTACGGAGAGCATAGCTATACCAAGTGCTGTCTTTATATTCGTACCAATAGATATATTGCGCATTGGGAGAAAGCTGGGCGCTCCCTTGGATTTTTTCCTTCAACTTTCGGGCACTCCCGTCACGGTAACTGATGATGTACACATCCTGGTAACGGGGATAGCCCATCCAGGACACTTCTTTTAGGTAAGGCTCATTACTCGTTCCGATGGCAAAGTCGCTATTTCCCTTCTTAGCCAGCATAATGTTGGGGATTTCAGGCCGGGCCAGTTGTAAGACTTTCCGGTAACGGGGATAGACCACCGCTTGGTAGGTTTTCTTTTTATCACGGGAGAGTTCAGACAACTGTTGGCTTTGGAGACGTGAATCTTTCCAGTTCCAAACATCTACTTGGATGATTTCTTCGGGAAGTAGATTCGTATCGGCTTGCAAAGGACGGGGAGCCGTACCAAAATACAATTTAGTGCCATCCTCAGAAAATTTTAAGCGAGCATTTTCACTAATGAGCCAATCATTGGGGATACTCGGATTGCTAGAATCAACAAGTTTACTCGCAATTTGATTTTTTTCTTGCCAATAATAAAGTGCATAGGTTTTAACCGGATCTTTTTTATGGGCTTTACTCGTGTCGGTGTCGGCCAAAAAGCCTAACTGGGTTCCTGCTTTATCCCATTGAAGGCCCTTAAACAGGCCCTCTTGCTGGAATATGGAGAGCAGCTTTTGGTTTTGTAAATCGTATATGTATACCCCCGGCTTAAACTCCTTTTCGTCTCCGGTAGAAGCAAAGGCCAAGCGAGTACCTTTTTCGTCTATCACATAAGCCGTGACAAAGGGAAACGTATCTTGCTGGGCCGTTTGCAGGCTATGCAAGATTAGGCGCAAACCATTCTTCGTGTTTTCTTTTTTTATTTTGGGCTTAGGTTGGGACTTGCTTACCAAAGTATCCAGTAGTTTTTGGAGGTTTTCTAACTCTATTTGCAATTGCATAATAGAATCTCTTGCCATTTGGGTTTCGGGTGAAACTAGGTTTTGGAGGGTATCGGGGGCAATTGGCTCGGGCTCCGGTTCGGGCTCGGGATCTTTATTTTTCCGAGATTTGCGTTTTTTGTCTTCTTTTTCTTCCTCTTCTTCAGGCACCTCTGGCGTTTGCTTTTCCCGGAGGGTGTCTTCGGCAGAAGGCTCAGGTTTAGGAGGTACAGGAATGGGGGTTTGGGCATATAATTGATAGGCCAGGTAATTGCTCGCCTTCTTGGGGATTTTATAGCTTTTTACGTGGGGTATTTTAAGGAGGCTATCTTTGGCCATAATATAAATCCCCAGCGTATCGTGCGGGAATTTGGAAGCTTTGCGCTTAGCTCGGCGCATGGCTTTTAATGAGTCATAATCGGCCTGGACAAGGAAGAAGGTATATTGGCCATTATAATCCATTTGGGGGCCGGTAGCCCGGGCAAAGCGTCTAGAAAATTCATCACGGCGGCTTACATCGTGCACAAAGACTTCAGAATTACCTTTTAAGGGGGCTTGCTCGTAAACGACCCACCGGCCATCTGGAGAAATGATCCTTTGTTTGATTTCCCGCCAAGAATCTCCATCTTCGGGAGATAAGGGGCGAAGGGATTGTCCCTTGAGACTAGATAAAGCGAAACCAGAATATAAGACGAAAACTAGAAAAATTCGTAGGCTAGAGTAGTAATGCATAGATTGGTGTTGACTAAGCTGGGTATTTTTACCAAGCATTGCCAATATTAAAAAAAATTTGTAGGATTATGAAGCGGCCAAGGGGAAAGGAGGCCCCCAAGAGTAAATAACATACCATGAAACATTTTAAAAATCGGCTTTTTTTTGGATTATTCTTAGGAATTTGGGGAGCTTGTAGTTCTTCCCACATAGACGATACCGCCTATGACCCACCCGAACTTGCCTTAGATGAGGAAGATATTCAAGAAATACAGGAAGACGCTGAAGCCTTAAGGGAAGAAAGAAATCAAAAAGGCGACACGGTAGCCCTCAATGACAGTATCTTGAGAAGCTTCCTCCCCACAGAAATAGCCGACTTTAAGCCGGAAGGAGCCTTCGTGGGAACACCCTACGGGATGAGTGGTTCTTCATACACCAATGCCGAACAAACCTACACCAATGGAACCTCGCATATCCGAATTACCCTAGATGATTTTAATGGCAAAGAAGCTAATCTGGCCCAAAACGTAGCCCTTTGGAATAGAGAACCCCGAAGAGAAACGCCCTATATGGTTTCTGGTAAGTTTACCTTCGCCCCTGGTATGATAGGTTGGGAGGTCTATTCGCGAAAAAAGAGAAAAGCCGAACTGATGATTGCGGTATCCGATAGGGTCTTGCTCACCATTGTGGCCGACCAACAAGAAAGCAGCGACTTTATCAAATTTATCGCCAAACGCATGAATTTGGATGCACTGGCCGAGTATTAAGGCTTGGGAGGCAAAAGGCTAAAATTAGGTAAAGGAGCTATGTTTATAATATTTAGATTAATTTACAGAATCAATCAAATAAAGTCTATGCAAGATTGGATAAAAAATCTAGGCTTTGCCGTATTAGGCGGGGCCCTGGTAGGCGGTGGCATGCTACTTTGGAAAAACCGCGCTCAATTAGCCCATACCCCCACTATGTCATTTGGCTCTCGGCCCTCTACAGTTCCTACTAACTCTTCTCAAGAGCCGGAACCCTCCAAGTCACAGCCCTCCCAAAAAGTAGAAACCAAGAAAACTATACCGATAAGCACTTCCCCAGAAGAAACGGCCAGCCAAGAATTATACAAAGGAAAACCGGTATACCGAGGGAAGCAAGGCGGGAAATATTATATCAATTCCAAAGGGAAAAAGACCTACATACGCGAGTAGTTTCTTTGCACATATTGTCTTAAAAAGAGTGTTGGATTAGTCCTTTCTTATGTGCCAAAAATAGCTTTCTAGGGGCTTCCCCGCGCTATTCCCTCAAGTTTTCATAGGAAAGAAACTACCAGCGCGGGTCGGGCTGTCACTACTCGCTGCCTCTCCCCACAAGCCAATACGAGCTCAAACATGCCGTTCCATCCCTAAGCCATTCAACATCAGTGCTTAATAATAATTTCTGATCTAGAACTCAAGTTGTTTTATCGGGCGATTTCCATTTTATAGTGTAGGTCTGTATCATAGACTTAAGGTGTAAGTTGTTGATAGTGAGTAGATAAGTCGTGTATTGCCCTGTCTGTTTGGCCCCTGAATTTAAAAAAAAATAATTCCCTTGTAATGCGAGGGCAATTGCTGGGTATATATATACAAGTTTACCGGCCGGTACACCTATTTTCTCATCAATAAATTATAAACGTATGAAATTGCTAAACCCAATGCTGATGCTAATCGTCAGCCTGGTGGTGATGGGCGGATATTGGGCTATATCAAATAAACAGCCCACCCGTAAGGAAATCGGCCTAGTATACACCCCTAAAACCCAAGTAAATAAAGACAGTATCCTATCTAGTCCCGTTCTAAAACGAGGGATTGATTATCTAGTCTCGGCTCAATTTGAAAATGGAGGATGGGGCGCTGGCACCCACCATAATCAAGGAGAACGAAATGCCCTCAACGTGGCCGTAGACCCGGCCACCACGGCTTTTGCTGCTATGGCCTTGCTCCGTACCGGTAGTACCTTAAAAACCGGCCCTTACGCCGAAAACCTTACAAAAGCCTTGAATTACCTACTAGAAGTAGTAGAAACATCCCCCGAAGAAGGATTTGCCTTGACCAATATTAAAGGTACCCAACCCCAAGTAAAACTTGGTCAAAACATAGATGCTAGTATGTGTGTACAGTTTTTTCTGAGAATGACACCCCTTATCGAGGAAAATAGTGGGCTGTACAAGAGGGTAAAACAAGCCACCGAAAAATGCCTTGTCAAAGTTCAAGCCGCACAGTCGGAAGATGGAAGTATGGTAGGCGGAGGATGGGCCCCTGTTTTGCAATCGGCTATGGCCAACTCAGCACTGGAACTAGCTTATACCCAAGGAGTAGAAATAGATGAAAAAGCCTTGAAAAAAGCCCGGGACTATCAAAAACAGAATATTGATAAGTCGGGAAGAGTAAAAAGTGAGCGAGGGGCCGGAGTCGCTTTGTATTCGGTAGCCGGAGCCAACCGGGCCACGTCTCAAGAAGTTCGCCGAGCCAAGGAATTAATTAAGGATGCTAAAATCAAAGGAAATTTAGATGATTCTGATGGGATTAGCCGTGAAACCCTTAAAAAAACGGGGATTTCCGATGAAGAAGTAGAGCGCCTGGCCGATGCTTACGAAGCAAACCGCCAAAGTGTAGAACAATTGCAGGATGATCGGGTCTTGGCTGGCTTTGGAAACAATGGGGGAGAGGAGTTTTTGAGCTTTATGATGACCAGCGAGTCTATGCTCATCAGTGGAGGAAATGATTGGACCCAGTGGAAGCAAAAAATGAATACCCTGCTCCAAAAAATACAAAACGAAAATGGAAGCTGGAATGGTCACCACTGTATCACCAGCCCGGTTTTTTGTACAGCCGCCTGTGTCTTGGCCCTGAGTGTTGAAAATGATAAAGAGTTTTTGTTAGCCCAGTCTCAAGAAAAAGAGTAAATGTTTCGTTGAACGCGTATTCTTGTTGATGGATAAGCAGGGAAATCTTTTCCCTGCCTATTTCTTTTTTGTAGCTTAGAAATCTATGAATCGTATTATCGGTACATGTTGGAGCTTTCCGGGAGCAATGATTATTGGCTTTACCCTTTGGATGGGAGCTTGTAGCCCAGGTGAGGAAGAAAAAAGTCAAAGGTATCAAGGTTCCTACGAAAAGTTAAAACAAGCAGCTCAATTTCTGATTCAGCAACAAGCCCCAGATGGCGCTTGGCGTAGCCAGGTACACGGTATTTTAAAAGAAGGGCAAGCTTACACTCCTTATGTATTAGAGACTTTACTCTCCTTGCCCGATTCGGTAGTTAAGGTTCCGGATACTACCTTAAGAATGGCCCGCTCGTTTATACTATCGCGTTTAGACTCACAAGGAGCCCTAGGCTTATCCGATCCCTTGGTATTAGAATACCCAAACTATGCCACTGCCTTTGCACTCAAGTGCTTAGTTAAACTAAAAATACCCGAAGATTCACTTCCTATTCGTCGCATGCAGCTTTATTTGCAAAAGCAACAGTTTGATACAGCCCGAGGGGTAAGCCTTGAAAATCCTGCTTATGGAGCTTGGGGTTTTGGTGAAACCAATCTTGGGTACGGCTACACAGGCCATGTAGATTTATCCCATACGCGTAAAGTGTTGGATGCTTTACGGGCCAGTGATTGGGAGCAGGAAAACACCTACCAAAAAGCCCGATGGTTTTTAAGCTACTCCCAAAAAAGACCAGAGGATTTGCGATGGCAGGGCACGAATGCCCATCTTCCCTCTGAAAAATATGCGGATGGTGGTTTTTACTATTCTCCCGTTTTAAGTGGGGCCAACAAAGCCGGTGTCTTGGATACTCAAGTAGAACTGCCTATCTATCGAAGTTATGCTACGGCCACTTGCGAAGGCTTATTAGCTTTAATAGCTTGTGGCTATCAAGGGCAAGATCCGGAAGTACAAGATGTAATTAAGTGGATGCGCAATAATGCCCAATTCCCATACCCAGCCGGCATATCCCCCAAAGACCCTGGACAATGGCACCAAACCCTAGCCTTGTATCATATGTCTATTTGGGCCGAGGCTGCTTATACAGTTCATTTGGAAGGAAACTGGCCAGAAGATATTTTAGGGGAATTGCCTGTATACCGGAGCAAATCGGGCAGTTATTTCAATCAGGATGGGGCCCGAAATAAGGAAAACGACCCAATTTTGGGTACTTGTTTGGCTATTCGAGCCCTTTGGGGATCTTTGCAAGAATTACATTGGAGAATTAATCAGGCTTTGTAAACATGGGATACCTTACAATTTTATGGAGTTTAAGTTGCCTGGGCTTGATTTTGTATGACCTGCTTATTCATATGAGGGTTCTCTACTACCAGGAGCCTCAACATGCAGAAGATGATAAAGCACTAGAAGGAGTAAGTATTATAATTTGCGCGCACAATGAAGCCATACACCTTCCCAAATTAATTCCTATCCTTCTCAAACAAAACTATCCAGTGTTTGAAGTACTTTTGGTAGATGACCGCTCTACCGATGATAGTCCCCAGATTATGGCCCAATGGAAAGCGCAGGATACACGCTTTCGCTACATCCGGATTGACCAGCCGCCCGAAGGGATTAATCCCAAAAAATTCGCATTAAGTCAGGGCATAGAAGAAGCAAGATACGATTTTTTACTTTTAACCGATGCAGATTGTATTCCGGCGAGTGAGCGATGGATACAGCAAATGCAGGGACAAATGGGGGAGGGTAAAAAAATTGTTTTGGGATTTTCTCCTTACTTTAAGCATAAAACGTTTTTAAATGCGTTTATCCAGTATGAGACTTCTTTGACCGCCTTTCAATATTCTTCCTACACTTTGTCTGGTTTCCCGTATATGGGAGTAGGAAGGAATTTAGCGTACCGCAAAAGTTTATTTAAAGAATCTAGGGGCTTTTTACACCACGAACACATCACGGGAGGGGATGATGACCTATTTGTATCCCAAGTTAGCCATTCGGATAATTATTCCATAAGTCTGCATCCCAACAGTTTGACGTTTTCATATCCCAAAGAATCTTGGAAGACTTGGTTCCGCCAGAAAATTAGGCATATCTCTGTGGGCATGTATTATCCGGTACAGTATAAGTTGCTCTTGGGAGCATACATCATGTTACGCAGCATTTTCTGGATTGGATACG
Organism: uncultured Microscillaceae bacterium; assembly: GCA_963922455.1. Taxonomy (GTDB): domain Bacteria; phylum Bacteroidota; class Bacteroidia; order Cytophagales; family Microscillaceae; genus CAWUIO01. The sequence goes on from CAWUIO010000096.1 coordinate 18,336, forward strand.
TTATTTTACGTTTCTACGCCGATTTGGATAATTTTACCCTATTTTTGGATGTAATGTTCCTTACCAGACTAGTGATACATTGTGCGATTTTGTACCGTTTTCAGCGTAAACTAGAAGGTAGCCTGTCGGGGCTTAGCTTGGTAATTTTTGATTTTCTGTACGTATTCTATATTTTTATAATCGGACTGTCCGTCTTAGGAATAAAAAAAATTAAATGGGAGTAGAAAATAAGAAAAAGTTTTCGGAGAAGGCACTCAAAGATTTTGAGCTAATCGATAAAGCTCGGGAGAACAACGATGAGAAAGCCTATGCCGAATTGATGGAGCGATATCGTAAGCCCTTGTATCACACCATGTTAAAAATGGTGAAAAATACAGATGATGCGGAGGATCTTACCATTGAGGCTTTTGCCAAAGCCTTCCGGGGTTTGGCCAAATTCAAAAAAGAATACACCTTTAGTACCTGGTTGTTTCGGATTGCCACCAATAACTGTATTGATTTTATCCGCAAGAAAAAGTTGGAGACTTTAAGTATTAACTCCTCTTTTAAAGATGATAGTGGAGAGGAAGTTGCCATAGATATTCGCGATCATAACCTTGATCCCCAAGAACGTGCCATTAAGACTCAAAAAGTGGAATTGATGCAAATGATTGTTACTAAATTGCCTCATAAGTATCAAAGACTAGTCGAATTGCGCTACTTTAAGGAGTACTCGTATGACGAAATTGCCAAAAAGATTGAGATCCCTCTTGGGACTGTCAAGGCGCAATTACACCGTGCCAAGGAATTACTCTTTGACATGATCAAAGACAAACGCGAAATTATTTAAGGACTTTCTTATTCTTTTGGCCTATTCACACAATTTACTTTACAATTTCTTGACTACCCCCTACATTTTTACTTACTTGCTGGTATAAATTAACCCTTAAGATTATGCGGTGGTTTTCCCTGTTTGCTTTGTCTTTGCTTATCAATTGTAATGGCTCGGGAAAATCATCCGCTGCTTTGGAAGACCTTGGCCCTTCAGATAGCTTGTCTCCAGATTTAGGAAAGGCAAGCTCCGCTCCCCCCAAAAATTACCATAAAATTATTGTAATTGGTTCTGCCCTGACCGAGCTTGTCATTGCCTTGGGCGATTCTAACAAGATCATCGCAACCGACCGCAGCCACCCCCGCTACCCCCATATGGATCTACCTCGAGTAGGCTATGAGGCAACCCTTAGGCCAGACTACTTAATTCAGCAAGGCCCTGATTTGGTTCTTTCTGATACGGAGGGTAGCCCAAGCGCCATTATTGAGGAAGTCAAGAAAAAACCCGGCATTGATTATGTCACATTTACTTCTCCCAATACCATCGAGAGTTTAAAAAGCTGGGTAAGCGATGTAGGGCAATTTCTCCAAAGAGAGGCAGAGGCCAAAAACTTGATTGCCGACATCGAGAAAAATATGAATAAGGTGCAGGCCCTCTTGGATGACCGAAAAGACTCAAGCTCTGTGGTGTATATTCACGCGGCCGGAGTAGAAACCCTGCTGGCAGCTGGGGCAAATACACCTATGGACGCCATCATCCGTGTCTCTGGAGCAAAAAATGCCTTTGAGGAGTTTATTGACCTTCAACGCATTAACCCAGAAGATATGCTCTACTACAATCCCATCTTTATCTTGATGAACCAAAGTAGTGGCAAACGACTTTATGGGAAAATGTATAACTCCCCCGTTTTACTAAACTCCCATGCTTACCGGATGGGCCGGTTGATCATCCTTCCCGATTACGAACTCAATTATGTGGGCATATACACGCCCCAAACGGCGATTACCCTAGCCGAAAAGTACTACACCCCTACCTATTTTGCCCCTCTTCCCTCAGCCCCTCCCGAAGAAGTTCCCTCCGATAGGTCCAAAGTGAGCAAAGAGGAAATTGTTCAGTAAGCGATTTGGGGTGTTCTTTGCCTCTAATTTTACAGCCAAACTTTTCAATTGAACTAGACAACCGGTCAGAATAAGTTCTTTCAAACGGTATTGCCCGGATTGGGACTAACTATACAATTCAATTTGTCGGGCATGTAAATCCAGGAGGAGGTATTCGGGTATACCGGCTTGGGCATAAAGGGGGGCTTTAATATCCCGGTCGTAGTTTATGGAAGGGTCTGCTACCCCAATTAGGCAAAAAATGTCCCCAGGCTCAGGGTAATCATCCTCGTAGAAAATTTCCTTGGGTTGTAAAAGGGCGAGGTTAGGTTCGGGTTGCGAATATTCATCGAGTAAGATCGGGTTTTGTACACTCAGGATTACTTTTTCGCTCAAGAGCTGATAAAAAAAAACTAAACGGTTTACTAGGCCAGTATGCCTTTATCCCGCAGGGCCCATATTCATGATTTTTCCAAGAATTAATTCAATACCTTTTTCTGGAAGAATACCATACTTTCTCATTTGCTGGTAATCGGCAGCGCTAAGCCATCGGATGTCCAGCTCGATAGCCACTTTTTGCTCAATAGGATATATTTAAATGTAAAAAAAGCCTAAAGACCTGGCCTCTTCCAAGCTTAGCGTCAAGGGCCAAGGATAAGCCAGGGATTGTGGCTTGAGTTGTGAAGGTTTTAGCGAGGCCCTCATAGCTATCATTTTAGCGAAAAAATACAGATAAGAGGGCATTATAGGCTCCAAAAGATAGGGACACAATACCATGTTGTCAGAGCCTCGAGTTAAGCGTACAGAAGACGCAGCTTGCCATAAGACAGAAGGTTTATTCTCACGGCCGATACGACAAGAATGACTTATATTATCTAAGAAACTGTTTGTGTTTATTTTTTGTCGGCGAAAAGGGCCAGTTTGGGGTTCTGATGAAATAAACAATGAGCGCATAGCAGCGCTATGGGCGAGGAATTTGATGAAATCAGGTTCCCGAAATGGCTCTTTGCAGCCCAACACAATTAAATTTAAACAGTTTCTAAATGCCTTGTGATAGCTTATGAACAGAGTTTTTATAACTTGGCCATTCAACAAAGTCCCAACTTCCGATTCTCGGCTCCGTTTTCCGGCTTAGGGATAGAGCGGCATGTTTGAGCTCGTGTTGGCCCAGCGGGGAAAGGCAGCGAGTAGCGAAAGCCCGGCCCGCGCCCGCCAGGATGTTTTACTTTAAACCAGTTTTTTTTTAAGCGCGGGCAAGCCCCAAAAAACCATGAGCTACCAAACTTGAAAGTCATTAATCAGGTTCTCGATCCGAGAAGTAGGTTGTTGTCTCCCATTAGTAAGTTTGGGTACTTCAGACTGCAAAAAGCGCTGAAGTTCAGATAAGTAAATCTTTTGATCCTTGTTTTGATCGGCCGTGCCGTTGCGAAGCCCATGGAGAAGGCAGTACGTAAACACCCCATTTTTCCACTCGTCGCCCTCTAAGGCATACTCCAAACCACCGGCGCTGGCAATAACTGTGGCCCCTGTACCCCGACGCAGGTCGGCAAAAACTTCTTTCATCAGGGCAAAAGAGTTTTTGAGTCCCACTTGTTTTAAAGAGCCCACGTCGAAGTCTAGGTCTAGTTCGTCCACGTCCTGGTCTTCCTCGATGGTTTGATCTTGCTCACCAAAACCGCGGGCCCGTAGCGAACCCGCCTGGGTGTTTTGCGCCAGGGCTACTTCATCCTCCTTGTCTAGCTCCCCCGAATGGCAGGCATCAATCAAGAGCATTTTATTGCGGGCCGGGATGCCATCGAGTAAGGATTCCAACTCAAAATAGGGAAGCCCCCGGCGGGAGGGATTCGGGAAGTCGACATCGTGCGTGGCCAGGTAATAGTCTTGATTTTGGTCCAGGAGACCGTGACTGGCCACAAAGATCACCACGTGGTCATCTACTTGGGTATTTTCAAGCTTGGCTTTGAGGCGGGCCACATTCTCGAGGGTAACTTGCTCGTCGTATAAGGTGTCAATTTGCAACTCTGTAAATTGATCGCCCGAGGGGTAGCTCATAAATTCTTTAACCAAATCCTGGGCATCTTTGCGAGCATATTGCAGGTTCATTTTCTTATCGGCAAAGCTAGAGACTCCCAGCGCAATAAGATGTCTTCTGACCGGGCTGGGTTGGCCATCATAATTTACCTCAAAGCTTTGGCGGAGAGACTCGTTGCCATTGCTATTGAGTACCGAGATTTTGATTTGGTTTTTGCCATTAGAGAGAGGGATGCGTATTTTTTGGCGAATTTTCAATTTCTTCTGCTTTTTCAAATCCGAGCCCTGTCGTCCGTGGATGGGTACATCGTTGACCGAGACCAGCAAGCGGTCTAAAGGAAATTGAGCATCCGAGGCTTCCACTTCCAGCGTAATTTCTTTTTCGGATACACTGATAGGGAAGTCCCACTGGGCCAGTTTGATCTCGGGCAAACGAAAATCTTTTTGAAATTGCTCTGGCTTATAGTTTAATCGTTTGATCCGTTTTAGGTAGGCCTTACGCAGTACCTCAATGATTTCGGGAGAGGCATAACCTATGCGTTCCAGGACGATATCGGGGCGATTAAATTGTAAATCAAATTGGTCAAAGGGATAGATTTTTTCGCCAATCCGAAAAGCGAGCCCATTGGCCCCCTGCTTCGTGGTCATATAATACAAATCGGGGGTGGTCATGATAAAATCTTCCTCATTAAGGGCAATCAAGGTAACCAGGAGATCCCCACTCTGGATGTCCCAAAGTTTGATGGAGCCGTCCAAGCTTCCGCTAGCCAGGAGCCTTTGGTCGGGACTAAGGGCCAAGGCGCTCACTTGGTCTTCGTGCCCTAGGAGTCTTCGGGTGATAGCGTAGTTGGCCTGGGTATCACGATAGAAGATGGTATCCAAATAAGAGCTTATGAGATAGCGCCCATCGGCCGTAAAGATTAGGTTTTCTTCAGCGCGGCGGGCCAATTCCTGGATTTCTTCGCCGGTCTCGGCGTTTCTGAGGTAGAGGTAGCCTTCTTGGGTGATGAGGTGATTTTTTTTGGGGTGAAAGGCCATTTCCCAGGCGTAGCCTCCGATTTCTAGTGAGGGAAGTTCTTGGTATGTATCCGCATCCCAAGGTTTTATTTCTTTGAACCCTCCGGCATAAATGATTTTTCCCTGGGGGCCTAGGGCTACACTGCGGGTGGCCAGGCGGGCGGGCCCCAGGTCTTTTTGAACCTCTCCGGTCAAGGGATTTAATACTTTAATGTAATGGGTATTGAGTACCATTTTATTGCCAAGGGGTGAAAATTGCAAATTGTCCCGCTCCTTTGCCCGCTCAAAAACCCGGTTTTTTAAGGCTCCTGTTTGGGTATCCCAGACAAATACGGCACTTTGGGTGGCATTGAGCAGGCTTTTATCTTCGGGGCCAAATACAACCGAAGAGTAAATATCCCCGCGCTTAGAAAAAGTGCCATCGAGAAAGTTGCGAATGCCTTCTGTGTCGCCTAAAGACCAGATATTGGTAGGGCGGCCTTGGTTACCACTGGCCAAGTAGCCATTTTCCTGGCTAAAATTTAGGGAGATTACCTTGCCTGGGTAACCCTTGATCTGGCGGAGTAGGGTGCCGGTTTTGGCATTGAATAGTTTGATGACAAACTGGTCGTTTTTGTCCAAGCCCGCAATACCAATGAGCGTGCCGCTGGGGTCATAGGTAGCGGTACTGATGGAGTTGGCTACGTCGGGTAAAATACGATTAACCCCACTTTTTAAATCTTGTATGCGGATATCTCCTCCGCAACCGGTAAAAACCTCCTCTTGCTTCGGACTGATAAGGCAGGGACAAGGCGTCCCGGTACCGATTCCTTCGGTTTCTGTGATACTCTCCAGGCTTTGGGCATCGCGTTCTACAATTTTACCCATCGAGCCGGTATGTAGAAAAGTTTTGCCATCAGGACGATAGGCCAGGGTTTGGGCGAGTGATTCCGTTCCTTTTACATCCACGGAGCGAATGAGCTCTAATTCTGGATAACTCAGAAGTATGATATCCTTATGGGCCGTGCCCAGCAATACTTGAGGGAGTTTGGGGTGGAAGGCGGCGTGCTCAACCGTATGTTTGATAATCAAGTCATTAAAAGCTTTCCCCTTGCCCGTTATTTCTTTGTAGAGACTTCGGTCGGCCACTTTCCAGATTTTAGCTTCTCGGTAGGTACCCGTAAGGAGCCATTGACCATCAGGGCTAAACACTAATGTCTCAATGGAATTACTATGGGCTTTTTCTACTCGGAAGATTGCCTTTCCCTGCAACCAGTCCCAGTACACCAAATCTTGATCACTACGGTCGCCTCCGCTTATGAGTACTTTTCCATCGGGGCTAAAGGCCAAAGATTTTACCCCTTTTACGTGCGCGTGGATCTTTCGATAGGCTTTCCCGCTTTGTACATCCCAGAGAATAATCTTACCATCGGCCCCTCCACTGGCAACATACCGGCCATCTGGGCTTACCGCAAGGCATAAGACTTCTTCGTAATGGCCCGATTGTACAACCAATTCGGCATCGAGCTCCTGTAATTGGGCAGTACTAGGGCAAAAAAATAGCAAACATGTTCCATAATATAGAAAGAGGGCTAGGTTTTTCATCGCTTAAATGTGTTAGTTCCAGATTCGTATTTTTCAAATCCTGTTGTCAATAAGTATGTCTTGGAGCTTCCCCGCGCTAAGATACTTGCTAGCAAGCTGTTCATTTTGGCGGGCGCGGGTCGGGCTGTCGCTACTCGCTGCCTCTACGCACTAGGCCAACACGAGCTCAAACAGGCCGCTCCATCCCTAAGCCGGGTTATTGGGCTCAACTCAAAATACAACCCGAATGGAGATAGTACCTACCAGACGGCAATTGTATGTACGCTTGTTTATTCTATTTGGCTTTAGGAAAATCTAGATTTACCCTGGATCAATTGCCAAAAAATAAAAAGAGATAAAAATTGGCACTTTACCGAGCTGGGGGCAACTCTTGGGCAATTTTCTCAATAGTCCCCAAGGGAACTTCCAGGATTCGGGCAATCTCTGATAAGGGTAGGGCCCCACTCTTGATT
>CAWUIO010000097.1:0-24758 GCA_963922455.1 uncultured Microscillaceae bacterium
TGTCTATCATCATCTTGGAGACGATCTCGCAGCAGATTTCCGTAGTGCCGCCCCCACATCCCGGGCTTTCGCTACTCGCTGCCTTTCCCCGCCAGGCCCTCACGAGCTCAAACAGGCCGCTCTATCCCTCAGCCATTTGAGAAGAGAGAGCCGAGATGAGAGAAGAGAGACAAAACCTCTTTTATCTTATCTCTCCTCTCTGTTCTCTCCTCTCTGTTCTTATTTTAGACAGCTTTTTCGTACTGAACCGTGTCTATCATCATCTTGGAGACGATCTCGCAGCAGATTTCCGTAGTGCCGCCCCCGATGGTGCCGACCCGGCAATCCCGGTACATCCGGGCCAAGGGGTACTCTTCCATAAAGCCGTAGCCACCAAACATCTGCAAGCACTGGGTAACTACTTTTTCATTGAGCTCAGTACATACAATCTTGGCCATAGACGATTCTTTTACTAAGTACTCCCCGTCTTGGTAGCGGCGGTATAAGTCGTACATGAAGGCCCGGTTGGCCTCAATTTCGGAAGCCATGCGGGCTATGCGATGGCGAAGCACTTGGAAGCGGTTGATTTTCTTACCAAAAGCTTCCCGCTCATTCATATACTGGAGCGCCAACTCTAGGGCATAGTCACTGTGGGCAACGCCTACCATGGCCATCCCTAGTCGTTCCGAATTGAAGTGGTGCATCACATAGTAGAAGCCTTTGCCTTCTTCGCCCAAAAGATTGCTTTGGGGCACCCGGACATCTTGCAAGGCAATTTCTCCGGTGTCTGAGGCACGCCAGCCTAGTTTATCCAGCATGGTTGCCGAAACCCCTTCGGTTTCCCGGTCTACAATGATCAAGCTCAAGCCATGGGCCCCTTTACTCTCGGGGTCGGTGCGGCATACCACAATGAGAAAATCGGATAAGACCCCATTGGTGATAAAGGTTTTGGAGCCATTGATGATGTAGTCATCGCCCTCCTTGACCGCCTTGGTTTGGATGGAAGCTACATCCGATCCACCTCCGGGTTCGGAAATAGCCAAGCACCCTACGTTTTCCCCGCGAATGCCGGGTATGAGGTATTTTTCTTTTTGGGCCTCATTGCCTTCGGCATTGATATGGGTGAGGGCGAGGCCACTATGCGCCATCAAACTGGCCCGGGCCCCTTCGGAATTGATACGGCACATCTCCTCGTTGAGCACTACCTCAAAGAAGATATCCAGATCCAGTCCGCCCACCGATTCCGGAAAGGCGATACCGAAGTAGCCCATTTCACCAAATTGGCGGTAAGCTTCCTTAGGTACAAAACCCTGCTTCTCCCATTCAGGAATTTGAGGCTTAATTTCTTTTTCCAAAAAACTCCGCACGCTTTGGCGGAATAACTGGTGTTCTTCGGTGAAGTAGTAGTTCGTATAACTATTCATATAAAACATTTTTTAATACCACTAAATATCAAACTGCTTCACGTCTGTTTCGTCAGAGTCTTAGCGAGACGCTAAGACTAAGTGAAACGCTAAGACTAGGAAAGCAAGTAGCTCAATGCCGTCAACTTAGCGAAAGCCAATCCAAACCCGGGCATTACCCATGCCCGAAAAGATGCGGACACAATGCAATCGTGCCCGAGCATCAGTCTTAGCGAGATGCTAATACTAGGAAAAGGGGCTAGCCAATCCCCCCCAGACTAGCCAATCGATTGCTTTTATTGTGCCCCAATTCTCATTTCTCTCCTTACTGCTCAGCGCTCACTGCTCTTAAAGGCTTAGGGATAGGCGCCCGGAGGGCCGAGACCGCCGCTGGTTGGCGCGTTGGCCGGCTCGGCAGCCTAGCCCGGCCCGCGCCAGCACTTAGGTACTCGCTTGTACCATTCGGGCTTACGCGGGCAAGCCCCAGGCCTTCCTTAATCAACTATTGTAAACTCAAATCAAGCCTTTGCTTCACAGATCATGAGGCAGCGAGTTCCTTCCCGTAATCGTGTATGGACATACCTGCCTCGGCCATCGCCCGCAGTTTGTCCGAAACGTAAAAACGCTCTCCAAATTTTTCGGTAAAGGCATCGCAGTCTTGCACAAAGGCCTGAATTCCCACATAATCGATGTAGGAAAGAGCTCCACCGGTGTAGATTGGGAATCCCCAACCCAGTACGGAGCCTACGTCACCGTCTACCACGGCCCTTAAGACGCCTTCTTCCAGACAACGGAAGGCCTCCAAAGCCTGGCGGTGCATAATCCGTTTGGCGACGATTTCTTTATCTATTGCCTCGGGATTGGATTGGAAAATAGCTGCCAATTCTGGCCATAGGAATTTTTTCCCTCCTTCGGGATATTCATAAAGGCCTTTGCCGTCTTTCTTTCCGGTGCGGCCATATTCATCCACCATTCTTTTCAGAATTTTATAGCCTCTTACTTGGGCAGCCGACTTATTCGGATTGGGATCGCTCTCAAATACGTGGGTACTCAAGGTTAAGGATACCTCATCTAAGACTGCCAAGGGGCCCACGGGCATACCTTTCATTTTGGCTACATTTTCAATCATCGCCGCTGGTACTCCTTCTTCTAGGAGGAAGATGCCTTCGTTTACAAAAGTCCCAAAGGTCCGGGAGGTGTAAAATCCGCGTTTATCGTTTACGACAATGGGGGTTTTCCCAATCGCGATGACATAATCCATGGCGGCCGCTAGGGTTTCATCATTGGTTTTTTCACCCATAATGATCTCGACCAGCGGCATTTTGTCTACTGGAGAGAAGAAGTGCAAACCAATAAATTGTTCGGGGCGCTTGGAGGCTGTAGCCAATTCGGTGATTGGGATAGTAGAGGTATTGGAAGCGTAGATTTTGTCGGCACCCAAAACCGCTTCTGTTTCTTTGGTTACCTTAAATTTAAGGCCGGTATCTTCAAAGACGGCTTCAATCACCATATCACAATCGGCGACGGTGGCGGGGTCGTCGGTGGGATGGATTTTACTCAGGAATGCATCTACTTTTTCTTGGGTAGTGTAGCCCTTGCTCAATTTCTTTTGGAGGAGCATTTGGGAATAGGCCTTGCCTTTTTCGGCGGCTTCAAGGCTGACATCTTTCAAAACGACATCCATGCCCACTTTGGCCGAAACGTAGGCAATGCCAGCCCCCATCATCCCGGCGCCGAGCATGCCAATTTTCTTAAACTCGGTTTTCTCAAAGCCTTTGGGCCGGGCTTTTCCTTTGCGGGCCGCTTGCATCTGAATAAAGCCGGTCCGGATCATGTTTTTGGCTTCTTTACTATGCAAGGCTTTGGTAAAGTACCGGGCTTCAATTTCCAAGGCCCGGTCGATTCCCACTTGTAAGCCATCGTGTACGGTAGCTAAGATGTATTGGGCGGCGGGATAGTTACCGTGGGTCTGCTTCCGCACGTTGCCAACGGCTCCCATAATGGTTTGTACCCCCACAGGAGTCATCAGTCCGCCACCAGGGATTTTGTGTCTCTTATTATCCCAAGGCTGCATGGGCTTGGGATTCTCTTGGATCCACGTCCGGGCCATTTGGATCATTTCTTCGGGGCTGTTGGCCACGGCATCGATAAGGCCATCTTTGGCTGCTTTTTGGGGATTGGCCTCCACTCCCTGCAAGATGTACATCAAAGCATTTTGGATGCCCATGAGGTAGGGTGCTTTGGCGGTTCCTCCACCGCCGGGCAGGAGGCCCACTTTTACTTCGGGAAAACCCAGCTTGGTTTTGGGATTATTTAGAGCTATGCGGTGATGGCAATTTAAACATAGCTCCATCCCCCCTCCCAATGCCGTACCATTGATGGCGGCGACAAAGGGTTTCCCCCCGGTTTCTATACCTCGGAATCGCTTTTGCATGGCCAGGGACCCCTTCAAAAAGTCTTCTGGCCCGGAATTGCTTACTTCTAATTCGCGGAGGTCGGCACCAGCCATAAACATGCGTTGCGCGGAGGTAACAATTACCCCTTTCACCTGCTCATCTTGTAGCGCTTTTTCGGCGGTATCCAAGAAGGTTTGGATGAAGGTAAAACTGTATAAGTTGGTGGGATTATTTTTTTGGTCAATGGTGAGGGTGGCTATCCCTTCCCCGTCGACTTCGTAGCGGAAGAATTCGTTTTCAATCATAATACTAAGAGTAGAGAGCAGAGAATAGAGAGGAGAGAAATCCCTGCTCAGGCATTAATTAATTACTTGATAAATTAAATACACTTGAATGAAACATAATTTTTTGAACCTCGAGATTTGGAAAAGAAGTCGGGAACTTTGTAAAGACATCTATATAATCACTCAAAAACTACCAGAAGAAGAGAAATTTGGACTACGCTCTCAAATAAGAAGATCTGTCGTTTCTGTGCCCTCTAATATTGCTGAAGGCTGTGGCAGAAGTACAGATACCCAGCTTAAGTTTCATCTAGACGTTGCTGTTGGTTCTCTTTGTGAACTTGAAACCCAACTTTACATAGCTACTGATTTAGTTTATATAGCATATCGAGACACTCAACTTCTCATATCGGAGATTACAGAAATAAGGAAAATGATCCTAAGCTTCAAAAGATATTTATAGCATTAAATCCTGCTAAAAAAACTTGATGATAACATCTCTCTTCTCTCCTCTCTCTTCTCGGTTCTAAAATTAGACGCGCTCGATGATGGTGGCAATCCCCATTCCGCCGCCGATGCAGAGCGTAGCGAGTCCCGTTTCTTTGTCTTGACGTTCTAGTTCATCCAGCAAGGTTCCGATCAACATACAACCGGTGGCGCCCAGAGGGTGTCCTAGAGCGATGGCTCCCCCATTTACGTTGACCTTGTCATGCGGTACGCCCAGATCTTGCATAAAGCGCATGGGTACGACAGCGAAGGCTTCGTTTACTTCGTATAGATCAATATCTTGGTGTTGCATTCCTACTTTTTTGAGGGCTTTGCGGCTGGCTGGCGCAGGTGCGGTTAGCATAATCGTAGGATCGGCCCCGTCAATGCCCACCGAAATTACTTTGGCCCGGGGTTTCATGCCTAATTTTTCGCCGGCTTCTTTGCTACCCACGAGGGCGATGGCGGCTCCATCTACGATGGCAGAAGAGTTGCCCGCGTGGTGTACGTGATTGATTCTTTCTAATTCGGGATAACGATCGATGGCTACGGCATCAAAACCAGCCATAGCCCCCATTTGGGCAAATGAAGGGTCAAGGGAAGCTAAAGCCTCTACGGTAGTTTTGGGACGGATGTTTTCATCAGTGGCCAAAACCGTAACCCCATTGATATCTTTTACGTCACGGCGGGACTTGAAGCGTTTTTCTTGCTCGGCTTGGGTTGCCCGCATTTGCGAAATATAGGCAAATTCATCGGTATCTTGTCGACTAAAACCGTATTTGGAAGCGATCAAGTCGGCGGAGATGCCTTGGGGAACAATGTGACCCGGTAGGGCAACATTGGGGTCCATCATCAGGGCGCCCCCATCCGAACCGATTTTTACCCGAGACATACTCTCTACCCCGCCAGCAATGATCAAATCGGAGAAGCCTGACTTGATGTAGGCGGCCGCTTGGTTGATAGACTCTAAGCCCGAACCACAAAAGCGGTTAAGCGTTACCCCACATAGGTGGTCTCCGTAACCTGACTGCTGGGCAGCAGTTTTGGCGATGTTGGCCCCTTGGTCCATAATCTGGGTGACACAACCCATAATGAGATCTTCCACCAAAGTAGGATCAAAATTATGCTCTTCACGCAATTGCTTTAAAACACTAGTCAACAAGAAGGTTGGCGTAATTCCGTTAAGGGCGCCCTTGCGGCTACCTTTTCCCCGGACTGTACGTAGAGCATCATAGATATATGCTTCCATAAGAAAAAAATTAATGTTTATTCGATGATTTGAAATGGAGTGCCCAGGGTCTGTAATTCTGTACCCTGAGCCGTTTTAAATGATTTAAAGGCTTTTATTTCTTGAAAATAGTTTTGTTGTTCCAGTTCGTTCAATTCATGCACCGGGCTTACGCAAACGTCTTTCCCTTTGAATAAAGTAAGCCATTCCTCTCGCGTTTTTTGAAGGAAAAGTGCTTCAACTTCGGCTTTGGGAAATTGATGTACGGAAAGCTCCATATCATGCTTTCGCTTCCAGTCGGGTTTGCCTACACAATCACAGAGGTTATTCCAGAATTTCACCTCGAGGGCACCTAGGGCCAACCACTTTCCATCGGCGCATGGGTAAACACTATAATTGACCATGGTTTTGCCATTGATGGTGCTAAACATTTCATGCTTCATGCCACCCCACTCGAGAATCATGGGTATACTGAGAAAAGGTAAAAGTCCGGGAGTCATCCCTACATCCAGATGGCAGCCTTTTCCTGTTTGTAGCTTTTGGATCAAGCCAGCCTGAATAGCCATAATTGTGGCATATGAACCTCCCCCTATATCACCCAATTGGTACCCGGGTATAATAGGTTTTCCTTGGTCGTCTTTGCTTAAACTAAGTAAGCCAGCCGTTGCCATATAATTGAGATCGTGCCCGGCTTCTGAAGCTTTTCCATTAGTATGACCGTAACCGGTCAGAGAGACGTATACGATATCCGGCTTAATCGCTTTTACTGCTTTGTACCCCAGTCCCCAACCTTGCATGGCTCCGGGACGAAATTGTTCTATGAGTACATCCACACCAGACACCTTTTGCAAAATCTCTTCACGGCCGGTCTCAGTTTCGTAGTCTATGTTCCAAAGTTCTTTTAAGTGGTTCAAACAGTGGAAAGGGCGGCTGGCCCCATCGATGGGCGGCCCATAATGGCGGACATAATCCATGCGTTTGGGCGACTCAACTTTAATCACTTCTGCGCCCATATGGCTGAGCAAGTGTGTGGCCAGAGGTCCGGGCAAGAGTCGAGTAAAGTCCAGTATGCGTATATCGTTTAACATAATTTATGGATTAAAATCCCATGGAGCGGCCAATGATTTCGCGCATAATCTCATTGGTTCCGCCATAAATTCGTTGAACCCGGGCATCGGCATAGGCGCGGGAGATGGGATACTCAGTCATGTATCCGTACCCGCCGTGTAATTGAAGGCATTGATCCATCACTCTTCCTTGCATCTCGGTAACCCAGTATTTGGCCATGGCAGCTTTTTCGGCAGTAAGCTTCCCAGCATTTAGCTCCAAAATACATTGATCTACGAAGGTTCGGGCAATGGTAATTTCGGTTTGCATTTCGGCCAATTTAAAACGGGAATTTTGGAATTTTCCGATCGGACGCCCAAAAGCTTGTCTATCTTTACAATATTGGACTGTCCATTGTAAGGCCGCTTCAGAGGCAGCAAGCCCAGCTACGGCGATTGATAGGCGTTCCTGAGGGAGATTATGCATAAGATAGTAGAAACCCATCCCTTCTTGGCCCAATAGATTTTCCTCTGGAATTTCGACATCCTCAAAGAACAATTCGGCGGTGTCTTGGGCTTTCATGCCGATCTTATCCAGGTTTTCCCCTCGGTTGAATCCTTTCATCCCTTCTTCAAGCAACACTAGAGAAACTCCTTTATGGCCAGCTGAAGGATCCGTCTTGACCGCAATTATTAACAAATTACTCAAAATACCATTGGTAATAAAGGTTTTTGAGCCATTTAGTATAAAGCGGTCTCCTTTACGGATAGCGGTCGTTTTAATAGAAGCCACATCACTCCCGGTGCCGGGCTCGGTCATACCTAGGGCTGTGACTAATTCTCCTGAGGTCATTTTGGCCATAAAACGCTCGCTCTGCTCTTTATTGAAATAGGTTGTGAAATATGGAGCCATTACATCATTCTGGAGAGTAAAACCTGGCCCGGTTGCCCCTATCTCCGCTAAAGCCTCCGAGATTATGGCGTTATATCGGAAATCTTTAAAACCCAAACCGCCATATTCCTCAGGGAAGTCCATACAGAGCATCCCTTGTTGGCCTGCTTTTTCCCAAACTTCTCGGCTTACTTGCCCTTCTTTTTCCCAATCCTCATGGTAGGGTGCAACTTCTTTTTTTGCAAAAGCCAAACAGGCTTCTTCAAACAGGAGGTGTTCTTCGCTTAAAATTTCCTTTTGCATCTATATTATTATTTCAAAACCCATGAATTAGGCCTATTCCATTTCCCACACAATTGTCTCTTTCTTTTGGTACCACTCTGGATATTTTTCATGATACCGGTCATCCATTTTACCCCGGCGAACTTTTAAGGTTGGGGTAATCAATTCGTTCTCGATAGTCCAAGGGCTTAGGATAACGACTTTGGAGAGTTTTGTGTAGTTATTAAGGTCCTTGTTGACCATGGCTAAACATGCTTCTAAAGAGCTTTCTACTTCCTCTTTACTTTTAGTAGCTCCAATTTCCGAAAGATTAACCAAGGCCATGGGCTGGGGTGCGGTAAGGCCGGCGACACAGACTTGTTCTACGAGTTCATTATCACTGATAATTTCCTCCAAGGGGTTGGGCACTATAAATTTACCCTTGGCGGTTTTGAAAGCGTCTTTGACCCGACCGGTGACGTAAAGAAAACCACGCTCATCAATGCGGCCCCGGTCGCCGGTTCGGTACCAGCCATCGCTACTAAGTACCTCAGATGTTTTTTGAGGATCTTTGTAATAGCCTTGGAAGTGGAAATCGGTTTTTACCATTATTTCGCCCGTTTCTGGGTCGATTTTAGCCTCTACACCAGGGATGGTTTTTCCAACAGACTCGAGAGGCGTATGGGGATCATTGCCAAAAAACACCCCTCCCAGTACTTCAGTACATCCGTAACCTTCCCATAAGTTGATTCCTAGGTCTTTGTACCACTTTTTGAGGTGAGCCGGAGCAATGGCTGCTCCGGTAAGTGTAATATCTGCTTTAGAAAGCCCAAGAGCTTTTCTTACTTTTCGCTTTATGTAATTAGAGAGGAAAGGGATCTTTAAAAAGAGATTTAATTTCTTTTGTGAAATTGTATTGAGTACGCCTAAATGAAACTTGGACCATATTCTAGGCACTCCAATGAATAATCCAGGCTCCGCTGACCGTAAATTATGAGCAAAGGTATCGAGGGATTCGGCAAATGAAATAGTGCCACCATTGTACATGGCACTTACTCCACAGCCCATAGCTTCCGCAATATGATTGAGCGGTAGATATGAGAAATAAGTTTGGCCTGGCTTGGCAATCTGATATTCGGCAAGTCCCTCAAAACTTACCAAATATTGGGTAGGGCTCCGATACACAAATACGGCTCCCTTGGGTGTACCCGTAGTCCCAGAAGTAAAGATAATTCTCCAGGTTTCGTCCATAGAAGGGATGTAGGTATCGGGCATAGGATCGTGTTTTTCAATCAAATCGTCCCATGACTCCCCTTCCTCTACTCGGGCATTGCCCTCATAATGGGGAAACCGAATGACCTTCATTTCTGGAGAAAGTGTTTGGGCTTTATCACCCCAAGTATCCAATTTACCCAGGAAAATGCCCTTAACATCCCCTTGTTCTAAAACCGAAGCCATCGCTTCTTTGGGTAAACTATAGTACAAGGGCACTGAAACAAAACCGCCCATCTGGATGGCCAAATCGGCTAGCATCCAATGGTAACAGTTTTTGGACAAAATGGATATGTGATCGCCTTTTTGCAAACCCATGGCTCGCATAGCGCTCACCATACGACGGGCTATTTGGCCGGTTTCCCGATAACTTATTTCTTTCCATTCCGATTCGTAAGGTTGGCGGAGATATACGTGCTCGGGTTTTTCTTGTTCCCAGTAATAAAACCACTCAAGAACCGAACTTTCTATACTGGGTGGTGAAAAAACGGGGGCTTGGGCTATTTTTGAAGTTTGGGTTTCGCTCATCTTAGTATTCTTATTTTTTTCCCTAATATACTTATTCTAATAATAAACAGACCTATTCTTGGATTTTCAGGAGTAAATAACCAGCCTCTACGTTCTGGCCAGCTTGGACATATATTTCTTCAATATGCCCGTCCATATCGGCTTCTACCGTATTTTCCATCTTCATGGAAGAAATAATGAGTAAAGGAGTGCCCGTTTTTACCGCATCCCCTGGGCTGACCAGAACCTGAAGAATTTGGGAAGGCATGGGAGCTTCTAGACTTCCTTTGGGTTTTTCAACCATTTTTCGGGGGAAGCGTTCTTTTTCTGTGATGTGTAAATTTCCGGTTTCGGCACTATGCACATAATAAAGAAGGTCTTGGGCAAATACAGTAAAGCTTTGCTGTTGACCCTCCCAAAGAAAACTTACTTCTGAGTCGGCAACATCTCTGAGAACAACTTCATAGTTTTTATCTTCCCAAGTAAAAGTAAAGGCTTGGGTGCCGTGACTGGTATACCGCAGGGTAAAGGTATCTGTACCGAGTACATAGCTAAGTTCGTGTTGGGGTTGCTTATTATTGGTCCAGGCATTGGGTAGACTCTTAAGTAATTTTCTTTGATCTTGCCTGGCCTGCCAATTCATTAAGGTGATTGCCACACAAGCTCGGAAGGCTTGTACCGGAGAGGGTTTAAACATCCAACTTTCGGGAGGTTTTCGCTCCAAAAAGCGGGTGTCGTATTGGCCTTGATTGATTTCGGGTATGATTAGTAAGTCTCGTAGAAAGTCTTGATTGTGGGTAAGGCCCAAACATTTTAGGTTGGATAGTACATAGTGCATTTTGCGATGAGCGCTTGTACGATTTTCATCCCAAACGATTA
Organism: uncultured Microscillaceae bacterium; assembly: GCA_963922455.1. Lineage (GTDB taxonomy): Bacteria > Bacteroidota > Bacteroidia > Cytophagales > Microscillaceae > CAWUIO01. The sequence goes on from CAWUIO010000097.1 coordinate 10,631, forward strand.
GTTTGGCAATCATAGGGTCATAATAGATACTCACTTCGGAGCCGCTTTGAACGGAAGTCTCTAGCCGAAAGCCGGGAATTTCGGGTGCTTTCCAAAAATGGATGGTTCCGGTGGCGGGCCGGTAATCTGCGGCGGCATCTTCAGCATATAAGCGCAGCTCTAAGGCATAGCCCCTACTATCAATTGCATCTTGTTGGAGCGCTAACTTCCTACCTTCGGCTACCTCGATTTGTAGCTGCACTAAGTCTAAGCCGGTAATTTCTTCAGTAACTGGATGCTCTACTTGGAGTCGGGTATTTACCTCGAGAAAGTAAAACTCCCGGGTGTTGTCATCAAAAATAAACTCTACGGTACCGGCATTGTCGTACTGGAGGGCCCGGGCGGCTTTGAGAGCAGCTTCGCCCATGGCCTGGCGGAGGGTATCGTCTAGAACCGGTGAGGGGCTTTCTTCTAATACTTTTTGATAACGACGCTGGATACTACATTCCCGCTCTAAGAGATGAAAGGCTTGTCCATGCTGGTCGCCTAGGATTTGAAACTCGATATGCCGGCCCCGCTCTATGTATTTTTCGAGTAACATACGGGGGTCGCCAAAAGCCGATTGGGCTTCACGACGGGCGGCTTCCCATTGGGTTTCCAGGGAAGCAGGGTCATGCACAATTCGCATACCTTTGCCTCCTCCCCCAGCCGTTGCTTTTAGGAGAACGGGATAGCCAATACGCTCCGCTTCCCGGGTGAGGGTTTCTAAACTGGCATCTTCTCCCGAATACCCAGGAATAACGGGTACGTCTACCGAGTCCATCAGGGCTTTGGCTTCAGCTTTGGAGCCCATAGCCTCGATGGCTTCAGGTCTGGGACCGATAAAAATAATACCCGCTTCGGCACAAGCTCGGGCAAAACCTGCATTTTCGGATAGAAAACCATACCCAGGATGGATGGCATCTACCCGGGCTTGTTGGGCAAGCTCGATGATCCTAGCTTGGTTTAGATAAGATTCGGAAGGGGCACTCGCTCCTAAATATAAGGCCGTATCGGCTTCTCCCACGAAAGGGGCATCTCGGTCGGCATCGGAGAAAACCGCTACGGTGGAAATGCCCATGTTTTGGCAGGTACGAATAACTCTTGAAACAATTTCCCCTCGGTTGGCAATCAGAATACTCCGGATCATTTGTGTGGCCATAAACCCTATTTATCAATTTATTTAATAAATCCTAGATCTAATAAAAGACCTACATAGAAAGTAAAATTTGACATTAGTAAAATTATAAATTAGATTTAGGAAGTAGCTTACCAAATGACGATTAGAGTTGACCAAAAAAATTTTACAAACTCCAAGAGGCCGTTTTTGGTTAAGATTATAGGTTTTCTTTGGCTGAGGGATAGAGCGGCCTGTTTGAGCTCGCTGCTGGTTTGCGCGAGGGCCAGCGAGTAGCGAAAGCCCGACCCCGGCCAGCCTCTATTTTCCATAAAAAACCGAATGTACATAGCCGGGGGCAGCCCCAAACCTATCAATTATGCTGGATAAACTGGTTCCTTATGCTTACCCATCGTATACCAACCCCTACTCGTTTCAAGAGCGTACCGCTCCCCTGATGTGCCGTCGGGAAAAACTATGGAACGGGGAGGAAGCTATTTTGGCCCATCAATGGGGGGAGGGCAATATCCAGTCGTTCATAAAGGAAGGCATGCATTTTTATCGCTTGAAGTGGAAATTTCGCCAGCCCACGCAATGTATTATGCTGGGCGAAAAAGAAGACAAGGAGTATATCGATCTTTGTATGACTAAATCGTGGCGCTCCCACTCTATTTTGTTGGCTAAGCGGAATCAACAACAGCTGAATAGCACCCAAGGAGATCTTTTGCAGATTTTTATTAAAAAGAAAGTGATAGGCTTGGACCCGGACACGCTCCGGAAAAAGTTGCGGATTGTGCCGGCAAATTCCAAAATATTGCAACCGCTTCGGGAGATCTTGAGGATTCATCCTAGTGGGAAGAGGGAAGCGATTAAGTTGGAAAGTAAGTTTTTGGAGTTTACCTACGAATATCTAGAGTTCTTACAGACTCCCTTGGAAGATGCGCCTACGTTTCTGACAGATTACCGCATCCGTCAAATCAAAGAGGTTCATCAGTACTTGGAGCAGCATTACCTGGAAGGGCCCGAATTGAAAAACTTGGCAAAGAAAGCCGGTATCAATAAGGACCACCTCAACTTGGGCTTTCAAACGCTTTTTCAGAGTACGGTGCGGCAGTTTATTATCCAAAAGCGCTTGGAAAAAGCACGGCAACTGCTATTTAACACGGATTTGCCATTAAAAGATATTGCTTCTCAGGTAGGTTATGCAAATTACGGGCATTTCACCCGGCTCTATCAAAAACAATTTGGCCTGCCCCCTGGCCAAGAAAGTAGAGATTAAGCCCCCCATTTTACACGCATTTCTTAACAGCCTGCCTTTAATTTGTAATAGAGGCAGATTGGCATAATTGCTTGAGTGCTGCTTTTTGGTAAAAGCTAAAATAATTAGTAAAATTTTTGCATTTTATTGCAAACAAAAAACGGGATTGTATAGTTAAATAAACTGTTATGCTTACCAGATTATCAAAAATTCTTAATTTTACTTGTTATATTTAGGTACAATTGAGAAATTTAATAGGGCTTTACGTTGACCCTCTCGGCTAGATCACCTATTAGATGATTTCTATTCTTAATTCAAACTTACAAAAACCCATAAATTTAGTACTTATTCCCGTGAGGGGTAAGCTCTGTGTTGTATACACTAATCAATCAAATCAATGAATAACTCCTTTTCAAACTATGCCAAGTCGGCAAAATATGATCTTCCAGCCAGTATTGTTGTTTTCTTGGTGGCCCTTCCACTTTGTTTAGGGATTGCCCTTGCCTCGGAGGTGGATCTTTTCGCCGGGCTTATTTCCGGAATTGTTGGAGGAATCGTGGTTGGTTTTTTTAGTAAATCTAATCTTAGTGTGAGTGGCCCGGCCGCAGGCTTAGTTGCCATTGTATTGAGCTCGGTATCTGATTTAGGCGGATATGAGGCCTTTTTGACGGCCCTGGTATTGGCGGGGGTGATCCAAATAGTGTTAGGGATCATCAAGGCCGGTATTATTGGTTTGTATTTTCCTTCCTCGGTCATTAAGGGAATGTTGGCGGCCATTGGTTTAATTTTGATCTTGAAGCAAATCCCGCACTTGGTGGGTTTTGACCAGGATGCCTTTGGGGAAATGGAATTTTTCCAAGCCGATGGGTATAATACCCTGACGGAGATACTGAATGCTTTTCAACACGTTTATTTAGGAAGTTTGATCGTGGGGCTTATTTCTTTAGGGCTGCTCATCCTCTGGATGGCCCCCTTGGTTGGAAAAAATGTGGTATTGAAGGCAATCCCAGCTGGGGTTTTGGTGGTTGTGATGGGGGTTGTGGTCAATCAACTCTTTGCCATTTTTTCTCCCGAATTGGCCATTGGGCCTTCTCACTTGGTGCAAATCCCGGTGATCACCAGTTTTGAGTCTTTCCAAACGATTTTCAAAACTCCCGATTTTTCTGCCCTGAGCAACTACAATACCTACGTAACTGCGGTTACGCTTGCCCTAATAGCTAGCCTGGAAACCTTATTAAGTGTGGAAGCGGTAGACAAACTGGACCCTCATAAAGGCCGTACTCCTAAAAATGAAGAATTGAAGGCCCAAGGGATTGGTAACTTGATCTGTGGTTTGATCGGGGGATTGCCCATTACGGCGGTTATTGTACGAAGCTCGGCCAATGTGGATGCCGGGGCTAAAACCAAGGCTTCGGCCATTCTGCACGGGATCTTCTTAACAGTGGCCGTCCTTTTATTTCCCCAGGTGATGAATATGATTCCTTATGCATCCCTGGCGGCAGTTTTAATTGTAGTGGGGTATAAATTGAACAAGCCGAGTCTCTATAAAACCATGTTCCACTTGGGTTGGGACCGCTTCATCCCCTTTATTGTGACGGTATTGGCTATCTTGTTTACCAATCTCTTGGTGGGTATCTTGATTGGCCTCGGGGTGGGTGTTTTTTATCTCCTACGGGCCAATCACCGGGTGGCCTTTGATTATACCCAAGACCAACACGAGGAGCACGGGCACCAGGTTATCGAGATCACCTTGAGTGAGCACGTTTCTTTCTTGAACAAAGCGAGCTTGCAAGTGCGTTTGGATGAGCTTCCTGAGGGCAGTGAAGTGATCATAGACGGAACGCTTTGTAAAGATATCGACTACGATGCCCTGGAATTGATCCATAACTTCCGGGATTCGGCCCATGAAAATAATATTACCTTTATTTTCAAGAATGTGCCCGAGCTAAAACAGGTAATGGCTTAATTTGAGGAATATAGTTTTGATAGAAAGCCGGGGAAATCCTCGGCTTTTTTCATGCTTGTTATGATTTATTTTCTTGCCCTATGGATGTGGGTTTTGGGTGAGTATGTACACCGGAAAAGATTGCCCGTCTTCGCAAACCTGAGGCTTTTTACCTTAATGCAATGACATTAGGGGCGGCCCCTTTTGGCCCCAGTACGACTGGAGTAAAATGAAATACCTTAGTGGGCCAAAAGGGTCGGGCTTTCGCTACTCGCTGCCTTTCCCCGCCGGGCCTCCACGAGCTCAAACAGGCCGCTCTATCCCTCCGCCGGGTGACAAGAGCGAGCCAAGTTGCGAGCATAGAGCTTCCTTGGGAATTCATGAAAAAAGTAGGAAGGCAAAGGGATGCGCTAGAATTGAAAAGGCAATATTCCCGGCTTTAAAATCTCTAGGCCCTGCCCTCTATTCTCCTCGTTTCTTTAGCTTAGGGATGGCCACCCGGTAGGGCGGAGACCGCCGCTGGTTTGCGGGGGGGGCGGCTCCGGCTTGCTGGCCAGCCCGACCCGCGCGGCAACTTAGCTTTGACCAGGGTACTTTATCTTAACGCGCGGGGAAGCTCCATAAAGCTAGGCTCTTTCGTTTATTGATCAGCAAACTTTTCAATCGTGTAATCTAAGAGTTCCATCCCGCCGGGTTTGCCATGCCCCGGGATGACGTGTTTTAGGGCTGGGTACTTTCTTTTAATCTTAGCTAGGGTCTTGGGCCAAGCTTTTACATCGGCATCGGCCAGGTTTCCCTTCCCGGCCCCTAGTTCTTTGACAAGGCAGCCCCCAAAAAGCACTTGTTTATCAGGCAAATACACCACAATATTGTCCATGGTGTGGCCCGCTCCGAAAAAGCGGTTTTCGACGGTTTTACTACCCAGTTGAAGAATAAACTTCTTGGAAAAACGCTCTTGAGGTAAAACTTTGTCTCGTTTCAAACCCCAGACAAACGTCTTGGCCGAGCCGTAGGAAGGAATTTTGTGTTCATGAAAGGCCCTCAAGCCCCCAAGGCAATCGATATGAAAATGGGTTACCACAATGCCCTTAATTTGAAGCCCTTCTATCTCCTGCACGTGCCGGATTAAGTCCTGAGCTACCAAATCGGAGGTAGGCGTATCAAATACCAAGGCTTCGTTTCCCTCTACCCAGATCATGCCATTACAGGGAAAGGGGCCATACTTGGGTATCTCTAAGTAGGACGTATGCATCCACACACCGGGGCATATTTCTTTAATTTTCAGAGATGGGCTCTCGTATACATAGTTTTCTTGGGCACTTAGAAGAGGGGCCCAAAACCAGGCGCCAAAGCAAAAGAGGCTAAAAAGCATGAGGAATAGGTTATTCATGGTGGTCTTCCCTAATTTCGTCCCAATCTTCCCCCCCAATAAGCCAGCTACCCGTGTAATGTCGTTCATAGACTACGCTGGGGTTTAGCTTGGCAGGAGGCCTTTGTTTTTTATCCTGGGCTTCTACGCAGACCGCGTGCAAGCGAAAGTGTAAGTCGGCCATCTCCAAAATTTGGTTCGAGCTACGCAAATTGGCTTCTTGAAGCAGGTTTTCCTTAGTTCTTGGGGCGATTATTTTGAGATCTTCATTGACCGGGCAAATTTTATCGGGGAAGTCCAGTTCATCTACATAGCCCAGTACCCAAAGCAGTACGTGCATCCCTTCATAGCGCCAATTGGCATTGATGATGTCTTGTTCACGCGGTTTTTTAGCCTGGACAAACTTCCTTTCGGCCGGGCTTAGAAAATCCTTGACTTGATATTTTTCGGCAAAACGATCGAGTCGGCTGGCTTCTAGGCCCTCGCTTTTTAAGCCAAGGAAGCACAAAACCAAACAGCGGTTTACGAGTGTTTCAAGCTTGGGCAAGCGTATTTCTTCTTCAGAGGGCAACTCAGGTAAATCTTCTAATACCGGGACCTGATGTTCTTCTAAATACTGGAGGGACTTGGCTTTTCGGGCGCTTGGTCCATTACTTATGGTCATACAGTTTGGGATTTAATCTTGATTGTTGCGGCAAAGAAAATAATTTTTTAAGGAAGCTAGAAAGCCCGCTAAGAATTATTCTAGCCGGGCAAAAACCTTGTAAGATCCCCTTCGGATTATGAAACTTACTTTTTTCCTCCTATATTTCTTAAAAAATCACAATACTATGGCCTTAAAGAAAAGTCTTAAAGATCGCCTGAGTAATATTAAGCAAAAGCTGGATGAAGAGGTAGCGGAACCCCGCAGTATGGACACCCCGGAAATATCCGAGGAGGAGCAAATCCAAATTGCCTTCCGGGCCAAGTTTAAAGAAAAGATATTAGATTTTATAGATGAGATTGTCCCAGGTATCAATGAGGAGATGAAGGGGGTTTATGTCCTGAAGCACGAGCACAGCGAACAGGAAGAAGCCAAACAGAAGGAACGGAAAAACATCTTTTGCCTAGTAACCCGTAACTTATATAATGTCCCGGATGAAGAGCAGATCAACTCCCCTTTCTTTATATTCCAAGGCTATCCCTTAGATGACAATGTCCGCTTTTATACCAACAAGACGCATGAGGACCCGGAGCAAATGGAAGGGCAATTTCTCAAATTAGAAGAGATTGAAACCGATTTTATCGAGCATCAACTTGTTGAGTTATTGGATCAACCAAGCTAAACCCAAAAAATCAAGCCTATGCCACCTTTTCGTATTTTAAGTCTGGATGGCGGGGGAATGCGCGGTATTATCCCCGTCCAAGTGCTCAAAGAAGTAGAACGATACACGGGTAAACCCATCGTTGAATTTTTTGACTTAATAGCCGGGACTTCCACCGGAGGCTTACTGGCCTCCGCCTTGGTAGTACGCAAACCCCATCATTCGGTGGGGGATAAACCTGTCAGTAAAGCCGATCTAGCGACAGAGCCTCTTTTTGATTTAAAAAAAATCGAGAAGTTGTACCGAGAAGACGGTCCTATCATTTTCCCTCCTTGCCGTAATAGGGCGCACGATATTTTACGGGATATCAAAAACCTGTTCCGGCCTCGGTTTAGCGCCCAAGGTAGGAACCAAGTACTCGAAAAACACTTTGGAGAGGCCCGGATCAATCAAACCCTCAAGCCGATCTTGATCACTTCTTACAATGTAAAAAATAACCGTAGTGATTTTTTTAAAACCCGGGAAGCCCATCCAAGTTCTACCAACTACAAACAAAACCGTAATTTTCTCCTCTCTGATATTTGCAAGGCTACCTCGGCTGCCCCTACGTACTTGCCCGCCCACAATCTTTTAAATATAGATTTGGAGCTTATTCATGAAATTGAGCAAAAATTGGCCTCAGAAAATGTACAGGGTGCTGAGAGGGAAAAATTAGAAAAGGAGTACAATCACCTACGTGAGTTTGAGTCGTATCACTACATTGATGGTGGCGTATTCATGAACAATCCTACCTTAGGGGCGATAGCCGAAGTTTTGCGCAATAAAAATGAAATGGTCTATGCCGAAAAATCCAAGCACCGCGACGAGGTGATCTTAACCAGAAGAAAAAACCTTAAAGCTGATGATATTTATGTGCTATCGATTGGTACGGGCAACTTTGATAGCCCAATCTCCAAAAGTGAAAGCCAACGCTGGGGATTGATGAAGTGGGCAGCCCCCGTCATAAAAATTATGATGAATGGGGTCTCCCAAACTGTCGACTACCAAGCCCGGGAGTTGCTAAACCCCGACAATTACCTCCGTATCAATTTTAAATTGACTAATCGGAAATATGATGATATGGCCGATGCCCGCAAGGAGGCTTTAGACTACTGGGCCCAGGAAGCATACAAGCAATTTATCAATAACCCCCGGGAAAACCGTAAACTATACGACTTCTTAGACCGGAGTTGAGGAGCGCTCAATAGTAAAGAAAACAAGGCAACTACTCAATCCTTAGTTTCTTAGCAATATTGTTTAATTTAAAGGAGCAATTGGATATTTACACTTTTTAAACCCAATCCTTATGGCCATTAATCAAGCATTTCTTGGTGAGCTTCAACACGAGAACAACAACACCAAACGACTACTCGAGCGTGTACCAGACGAAAAATTAGGCTGGAAACCTCACGACAAATCTATGAGCATGGGGCAACTCGCTTCCCATATCGCCGAAATGGGAACTTGGATTCAAACCACCCTTACCCAGCCCGAACTGGATTTTTCCACGGGTGATTACAAGCCTTTTCACGGTTCTAGCATGGAAGAAATCATCAAGACGCACGATGAAAAAATGGCTTTGGCTATGGAAGCTATTCAAGCCGCTAGCGATGAAGTTATGATGACCCCTTGGAAAATGCGTAATGGAGACCAAATTATCTTGGATATGCCTCGGGCAGCTGTGCTAAGGGGTACCATTTTGAACCACCTCTACCATCACCGGGGACAGCTTACGGTATATTTGAGGATGAATGATATACCTTTACCGGCTATGTATGGGCCTTCGGCCGATGAGTCAGTATAATCTTTGTGGTTCCGCTTGGCTTCGCCAAGCGGATTTTTTTAGAATAAGGCCACGTGGCTCAATACATTAAAGGGCTTCCCCAAACTATTGTAATACTCTTCGCCAAAAAAAGCCTTAAACGAGGCCAGCCCACTTTCGGTAAAATGAGGCAACATCAAGCTCCAAACAACTTTGGTCACATCGTCTAGCTCCGTGCCTTTCCGTATGATTTGCTGGCTGGCCCAATTCATACTGATGATCCATATGGTCAAACTCAAACTGTAATAGGCCCCGGGAAAAGGTTCTTCTTTCATATTCCCCAGCTTGATAGCAAATGCAATGGCATTTTCATTGTCCCGGATGGTTTCGGTACATAGCTCCTGGAAGCGGTCGGCCAATATGGGGTGCCGGTTTACGTGTATATCACTGAAAATAAAGGCATAGTCCCTTTGTAAGTCCAGGTACATTTTGATTTCATTGTTGACATTCTCGAAAGATGGAAAATCTCTTCGCTTATGCCTTTCTTGATCAATGGCCTGCCAAAGATCTTGGCTAATGATGCTGAGTAAGGCTTCTTTATTGCTAAAGTGGTAAGCAATATTACGACGGTTGACCCCCATTTTGAGGGCAATGTCTTGCAAGGTTACGGCCCCGTACCCACGTTCGTTAAACATAGCAATGGCCGTCTCAATTATTCTTTCCTTTGTATCCAAATTCAGTTTTTATTTATTGATAGGTGTAAATTATTTCATGGGGTCAAGCTCCCGGTTAAGCATATATCGCATTAGGGCGGGAGGGGATAAAAAACGTAAAGACTGTACCCAGCGCATCCGGGCCCCACTCAACCTTAAAGCTTTTCCGCTTTCAATCAAACGATAAGCATCCCGGGAAACCTCCTGAGGAGTTGTCGTGAAAAAACTGGAAAAGGTCCGTACCCTATCCATCCCTGCCGCTTCTTGAAAAGCGGTATCCCGAATGGCTGCCGGGCACAAGACGCTTAGCTTTACGTTTGATTTTTGCTGTTTCAACTCCTCGGCCAAAGAAACCGAAAAGTGTTTGACAAATGCCTTACTTGCCGCATACGTACTCATCCGAGGTACGGCTTGCAGGGCCGTATTGGAGCTGATGTTGATGATTTGCCCCCGGTCGCGCAGGAGCATATCTTGTAAAAACAAGCGCGTCATGAGGTATAGTTCCATAACGTGTAATTGCAGCATGCTTAACTCGCGTTCTATGGATATATTTTGGATGTAGCCATAGGTACCAAAACCAGCATTATTTACCAAAATATCTACCTCAAACTGCTTCGCTGCCCAGGCATGGGCTTCACGAGAAGATTCCGGCTGGGAAAGGTCCAGCGCCAAATATTCCAACTGCACTTTGGGAAATTCTTCCTTTAGGCGTTCAGAAGCTTGCATCAGTTCTGACTTTTCTAAAGAAACCCAAAGAATCGGATGGCCTTTTTGGGCCATGAGCCGGCTCAACTCCCAACCTATACCGCTGGAACCTCCAGTTATTAAAACTCCCGGTTTGTTTGCCATACTTTGCTTATTTTCTTTTGGGCATCATGCGCAACATACGCGTAAATGCCATGTTGTCTCCCGAGTTCAAATGCTGGGCCCCATCTACGTATAAGGTAACCCCGGTGATGTAAGAAGACTGGGGGCAGGCCAAGAAACAAGTGGCTTCGGCTATTTCTTCCACTTTCCCGAAACGTTTGAGGGGAATAGCCTTTTTGATATTTTCAAATAAGTCTTGTACCGGTTTGGGATAGGTATCCAGCCCAGAAGATTCTATGGTACCGGGGGCCACCGCATTTACCCGAACCCCAAAATCGGCCCACTCAACGGCCAGGGTCTTGGTCATATTATCTACGCCTGCCCGGGCAGCTCCGGTGTGGACCATACCGGGGAAGCCTCGATAAATATTGGCAATGATATTGACTATACTTCCTGATTTTTGGGGGATAAAAAAAGCATTGGCCATTTCCCGGCTTACCATGAACGTCCCATTGAGGTTGTTGTTGATAACGGTATTCCAGCCTTTTTGGGAAATCGTTTCGGCCGCCGCTGGAAATTGCCCCCCCGCATTGTTGATGAGGATATCTAGTTTCCCAAAGCGCTCCCGAATGGACTCGGCCAGGTTTAAGACCATGTCTTCTTCCCGGATATCACAAACGTGGTACATACACTCCCCCCAAGCACTCAATTCTTCGGCTGCTTTCTTTAAAGGTTCTTCCTTGCGGGAGGCAATACATACCTGGGCCCCGGCTTGCAAAAATAAGCGGGCGATGGCATAGCCAATGCCGCTTCTCCCACCAGTCACTAGGGCAACCTGCCCGGATAGTAAATCATGTTGAAACATAGTCTAAAATTTTCTCTTTTAAGCCTTAATTTAAAGCAATAATTTACCTATTCACCAAAAAATCATCTAATTTTTTACTGCATATGTAAAATTACAAAACAATTACTTGTCAAATAAGTAAAAATAAGTGTATTTTGCTTCTCAGAAGCAATCAAATAAATATTTTTTTACTTTACAAGGTAAAAAATAAAAAAAGTAGTATTTTTGAGTATAAAAGTCCAAATGAGGACTCACACGGTTTTCCACAAAACCTATCACCGATTCCAATTAAACCGTCACTAAACAATAAGGCCATGTATTTTACCGAAGAGCATCAAATTTTTCGAGAAGGTTTCCGAGATTTCCTGCACAGAGAAGTTGTCCCTCACTTAGACCAATGGGAAGAAGCCGGTCAGGTAGATCCGGCCATCTGGAAAAAGTTTGGCGAAATGGGCTACTTCGGTATCGCCTACCCCGAAGAATATGGAGGGCTGGGCTTAGATTTGTTTTATACTGTCATTTTCTTGGAGGAAATGCAAAAAATTAACTCCGGAGGTTTTGCGGCGGCCATGTGGGCCCACGCTTACCTAGCGATGCAGCACCTCAATGCCGAAGGCGATGACCGCATCAAGAGACTCTACCTTAGCCCCAGCATAGAAGGCCATAAAGTGGGCTGTCTCTGCATTAGTGAGCCCAATGCCGGATCGGATGTAGCCAGCATGGGTACCCGGGCGGTCTTAGATGGCGATGAGTACGTGATTAATGGCTCCAAGATCTTTATCACCAATGGGGTGTACAGTGATTACCTGGTCGTATCGGCCAAAACCCAACCTGAACTGAAGAGCAAGGGTATCAGCATGTTTGTCATTGACCGGAATACCCCCGGGGTCAAGGCCAGTAAGTTGAATAAGTTAGGCTGGCGGGCCTCCGATACAGGGGATATTTCTTTTGATGATGTACGCATCCCCGTAGAAAACATATTGGGCGAAGCAAACCAAGGCTTCTTCTACCTCATGCAGCACCTGGCCTTGGAACGCTTAATCATGGCCGTCAATGCCGTGGCCCGGGCCGAGTATGCCTTAGATTACAGCATACAATATATGCAAGAACGGAAAGCCTTCGGGAAGTCTATCAGTGAGTTCCAATTGTGGCGCCACCGGGTAGCCGAGATGGCCAGTAATATTGAGATGCACAAACAATTCAATTACACCACTTGCCATCGTTTAGATCAAAAAGAATATGTGGTCAAAGAAGCCAGTATGGCCAAAATGCTTTCTACCAAAATGGCCGATGAAGTCATCTATCAATGTCTGCAGTCCCTGGGTGGCTATGGCTATATGGAAGATTACCCCTTGGCCCGGATGTACCGGGATAGCCGCTTAGGCCCTATCGGAGGAGGAACTTCCGAAATCCTAAATGAAATTATTGCCAAAATGGTCATCGATAAGAAGACCTATAAACCTTCATTCTAATATTATTCATATGAATTCCTACTATTTTACCGAGGATCACGAACTCTTTCGTCAAAGCTTGCGCGCATTTCTTGAAAAAGAAGCCCGACCCCATATCGATACCTGGGAAAAAGAAAGCCGTACCCCCCGAGATATTTGGAAAAAAATGGGCGATATGGGTTTTTTAGGCCTTTCCTACCCCAAAGAGTACGGTGGATCTGAGCTTGACTTTTTCTACGACGTTATCTTCAATGAGGAGCTGGGCCGTATGAACTCCGGTGGCTTTGCCATCTGCCAACAGGTAACCCAATACATGTCGTCTCCTTATATTCTTAAATTTGGCTCGGAGACGCTCAAGCAAAAATACTTGCCAGGCATCATCTCTGGCGATTTGATTGCTTGTATCGGGATCACCGAACCCGGAGCAGGCTCCGATGCCGCTAATATCCAAACCCGGGCGGTACGCGAAGGAGATCATTATGTCATCAACGGCTCCAAAACCTTCATCACCAATGCCGTGTACGGAGATTTTATTGTAACTGTAGTCAAGACCAACCCCGAGGCCGGCGCGGCAGGAGTAAGCTTGATTGTTATAGACCGAAACGCGGAGGGAGTAAGTGCCCGCAAATTGGATAAATTGGGATGGCACAGCTCCGATACGGCCGAGCTTAGCTTTGACAATGTGAAGATACCCGTTGAAAATTTAGTGGGCGAAGAAGGAAAAGGATTTTATTACCTCATGAGTGGTTTGCAATTAGAGCGCTTGGTTCCTTGTCCGGCTGGCATCTCAAGCATGGAATGGGCTTTAGAACAAACCCTTCAATACATGAACGAGCGGGAAGCCTTTGGCCGCAAAATTAACCGTTTCCAGACTTTACGTCATCGTATAGCCCGTATGGCCAGTGAAATTGAAGCCCTCAAGGCCTTTTCTTACCACTGTTGCCGTCTCTATGCCGACAAGGTGTACGATGTAAAACTTTGCTCTATGGCTAAGTTACTTGTCACCGAAAAAGCGGAAGAAATTGCCACCAAATGCCTGCAAATGTTTGGGGGCTACGGCTTTATGGAAGAGTACCCCTTGGCCCGGATGTACCGGGATGTCCGGGTAGGTACCATCGGGGGCGGGTCTTCGGAGATTATGTGCGAAATCATTTCCAAAATGGTTATGGATGGGGTGAACTACATCGCTCCGGCTCCCCAGAAAAAAGAAGAAGAAGTAGCGCAATAAAATATAGCTGAGGGGCTGTCCCCGGCCTTGAAAGATTTTACCCCTAGGTAAGTTTTTTGGCGCCGGGGCCGGGCTTTCGCTACTCGCTGGCCAACCCACAGCCAGCAACGAGCTCAAACATGCCGCTCTATCCCTCAGCCAATGCTTGAGCTGGCTAAGAAGTAATGCCTTTCTATTATTCAGACTGGTCTCCCTGCTCTTTGGCTTAGGGACACTCACCGCTTGCGGCCGAGACCGCCGCTGGCTGTGCGGGGGCCGGCTCGGGCTTGGCTG
>CAWUIO010000098.1:0-24051 GCA_963922455.1 uncultured Microscillaceae bacterium
GAGACGATAAAAATCAAAATCAATCAAAGTAACATTCACAAAAACAAATCGAATACAATGAAACTGCTAGCGGTTGTCTTTTTCTCTTGTTTCCTTTTCTCTTGTCAGACCAAGGAAGCCTCATCATCCAACTCCATCCGAATCCCGGGAGAGTTTGAGCCACAGGAAGCAATATGGCTAGGCTACAGAACTCTAGAGGGCTATGGATCATACGATAATGACACTGTAACCCTTGAAATGATACGAGCTATTCATCCGTATGTAAACCTGAAGTTGATCATTGAGAGTGACACGATAGTAAATAATACATTAACAGAGCTATCTAGCGAAGGAATTGACACCACGAATATCGAACTTGTTTTTCAAAATCCCACTGATGTTTGGTACCGCGACCCAGGGCCTGTTTTTGCCATTAAAAATAATAACGAGCTCAAGGTCATCGACTTTAAGTACACGGGCTATGCGAACGTACACCCGGATTCCATTAAAGATAAAGCGAAAGCGCATGAAGCAATAGATAGAGATATAGCCAATCGATTAGGCATAGACACTATCAACTCGATTGTAGCCATGGAAGGTGGAGCCTTTGAAACCGATGGTAAGGGTACAGTCATACAAGTAGAAAACATCACCCTAAACAGAAACCCACACCTCACAAAAGAAGCCATTGAAGCAGATTATAAAAAGTGCTGCGGTATTGAAAACGTGATCTGGTTACCTGCCGGGGTGGCAGACGATCCACATAATTTTAATCAAATTAAAGGTATCTATTTTGGATATGGAACCGGAGGACATACCGATGAGTTTGTCCGGTTTGCGAATGATTCGACCATACTCTTAGCATGGGTAGACGAAGAAGAAAAAGATGCGCACCCCATCAATCAACTGAACTATGAAATACTAAGTAAGAACTATGAGATCTTGTCTAATGCCACCAATGCAAGTGGGCAACCTTACACAATTGTAAAAGTCCCCCATACCGATCCTCAAACGGAACCAATGGTCGTGGATGAGAGATGGTCTGCTGAGGAATTGGATCAGTACCAGATAGCAAAAGGCGATACACTGCAAATGGCCTTTGCCAGTAGTTACCTCAACTATCTATTGACCAATGACATTGTTATTCTTCCGCAATATGGAGACCGAAACAAATCTGCGATAGCAAAAGATCTGAAAGTGAAAAGCATCTTTGAGCGCCTTTATCCGAATAGGAAAATAGTTGGTTTAAATCCACTCTATTTGAATAACATGGGTGGAGGGATGCATTGCCGCTTTCAAACACAGCCGAAGATCAACTCACAATAGATAAAACATCTTTAGGAAAGTTTCAAACTTTCCTAAAGGTTAGAAAAAGCACCTTTTCACTATCAAAAACCCACATGTTACATATCTGATAGGTTTTGGGAGATGAGTGCAACTCATCAGTTTCCATTGTATCTAATTTCAGGGCAATCAACCAAAATAAATTAAAATGAAAACAGCAAAAATAGTATGGTGTGTCAGTTCTATATACATAATTGTTGCTGTATTGACTGCTTGCCAATCCAATCAGAAACCGTCAATCGAAATCCCAGAGGGAATGGTTGGTCTAATTGGATATGGTTCGTTAACATCGAAAGAACAAATGGCCTCTCAATTAGGGAAACCGTATAATGGTAATGTTGAAATTATACATTTGGAGGGATATCAAAGAACTTGGACAGCTACAACGCCAAATGAACTAGAATTTCCACCCATCAAAAATTTACTAAAATGTCTTTATGAAGGTGATTCAATATTCCCAAAAAAACTATCAGTTCTCAATATCCATGAAAATGATTCAATTGCAATTAACTGTTGTTTTTTCATAATAGATGAAAAAGATTTGGAGCCAATTGATAAAACTGAAAAGGGTTATAAAAGAATTGAGGTAACCGATAGGATTAGGGAATTTAATGTGAGTAAAGGTAAGGTGTGGGCTTATAAAGCAATGGCAGATTATACAGAGATACCAAAGCCAGATAGTCCTTATGATTATGCGCTACCAAAAATGTATCTTGAATTCTTAGAAGCAGGATTCTCTGAATTAGGAGAGAATTATAGAAAAGAATTCTACGAAACAACCATACCAATTCCTCAATCGGTCGTTTTGAATTGTTTCATGGTTTCGGCTGATAGTATGAAAGTAAATTAGATAACCTGGACATTAATTTACTGCCTGCAAATAGGATATGATTCAATGTGGCTATGTGCCACATCAGAATAAAAATCAAAAGCTGATTTGGCTTTAGTTCTTCAAATTATGAAAAAAATATTCATTCTCTCAATAGCAAGTATTTTTAGTACTAATCTCATATATGCTCAAAAAGGTTCAGAAGATTCTTCTAATTCAATACGGAAGTATCACGAGCGTTTCAACCTGATCGATCAATTTGAAGGGGGCAATCTTTCGCGATACGTCTATACTCATATAACTGAGTTTTATCCGAATATCACACTTCAAAAGTCGAATAAAACCCAACCTCTCCCACTTGCTTTAAATACCGCTATTGATTCATTCCGGGTAATCTTTAAAGAAAAGCAGATACCGCTGGCCAACTACATTCAACAGACTCCTGTAGATGGCATGATTGTCTTACATAAAGGAAGTATCGTCTTTGAATCATATCCCAGAATGCATGCAAACCAGAAGCATATCCTCATGTCGGTATCAAAGCCTTTCGTTTCCACCATAGTAGCTATTCTTGAGGATCGTGGATTGATAGATGTGAAGTTACCTATTGAACAATACATTCCCGAGTTGGCAAATACGGCATGGGAAGGCATTCAAATCATCAATGTCCTGGATATGGCCTCTGGCATTTGTTGGGAAAAAGGGGCGGAATCCTTCAATGACCCAAATTCATGTTTTATGCAGTTCGAAGCGTCTGTCGGTTGGTCACCTGCACTCGAAACAACGGCGTCAAGTCCATACGAGGCGGTTCAAAAGATGGATCGATATAAAGCGCAGGGCTTGTCCAATGATTATTCCAGTATCAATACATTCGTACTTGCATGGCTGATTGAGAAGGTAACCAGGAAAAGATTTACAGATGTGGTAGAGTCGGAAATTTGGCAACCGATGGGTGCAGAAAGTAGCGGTCTTATGCTGACCCCCAAAAGAAATATAATGGCCGTCTATGGCGGAATAAGTGCAACGTTAAGAGACTTAGCAAGGTTTGGGCTGTTGTTTACGCCCTCAGCACCAAAGCGTGTGGTCAGTGATACCTACCTGAAAAAAATTCAGAAAGGTGGCAGGCCTGAATTGTTGCAAGCATCTGTTTTAGGGCCATTCCATATTGTAGTAGATGGAGAAAAGTCAATTTTCAGTACCTACCAGTGGGACTTCACCATGGCGGACGGGGACTTTTATAAAAGTGGTTTTCATGGCCAGGGATTATACATATCGCCAAAAAAGGATGTAGTGATTGCTTATTTCGGCACTGCGAATAAAGATGGTACTGAACACAACCTGAGAACTATTAGCAGACAACTGGCAACATCCGAAATATTCAGATAGGAAGCCAATTGACACCTTTTAAAAAAGGTTAAAACTTTCCAAGAGGTTAAAAAAGCCCCTTTTCGCCCTCAAATACCCACATGTTACATATCTGATAGGATTTGGGAGATGAGTGTAACACCCCTCTATCCTTCATTCTTAATTTCACGGCAACCGATTAAAATAAATTAAAATGAAAACAGCAAAAATATTATGGTGTGTCAGTTCAATCTTGATCAATGTGGTGATAGGTATTTATATCTACTTGCAACAAAGTGGGCCAACGGACGTAGCTGAAAGGTTTCAATACATGAATGAAATCTGGCCTCTATATGGAGGACACTGGAAAGCAGAGTTAATATTAATATGCATGATGGCCATCGGTGCACTATTCTTTGCATTTTACTTTAAAAGTGTGAGCTGGACAATCATTGCAGTCGGAAAACTGATTGTCTTAAGCACCTATCAATATATGTTGGGCGGATTTAGAAATACTTCTATTGAGCTTGCTAGCATGGCAAATCAAATGGCCACGGTCGCTTTCATGTTTGGCTCCTTTGTTTTTTATATTGGCCTTTTTGATTTGTATTTAAAAAGTAACATTCTAACACCGTGGTTGCGCTATCTGGCAGTAACATTTTCAGCAATTTTTTCCATCGGGTTTTTCATGATATATCTCGAAATTATCACCTGGGGACAGTTCTTGATCATAGCTCCCCTAGGTAATCTTTTATACCTCATCAATGCCTACTACGGCTGGAAAATAGAACCCTTAAAAAGCTAAAATCATGAAAATGAAATCTCTTATTTCAGCAATCATCCTTTCCTACGTATTGACCTTTACTGCAAATGCCCAAACGGAAGATTACCGATTAAAAGACAAACCCTTTACTGTTGAATTCTATTACAAAATAAAATGGGGACACTTTGATGAATTCATGACCCTGTACATGAAAAACCATTGGCCTTCCATACAGGGCGGAATTGAAAGTGGAGATTTTCTAAGTGCCAAAATAGAGCGTCCAAGAAACCATGTAGGCGAAGCAGAT
Source organism: uncultured Microscillaceae bacterium (assembly GCA_963922455.1). Taxonomy (GTDB): domain Bacteria; phylum Bacteroidota; class Bacteroidia; order Cytophagales; family Microscillaceae; genus CAWUIO01. Next base: position 4,567 of record CAWUIO010000098.1, read on the forward strand.
CGATGGGATGTACGCGTAACCATTGTTCATAAAAATGCCCTAATCGCTTTAGGTCTTGATGATTTTGATATTGAGGCAGATGATAAGCGACTATATCCAGATCAGGAGAGGTGGAAAAAAGAAGAGCAGCGACGGTTTGAACTAATCGAAGAACATATGGATGTGCAGGTGTATCAGGTAGACCCTGCCAATTATTCAAAATAAATAGACGTAAAATGAGATTGACACTTACATTATCGCTGCTTTGCATTGCAGTATTTGGTAGCGCGCAAGATGACTCAGACATCAAAGCCATTAAGGAATCCATCACCCGCTACGACAAAGGGTGGGACGCAAAAAACCTAAACCAAGTCCTTCAACACTATGACGACAACATAGTCTGGACCAACGCCTTTGGTGACAGAACCCAAGGAAAAGCAGAACTACGTACCCTACTCGAAACGATATTCAATCTGGACTTTGTGATGTCTGGCGAAAACAACTATCAAGAACCGGACATCACTTTTCCAAAGCCTGACTTTGCCATTGCCAGATCTGTCAATAGTCGAACCGGCCAGAAGTGGCCGGATGGAAGGCTCATGAAAGATCGGATAAACAACCACTTGCGAGTCTATCAGAAACTAGATGGAGAATGGAAAATTATCCAGCACATCATCAGTCAGGCTCACGATAAGCGAGGAAATTCACAAGCCCAAGCCAATAAGGAGCTCGCACGAAAGTTTTACCAAGACCTATGGTTCACGAACAACACAGATAAGTATGCCGACTATGTGGCAGACGAATACGTGGTGCATGATATTGGCGATCGAAAAGGGGTGACCGAACCCGCCATAGAACAAAAAATCGTAGCAGACCGGTTTTGGGACGGAGGTTCATGGAACTCAAAAATCGATTATCAAATTGCAGAGGGCGACCTAGTCGCCACCAGATGGACCGCAAACTATAAGGCTGAGTCTTTCATGTCCATGATCATGTTCGGGACTGGAAGTATTCCCATTATCAATGTCTTTAGAATCAAGGATGGAAAAATTGTTGAGATTTGGAACCATCGCCATGATATCGATACTAATATCCCTCTGGTTTTTATTGGCGGCAAAGGATTTCTTTTAGGTCTCTTGATTGCCCTCTTTCCCACCATTTTGGTCTTTCGATTGAGGCGAAAGCTTAAAAAACTGAATGCTAACTGATTTCAGTACTACCAGGTAAGTGAATGCAACAGTCCAAAAACATACAACTATAAAACATTTTAAATATGAAAGTTACGATACAAGTACTACAGCGTTCTTTGTTTTATTATATCGTATTGGTATTTACATTCGCCTGTAGCTCGCCAAAAGACCACAAGTTGGTGATTATAAATACCAACCTCATTGATGTACGAACCGGGAACGTCATCCCAGATCAAACTATTGCCATTGACGGTGATACTATATCCGCCATTTATCAAAAAGGATTTTCATTTTCCGATTCCACAGAAGTGATAGATGGCTCTGGTAAATACCTCATCCCAGGGTTATGGGACATGCATGTGCACCACAACTGGAACTACAAGGACACCAACCCACTACTGATTGCCAACGGAATTACAGGTGTACGAGAGATGTGGGGCAATATGTATTTGCATGATAAAATAAAAAAAGGCATAGCAGCAGGTTCCATGAACGTACCGGATGTGTATACTGGCAGCGTTATCATTGACGGGAAACCACCTTATTGGCCAGGATCTTATGGTGTTGCAAGCGCCGAAGAAGCAAGGAAGGTAGCTCTGGAGCAAATCGGATCTGGGGTGGATTTTCTAAAGGTATATTCAGGTCTATCCAAAGAGGCTTTTGATGCCATTGCGGAGGTATGTAAAGAAAGAGGAATACCGTTTGCAGGCCATGTGCCGGAGTCAATCACAATACAATATGCGGCAAAAAAAGGGATGGTGTCAGCTGAACATTTTTATGGAATGTTATTTGGTTCGACAAGTAAACAAGACAGTCTTTTAAAGCAATCAGCTACAGAATCAAAAGTGATTGACTTGCTCATTGATACTTTTAGTCAAGAGAAGTTCGATTCGCTATGTCATATGCTGAAGGAAGAAGCGTTATGGCTAAGTCCGACCATAGTAACAAATAGAGGTTATTCGCATCGATACGATCCAGAATTTACAAGTGATTCTAGAACAGCATATATGGCAGAATATATGATGGGTGGTTGGTATCCAGATAGCTCTTCTTTTAACAATACTGCCGTTATGAAAAGGATTGAAACGTATAAAAGAGAATTCAATTTTTTAAAATCTCGTGTAGGTGAAATGCATAGAAAAGGTGTGAAATTTTTAGCTGGAAGCGATTACCCCAACCCTTTCAGCTTTCCTGGTTTTTCGTTACATGACGAAATTGAGTTATATGTGGAGGGTGGAATGGATAATCTTAGTGCATTACAGACTGCCACGCTAAATCCTGCCATTTTTATGGGAAAAGAAGCTCATTATGGAGATATAGCTGTAGGCAAAAAAGCCAGCCTTGTATTATTGGATAAAAACCCTTTAGATACTATTGGTAATACAAGGGCCATTAACACAGTGGTGCTTCGAGGAAAGTCATTTAAAAAACCGGAGCTTAACAAAATGCTTGAAGAGTTGAAGCAGAAGTTAAAAACACCCACTTATGGCTACTGGCTCAAATCAAGCATTGAACTAAATGGTATTGATATCGCATTGGATAGCCTTGGTATTCTACTTGGTAGCCCCGAAGAAAGCTATCGCTTGGAGAAATCTGATTTGAATATGCTTGGCTATCAACTACTACAAGAAGGTCAGGTGAAGAATGCACTCAAAGTATTACAAAAGAATACCCAACTATTTCCCGATGAATATAATGTCTATGACAGCTACGGTGAAGTACTTCTGATTGATGGTCAGTTACAGAAAGCCAAAGAGAATTATAAGAAGGCGACCCAAATGAATCCCTACTACGGGAATGGCAAAGTCATGCTTGATTCCATAGACAACTTAATCTCCCAAACTGTAAATTAGAAAACTATAAAAACCAGATATGAGACATTTAATTCCACTTTTTATTTTAGTACTGTGTTTTTCAAATAAGTATGCAATAGCCCAATTCACCTACCCGCCCGAGTGGGAACCCCAAGAATCCGTTTGGATTGATTTTCCTGACGAAACTGGTTGGGGCGGTGGGGCCATACCCCCAGATTATCCTGCTAGAATCGAAATCATTAAAAACCTCCTGAAACATGTTCCGGTGAACATCATCTTACCTTCCCATCAGATGCGTAATGTATTGGACAGCATGCTTGCCGAAGCAAATATCAATACCGAGTATATTACCATATTTCAACACCCCGATGCTGTGGGAGCTGCAATTCGAGATTACGGCCCGGTGCTTCTAACCAATGGTAAGGAGTATCAAATGGCTGACTTTGGATTCGATTTGGATGGAGCTGCGTTTGCTGATTCATCCTTTGTCGCCCGTGCGGAAATTGATAATTTTCTGGCTGATTCTTTAGGCTATACGGTTAAACCTACTAAAATCAGTAGTGAAGGTGGAGGCTTCATCACTTCAAGTAAGGTGTTGCTTCTATTTGAAGAGTTTGCGAAACTGCGAAATCCAGAGATGACTTTAGCGGAAATTGAAAAGCATTTTCTTGATGCGCTCGGAATGGAAAAACTGATCTGGATAAAAGAACCCATGCTCTTGGATAAAAACTGGCATAAAATAGAGAATACCTATGGGCAAGGTGCCAATTACCATATGGATGCCTATTTGCGATTTGTGAATGACAGTACTATCCTCATTCCCATGATTGATGCTGCCATTAAGGATAAAACACCCCTTTTAAACGCAGACTACAAAGCTTCCCTAGCCAACTTGGAACGTTTAAAAAGGGAGATAAATGTGGATGGTAAACCCTTCAACATTGTAGAGATTCCCCACCCGGATGTTTCCTTATACCAATATGAATTTCCCGTAGTTGATTCCAACAAGGACTTGTTCACCATGAGTCAAGTGGGCGATACGGTTACGTATGTTCCCATAATGGGCTATTCCAATTTTTTGATAACTAACGGAGCGGTCTTGGTATCTGAATACTGGCGCGAAGGTCTACCAGAATCTGAGAAAGCCCATGATGAAAAAATGAAGGCCATTCTTAAAACTTATTTTCCAGACCGTGAGATTATCGGTATCAAAAATACCCTGATGTTGAATTGGTTTGGTGGTGGGATTCATTGTCAGACGATGCAAATTCCTAAAGTCAACTAATCAATCAAAATATGGGCAAATACAAAAAACTTCACCTCTTCATGCTCATCCCCATGGTTTTTATGCAACTGGGAATTGCTATGGATTATTGGGGAGATTTGTTAGACAATGCATGGTCTGTTCACATTCACTATTGGACTGGCACCATATGGTATCTCTACTTAATCATTCAACCCTATTATGCCACTCACGGTCAACTGGAAAAGCACCGTACTAATGGCATCATTGGGATGTTTTTGGCAGGCGGGGTTTGCCTTACCGCATTGAGTATGATGCATCGCGATTTAGAAACGGTACAAAAAGCTATTGAATTTCCAGAGCAATTTGGTCCCTTTAAACCTTATTTTTTCTATGGGGTAGCTGCCCTGGAAATCCCAATGATTATAGCTTTTGGGGTAGCCGTAATCATGGCTATCATAAAACGAAAGCAACTGCACGAACATGCTTGGTGGTTGATTTCGACAGTTTTCATCATCATGATGCCAGCACTTGGAAGAGGGATACAAAACGTTTTCATTATTGCGCAGATTGATCAATGGCCTGAAATTGACATCATCTTTCCAACCTATATCACACAAGCAATAATCATAACTATGATATTGGTCACTGCTACGATTTACAACAAAATCAAGCACCCGGCTACCTACCTCGCTGTAGGCATCAATATTTTTTGCTGTTTTATAGCTCCCATTGGCAAGTCCGAAGCTGTTCAAAGATTTCTTGAAGCGATGATTAAAGGATAAAACCATTAAAAGAAACCAAATGAATAAAGAGCGAAATACAAACGACTTTACAGCTTTAGGAAAGTTTCAAACATTCCTAAAGGTCATGAATTCACCTGCTATCAGTATCATCATTGCTATCTGCCTGTTTCAGCCTTGTGTAGCGCAATCACCCAATAAAGCAGACCTACTGATCAGTAATGTGAACTTGATTGACGGAACAGGAAGCGACCTTCAGGAAAACGTCTATGTCTATATCAAAGACGGCATCATCACTGATATCAGCTTGGATGAACTTGATACGCAAGCGGAGCAAATGATTGACGGAACGAATAAGTACCTTATTCCGGGATTCTTTGATAATCATGTACATATTGGAAGTGAAAATAAGTGGCCATTGGTCATGTCTCAGTTTATTCACTTCGGCATCACTTCCGTGCTCATCCCCGGGGCGAATAACCAAAAATTATTGGAGTTCAAAGAAGATCTAAATACAAAAAAATTAACGGTTCCGAATCTATACCATACCAGCCTTATGACAACTATGGAAGGTAAGCATCCTGCGAAAACCTACGGAGCAGATGGATACATAGATGGTGTCAATATCAACTACGTAAAAGACACCACCAGCATCAAGCCAATCATTGCTCAGGCGGTAAAAGATGAGGCGATCGCCTTAAAATTGATGATCGAGGATGGACCCCAACCTCCTTTCGTTGCGCGCATCCCTGAGGAGTATGTCACCATGCTTTCGAAAGAAGCACATGCGGCAGGGCTTGACTTTTTTGCACATGTAAGTGATATGTATGAAGTAAGAACGGCAGTCAACAACCAAGCGGATGCATTGATGCATTTTATGGGAGTCAGAATCGATTGGGAAAAAGATATGGAACTGATGCAAGAAATGGTAGATCAGGACATTTCCTGGGTATCCACGGGCATGATTGGGAAGTCTTTCTTTCACAGTCTAAACAAACAGTGGCTGGAAAATGAGCACTATGCCATCTTTAGTGAGGACCAAATAGACTACTTTAAGGATAAAGATGGAGCACTTGAAGCTGAGTCTAGAGCCATCCTAACCGGATTATTTGGATCAGATAAAATACCCTTTACAGCGATTATGACATCCATGATGAAAGACTTTAAGAAGTTATATGACATGGGTATCAATACGGTAGTAGGCACGGACTTAGGAGGCAGACCTTACATCGTACCGGGCTACAGTTTTCACGAAGAAATGGAGTTATTTCAAATGGGTGGATTTACCCCCCTCCAGATTATCCAGTGTGCCACACTTAATGCCGCTAAAATGCTAAAAGTAGATGATCGTTACGGCTCAATAGAAGTAGGAAAGTATGCAGATTTTGTACTATTGGCTGAAAACCCATTACTAGACATTAGGAACGCCTTGAGTATTGATCAGGTATATAAAGAAGGAGTTCTTCAGCAACGAATAACGAAATGATGAAAAATACAGTCTTACACCAATATCGCAATACCCACAAATGGATGGTGATCCCATGGATCATCATCATTGTAGGTTTTACGCCACAGTATTTTATGACTTGGCTTTCAGAGCCTTGGGCCTATCACCTACATGCACTATCTGCCATGGGATGGTATGCATTCATGATCTTTCAGCCCTATTTCGCGACGCATGGAAAGCTAAAGCAACATCGATTATGGGGTATGATTGGTTTATTTGTAGCGGGAGCAGTCGTTTTCTCTGCCTTATCCATCGTTCCGAATAATGTCTATTTTGGTGCTATCGGAGGGTTTGAGCCAGTCTTTCCGGCAGCCTTCTTTTATGGGTTGGTATTTACAGAATCTATTGCGGTTATAGGTTTTGGCTTGGCAGTAATTATGGCGATCATAAATGCCAAAAAATCAGATCAACATGCCATTTGGATGTTATCTACCCTATTTTTTGGCTTGATGCCAGGTTGGGCAAGGCTGATCATGTTCCCTGTTCTAATTACTGGAGGAGAAGTACCCGGTTTGGACGTACAAACTTGTCTAAACGTTGGGATCTCAACATTTATGCTTGTCATTCTTTTTGTTGGATATAGGCTTAAAAAACTAAAGCATCCGGCTATTGTACTATCGCTTATGTGTGTGTTCATTATGATCTTCACAATATTGATTGGTACACAAGAATGGTATCAGGAGCTGGTCACTAGAATTATGAAGCCAACCGTTCCCTGGAAGTTTTAAAATACGGGAATTGTTAAAGGCTATGTTATAAAGAAAAACTATCGTCGTTAATAGCAGCCATAATTCCTGCAAAATTCTATGGATTGTTGATAATAATACTTGGAGCTTCAAATTTTAGTTTATTCTATTTAGGTATATTGCAGTCACATAAGATTATATCATTTGTGTTTTTTTGCTTTAATAAGTGCAATGCGGTGTACCGCTCTAAATTAGCAAGTTAAAATATAGGCGTATAGGCATCTAAAATTCATACTTTAGGACTGTCATCCCGACCATCGGGAGGGATCTTCAGGCAGGAGTACCAAAGCCTTAGTTTTACCCCAAGCGCCTAAGCACACTAGGGTTAAGATTCCTCCTTACCCTCGGAATGACAAGATGGTAAAAAGCATTTACCAAAGCCGAATCTTCCTCCCAGCATCTTCCTTACGTATTTCCACTATTAGTATTTCTTCTCCCTCCTTATTTTTCCGATAGAGCCGGGTGCCGATGGGGAAGTGTTCTTTCTTAGAGCCTAAGGGGCCTATCTGGGCCCCGTAACCAAAGCGGGCTTGGGGAGGGCCTTCGATACGGAAGTTGATTACCCGCATTTTGGGGTTGTGGAGGGTGCAAGCGATACGCGCAACGGCTACTTTTTCTTCCTCGGGCTTGGTGCCGATGGGATAGATTTGCCCCTGGGCCTTGGGGTTCTCAATATTGGGCTTGCCCGAATAGGCCAGGCTGGATTCGGGGTGGAGTTCGGCCTGGATGGAGAAGGTAGGGCCGAGCTTGACTTTCCCGCCCCGCCCGGTAATTTGAACCTTGGCCTCCCGGCTTTCTAACTTTTGCGCTTCCACCTCGGCTAAGTGACTATTGATTTGGAGCCGTTCGCAGCTACCGTTCAGGATGACCTTGCCCACCTCTGCCTCCAAGTAAAAATCGGGGGTGTCCAGGTTTTCCAAGACAGTTGTGGTCCAGCCTCCCGGCATCAACTTGCTTAAAAAACTGGTGTGTACTTCTATACGTAAGGGCAAGGTAGGGGCGATCCATCCCTCGGCCGAAATGATGAGGCGGTTGCCTATCAGTTGGGTTTTGACCCGGGGTAGGAGGTTGGCGTCTCCCTCGATTACTACCTGAGGCATTTGCTGACAGACGACCCGAACCTCGGCGGCCGTAGTGATTTCCAGTTCGCTAAACATACCGACAAGCCGAATATCTTCGGCCAGGGTGCCATTACCCTCTATTCGCTTGGAGTTTTGTGCTTCCAATAGGCCTAAGGGGAAACAAAATAAAAGAATCAAGTAAAAGGTTCGTATTTTCATGGCTATACAGTTTGAATGATTACAGAAGCCAAACTAGAGTTTTGCCCAGGCTCAAGCGCTTCAAATCATCCAAAATGGGAGATTTTTACAATTTGGCACTTCTTTTGGAACCTGTATGACCATCTCCTAAAGGTATATTTCGCTTTGGGGGTTTTTATTTTCTCCCGAAATCTGGTAATTTCGTAGGGAAACCATGGCCAAACTACCTATCCGTTCCATTTACCTGTATGGCCTGCTCATGGGCCTCCTCCTCTTTGTCCTCAAGTGGATGGAATACCGCTTTTGGGTAAGAGACTTTTCTTACGAGCTCTACTTGGGCCTGATAGCGACCCTTTTTATGGGACTAGGTTTTTGGGTAGGTATGAAAATCGTGGGAAAAAAATCTGCTGGGCTTCGTCCTTCTTCACCTTCCCCCGAGCTAGCCAAAGAACCAGAACCCAATCCTCAAAAATTAGAAGAGTTGGGCATCAGCCCTCGGGAGTATGAAGTCTTGCAATTGATCTCCCAAGGCATGTCCAACCAGGAAATTGCCGATACCTTATTCGTATCCCTCAACACGGTCAAGACCCATACCACCCGCCTTTTTAGCAAATTGGACGTTCGCCGCCGTACCCAGGCGGTCCAAAAATCCAAAGAGTTGAACATACTTCCCTAAACCCTATCGCCCAAAGGGGTGATTTTGGGGGTTGAGGGCCCTAATACTACTTTAGTATGACAGAAAAATGCCCCTAAACGCGCTTATTTGCCTCAAACAAAAACACAGAAAGATATGCTCAAGATCATCATTCGCTACGGTATTATAGCCGGAATCATCCTAAACGTTGTATTATTTTTTACCGGATTTCTGGCCTACATCCTCACGGCCGATAATTTACACAGTGAACTATTGGGCTATTCTACGATGCTGGTGGCCCTAAGCACGGTATATTTTGGTATCCGTGAATACCGCGATACCCACTTAGGCGGTACCATCACCTTTGGCAAAGCCTTCTCAATTGGCATCATGATTAGTTTGATTGCTTGCACTTTTTATGTGCTAGGCTGGTTGGTATTTTTTCAGTTTATCGACCCCAAGTTTGTAGAGCGCTACGTGGCTTCAGAAATTGCCAATCTGGCGGCCAGTGGGATCACCGCTGAGATTTTGGAAGAAAAAATCCAGGAGATGAAGTACTATCAAGAGCTTTACAAAAACATTTTCTTCCGAATTGGTATCACGTTTATGGAGATCTTCCCCGTGGCCTTGGTGGTGACTTTAATCTCTTCGGCTTTATTGAGAACAAAGCAGGAGGTAGCCGCATCTTAGGGGCTGCCCCCGGCGGTGACGTTGACTAGCCGAATGGGAAAACAGTGCCGCCGGGGTCGGGCTTTCACTACTCGCTGCCTTTGCCCGCCCGGCCCCCACGAGCTCAAACATGCCGTTCTATCCCTCAGCCGAAAAATGGGAGCCGAGAACCGAGAACCGGGAGCCGAGAACCGGGAGCCGGGAAGAGAGACCTGAAAACCAAATTAACTCCTCATAATTCAAACATCAAAATCCCAGTTGCCCAAGGGACAAGTGTCGGGATGAGAAGAGATGAGCTCTAGGTCCCCGGCTTCGTATGCCCCTAAAACCTCTTCTCTCTCTTCTTTAAAAAGTCCTGTCTCCCGCTTCACGGCTCTCAAGTCTACTCTTGCACCAAAATCACAAACGCATCATCAAAGCCACAGTCAGCCGCTTTTTTGACGAGTTTTTGGGCTTTGTTCAGTTCGTACTCCCGGCCAATAACGTACTTGTAGGGATATTTGCTGTCCTTAGATTTGACGAGCTCTTCCACCCGGTCTTCCAGTTTCTCGAAAGTAGGGCCTTCGGGGTCAATAGGTTCGGGGGAGGCCATGATTTGGACACGGTAAACGGCCAAGCGATTTTCATTTGGGGGCCCCTCCTGGATAAAAGATCGAAAGGCCCGGAAGATAGCCGAGGCGATAATGGCCTGGCCATAGTTGGAGTTGAGGTATTTTTCTTCTTTGGGATTGCTCATGTACCCGGTCTCAACCAAGACACTAGGCATGCGGGTATACTGAGTGACGTATAGGTTATGGCCGCGCTTGTCATTGTCAAAAATACCCCGGCTTTTGCGGGCGGCGCGGGTAGCAAATTGTTCCTCAATGAGCTGGGCCAAGCGGAGGCTGGCTTTCATCTCCCGGCTGTAAATATGGGTTTCGGTGCCGTGGATTTTGGCGTTGCCATTGGAGTTGGCGTGTATGCTGATAAAAAAATCGGCTTGGTTTTTATTGGCAAATTCGGCTCTTTCTTCCAGGCTGAGGTGGCGGTCGTCTTTCCGGGTATAGAGCACTTTCACCTGGGGAAGGTTCTCCTGAATGTACTGACCCAGTTTTAAGGATATTTTCAGATTGATATCCTTTTCGTGATTATGGTTACGGCCACCCCGAGGTTTACCCGGGTCTTTGCCTCCGTGGCCTGGGTCGATGACCAAAGTTTGGGCCCCAAGGGTTTGCCAAGCCAAAAAGAGTAGAAAAGTATAGTAACTAAGCGAATGAATACGTATTTGCCGGTTATCCATAGTACTGCATCTATTGATCCCGAGGGGGTATTTTATTGAGTACAATCTCGAATATACCCAAAAAACGCTATTCCGTCAAAATATTGTGCACAAAGTCTTCCACATCTTGCTCCAAATACTTACCTGCTTGTAAATGTTTGATAAAAGCACTCCCAATAATAGCCCCCCGAGCGTAAGAACAAGCTTTTAGGTAGCTTTCCCGGTTGGAAATCCCGAAACCAATTTGAAAGGGATTGCGGAGGTTCATGGCTTGTAAGCGCTTAAAATAGGCCGCTTGGCTTTCGGATAAGGCCCCCGTTTTTCCAGTGGTGCTAGATTGAGAAACGGCATAAATAAAGCCCCGGCTCAAAGAATCTTTTTCCCGGATGCGGGCTTCGGGGGTTTCGGGCGTGACCAAAAAGATAGAAGAAAGATTGGAGGCTTCCATCAGAGGCCCAATTTCGTTTTGGTAGATTTCGGTGGGAAGATCGGGGAGGATAAGTCCGTCTATACCCCTTTGGGCTACTTCACGACAAAACCTTTCTAGTCCGTACTGTACCACGGGGTTGAGGTAACCCATCAAAAGGACTGGGAGTTGGACGTGCTCCCGAAAACCCTGTAATTGATCAAGCAATTTGGGAATGCTCATGCCATTGTTTAGGGCTTGTTCGTTGCTCATCTGGATCGTGGGGCCATCAGCAATGGGGTCGGAGAAAGGCATACCTATTTCTACGATGTGGGTACCCGCCTTTTCAAGAGCTTTGAGAATGAGCAAGGTGTCTTCTAGGTTAGGGAAGCCAGCCGTAAAGTAGATGGTGAGCAAGTCTTTTTGCTCAGAATCAAGGAGTCGGGTAAGGCGGTTCTCAATCATATACTTCTTTACTTTCTTTAAGATGATAGCCAATGAAACCAATTTACATCAAGGAAAACACCCCGGCTTAGGGATGGAACGGCCTGTTTGAGCCCGCCGCTGTCTGCGCGCAGGCCGGCGAGTAGTGACAGCCCGGCCCGCGCCACTCCATACGGGCAATGGGCTAGGAGCTTTATGCGCGGGCAAGCCCCTAGGCTTTTATTTTCCTTGGGTGACAAAAATATCGCTAAAACTAGTATATTTAAGTTTAAACTGGTGAGAATATGACAAATCCTTCCAAGACAGAGACCTTTCAAATTCCTTCATTAGGTATTGTGTATGAAGTGGTGCAAAGCGATTCTAAGCGCGTAGTACAGATGGATGAACAGGATTTTGAAAAGTTGTTTAATAAATTGCGGGAGTTGGAGGATAAAGTGGAAGACCTCCAATTGCAAGTAATTGAGGACCTAAAGCGCCAGGCCCTCATCAAGAATATTTTGAATAGTTAGTTTAAGCCAAACTACCGGTGCGAAGGGCATAATCTGGTAGACTAGCAGATGCGGTTTGAAGGTGGGGGGCTTCGGCCGGGTCTTCAGGATTTGGGTATTGGTTTACCCCTACCATAATGTCGTGCCCGGCCTCGAAGCGTTCTCTACGGATTTGGGCCGTTTTTTCCACTTGCTCACGGATGAAACCCTTTTGCAATGCCCCTACATAACCGCCCAGCGCCTCCACTTCTTGGAATAAGCTCCAACTTTTTTGCGCCAATTCTTGGGTAAGGTATTCAATATAGTAGGACCCGGCCGAAGCATCCAATACTTTGTTGATATGCGCCTCATCTTGTAAAATACTCGATACATTGCGGGCAATCCGGCGAGCAAACGCATCTTCGGGGCGCTGGTGATAAGGACTCGGACAAAAAGCTTGGGCCCCACCAATGACGGCGGCCATAGCCTCGGTCGTGGCCCGGAGCATATTATTGTACACATCCTTAGGCGATCGGTGCCAAGAAGAATTGCGGCCCAAAATAAAAGCTGCTTGTTCATCTACTTCGTAGGCTTGGAGAACTTGCTTCCAGAGCAAACGCCAGGCCCTTAATTTGGCAATCTCGATAAAGTACTGATTGCCCGTGGCCACACTCCATTGCACCAAGGAAAAACATTCGCTGGGACTCAGTCCCTGATCGCTGGCTTGGTTGACATATTCTACCAACATGGCCAGGGAAAAAGCCAAATCTTGAGTGGCATTGGCCCCTGCCTGATGAAAATGCTCCCCGGAAATGTATAGGGCGGCTTGGGAGCTGGCCAAGGCTTTTTCTAGTTGTTCCCTACTGGGCATGACTTCTTGCCAGTTATCCATAGAAAGGTGCCCAAGGCTTAGCAGTCCTAAGGCATCCCAGATGAGGGCCGGGGCTTGTGGGGTATCGGCGCTTATTTGCCTTAGGTTTTGAAAGGACTCTAGGTCACTTGGAAAATAAAAGGGGGTGTATTCTTTTTCTTGGATGTGGGAGAACAGGCTTTGTAAATCATCTACCCGCAGTTCTTGGCTTAGCCGAAAAAGAATGTTGTGGGCTCCCATCTTCAGCGCTTGATCAGATTCTTCCAGGGCTTGGGCGGGAGACTGGACGAGCACTTCTTCCCAAGTTTGCCAACCGGGTTGAGGGGCAAAGTCTGACGGAGCCAGGCTGGCCGCGATGGAGTCTTCGGGGGTAAAGAAAGGAGGGAGGGAAATTCCTTCCAGGTTGTGAGCAAACAAAGCCTCAAAATCGGGGTTTTTCTGCTTTTTGAGGGCTTCTTGAAGCCATTCTTCCTTGGTGTTGGGGGAGAATTGCTCAAATAAAGGTTTTTCCTGGGGGCTAGCCATAGTTTTTTATTTTAAAGAAAAGTGTTTTCGGGAGATTCTACAAGCGGGCCTGGGCTAAATTTTGTAGGCCCAGGAGAATTTGGGGCCCTAAGCGAAAAGTATGCATGCAAAATAAATGCTGCCTGAGGCCGGAAATACTTTTTATTTGTCGAATTAGCTCCTATTTTTAAGTCAATTATTTCTTTTATGAATTCAAACTGATTTGATATGAGCTTAGAAACGGCTACTACAAAGATCCAAGACAAAATCCAGAATTCTTCAGCTGAGTTGGGTTCAACGGTTAAGTTTAACTTGGGAGATGGCATCATCTACGTAGATGGTACGGCAAGCCCGCACACGGTTTCTCACGATGATAAGGATGCCAGTTGCACCATCACCATGGATGTGAATGACTTCATCGATATGATGGATGGCAACTTAGACCCAACGGGGGCTTTTATGGGAGGAAAAATGAAAATTGATGGAGATATGGGAGTAGCTATGAAGCTTTCTTCTGTATTTGCCTAATCCTTACCGGTTCCGGAAGATTCTTCGGGCAATGAAATTATAGGTCGATGAAGCCATTCATCGGCTTTTTTTATGTCGTTCACCCAGAAAACTTAGGCAATGTAAGTTGCGGCTTGGCTAGTTTTTTCCTTTCTATTTCATTTTATTTAATTTAGAAACTGTTTAAGTTTAGTTTTTGTCGGCGAGAAGGGTCAGTTTGGGGTTCTGATGAAATCAACAAGGAGCGCATAGCAGCGCTACGGGCGATGAATTGGATGAAATCAGTTTCCCGAAATGGCCCTTTGCAGCCCAACGCAATTAAATTTAAACAGTTTCTTAAAGGGTCATTTTTTTAAAACAAGCTAACAAGGTGTCATGAACAAGAAATTTATACTACCGGCCTTTTTTGTACTGTTGCTGTTGGTTCCCCCCACGCAGGCCCAAACCCAAAGCAAGCTAGATTCTATACTCATAAGCAACTTGGCAGATACCCTTACCGACCTTTACAAACGCTATTTTGCTATTCAAGAAAATAGTGAGAGCGAGCAGCAACGTTTTCGCAATGTCTTAACCGTTTTGGAGGATAAGCTCAAATTGCTAGAAAACCAAGCCCTGGGCAATAGTGAGCAAATCGAGCAAATCACGAGCGAAGACCTGCGCACCAAAAAAACGATTTATGAAAAAAACCGATTGGGGATCATCGCCACGGCCAATTATATGGATGCCGTCAATGATGGGCTGAATGCCTTGGAGTTTACGGTAAATTCACTCGATTATTCCACCTCTATTTTTGCCTTAAATAACCCCACCAATACCGACCTGGGTTTTAGCCTCGAAGAGTCTATTTTGCAGATTGTAGACCAAAAAATTATCAAAGGGAAGTTTGGGACTAAATTTGGGGGCAAGCTACGTTCCATCCTCTCCGGGATTATCAACAACCCCATCATCAACAACCCCATTACCAAAGCGATTACCTCTACGGTACCGGCGGTCAGTTCTATCACTTCGGTGTTTAATGTGGTAAATTCGGTAGCCTTGGGCCAAAGGGATATCAATCAACAAGCATTAAACGATTTTAATACGGAGCTTCAAAAATACGTAGCCCATTATGAAGCCTTGGCCAAAGCCAGTCAGGAACTAGATTTTAACTTAGCCAGTCTCCGGCTTAAAACAGCCTCGGTAAGAGGACTGGCCCTTAATTTTGTAAAAGAAAGCCTCACCGACTTATACACCCCTGAGGAGGTACCCAATTTGGAGGGCTTGGATATGAATACCATTATCCAAAAGTATTATACCTACGCCCGCGTAAGCCAATACGTCCAAAACCTAGAGCGTACGCACCAATACGACTATGATTATCTCTCGCAAAGGGTCATTTTTCCGGTGGTGGGCCGCAGCAAGGTGTCCTTTATTTACGAGGAGATTGGGAAACTGTACAGCGATTATGTAACTACCTTAACCTCTTACCACAAAACCATACAGGAAATCTTGCAAAATGCGATAAAACTGAGCAAGGAACCCAAAAAAGTAGCCCAAAAGACCGAAGATCTCAACCAGCGCTTCGAGGCCTTATTGAAGTCTTATCAAAAAAATGTGGATATGGAAAATATTAAAGCCTTGGTCGATAACATTCCCCGCTTCTAATATCTTCTTATAGTAGGAGGATACGCTTATTAATATTAGAAGGGGCTTCCCCGCGCTAAGAAAATTGGGCTGCTTCTAGTACCCTCCGAGCCAGCGCGGGTCGGGCTGTCACTACTCGCTGGCCAACCCGCATACCCGCAGCGAGCTCAAACATGCCGTTCCATCCCTAAGCCTGGAAAGAAGCTGGGCCTATTGGTTTGAGGTACATTTTTAACATACAAAAAGCGATCTTTATGTACGAAGATTTGAGTGATACCATCTTGACCTACATGACGCGGATGCGCAACACTCCGCTCTCCCAAAATTTATGGCAAGAGTTGGAAAAATATTTTAAAATACGCAGCCACAAACTCCGGACCTTGCAAAAATTTGCCCGGGAAGGAGAGGGAACTCCCAGCCCAGGGGATAAAGAAAAACTACGAAAATACATTTTGGAACTACTCCAAGAGGAAGAGCCGTTCCGGAATTTTGTCTTTACACTTTTTCGAATAAATCCGGTCTAGCCACTTTCATGAAAAAATTAGCCGTTTTTTCGGCTAACACCTCACTGGCATCTGGGAGTTTGTCGGCTTCATAGGGGTGCTTTCCGCCAAAGGTATGATTGGCCCCATCTACCAAATAGAGTTCGGTATTAGGGTTCCAAGCGTGCATATCGTGAGCATATTGGGTAGGTACAGAAGTATCGTGGGTTCCGTGGGCAATCAATACAGGGATGTTCATTTCTTTAAGCTGTCGCTCAACGCCCAAACGGATCGGGTTAAAAATGACATCTTCATAATAGGCATAATACAGGGGGAGGGTTTGCTGGGTGCGGCCATTGCGCACGTAAATAACCCCATCTTGTTCAACTTTGGCTACGTGTTCGGGTATCCAGAAGTGGGAGGTAGACTTGATGGAAGCCCACGTGGCAACTCCGCTAACGCGGTTGTCTTCGGCTGCTTTTAGTATAGCCAAAGCCCCGCCCCGGCTATGTCCTAGCAGAAAAATGTTTTCAAAATCTATTTCTGAAGCATAAGGACAATCTCTTGAATGCAAAAAGTTAAGCACCAATCCGATATCGTCCAAGTCATAGCTAAAGAGGTCATTACCGTAAGCTTTTAAGTTCACGATTTCGCTTGGGCGCTCCACGGTGGTTCCATTATGCGAGAGATTAAAGCGGATGAAAGTCATTCCTTGTTGGGCAAAGTAGTCACCTATCATCGGGAAATGCCCCCAATCTTTAAAACCGTTAAACCCGTGAATAAAAATAACGGTCGGTTTCGGGCCACTGCTGGGTATAAAATGAGCATCGACCCCAAATGGTAAATCGTCGTGTTTGGACACTAAGACGTGATTGTTGTGGTGGTGTACTGGGAGCATGGAAAAAAAATTTAGGTGTATGGCTTATGCAAACGTGCATCAATTTAGAACAATTATTTGAAATTTGGGAGGGCTAAATAAAAAATGACTCGTAATTGAGGTGGGGCTTTATTCCATTATGCTTTTCAGTGGGCCAAATAATCTATAAGTATAATGGGTGAGCGTGTTTTAATTGGTCTCCCTTGGGCTGCCGGGCTTAGGGTAAGGCTTTATATACATCTTCGCTTACGTAAGCTTAGCTGGAAACTATAAAAGGTCTCCCCCCAATTTTTATATAGCAAACAAGCATCTGGCATCCCAGGCTAGCCCCAAAAGTAACCACATCTGGCTAGCCCCAGTATATACTACATCATATTCAAAATAGCTTTTGTCTCAGCATTGAATTTAAAGTCTCTCCTATGTTTGCAATGTACAAGAAAAAATTAAAGCTTCTTCAAGAGGATATGGCCACGCTTCAAGAGGATATACATCGGGCTACCGAGATGATCCGCCAAGCGAGCCAAAACGATTTTTCAGCCTTTGATAAAGCCCAGGAATTCAAAAAAGCCCATGCTTTACAAGATGCCTTGCAAGAAATGCGGGGGCGAGTACAAGCTTACCGACAAAGTGAACAGTCTACTATGTGGGTTATGCAAGGCCAAGGAAAATTTAGCGAATTAATCCGGGAAGATTTTCAAGGCACCGAGGATCTATGCGAAAAAATTTTACACTTTTTGATTCAATACCTTGAAATACACCAGGGTGGTTTTTTTCTCCATCGGGAAGTAAACGAAAACGAAGCCTACCTCGATTTGGTAAGTTGCTATGCCTACAACCGGAAAAAATTCTTACAAAAGGAGATCTTAATCCAGAACGGGTTTGCCGAGGGTTTGATAGGGGAGGCCTATCTAGAGCGCAAAATAATTCACCTGGACGAAGTGCCCAGCGATTACCTCAAAATTGATTCGGGTTTAGGACAGGCAAGTCCTAAAGAGTTGCTGATGTTTCCCTTGTATACCCAAGAAAAAGGCCTTGGTTTGATAGAACTGGCTACTTTTCAAAGCTTTAAGCCCCAGCATATCGAGCTTGTTCAACACCTCGGACAAAATATTTCGGCTGCCATCGCGCAAGTACAATCTACCGAGACCATGCAAAACCTTTTACAAGAGTCTCGCCAAATTGCCGAGCAAATGGCGGCCCAGGAAAGTGCGATGCGGCAGAGCCAGGAAGAGATGGTGGCTACTCAAGAAGAAATATTGAAACGTAACCTACAATTAGAAAATTTAGAAAAGAAGTATCAAGATGAGCTAGCCACGAAGCAGGCAGAAATTCAATCCTTAGAAGAAAAACTACAAGCTTCACAGACCGAACTTGAAGCAAAAAAGCACAATATCCTGCTTTTGCAAGAAGAAGAGCAAAATAAACGAAACCGGGACCAAAAGATTAGTGAAGAAAAATTAGTTGAACTCGTAGAAAAATACAAAATTCAAGAAGATAGCCTAAAGGCCCAACTGGCCGAAAAGGAAAAATTATTAGAACAAATTCAAAAAGAAAATCTGGCAAAAAATTAAACCACTATGCATTTTAATGAAACCAGTCTACAAGATATTGAGGCATCGAATGGAAGCCTCATGGCCTTTGTCCATGCGATGGAAATGGGTAAGGATTTCCGTAAGCAAGTTTTGAAGGAACATAGTATAGACTTAGACACCCAAGAATGGATCCCCCTAAGTGACAGTTTGCAGGCTTTTAACTATGTCGCCCAAACTTTGGGGGAAAAGAGCCTCTATATCATTGGCAAAGCCATTACCCGTAATGCCCCATTTCCTCCCATGGAAGGATTGGAGCAAGCCCTGGCGAGTATTGATATTGCGTATCATATGAACCACCGCAAAGGGGGACAAGTGATGTATGACCCCCGGACCTTATTAAAAACGGAGGGGATAGGGCATTATAAACTTACTACCTTTGACCGTCAAGAAAAACGGGCCACCATGGTATGCGATAATCCCTACCCCAGCGAATTTGACCGGGGGATCATAGCAGAAATCACTCGAAAATTTAAGCCCACCGTGCTGCCCGAACGGGTAGAATTGGACAAGGAAAAAGAGACCCGAAAGGAGGGAGGCGAGTCCTGTACTTATCACATCTTTTGGGGCGAAGAATCTTGATGGTTTTGGGGCTTCCCGGTGCTTTGACATATCATGAACCGATTGACATATCCTAGCCGCGCCGGGCGGGCCACTCAGCCAAGCCCGAGCC
>CAWUIO010000099.1:0-23790 GCA_963922455.1 uncultured Microscillaceae bacterium
ATTTTTTATTAAGCTTGGGGTATGTAGATGTTAGCTTTATCCTATTTATAGGAAAGACAAAGTCCAGAGGCCAAAGAATTTCGCCACGGACAAGAGTCTCGCGACTGTAAGAGTTCTCAACTCATCTCTCATCTCTACTCTCTGCTCTCTACTCTCAGTCCTCAGAAGGCTTAGGGATAGAGCGGCCTGTTTGAGCCCGCCGCTGGCCGTGGGTAGGCCGGCGAGTAGCGAAAGCCCGACCCCGCGCTGGGTAGAAATGTGTAAGGAATACAAGTCTTCCTAGCGCGGGGTAAGCCCCTGAAAATCAAAACTTAGAGCTTATCTTACTGCCTTCACTGCCGCCCCTGCTTAGAAATTGGAATTTGCCTGCTTCGTAGCTGCCTGGGCTTGGGATACGCCCAAGATCATATCGGCCGATTTTTCGGCGATCATGATAACCGGGGCATTTGTATTGCCCGAAACAATCAAGGGCATTATAGAAGCATCGGTCACGCGGAGGTTTTCCAAACCGTGTACTTTGAGTTCGGGATCTACGACGGCCCCATCGTCTAGGCCCATCTTGCAGGTCCCGGCCGGGTGGTAAACGGTTTCTACCGATTTTTTAATGTGCTGGATGATGGCCTCTTCCGATTGTCGGTCTGAAGGTTTTCCATAAGCCTTGAGGTACTTTTGCAGGGGAGCTTGTTCCAGAATGGACTGGGCCAATCTAAAGCCTTTGACTAGGATATCTAGGTCTTCGGGGGCTTCCAGGAAATTGGGCTGGATGATGGGAGCGTCAAGGGGGTTTGGGGAACGCAGCGAGACCGTGCCACGGCTTTTGGGCTGCAACAAGGTAGGCAGTAGGGTAAATCCGTCTTCTTTAGGGTAGGAAGCCAAATCGTAAATATCGCGATCATAGTCATCTCCGAGCCAGATAGAGGCCAGGTGTAATTGGAAGTTGACCGGAGCCTGGGGATCATCTATATTTAAGAAAGCAACTCCTTCCAGGGGGCTAGCCGTGAAGGGGCCTCTTCGGTTTACAAAATAATCCCAGGCCGATTTGGCTTGTCCCCAAAACGGGATGGCGTGGTTCATCCCTTTCTGAACATTGGCTTCGCAGCTTAGGGGGAAAAAGAGGTGGTCTTGAAGGTTTTTACCTACTCCCGGTAGTTCGTGATGGCACTCAATGTCGTAGGATGCCAGTTCGTCCCGGTCTCCAATGCCCGATAACATCAGGATTTGGGGCGACTGAAAGGCGCCAGCCGATAGGATAATTTCTTGATGGGCCCCTACTACTTGTTTGGCACCTTGCTGAACATATTCTACTCCTACGGCTTTTTTACCCTCCAAGATCACGCGGCTGACTTGTGCCCCGGTAAGGACTTTTAGGTTGGGTCGCTTCATGGCCGGTTTTAGAAAGGCTTGAGCGGTGCTGCAGCGCTTGCCGTTTTTGATCGTGAATTGGGCCGGACTGGCCCCTTCTTGCCGGGCCCCGTTGTAATCTGTATTATGCGGGATACCTACTTTGGTACAAGACTCTACAAATGCATCTACAAAGGGCGTTTGAAATCTTGCGGCATGGCTTACGTTGAGTTGGCCTTGGGTGCCATGATAGCCGGCATCCATGATCGAGGCTTGTTCATTGTGTTCGGATCGGATAAAATAGGGCAGGATTTCTTCATAACTCCAGCCTTTATTGCCCAAATCGGCCCAGGCATCATAATCGGCCCGGTTTCCGCGCACATAGATCATCGCATTGGTGGAGCTACATCCTCCCAGGGTTTTGCCCCGGGGCAAGTAAATTTTTCGGTTCAAAATATACTTTTGCGGCTCGGTTTGAAAGCCCCAGTCGTCTTGGCTGCGGTGTATTTTGGTGTATGCACCCGGGATGTGCAGGTTTATGTTCTTATCTGGCCTGCCCGCTTCCAGGAGCAAAACGCTATTTTTACTGTCCTGGGATAAGCGATTGGCCAAAACGCAGCCCGCCGAGCCCGCCCCAATGATGATATAATCGTATCTCGTCATTTTTCTATGTTCATTTAGAAGTTTTGCTTTATTCGGAGTGCATACTACATGCGATGCAACTATTTCCGGTTGTATTCTTAGAAGAAGTATACTTGGGGCTTCCCCGCGCTATTTCCTTAGGTAGCTAAATGAGCGTTTACCTTGGCGCGGGTCGGGCTGTCACTACTCGCTGGCCAACCCACAGCCAGCGGCGAGCTCAAACAGGCCGTTCCATCCCTAAGCCAAACGACTCTTGCAGGCTTTGCGCTTAGAAGTGATATTTCAAGCTTGATCCCTCTCCAAGAAGAATTAGTACAAATTTAATTGCTTAATATCATATATTTTAGACGCTTGCGTACAGTGCACAGAAATTACATGTAATTTCTTTGGGCAATTCCTCGCACCATAAAGCTGATTTCTTGAAAAAAAGCTACCAACCAGGTGTAATTCATGGTTTCTTCGGTGATTCTCATGTAGAAGTTATCCACGACGAGTTTAAGGAGAGCTTGGGCGAGGTAGCGTTCATTTTCCAAACGGAGGGACTTGGTCCAGATATCTATAAAAGACTCCTCAATGGGTTGATGAAATTTATCAATACAGGCCGAGTACCCTGGCAAATGCCGGTGCACCCGGAGCTGACGATTAAAAAATAAGTCTTGCTCATGAGCAAGGAGCAGGTTCAAAAAATCGGGCACCATCTCTTTACAGGCCCGGGCAGCTTCGCTAAGCAGGTGGTGCCTAGCTATATGGTACTGTAAAAGCGCTTCCATAAAGATATCTACATCGGCAAAATGGTGATAAAAGGAAGACTTGCTCTTGTTTACCTTACGGGCCAAGGCCTCTACTTTGATTCCCTGAGGGCCTTCGGCGGCAAAGGTTTCGTAGCCCTGTTCAAGCCATTTTTGTTTCTTATCGATTTTCAATTGATTTGATTAAACCGGGTAATGGGGTGTTTTGTTAAATGTTTTAAGATACTAATTTTCTTAGATATCAAAGTGAAGGTCAAGGAGGATCTTATAAAGTTTTGGCTTCATTATTAATTTTGAGAAGATGTAAAGATATATGAGGGCCCGTGCTTGGTTTTAAATCCTAGGAGTAGAAAGTTGAGTTGGAAGTGGATTAGAATCAGAGGAAGGCTCCGTTTTTACCTGGAAATTTTTATTATACAGGAGAAGAATTTGCAAACAAAAGCCTTCCTTCAAGAGACCTCTCTTAGCACTTTACGCTCATGTCAACTTATTGGGTCGTTTGGTCAATCATCAAAGGTGTTTTACCATCGGTAATAATCACTTTGCTGTTTTGAGATTTGGCCAATTCCCGGAAAGCCTCAATGTTGAGAAATTGGAGGACCAGGGAGTTGAGATTTTCGCTAATGATTTTTTGATAATCCTTGATCCCTTCGGCTTCAATTTTTAGACGTTCGGCCTCTTGGCGTTGTCGGTTGAGGACAAACTCCATTCTTTGCGCTTCTTGCTCGGCTTGGAGTTTTTCTTCAATAGCTTGCGATAGTTTGGAAGGGAGGCGAACACTTTTCATCAGAACGGACTCAATCATAAAGCCCCTTTCTTCTAATAACTCTTGCATCTTTTCTTTCACTTCTTGTTCAATTTCGCTCCGTTTGGAGGAGTGCATGTCTTTGGCAAAAAAACGAGACGAGACATCGGCTATGGCTGAGCGAAAAACCGGTAAAATAATGGTGTTTTCGTAGCTCATACCGGCACTTTGCAAAATCACTTGGGCCTTTTCGGGTATCAAGTGATACAGTATGGATATATCGGTTAGGATAGTCAACCCTTCCTTAGAAGGTAAATTGGCTTGCACTTCCAGGTTAACAGTTCTTGCCGGAAGTTTGATAACGGTGGTTGAAAAAGGATTTACGGCTTTCGCCCCGGGGCTTAAGACCTGCCCGGTAATTTTACCCCACTTGCGTCTTATCCCAATTTCATCCTGACGGATGACGGTGCAGTTGCTAAGTAAGAAAGCTAAGCAAATTAAAAATAAACACATTTTTGTAGTCATAGTGGTAGGGTTAAATGTTAGGGGAAATAATGATATTTTACCATTATATTGTACTATAATAAGTAGGGTTGGGCGTCTTTTGTTTGGTTTTGGGCCCAAAAAAAACTTGCATTAACAAGTGTTTGGGGTTTGGCACCTAATTATTGCTTCTTTTATGGGTGTAAGTTTTTTCTTGAAAGTAGAAATAATAGCTGGGGAAAAGCTTAATTTGGCTTAGGGATGGAACGGCATGTTTGAGCTCGCCGCTGGCTGTGGGTTGGCCAGCGAGTAGTGAGAGCCCGACCTGCGCCGGCCGTAATTGTCAACCAGCCGAGTAGGGTAAAGGGCGCAGGGAAGCCCCTAGTAAACGAGCGGTACTGGGCTAATAGCCTTGGTAATGGGGCTATGTTTGTTTTATACCTGCACCCCCATCCACAAGATATCGTCCCGGGCTACGGTATCTTGCATGTGTGCATCCAGGGATTTTTCAATTTTTTCTTTTTGGAATGAAGCAGGGTCATGAACGCTCCTGGTACTCCGTGGCCCGTACAGTCGGCGGCTACGAGGGAGGTTTTGTTGCCCACTTCGCTCAACCAGTAAAAATCACCAGAGACTACATCTTTTGGGCGGTATATGATAAAAAAACCTTTCAAACTTTCCTGCATAGGGAAGCATGGCTTCTTGAATAGTTTTGGCCGAATTGATACTCAGCGATATAAGGTAGTAAGAAGGACTTTCTTCAACATGAATTTTGTGGAAATATGAAATTCATCCAATATTTTTATTGTAAGTGGATATTGAGGCGATTAAATTTAGTACGCTTGCTTTTGTTTCCAGGTTATTCCGGGTAGAAAAAATGTATGTATACCTGGGCCTTCCGGAATATAAAAGACGATAATTGGGGGGATTTGATAAAAAAGTAGATAAAAACTTACTCCGTTTCCTAAATTCACTTGATTTTTGGCTAAAGTAGTAGATTTCAAAAAAGGCCTGAAATTAATACACGCTAAACCCGAATTGTATAAAACTTGAACACCCATAACATGACTTTCTGGCAAGACATGCAAGCCAGGCTCCACGCCCCCATCGACATCGCCCCCTTGGCTTATGCCCGTATAGTTCTACCTTTTTTGATGAGCCTCGAGCTAAGTGGGGGCATGTTCACCTCTTACGGGCAGACCTTAATAGAGGGCAATTTTCATTTTTCCTATCAATTATTTCCCTTCGTGAAGCCTTGGCCCCACCCAGGGATGATGTATGCCCATTTTATCATCAATTTTATATTGGGGCTCTTGGTATCCCTAGGTTTTTACTATCGGGTGACGGTCCGCTTATTTTTTCTGACGGCTACGAGCCTTTTCCTGATGGAGAAAACCTTGTATATCAATCACATCTATTTGTATTGCCTGTTTTTGTTTCTCTTAGGCTTTTTGCCGGCCCACCGGGCTTGCTCCTATGATGTGTACCGCAAACCGGAGCTAGCAGTTTCTGAAGTGCCAGCTTGGACGGTTTACATCCTCCTTTTTCAAATAAGTGTGGTGTATTTCTTTGCTGGTTTGGCCAAGATAAACCCCGATTGGCTCCGGGCCCAGCCTATGCAAATTTGGTTGGCGGCCCGGGCCGACCGGATGCTCTTGGGGTTTTTGTATGGGCAAACCTGGTATGCTTACCTGGTAGCCTATGGTGGGGTGTTGTTCGACTTACTGGTAGTACCGCTTATGCTTTGGAAGCCTACCCGCAGGTACACCTTCTTGCTCTCAATATTTTTTCACGTTAGCAATGTCCTTTCCTTTGGGATTGGTACCTTCCCTTGGTTTTCTATCGCAGCTACGGCCTTGTTTTTTCCCCCCGAGACTTTTCGCAAGTGGTCTTGGTTACACCGCAGACTCCTGGCTCCCGGGAGTAAACGGTATCAATACGGAGCCATGGGAAGGTATGTGTATTGGCTAATGTCCCTTTTTATTTTTTTACAAATCACCCAACCCCTGCGGCCTTATGTGTACCCGGGCTATGCTAGTTGGACGGAAGAAGGCCACTTTTTTGCCTGGCGCATGATGTTAAGGCAAAAAGCAGGGGTCTTACAATTTATGGTAAAAGATGGGGGTACGCAACAGGAGGAAATCGTCAACTTGCATGATCATTTAAATGGACGTCAAATTAACAAAATGAGTGGAGTGCCCGATATGGCCTTGCAATTTGCCCACTACCTGCGCCAGTATTACCAAAAAGAAAAGGGATTTAAGCAAGCGGAGGTCCGGGTGCGGGGGGAGATCAAGCTGAATGACCGGGGCCCCAAAGCTATCATCCATCCCGAGGTAGATCTAGGCCAGGAGTCCCGGGGCTGGCATCGGTATGCCTGGATTATGCCCCCTCCCCCTATCCCTTAGCTTAGGCAAAAGATTGCAAAGTCGGTAATCCCAAAAAAGCAAGGGGAAGCCCCTCGTCTTATTTACCCGAACTAGGCAGGAGTTCTTGAGAAAGGAGGAGGTCATTATTACGAGTGGCCAGGAGATAGGTCTTATTTTGAAGTTTTAGCCACGTCAAACACTTAACATTTCCAGGTAAATACAGGCCACTTTGACGGTTGGGGAGGACCGTATAGCCATCTTTTTGGTTGGAAAGCAGGACCGTACCCAAGCCGGCATCCCAGCGGGGAGTCTCTACCTCGGTATTGTAAATATTGCCAGCAAGAATGATATCTTCAAAGCCATCCTGATTTAGGTCTTTGCCCACGATACTTAAAACGGGAGAGATTTGAGCTTCTCGGGGCAGTTGGCGGGTGCCAAAGCGGCCATTGCCCTGATTGATGAGCAAGAGGGAGGCAAAACTGGTCACTTCCTGTTGGCAACTGGCCGTCTTTAGTTTATCCCCATAGACATCTCCGATACTGGCCTTGGCAAAAGACTCATAGGTGGGAAATTTTTCGGCGATAAAAGGCATTTGCTCAGAGGAGCATTGCCGCCCCCGGAAGGGGACATATTTATCTTTGTAGGGCTGGCTCAATACCAGGTCCCAGGTATTGTTTCCATCCATATCTTCGGCAAACACTTTGAGGGGATAGGCTTGGCTGGCCTTGTATTTGGTGTTCAAGCCCGCATTTCCCACTACATAATCGGGTAGTTGGTCTCCATTTACATCGGTTTCGTAAATAGTCCACCACCAACCTTTAAGCTGGCTAAGCCCAGCCGGCTCAGTTACTTGCACAAACCGTCCATTTTGATTTTCAAATAGGCCGATGGGAGTCCATTCTCCCAGTACTAGTAAATCGGTCCAGCCATCTTGGTTAAAATCGCTGGGCAGTATTTTGTTGATAATACCGAATTTGGCCAAATCGGGAATGATTTCCGCGGTTACATCTCGAAGGCCATTGGGGGTATTTTCTAGTAATCGGGACGGGGCGGCCAAGGGATAGCGTTGGGCTTGCATCCGGTTGCCCACTACCAAATCGGGGCGTTTATCTTGATTAAAATCTAAAACAGCCACCGTTTTGCCACTGTATAATTGATCGAGTAGGGCATCTTCGGAGGCCCGGCTAAATTGACCTGTGCCATCATTGAGGTAGAGCCGGTCGGCGTAGAGAGTAGAGCCTTGGGGATGGGAATTGCCCCCGCTTACCACATAAAGATCGAGATCACCATCTTGGTCAATATCCACAAAGCTGCCCTCCATGTCTTCACAGAGGTTGTCATTTTGGAAAGCTGGGGTCTTTTGTAATGTAAAACCCGATTCGGAATATACGTATAAACTTCCGGCTTGGCCAGTGGCACCACCAATCCACAAATCAGGTTTTTGATCCCCATTGACATCGCCTTGGGCAAAAGCCGGGCCTAAAGTAGATTGTTTGTAGGGCAGCAAGCTTTCTTTGGCAAAATCATCATAGGGATTTTCTTTATGGTCATGATAGAGGCCTAGTTCGTTTAAAGCCTTAGATTGAAACAGTTGCCGGCTTTCTGTGAGGTAAGAGAGGGGATTACGGCCATCTTTTTCAAATACCTCAAGGGTTTGGTTGGCGGCAACTTGATATTGTTCGGAAACTAAACCCGAGGCCCATTCAATTCGCAGGGTATCTATTTTCTTCACTTTCCCTAGGCCAAAGTGGGCCATATTTTCTACGGCCGAGAGATAGCCCCGAACCCGGCCTGAGCGGTGGGTTTGGGCTTTTCCTTGGTAGTGAATGGTAATTTTGGCAAAGCTTTCACCGAGTGTACTCTGGGGGATAATGTTGAGGTAATTGCCCCGTTTTTGTTCCTTGCTTAGGTTTTTATAAATCAATGCCTCAGCATCCATATTATTAATGACCAGTTCAAGGTCCCCATCTTGGTCCAAATCGGCATAGATGGCCCCGTTGGAAAACGTAGAATCGGCCAGTCCCCAATCTTGGGCACTTTCCTTGAAACGAAGGCCGCCCTGATTACGGTACATCAGGTTGGGCAGTTTTTCGGAAGGCATGCGCTCGTAAAGACGTTTTTTGACATCTAGGGGAACCTCGTTTTTGAAAACTTGCTTAGCCATTTGTACTCCGGTACGGATGTCATTGTCTAAGGCATATTTACGGTAGCCATTGGTGATGAAGATATCTTTTTGGGGGTCATTATCAAAATCGGTCATTAATACGGTCCAACTCCAGTCGGTTTTGGCCATTTTGGTCATATGGGCGATGTTTCGGTAGCTGGCATTGCCCCGGTTGAGCTGTAAGGAGTTGAACATATACTGATGTTGATAATCTAAGTCATTGACCAAAACATCAAACATCTTGGTATTCATGGAGGCCATCAAGGTTTTGGAACGGATGTGGTCGGCTGAGGCCATATCCAGGATAAAGATATCTTCCAGTTGGTCATTGTTGATATCGGCCACATCTACCCCCATACCAAAAAAGGAAAGTTGTTCGGTGTACTGTTTGGTATCATCGATAAAGCCTTTTTTACCTGTGTTAATCCACATACGATCGGGTACATAATAATCATTGGCCATGTAGATATCTAGCCAATTGTCTTCATTGAAATCACTAACGACCAGCCCCAAGCCAAAAGTAGGCTTTAGCAAACCGGCTTGGGCGCTTACATCTTGATAAACCCCGTTTTGATTTTCGTAGAGGTGGCTACTACTTTCGTGTAAGAGTTGGGGGCGGCTTTCCAGTATCTTGTTAAAGTTGATAGGATCTACTCCGTAGAGTGGGTTTTCGTTCATGACAAAGCAGTCCAAATCCCCATCTCGGTCATAGTCAAAAAATACCGCCTGATTGCTGATGGCGGGATCGGCGAGACCATACTCGGCGGCCTTTTCAACAAAGGTCATGTTTTGTTGATTGACAAAGAGAAGATTGAGCCTATTCTCGGCCGGATGGGGCCCTCCTTGACAGATGTAAATATCTAGCCAACCGTCCTGATTGATATCCACAAAGGTCACTCCATTGGCCCAATGCTTATTTAGGTTGATACCCGAAGTTTCGGTAACATCTTCAAAGCGGAGGTTTCCGAGGTTACGGTATATTTGGTTTTCAACTTGATTGCCGGTAAAGACCAAATCGGGCAGTCCATCATTATTTAAATCGCCCGCTCCTACACCGGCTCCATTATAGAAATAATCAAAGTCAAATACATTTTCGGCCGTCTCAATATTGGCTGTAATGCGATTATTAAAATGGACTTGGGATACCTGGGAGGGGAGCTTTTCAAAAACTGGCTTATCTCCGGCTAAGCGTAGTACAGTCGGTTGAGATGTTGATTTATTGCTTGTTGTGTAAAGCGATTCTAACCAGGAAATAGATCCTAGCGTTACCATGAGCATAAGCATGGTGGGGATTGATAATCGGAAATTCATAAACCCTAGATTCTTGTGCGTTGAGATTAGCTTTCAGCAACTCGAAAACTAGGGATATTTCCCATAAAGGACAAATTTTAAATAAGATTTTCCAAAAGACTAGGGGAGGGGAGGTGTCCTCCCACAGGTAGGAGGACCTAAAATTTTCTAATAGAATTACAAGCCTTTGAGGATTTCTAAGGCCTCGATGAGATCTTGGTATTCAATATCTGCCGGAATTTCAAACTTATCTTCCGGGACGGAAACGTCGGCTTGCAATGAAATTGCCTCGGATGAATAATTCATTCCAGGAAGATCCACCTCTATTTTGAGCGGAATATTTTTCCAAACCCACATCTTGGTTTGGGCAGATTTTAATTCCCAGATATCGCAGGTTTTGCCCGCTATTTCTCCTTCGCCGATGCGCTCGCCCCCCATATCTTCAAGTATTTTCATGCCTAATTTACCCAAGTCTTTTGAGTTGGCATTTTCTATGATTTGCTCATAGACTGGATTTTTTCCCTTGGTACCGGTATTATTTATTCTGTCAACGATGTAAATAAATTCCCCGTCAATAATCTCCATTTTATCCGTTTTCTGATTCACACCCGCAATTTTGAGGGTAGTTTGGGTATACTTGGCTTCACGCATGCCCCATTTATCAAAATAGAGTATTTCTTTACCTTCTTGCAGGCCGGTCATTTTGTACTCGATAATGCCCGATCGGAGCGCATAACGTTTGTATTTTTGGTCTTCCAACTCCTCTGAATTTCCCTCTGTGGAAGATGAATTGTCAGATGAGGCCTGGTTAGGGTCTTGGCTAGAATTGCTTGTGTTTTCTCCACAAGCTGCAAAAAATGAGATAAAGCATAAAACGAAAAGCCAGTGGTATGTCAATTTCATACGTATTGAAGTTATAGTGTAAATGGTTTTACGTAAAAGGGGCTATACTAAGCTGAAAGTAAAAGCAATTTTAAACGCTCTTATTTTAAATACAAAGGTGAAGGCTCCTTTATTTAGTCATAAGCTCTGTAAGCCCCATAGGATTTATTACGGATATATTCCCGGCTTCTTCCACCACTAAAATTTTAGTGAACTCCCCCTTGTAATACCAAAAAAAATCGGTGGATACGGGCTGGGGGTGCTTCATATAAAAATCTTTTACTACGTTGTGGGTGAGTTGGATAAATAATACAAAATCGAGTGGTTTTTCGGGTGAAACTGTGCACAGGTTTACGATGCCTTTATTGGGTATTGCTAAGACAGCTCCCCATTCCCCAAGCATCTCTGGTGCATTTTTTTCAAGGTCAAGGGCACAGCTAGCGGCATAGTCATCATTACTAAGGAAGTGGATTTCCACTTCCACACTGTCATTTTTAAAAGTTTTAGACATTTTTTCTAGCGCTTGTTTATTCACATTATCCTGGGCCATCCGAAACAATTCATCCTTGGTTTTTCCCCAAGTTTGTGAAATATCGGCGCTGATGGGAGAAAAGGTGCTGGGAAGATCCAGCATAAGTACCGTATACGTTCCATCCAAATCTTCTCTAATTATGAATTTTTCGGGGCCCCCATTCTCCGCTACGAGCTCTTTTAGGTATATTCGGATACTTAAATATTTCTGGATGCTCTCAAAATCATCCATATTAACCAAGCCCTTTTCTTCTTCCACAGAAAACAAAGAATTGAAATGATCTTGAATGAGCAGGGGCCAATCTTTTCGGTCAATATCTACACTTTTTAAGATAACGTTGTGCAAATTGAAGCCGCGATACCCCGAACCGTCTTCTAGGGCAACAAAACCATCTTTGACAGAGATTACGGTAAATTTTTCAGAAATTTTTTTAACGGATAAATCTACCAACTCTTTATAGTCCTCGCTACTTATGGCATCTTCGTAGCCTTCGGGTATCTTGTATTGTATTTTCTGAGCAAACAATGAAGAAGAAACCAATAAGGATAATAATAAAAAAGTAGTCCTGATAAACATGAGGGTGTGGGTTGAATGGTGTGTGCATAAAAACCTAAAATAATATTTCCCCAAGCAGTATGCAATACTTGACGTGTACAAAAGAAAAAATTATTGACATAATATACATTTGGCCAAACAAGGGTATTTCGATCATCCTAGCTTGCGAATGTTCATTAAATTTTACAATTTGAATAAATTTTATATTGTACATGAAAGATATATTTGAGGACATCAAGGCCTGGTATAGTGAGGGGAAGGACTTTGCCTTGGCTACGGTTGTGGATACATGGCGCTCAGCTCCCCGTATGGTGGGCTCGGCCATGGCGATTGCCCAGGATATGCAGAATGTAGGTTCGGTGAGTGGTGGGTGTGTAGAAGGAAGTGTAATCAAAGAGGCTTTGCCACTTATTCAATCCGGAGAAGGGAAGTTGATACGCTTTGGGGTAAGCAATGAAGAAGCTTGGTCGGTTGGGCTGAGTTGTGGAGGAAAAATCAAAGTCTACGTGGAACGCTTTTTAGGCCTTTCCGAAAAAGAGCGAAGGGTCTGGGAGACCTTACAGCAAAGGATTCAAGATAATGCGTCCAGTATTTTAGTCACCCCATTAGTGGATGGAATATCCCAGCATAGCCTACTCTTGCCCGGAGGTGAAGTGATCGGGCACGCACTTCCCGAAGCGCTAGTCCAACAGGCAATCGAATCGGCAAGGATGCGTAAACACCAAGTCGTAGAGATGGGTGATACGTCCTATTTTATACAGCTGTTCCCCAAAAAAGCCCGCATGATTATCGTAGGGGCCGCTCACGTATCCCTGGATTTGATTGACTTGGCCAACCAGTTTGATTTTGAAACCATCGTGATCGAACCCCGCGGCGTATTTACTCAAGAGACCCGTTTTAAAAGCCCCCCCCATCAATTGCACCAAACCTGGCCGGAAGAAGTCTTGGCCGATATGGCGATAGATGCCGACACCTATGCGGTTATGCTGACCCATGACCCCAAAATAGACGACCAGGCCTTGCATCATTTATTACGTTCGGAAGTAGCCTATATTGGAGCTTTAGGAAGTAGTAAGACCCACGCCAAACGAGTGGGCCGATTAGAAAAAGCCGGATTTTCGGAAGCAGAAATAGCCCGAATACACGGACCAGTAGGGGTAAACATACGGGCTTTAAGCCCCAAAGAAATTGCCTTAAGTATCATGGCCCAGATTATCCAAGTCAAAAATCAACATCATTGATTTGAAAGCAATTTGGAATATTATACCAACAAAGTTGACCCACCGCATGCATGGTAAATTAATTGTCTTCTTCTGGCTGCTGATTCTTTCCGCTGTCCATCCGTTATTCTCCCAAAATAGCTTTGATGTGATTGGCTCCTTTGGAGACTGCCGTTATGCCTCTTCCCGGCAACTGGTCAAAATACCCAGTCAAGTAAAGAATACCGACTCCTTCTACTTCAAAAATTTAGATACCCGTCTTTATTTGCATCGGGAAGGAGAATTGTACCGGGCAAAACTCGACCACCTTAGCTCAAGAAAAATCCCCTTGTATTTAGTGATGGAGCCTTTGGCAGAGGAATTCCTGAGTATTCACCGAGGAGACCAAAATAGGAGCTTGGTCTATGATTTCCGAGACTTTTTTAAGGATTCTACCTACGCTGTCGCGGGAGATACGCTTGCCTTAAGGGTACACGATATTAGTTACCCTATTGGGGAAAGCAGTTTTTTTGTAATCCGGTTTGAATATAATGATCAGGTGGTCAACCGGAGAGTGGGTACCCGAGAAGATATACTTCTTTTTTCCAGAGAATTGTTTTATGACAAAAACCATCAGCCCATTCCCCGCGAAAAAATGCCCAAGGTGGGTTTATATTATGTGCAAAATTATATACCCGGAGACCGTAGTCATATGCGGCCAGAATTACTGTACAATTGCCGGATAATTTTCTTAGAGCCAGAGGATGTCCTACCTGTCTATCAAAATATCCGAATGGCCCTTTATGAGCACGATGCTTTATCCTGGGACCGCATAAACAATCTGGTATGCCGCTATGTATGGGACCTCTTCGGATACACCGCCCCCGATCTGATGAGTGACTGGCTGCAAGGTTTAGACCCCTAATATTGTTATTTGGGACGTTTTTGGGCCATTACTGTGCTATATAAGCCCTAGTTTGGGTTTTTGGGGCTTCCCCGCGCGGAGTAACATAAAGGCCCCGGCTACAAAATCTTGCCGCGCGGGTCGAATCTGACTCAAATTACAGATACCTCCTCACCACTCGAAACCTTCTAAATTGCCCACTCAAATACCAGCTTAAAGTTAGGTTCGAAGCAAACACCCCTAGATATTTGATAGTCAATGGCATAGCCCAAGCTTTCCAATGTTTGGTTAAGGCCTGGAGATTCGAATTCCAATGTAATGGGGACAAATACATGCCCCAAACCACCCCTATCCAAAAATATCCGGTGTACAAAAAAAGCCGGCTAAAAAAAAACTGCATAAAATTTGACCTGATTTCCATGAATTAAGTGTTAATGGATAATAAGCTACCCACCAGTGACTATTTGTTTCATGAAAAGAACCGTCTTCATCCTTATCTTGCTATGTTTTTCGTATGGCCCGGCGGCTGCCTGGGGCTTTTTTGCCCATAAGTTGATTAACCGTATGGCCGTGTTTACCCTCCCGCCGGAGATGATTGGCTTTTATAAATATTATATCAGTTTTTTGAGTGAAAATGCCGTCAACCCGGATAAGCGACGGTATGCCGTAGATGGGGAAGCGCCCCGTCACTACGTAGATATTGATCATTTTGACGATCTCTACGGTGATAGCGCCGTTTATAAAATGCCCCGCTTTTGGAAGGAGGCTATTAAAGCTCATAGTGAAGATACCTTAATGGCCTACGGGATTGCCCCTTGGAATGTCCAAAACTTCAAAATGCGGCTTACCCAAGCTTTTCGGCAAAAAGATGTAGGCCGTATCTTGCGCCTTTCGGCCGATATTGGGCATTACATTGCCGACTCGAATGTTCCTTTGCATACCACCGTAAATTACAATGGTCAATTGACCAACCAAGTAGGGATCCACGCCTTTTGGGAGTCCCGTTTGCCCGAGCTGTACTCAGGGAAGTACAACTTCTTCGTAGGAAAGGCCGAATATATTGAAAATACCCAATTTAAAGCTTGGGAAGCCGTAACCCGTGCCCACGAAGCCCTTGACTCCGTCCTTTTGTTTGAAAAACAGCTGAGTGAAGAAATTACCTTAGATAAAAAATATACTCTAGAAGAACGGAATACGATCACCATCCGTACCTATTCCCGCCCCTTTTGCCAGACCTACCACGAACGCTTGAACGGCCAAGTAGAACGGCGTATGCGGGCTGCCATCAAGATGATTGGCGATTTTTGGATGACCGCCTGGGTAGACGCAGGCCAACCAGACCTAAAGTTGCTGATGGACGAAAAATACCAGCGACAATTGGAGAAAGAACTTGAGAAAGAACTTAAAGAGCTGAAAAAGAAAAAGATAAAAACCCGTTCCCACGAAGGAGTAGCGATGTTGAACCAACATGAGCATAAAGGCTGCTGCCCCGACGATACGTGGATGGCCATGTATTTTCGTTTTCGTCGCCTAGACAACAAAGTGGGCAATAAAGAGCCCACCCCATCAACGAATTAAACCAGACACGTGTTCTAAAATTAAACACTTAGTGCACTATGCAGCAGCCAAATTTTTCATCTCATATCCCAACTACCGATAAGCCTAGGGTAGTCGTAGTTGGGGGCGGTTTTGCCGGCCTAGAACTGGTAAAATCCCTTCGAAACGCCGACGTTCAAGTCGTTTTGATTGATAAGCGTAATCACCACACCTTCCAACCGCTATTATACCAAGTAGCCACCTCGGGTCTGGAGTCTAGCTCCATTATTTTTCCCTTTAGGAAGCGCTTTGGTAGACAAAAAGATTTTTATTTCCGGCTAGGGGAGGTACAACAGATTGTACCCGAGCAAAACTGTTTGTTTACCTCTATTGGTAAAATTGACTATGACTACCTGGTACTGGCTACCGGTACCGTAAGCAATTATTACGGAAATCAAGAAATAGAAAAACACGCCCTTCCCCTCAAATCCATTGAGGATTCCATCAAAATCCGTAACCGGATCTTGTACAACTTCGAGAAGTCCCTGCTCATAGAGGATGATGAACGGCGCAATAGCCTGATCGATTTTGTGATTGTTGGAGGAGGGCCCACGGGCGTGGAGGTGGCCGGCGCCTTAGCCGAGTTGCGGTCTCACGTATTTCCCTGCGATTACCCAGAATTAAACTTGATGGAAATGGATATCCACTTGGTGGAGGGGGGACCTCGTTTGTTGGGGGCTATGTCAGAAAATGCCGGAGCCAAATCCCAAGCCTTCTTAGAAAAGATGGGAGTACAAATCCACTTAAACAAGCTGGTCAAGAGCTACGACGGCTATACCGTTACGTTTTCGGATGGCGAGCAAATGATTACCCAGAACTTGATTTGGGCGGCCGGCGTCACGGGTTCACCTATTCCGGGGGTTCCTCAAGAGGCCTTGGTGCGGGGCAACCGGATTCAAGTAGACGAGCAAAATAAAGTGATCGGCACGGAAAATATGTTTGCCCTAGGCGATATTGCCGCCATGATCACAGAAGACTTGCCCAAAGGGCACCCGCAATTAGCTCAACCCGCCATCCAACAAGGGAAATTACTGGGTAAAAATATCCACAATATCCTCCAAGGAAAGCCCCTCAAATCATTTAAATACCTAGATAAGGGCTCCCTGGCTACCATTGGCCGCAACAAAGCCGTGGCCGATATAGGAAACTGGAAGATGGCCGGGATTTTTGCCTGGTTTGTCTGGATTTTCGTTCACCTGTTTTTCCTGGTAGGCTTCCGTAACCGGGTCTTTGTCTTTATGGACTGGGTAAGCAATTACTTTTCGTATGACCGAAGCAACCGACTGATTATTGGCGACTTAGGGGTAGACCAACCCGCCGATGAACCGGAGGCGGCTCACTCTTAAGTTCTGCCTATATATGATTTTGGGGCTGCCCCCGGCGGTCTACGTTCGGGCCTAATTGCCTGAGTCTTGCCGCCGGGGTCGGGCTATCGCTACTCGCTGGCCAACCCGCCACCA
This sequence comes from uncultured Microscillaceae bacterium, assembly GCA_963922455.1. Classification (GTDB taxonomy): domain Bacteria; phylum Bacteroidota; class Bacteroidia; order Cytophagales; family Microscillaceae; genus CAWUIO01. The sequence continues at coordinate 16,912 of CAWUIO010000099.1, forward strand.
GCGGCGAGCTCAAACAGGCCGCTCTATCCCTCAGCTTTTTACAGAATAGAGAGCAGAGAAGCGGGAGGAGAGACGACCGCTTAGAACCAAAGCATAAAAATCAGTACATGTCCTCTCGACCGTCGGGAGAGATCTTGGGCCTGGGGTGATTCGGTGTTTGATTTACATCTATATCCTAATAATTCAAGCGCTAAGATCCCTCCTCATGTCGGGATGACAAGGGATTATACATAATGTCATAGCTTGCCTTTTATAGAATAGAGAGCAGAGAAGCGGGAGGAGAGATTAAGATTTGTTGTTTGGGTTTCCCCTGCTCGTGCTCGTATCCCCAGCGGGTGTTTCCTTCCTTTCCCAGCGAAGAATAAACGTGTGTACAGGCCAGTCTTCATTGCGCAATTGAAGATTATAAGTTAACTTAAAGGTATAGAAGACTTAGCCTGAGAAAATATGAAGCTAGTATTGGAACAATTAATTGACTCTCCGGAAGCGTACTTGATTATACAAGAGGCCCTGGCTATGCTCCATCGTGAAAAAGAAAGACGGCTCAAGTTTTATGAAGAGATCGATGAACAACAAAAGGTGGAGTTTATCAATGGGGAAATTATAGTCCACTCGCCAGTAACTAAACGGCATAACCACATTAATGGGCTTGTATTTCGCTTAATGAGTGCCTATGTGGATGCCCGCCAACTAGGTTTTGTGGGGATAGAAAAAGTTATGGTTTCCCTAACCCGCAATGATTACGAGCCTGATATTTGTTATTTTCAGCCAGAAAAAGCGAGGGTTTTTGAGGACAAACAAACCCTTTTTCCGGCTCCTGACTTAGTGGTAGAGGTACTTTCCCCTTCCACCGAGACCCGGGACAGAGGTGTCAAGTTTAATGATTATGCGGCCCACGGCATTCAGGAATATTGGATTATAGACCCAGAGGGGTCTATCATTGAGCAATATTTTCTGGAAGCTCAAAACTATCAGCTACACATTAAAGCCCGGGATGGCATGATCCAGAGTGAGGCATTAGCCGGGTTTAGTATTCCTATTGAAGCTATTTTTTCGGAAAGGGAGAATCTAAAAACCTTGGCTACATTATTAACCCTTTCCTGATTGAGATTTTTAACCTGGCACAGGCCATATTTTTAGAGGAGAGAGCAGAGAAGCGGGAGGAGAGATTAAGATTTGTTGTTTGGGAGTAGTTTCCCCTGCCCGAGCTCGTACCCCCAATTAAAAAAAGACGGCTAGCACAAGGAAGTGCCTGGCCTTACTAGGCCATTTTAAGTCAGCCCGCCTTGGCTTTTAGCCACAAGCCAACCTAGAAACGCGATCTAGCAGTTTTACGCCATACCCAAGCAACTGGCTTAGGGATAGAGCGGCTTGTTTGAGCCCGCCGCTGGTAGTGGGTGGGCCGGCGAGTAGCGAAAGCCCGGCCCGCGCTGGTACCCTTGGGCAAGGTATCCCTACCTGTTTTGCGCGGGCAAGCCCCTTATAAAAAGCCGATATACCCTTTGGAGAATATAGGATATATCGGCTAGTTCCGCAAGGCTTAATTTAAGCTTTCTGAGCGACTAAGAGGTAACGAGTAGACGGGCAAGTATCTTCATTTTCGCTGATAGGGGTCAGGGAAGCGGCATCGTAGACATCTACTTGGCCCCCAAAGGCTTCGATAAAATAGTCACGTACCCGGTTCATAGGCGGCAGGAAACGGTCATGCTCCCCTTCATAGGTAACCCGCACCTTGCCGTCCATCTTATTCACATTGATTATGCTGCTCCTTTGATAGGTGTGGTTGTCTTTCTCGATCAAGCGGGGGCTACGTAGGGAAGCAATCTGGCCACAGTTGGAGAAAATGGTATTGGGATACCAGCGAATGTGGTCGGGCGTGATAAAGTCACCAAAGAAGTAGCCGCCTGAATTGGTAATTTGGGCCGCTTTCCGGATTACGTTTTCCAGGAATTGGTGGTCGACATACTGAAAAACATTGAGCCCACAGTAGGTGAGGTCCCACATTTGTACGGCTGGGTCAAGCTCTAAGGCATCTCCCACCTCGGCTCTAATGTGTTTGGAAGCTTCCTTGATCATCGCCTCCGAGAGATCAATTCCTAAAAGATTATCCGAATTAAAACCGAGCTCCTTGATCATAAAGCGTTCCATGAGGCCAGTACCGCAGCCAATGGAGAGGAGGCTAAGGTTTTGAAAGTCAAGGGCATAGTGATCTTTAACGTGGCGCAAGTACTTGCCAATAAAGTTATCAAGGCAGGGCTTTCCGATAATTTCATCGTATACAGATGCGTAATTGTGGAAGGAGTCATTGGTTTTGCCTTCTTCTCGGAGTTCTTTTTGTAGTTTGGCGGCTTCTTTGAGTTCCCAGCTGAGTAATTTCCAAAATTGAGAGTGGGTATGGTGCCCATTTTCATCCAGGTGTTCTTCTAAATCCTGGATGAGACGGTTCCAGTGTTTGAGATCGTACAGATCTTGGATCATATCTTCCAAGCTGAGGCGGTCGTGCTGGGGAAGCTCCTCTTTGGCCCGCTTAATCTGGCGAATGACTTCTACGGTATTGCGCAGCCAGGTAATATAATCGGCGCAGGGCCCTTCTTCCCGGCGTAGTACGCGGGTTTCGGGAAGGGCTAGGAAAGCTCCACCACTGGTGCGTAAGATTTTATTTTCGTAGAAATCAAAGATGCGGGCATCGGCCGTTACGGCCTCAGAGCGGTCAAAGTTCCCGTAAATGTGCAGGCTTAGATAAGGCTCTTCCCCTTCGGAGTTGCCCATTTGGTGGACGAGTTCGTGGCCCACCCCGATAATTTGACCGGCTTTGGCAAAATTGCGCGAGAGGGTGCGAATTTCTCCATCTTGGGCTAGGAAGATGGCGTGTTCGGCTTTTCCAAAGACTTGAACAGTACCCCACATAGTATATCCGTGGTCGTGAATCCCCGAAAAATCCCCCGGGTTCCAAGACATAACCATGATATCAAAAAAACCACCATCATAGACCATATTACGCCCGTATCCATCCTGCAAGGGATGATCAAAGTCAGACCAAGGCATGAGGTCTTCGGCTGTGACTTGGGCTTCCCGGACAATTTTTTTCAATTTTCCGGTGCTCATTTCTTCACTCGACTCGATGGATTCAATAATATACTGCAGTGATTTAGGCAAGGTGATCTTCTCACCATTTTGGGAAGTTTGGGTATGATTCATATCTTGGAGAGATTATCTAATAGAATGCCCAAAAATAGGGCATAAACGTCTTTATTAAAATTGGGCTGAGCGCTATTTCTACCAATTGCTTGCCAATGTAGGCCCTAACAGGATTAATCTAATACCATGTTTTACCCACGCTTACAAAAATCTCTGGCTGGTGCCTCACCTTGGGTTTTGAATGCCTTTATTTTGATGACGGCCTTCTCTACGTACTTTTGTGCCTATGGGTTTAGAAGGCCCATGTCGGCGGCTCAGTTTTTGGAGGAAGCCTACTGGGGAGTTGATTGGAAGCTGCTCATATTAATTTCTCAAATTCTGGGCTATGCAAGCGCCAAGTTTGTGGGGATCAAGTGGATTTCGGAAGTTCCTAAAGATGCCGGGGTCTTAGTCCGGTGGATTATGGGTTTATTGACCCTATCGGGCTTGAGCTGGTTTTTATTTGCTCTTTTACCACCTCCTTGGGCCATCGTGTTTGTATTTGTGAATGGCTTCCCCTTGGGTTTGATCTGGGGTTTGGTGTTTAGTTTTCTGGAAGGGAGGCAGTATACCGAAATATTAGGGGCGGGGCTTAGTGCTAGTTTTATTTTTGCTGGGGCGTTTAGCCTAGTTGTGGGCAATACGGTCCTGGATTGGGGCATTACCGAGTCTTGGATGCCTTTTTATGCCAGTATGATCTATTGGCTGCCTATGCTGGTTTCGGTTTGGCTTTTGGGCCATACACCGGCCCCCTCCCCAGAAGATATTGCCTTGAGAAAAGTGCGCAAACCTATGGATGCGGCCAATCGTAAGGCATTTTTTGCCCGTTTTGGTTGGGGCCTTATGGCTATGACGCTAGCCTATATGTTTTTAAACGCCTATCGGGAAATACGCAGTAATTTTGCCAGCGAAATTGTGGGCAAAGATAATTTAGACAGTTTTTCTCAGCTTGAGCTTTTGGTAAGTATCGTTTTGTTGGTCATCCTGGGCTTATTTTACCGCATCAAAAATAATAAACATGCCTTTTTGTATACGACCTACACCATTACCTTAGGTTCTATTCTGGTAGGAATAGCCACCTTGGCCTACCATGCGCAGTGGATTGATGCTTGGGTTTGGATGTTTTTGGTGGGCTTAGGCACCTACATTGGCTATATACCGATGGGGACTTTTTTGTTTGACCGTTTATTAGGGGCCAGCAATTGGCCAGGCACGGCTGGTTTTTTGATTTATTTTATCGACACCTTTGCCTACTTGGCTACCATCTCGCTCTTAATTGTCAAAAACTTTGTCTTTAAGGACTTTAACTGGATCAATTTCTTAGGGCAATTTGGGTATACCCTGGCTTTGGCCAATGCAGGGCTGATGCTCGTGGCCATTCTCTTTTTCCGCCAATCTTTGCAGGCTCAAGATTAAATTAAAGGTTTGTTAATTTAATAAGCCTTGAAATTTTCAAATTATGGGGTAAATTCGTGCTTCAACCTATATTACCTTTCTTTTAGCATGTATTTACGACTCAAACTATCCTATTTCCTGGGATTCCTCACGGGTATGGCTCTTTTATGTTCTGTACAAGTGTATGCCCAAGGACCCAACCAAGGGTTTGATTTTCCTCCTGTAAGCCCAAACGATTTACAGAGCACTCGACATCCCAAAGATTCGGCCGCTTCGGCCGCAGTTTTGGTGCATTACGGAGAAGCGTATTTTAATTCAGAATTGGACCTTATTTACAAGGAAAAATATAGAATTAAAATTTATGACCCCAAAGGTTTAAAATATGGAAATGTTCGCATTTCCTTTTACGATAAGAAAGGGAGCGATATCCGGGAAAATATAAAGGATATCGTGGGCTATACCTATGTCTTGGATAATGGTAAAGTCACGCGGGTAGGGATGGATGTTAAAAACTCGTCCTTCGAGGAGCGGGTCAATGAATATGGAAGCGTAAAAAAGTTTTCACTTCCTAGAGTAGAGCCGGGTTCTATTATAGAGTACGAATACACCATGGTCAAACCTGCAGTAGGGCAGATTAGTGACTGGGATTTTCAAGAATATGATATACCTACCGAGTGGAGTGAATTTAAGATCAAAATGGTACCCTTTTATGAATTGGTATTAGAAGCCAGGGGAGTCGAGAAATTTGCGATCAAGGATGTAAAAGAATTGCCTTTAAAAAGAAGTTTTCGGCAAGTTACATTTTCAGAAAAGGAATATCGCTGGGCAATGAAAGACATACCTGCATTTAAAGTGGAGAAATATATGACCTCCCCTGAAAACTTCCGGAGTAAGATGCATTTCCAATTGGCCAAGATCAATTATACAAATGGTACTGTAAAATCCTTTATGGAAACCTGGCCGGGTTTGATTAAAGCGGTCTATGAGTTTCCTGACTTTGGCCGGAATGTGGGAAGTAAGCAAGGAAAAGAGGAAGTAGAGGCCTTGATTGCTGGCGTGAACGATCCCTTGGCAAAGGCCAAAAAAATATACCAGGCGGTTAGCCAAGAGTTTTCTTTTAACGGAGAATTTTGGCGTTATCCGGATAAGGATATGAAAGATCTGCTTAAAGAAAAGTCGGGCAATGTAAGTAGTTTAAATATCCTGCTTTGTAATTGGCTCAATCTAGCCGGGCTAGAAGCCTTCCCAGTTTGGTTAAGTACCCGTGATAATGGAAAATTGAGCCTAGAATACCCCTTTAAAGATCACTTTAACTACACCTTAACCTATGTAAAAGTAGGGGAGGAAGAATTTCTACTGGACCCTACCGACAAATGGCGCCCCTTCGGTATGCTACCTTATTATTGTATGAATGGGATCGGCCTAATCATGAACAAGAAAAAAGGAGATCCTCGTTGGGCTCGTTTGGAGCAAAAATTCATAGATAAACGGAAATATAGTGTGACCATTTCGCCGGATAGTGTGAATGGAGGCTTCAAAGTAGATGTGAAAGCTACCATGCTCAGTTATACCGCGTATAATGAGCGTAAATCCTATCAAGATAATCCGCAGAAATACCGTAAATCCTTTAAATTTATAGATTCCGCAGCAGAAAATTTTGAAGTAAAGAATCAAGATAATCTGGATAAGCCTTTCAGTATACGGTTTACCTTATCTCTGCCAGCACAAGAACTCGGTAATTTGCTATATATGCAACTGCCTTCCCTCTACGAAGATTTTAAGGAAAATCCTTTTAAAGCCGAAAAACGGACATTCCCCATCGATTATGGCTTGCGCCAAGATATTACCCATCGTGTCACGTTTGCCTTACCTAAAGGGTATCAATTGGAAGACATGCCCAAAAGTGTATCCAAAATTTTAAGTGATAAGACTGTCGCTTTCAACCGGAAGTCCAGCTTTACCGAGTCAGCGGGTATTTTACAAATTTATTCTCGCTTCCAGGTGGCTACGACAGAAGTAAAACCAGATCAATACCTTGCTTTACGAGAGATGTACACGCAGATGTATGATAGCTTTCAGGAGGCCTTGGTTTTGAAGAAAGTGGAGAATTAAAAGGTTTACTCAAGAAAAAACCCAAGAGGACACCTTGGGCCTGTCCGAAAAGCTAGCCAGCTTGGAAAGAGAAGAAAGCTTTATTTGGAAAGCCTCCAAAGGAAAAATTATTGGGGCTTCCCCGCGCTAAAAAAGAGGGCTTCAAACGGAACCTCTCAGCCTGCGCGGGCCGGGCTGGGCTGCTGAGCCGGCCCG
>CAWUIO010000100.1:0-23506 GCA_963922455.1 uncultured Microscillaceae bacterium
CCGCTGGCCGTGCGTGGGCCGGCTCGACAGGCTAGCCCGGCCCGCGCTGGCACTAAGGTACTCGTTGGTATTTTTCTCCTTGGCGCGGGCAAGCCCCAAAAATAAGAAAAGTCCGATCGCATGACCGGACTTAGATCTTTTAAGCTGAACTTACTTATTCTTCTTTTCGAGCAAGGTCACCCGCTCGGGTGTTGAGGCGTTTGACGATCAAATCGCCTACTTTTTGGCCTTGGGATACGCCTTCTTCGCAGGCTTTGCGGTAGTGGATGCCCCCGTATAAACGACTGATGGCAGCTTCTTCGGAAGCTTTGAGGAAGGAGGGGTAGTCGCGAGCGGGGAGGCCATACTCCACTTCTACCGTGTCTTTGAAGGCAAAATTATCGCCCAGGAGGTCGGTGAGGGCTACGGCGGCGGCCCGGGAAATGACACTGTGCCCACTGGTGTATTCGGGAAAGGGAGGAGTTTGTAAGAGGGGAGTCCATTCCTCATCGATGTGTTGGTTGATGACCGTCTCGGGGCGTACCAGGATGCTGCGCCACTTTTCGTCCCAACAACTGATGAAGGCATCCATCAAAGCGATGGAAACTTGCGCATAGGCTTCGGTGGTTTGCATAAAATCTAAGCTGGCTTGTCGGGCGGCAATCCCGGTTATGCCTACCCAGTGGCCCCCTGGGGTAATTTTTTTTACGGCAAACATGGCATGTCCCCGGTGATGGGACACGTAGGGATTGCAGTCCCAAAACTTGGCGATGGCTTCCTGTTCTCCGTCAAGGCCTTTGCCGATTTCATAGACCTCCATCAATTCATCAAAAAATTTGCTGGTGGTATCTAGGTCAAACTCGGTGGGAGGTTCCGGCAGGAATTGATTGGCTGAGTCAAGAACCATCGGGCGAATTTTGTTCCAATGGGGCTCGATCCCTTCCATGTAGTCGGGAGGTGTGGGTTGCCAGAAAGCATTCCCTTCCTGGATGGTATATTTGGGAAAGCTCCGGGTTTGCTTATAATTATCTTCCTCAGACCAAGCTAAAATGTGCTGGGCCACTTGGTCTCCATAGTCTAAAGAGCGCTGAAAAATGCCTTGGGGCAGGCCGAAGCCTTTGACTTCTTTGTACAAATTATCTTCGTAGGCCTGGATTTTTTCTTCAGAATACACCTTGGTTTTGGCCAGGGTGATAAAAGCACGCAAACTCGCCAACTCGTAGCAAATCTCTGAGCCTTGTTGAGGCTGGGGTACCGGTTTTAAACCTTTTAGTTGTCCGGATAAAGAAACAAACTTATCGGGCTGAGAGGGCACCATGGCCTCATAAGCTGCGATAGCCGGATAGGCGTAAATCCGGCTGGCTACGGGCGGTGAAAAGATATCGTGTACAATCACGTCGGTCAATTTTTTGACCGTTTGGTGGTAAAAGGCCGGGTTTTGAATTTTTTCCCGGTAGTTTTGATTTCCCGATTGGTTTTGGCAGGCTGGAAAGCCAAAAATCAGGAGAATAATTATCCAGTATTTCCTGTCTCTTCTCATATCTTTTTAGTTTGGATAATGGTGTATATTCATGCATTTAGGCTATTTGGTAAACTCGGGCCTCAAATGGCCGGATTACTAATTGTGCTTGCTCTTGTGAAAGGTCTGGGTAATTGCCCAAAAGAAGGCGCTCTATTGTCATTTCTTCGGGAAGGGTATAGACTTGCTCTTCACCGCTGAAGTTCAGAATAATGAGGCGCTTCCCCGTTTCGTGACTACGCACATAGACCATCAAATTGGAATGCTCGGGGGCTAAATCTTGGTAGTCGCCATAAATCAGGACCGGATCTTCTCGCCGCATTTGCATGATCCGTTTATAGTAATGCCAAATAGAGTTTTCTTGAGCCTTAATAGCTTCGGCATTGATACGATCAAAATTTGGATTAACCACTAGCCAGGGTTTGTCGGCGGTGGTAAATCCTCCGTGTTTTTGGGAGTTCCATGGGAAGGGTGTCCGGGCATGGTCGCGGCTCACGATATTATTGATGCGAAGAAACTCTTCTACATCTCCTCCTTTTTCTTGGAGGGCGCGATATTGGTTGGCAACCCAGACGTCATCAAACTGCTCAGGAGCCGTAAAATGCATATTTTCCATCCCGAATTCGTCTCCCTGGTAGATAAACGGTAGGGCTTTGAGGGTAAAGAGCAGGGTAGCCAGCATTTTGGCTGATTCATCTCGGTAATTTTCGGTATCTCCGTAGCGGGAAAGGGGGCGAGGTTGGTCGTGATTACTTAGATAAAACGTATTCCAGCCTCCGTCTTTCATGACATCGTCCCACTGTTGGATGACTGACTTGAAGGCTTTCAAATCTAGTGGTATGGGGGCTCCGGTTTGGGGATCTCGATCTAAAAACATATGATCGAAGTAGTACACTGTATTTAATTCCTTACGGTCCTCTCCCACATAGGCCCGGGCGTGTTGGGGAAACACCCCAATTCCTTCGCCCACGGTGAAGCAATCGTAATGTTGTAATACTTCCTGGTGCATTTCCTGGACAAATTCGTGTACACGTGGGCCATTGGCATATACCGCCAGGGTATCGGGTTCTATCACCGCTCCTTCTTTGAGGGCAGGGTAGCCGGGACGTTTGGAGATAAGAGGTAATACGTCAAAACGGAAACCGCTCACCCCTTTATCTAGCCAAAAACGCATGGCTTTATAAATTTCTTGCCGTAATTGAGGATTTTCCCAGTTTAAATCGGGTTGTTTTTTGGTAAAGAGGTGTAAGTAATAGTCTTGAGTGGCTTCATTATATTCCCAAGCACTTCCCCCAAAAAAGCTGACCCAATTATTTGGCGGGGTACCCGGTTCACCTTCGTGCCAAATATAATAGTCACGATAGGGGCTGTCTCGGGATTGCTTGGCCGACTCAAACCAGGCGTGTTCATCCGAACTGTGGTTGGCGACAATATCCAAGATCACACGCATGTCCCGTTTTTTCATCTCGGCCAGCATGGTATCAAAATCGTCCATGGTGCCAAAGTCATCCATTATGTCGCAGTAATCGGCTACATCATACCCATTATCATCATTGGGAGACTTAAAAATAGGGCTTAGCCAAATTGTTTCTACGCCCAAGTCTTTTAAATAATCTAAGGAAGCGGTGATACCAGGCAAATCCCCGATACCATCTCCATTGCTATCCCGGAAACTTCGGGGATAGATTTGGTAAATGAAGGTTTCCTTCCACCAAGCCGCGGTAGATTTCATAATGTATCGTTTAAATTGTTTAGCAAGAAATATAAAACTAGGCCTACGGTGAGGTACTAGACCATTTTAAGCCTTTGAGCATTTGTACCGTTTGGTTATTGCGGGCAAAGATATAATATTTCTGGCCATTCTTTTCAAAAGATTGAGCGGAGCGTATTTGTCCGTTAAGGCGTAGATTGATATCGGGATTGGGCAGCAATTTAGGCTTTTCTCCTTTTTGAGAGAGCAAGAGACTCCCATAACTCGCATCGTATCTTCCAATCTGTACATTGACTTCATAAAAGTTACCTCCCAAGAGGATATCCTCTTGCTTATCTCCATTAAAATCGTCTTTTAGGATAAAATTGACGGTGGAGTACTGAACCGGATCGGGTAAAGCTTGTATTTCAAAACGAAAATCTCCTTGATTGATTAGGACGCAGTTTCTTAATTCGTAGATAAACCGCTCTTGAGCTCCTTTTAACTTTTCACTGGGAATGATCTCCCGGGTATCCGTCTGAGAATATTTTTGATAGGAGACAAAATTCTTCTTAATATCATTATAGCTTTCGGCCAATTCATCTTTGGTGGCAAAGATGCGCTTTTCTCCATCGTGGTAATAGTACATGATACACTCGGTGCGGGAATCTCCATCCAGGTCACAAACTTGTAAGCTGAGAGGCTCTTTCCGGCTTGCTTTTAATTTGGAGTTTAAGCCCATATTGCCTATAACGAGATCCATATCGCCATCTTGGTCGATATCGATGTGGTTTACGGCATTCCAAAAACCTTCGGTGTAATCCAGCCCTGTGATAGTCGGGGGCAGTTTGTTCAAAACCCCACTTTGATTTTGAAATATTGTTATCGGAAACCATTCTCCTACAATGGTTAAATCCAAAAACCCATCTTGGTTCAAATCGGCCCAATGGGCATCTTTGACCATCCCAAGCTCAGAAAGCCCTTCTACTTCGGCGGTAATATCCGAGAAGTTGCCCTTCCCGTCATTTTGGAGTAGGTAGCTTTTGGGGCTTAGCCCATAATTCCAGGGGAGGGCCCGGGCTCCAATAAACAGGTCTACATCACCATCTTGGTCATAATCGGCACTGGCCAAGCAATCACCAGTAAGATACATCCCAGCAAATGCCTGGGGGTCTTTTTCTAAATTTCCTTTCCCGTCATTGCGGTATAGGCGAGGCAGCATCTTATCGGATTCGCCCCAAAACTCATTCCCACCACTGATGACAATTAAGTCCAAATCATCATCTTTGTCCACATCAATCCATTTGGCACTTACATCTTCTTGTACACTATCAGCATCCAAAACTGGTATAAAGATTTGCTCCCATCCTTCTTCTGATTGAAAAAAGAGGCCAGCTTTTTGATTTTTGGCTCCTCCGATAAATATATCCACTTGGCCGTCACCATTGGCATCTCCCAGGGCCAAGGCGGGACCTTCCCTTGAAGCCATGTGGGGGATTAGAGATTCTCGATTAAATTCTACAAAGTTGTTTTCCTTATGCAGGAAGGGAAGGATTAATTCCTCGGGAATTTCGGTGAAGAGTTGGGGGTATTTACTCTTTTTGTTGAAGTTGTATTTACCATCTGCCTTATTTTGTTCGAGAGTTAAGGTTTGGTCAGCTTTGACTCCATTCAAGGTTTGAAAACGAGCATCAGGCCAAATAACGGTTAAGGATTTAATTAGGCTATCGGTTCCTAGGCCCAGGATCATTTCAGGATTTACTGAAGATTGAAATCCTCGGGTAGTGTATAATTCCTGAGAAATTATGCCGTGGCTAGTTTCTGCTACTACTTTGGCCCCAATACCCAATGGGTTTTGCCCTGATCCCTTGAACTGTATTTTCAGGTAATGACTCTTTTCAGGTTGTAGCTCACGCGTTAAATTTTTGTATACAAAAGCTGGATCGTCTGTGTTATTGGTTACAAGGTCCAGGTCACCATCATTATCTAGATCGGCATAGATTGCCCCTTGGGAGTAACTTGCTTGATCCATGTTCCAACCGGGGGCTACATTTTCAAATTGCAGCCCGCCATTATTTCTGAAAAGAAAGTTGGGCAATTTCATTTCGGGCATCTCCTCTATCAAAGCCAAATCCTGATCTTCCAGTTTTCCGGCTAAGCGATATTGAATGGCATCACTTGATATATATTTAAGATAATCGAGGTCATTCGGGCGCCGTTTGATCCCGTTGCTGATAAACACATCTTTTTTTCCATCCAGGTCATAATCGGCGATAAGGGCGGCCCAACTCCAATCGGTGGCATAAATACCGCTGAAGGCTCCAATCTCCGAAAACATATTCCCTCCTCGGTTGAGTTGGAGGGTATTCCGGGAAAACTGATAATTGTAGCCAAACCTCAATTTGTGGTGATACACATCAAAGGGGTTTTCGGCGGCTGATGCTTTCAAAATCTGATAGTCGTAAGGCAGCATGTCCAAGGACAAGATATCGGTGAGGCCATCATTATTGAAGTCTCCTAAATCATTTCCCATAGAAAAACGAGAGGTATGTTGTACATACTTTTCTATTGACTCTTGGAATGTACCATTTTGTTGGTTGATGTAGAGATAATCATTTTCATGAAAATCATTGCCTACATAAATATCCGGCCAACCGTCTTGATTTACGTCCCCAATGCTAATGGCAAGTCCGTAACCAAGGGCACTACTAAATATTCCGGCACTATCGGTAACGTCTACAAATTTACCGTTATCGTTACGCAAGAGCCGATCTCCCGCCAGCTTATGTTTTTTGTACCGTAAGGAATCAAGGGGCCTGAAAGTACCATTATTATGGACGCTATGGTTTAATTGGTACATATCTAGATCTCCATCGCGATCCATATCAAAAAACGCAGCTTGGGTTGACAAGCCTACTAAGTCAAGGCCGTACTGTTTGGCCGATTCTTTAAAAGTAGGAATTCCCTGCTCATTGTTTCCTTGATTGATGTAGAGCTTATTTTTACCAAAAATGCCATTGTAATTTCCTAACTCAGAAACATAGATGTCTAGCTTTCCGTCTCCGTTGACATCGGCCATACATACACCCGTAGTCCAACTTTCTTGGCTACCGTTTACACCAGCCACTTCAGTGATGTTTTCAAATTTCAGGTCACCTTGATTTAAGTAAAGCTGGTTGTCATTTTGGTTGGCGGTAAAATAAAGATCGGGGAGTTTATCTCCATTAAGGTCCCCACAGGCTACTCCCCCACCATTGTAATAATATAAATATGTTAGAATATTTAAGTCGGGGGTAGGCTTTAAAATATTACTAAAGGTAATCCCTGTTTGCTCGGGACTAAGGGTCTCGAACAAAGCCCTTTTACTAGCTTTTTCTCTACAGGAGCTTACCAACAGAAAGCCCAATAAAACTAAGATATAATTACTTAGGCTCGGGCGTAAATTTGTAAAAAAGCGGTTTGTCATTATTTCTTGCAAAAACGATTAATTTACTACCATTTTTAGAGTTTAGGATACCGGCTCGGCGGACGTCACCGGTAACTAATATTTTATTTTGCTCAGCCGACACTAAGCCAAAACTCCCATCCTTTTTGGTTTCGAGTATGTATCCATAATTGGCATCATAATTTCCTAATTCGGGTTTGGTAGCCGAAAAATTTCCAGCACATAAAAACTCCATTTGCCCATCGCCTTGAAAATCGAGAGGAATTATACTATGTATAGTAGAAAACTGGGCCTTTTCTGGCATCTTTCCCAGTTTAAAGTTTCCATTCCCTTGATTCATCGCTACTTGGGAGGCAAAAGTATAGGCTTTTTGATGAACTGCTAGAGCTAGAGTGTCGTCACCAAAGATTTCGTCCATAGACTTGTTGGCAAAATCTGTAAAATACGTATATTTTTTCTTTAAGGATACTAATTGTTTAGAGAGGTCTTGCTTAAGGGCAAAAGGAACCAATTTATCTTCGGGGTGATGAGCATAAATATGTTCCAGTGAACCGTTTCCATCAAAATCGTAAATAAACAACTCAAAAGGCTTCTCTACACTTGCTCGAAATCTAGAATTAAGGCCTAAGTTTCCTAAAATTAAATCTACTTTCCCATCAGCATTTAGGTCGCCTACTTGGATAGCGTTCCACAAGCCTTCGGTGTTTAGAAAGCTTTTTGGCTCACGAATCCGTGTAAAACCCACTTCTTTGTTATTAAATAAGGTGATTGGCATCCAATCTCCCACTAAGATCAGATCTAGCAGTTCATCCCCGTCATAATCTACCCAGGCAGCGTCTGTAACCATACCTACAGCTTTCAATTGAGGGATTTTTTCGGATGTTATATCTTTATACGTACCATCTCCTTGATTTTCTAATAGGTAACTATCGGTGGGAAGTCCATATTTACCAGGAATAACCCTTCCTCCCACGAATAAGTCCAGATCTCCGTCAGAATCGAAGTCGGCAGGCCTTACACAAGATCCGGAAATACTTAGCTTTGGTAAGGCACTAGGTTCTTTAGAAAATTTAGGTGCGTTTGGGGTTCCAATATTTTCATATAATCTATCTTGATAGAGGGGGTGCCTATTTTGAAAAGCATTCCCCCCACTTACCACGTAAAGATCTAGATCTTTGTCTCCATCGATATCGATTAATATAGCGTCTACATCCTCTTGTAAACTATCATTTTTTATGGCTAAGCTTTCTAGTTGTGTGAAACCAGCCCCCGTTTGAAGGTAGATTCTTCCATCCTGGTTGGCGGCCCCCCCAATAAAAAAGTCATCCAATCCATCGCCATTGAGGTCTCCGGTAGCTAGTGCCGGTCCACTCCGAGAAACCATGTGGTACATGAGCCTTTCCCTATCAAAATCAACAAAGCGGTTTTCTTTATGTACGAAAGATGGCTCTAAGGCTATGTCAGTCATTTTGGGACGGGTAATGCTTGATGTATTCTTAAATAAACTAGCATTTTTAATATCTAAGCTTATCCAAGTATCAGTGGCGACGTTTTTTAAGGTCTGTTGAAGTTTTCCAGGCCATTTTACGACGATACTATCCAATTGGGCAGCCTTGCCCACTCCTAAGGTGGCTGTATAATCCATAGAAGACTGAAAGCCCCGGGTAGGGTAATTTTCGTAGAGAACCATGCCCTGAGCGTGGTACAATTCAAGACGAGCCCCTACTCCAAACCTATTCGCCTCTTTTCCAAGAAAGCTTACTTTTAAAAAATGGCTGCTATCGCTTAATTCTGTATTATTTCGGTAAAAAAACAGCTCCTGGTTTACATTATTGACTACCAAATCCAGGTCACCGTCATTGTCTAAGTCTCCGTAAGCAGCTCCATTGGAAAAACTGGGTTCGGCCAGCCCCCAAGCTTCGGCCAGGTTGTCGTATTTTAAGACTCCGGGGTTCTTTTTGAATAAATAATTATTAAGGGGATTAGAGGGCATCCTTTCATTAAACTCCTTAAAGTCTACTTTTTCCCCATAAAACACTTTTTCCATTCTTTCGTCATTGGCCAAGAAGTTAATGAAATCCTGATCGGTTACATCTTTGTAGATTCCGTTGGTGACAAATATTTCCTTATCTCCTTGATTATCAAAATCAGCTATCAAAGCTCCCCAGCTCCAGTCGGTACGTGATACTTCGGCATAATGGGCAATTTCACTGAAGGTATTGTT
The DNA here is from genome assembly GCA_963922455.1 of uncultured Microscillaceae bacterium. Taxonomy (GTDB): domain Bacteria; phylum Bacteroidota; class Bacteroidia; order Cytophagales; family Microscillaceae; genus CAWUIO01. The sequence goes on from CAWUIO010000100.1 coordinate 8,858, forward strand.
ACCATTATTTAATTGCAGGGAATTGTGCATATGCTGATGATAATAATCATTTTGCAAACGCTTTTGTTCTTGGTCATAATCCATAAAAGACTGGGTAGTCTTGAGGCGATAATCCGATTCGGGTAGCATGTCTGTTACGAAGATTTCCGGGAAACCATCATTATTCAAATCTCCAATATCTGAGCCCATCGAGAACTCACTGGTATGGCGGATATAATCGGTTAACTCATCCCGGTAGGTTCCATCTTGTTGGTTGATATACAAGTAATCTCGTTCAAAGAAGTCATTAGACACGTAGATGTCCGGCCAGCCGTCCAGGTTAACATCACCTAAGGCGATTCCTAGGCCAAAGCCAACCGCACTACCAAAAATCCGGGCTTCTTCGCTCACATCAACAAAGGTATTGCCGTCATTCCTTAGAAGTTTATCTCCCCCTAAAGGATCTCTTTCATTTCTAACATTCTCGAATCCAAAGCTCCCTACGGCTTTAAAAGAATTATTTAGAAGATAGCAATCCAGGTCTCCATCCAGATCATAATCAAAAAATGCTGCGTGGGTAGAAAAGCCTTGATCAGCTAGTCCGTATTCTTTGGCCTTTTCACTAAAAGTAAGATCACCATTGTTGATGAATAATTCATTTTCCTTATTATCCCCTTCAATATTACCCGAATTACACACATAGATATCTAAAAGGCCGTCGCCATTTACATCGGCCATGCTAACTCCGGTAGACCAAGCTTTATTACCCTCTACGCCAGCATCGGCACTAATGTCTTTAAATTTTAAATCTCCTAGGTTGAGATACAGTTTATTTTTTTGGGTGTTCCCTGTTAGGTATATGTCGGGAAGGCTGTCGTTATTGATGTCCCCTATGGCTACTCCTCCACCGTTGTAGTAATTACGATAGCGAAACACATCAAAATTTTCGTTTAAGCTTAATTGATTGGTAAAACGAATGCCTGTTTGGGATGGGCTTAGTTTGGTAAAGGTTTTAGAGGTATCAGTCTTTTGGCAACTCGTGAGGAAAGAAAGAATTAGGAGTATTGGCAAAAAAAAAGCGAAGCTTTTCATAGTGATGATTTTAGAATCTCTGGTACTGAATATCATGAGCTTTGTCAAATAATCCCTGTAAGTATTACAATGGCTTAGGGATGGAGCGGCCTGTTTGAGCCCGCCGCTGGTGGTGCGTCTGGCCGGCGAGTAGCGACAGCCCGGCCCGCGTGGGCAGTGATGGCAAGTTTCTACTATACTCAGTTACGCGGGCAAGCCCCACAGAATTGGTAAAATAAAGATTGAATTGCCTTTTAAAAAAAAACTCTCCGACAGTATGAAACTGCCGAAGAGTTGAATTACATATTAATAACCAGCATTCTGGTTTAAGTTCGGGTTAGAGTCAACTGCATCCTGAGGGAAAGGATATAGGTTACGGAAAGGCTGAGAAGCAGCCTTTTCAGACCAAGCATCGTTGAACTTACCGAAACGGATCAAATCCGTACGACGGTGACCTTCCCAGTACAATTCAAAACCACGCTCATCCAAAATCTCCTGACCATCGGCCGCAACAGCCGCTACATTAGGCACTCCGCGGTTGGTACGGATTTCATTCACGATAGTTAAGGCATCACCACTACTTCCGTTACGGAATTGAGCTTCTGCTTTCATAAGTAAAACATCAGCATATCGGATCAATGGTAAGTCATTGTTAGGGTGTTGTGTAGTATTACCGTCTGTATAATCAGGCTCATACTTTACGATACGTACCCCTTCAACTTCACCGTTACCGAGGATGGCTACATCAGGAGTAAAGGCAAGTGGGTTACCATTACGATCTTGTAGGTTGTTTCCATCTTTGTCAACCATCTGTCCTTCTAATAGACCAAAGCGTAAACCACTATTAGCTGCCATATTAGCGGTTGCAGGAGCGCTAAAACGCAAATCCGTAGTATCCCATCGGTTATAGAAATCAGCAATGGTGGTAAATCCATTCCAACTACTTGGGTTTTGGTTGTAGTGCAAAGTCATACGGTTACGTGAACCGAAGTTGGAGTTATCAGATCCTCCCCCGGTGTTTTCTAAGAAAAAGACAGATTCAGTTGAACCCTCATTGGAAATACCAAAGTTGTTAACAAAATAGTTATCACCACTTTCCAGGCTAAATTGACCTGAATTGATCACAAGGTCAGCATTGGCAATCACTTGATCCATATCTGAGGAGGGAGCAGATGTAGCACCGTCATAGATAAATTTGTTCAAGTAAACCTTAGCCAACATGGCGTAGCAAGCTTCTTTAGTATAACGACTGTAACCGGCAGAAGCGCGATCAGGGAGTATAGAAGCGGCAACGGTCAAGTCATTGATAACCGTGTCAATCGCTTGAGAGGCCCCCAATACTGGAGGAGCTTCTAAAACATCAATGTCTTCAGTAAATACCCGATAAGGGGTAGACCCAAACAAGTCAATAACTTGCCAAAGCATATAAGCCCGCAAAACCCGGGCTTGGGCAGCCGATTCGGCATTACCTTCTTGCTCAAAACCGAATACGGCTTGGCTAGCTCTTAGGATACCGGTTTGTAGGCCGTTAAATCCATTTCCAATTTCACCGTTGTTGGCATCCCACTCGTGCAGGTGAAATTGACGCCATACGCCCCCATCATCCCAGTCGGCCCCACGAGTGGGCCCGATCATCTCATCAGAGGAGAGTTCTTGCATCCCATAAACTTGTCCTTGGCTCATCAAAACCCCTTCTAGGCTTGATTCAACCGGCCCGATTGCGGCCGGTGCATTCCCGAGCAAACGATCGGGAAGCTCTTCGTTCAATTCACAAGCAGTGAATGCCACTGCTGCAAAAAGCATTAATACATGAAACTTCTTCATAGTTTTAGTTTTAATTTCTCTACAAATTATAAAAGTTAGTTTACCTTTTTTGTTTAAAATCCTAGTTGTACTCCAAATATGAATGTACGGTTACGAGGGAAGTTGGTATACTCAATACCAAAAGAAGGAACACCATCTAAGTTTTTGTCAACATTAACCTCAGGATCTTGTCCATCGTAATCGGTTATAACAAACAAGTTCTGACCAGTGAAATACAATTTCAGACGATTAATCCAATCCCAACCGGACGTATTGAATGTATACCCTAAAGTAAGGTTGTTCATACGGAAGTAACCAGCGTCCTGAAGATATTGCGTAGATACTGTAGGAGTACCGTTAGGGTTCTCGGCAGAGTTTACTACATCTTCGGTTACGTTACGGTTACTTCGTAAAGAAGGCTTACTAAACAAGGCATTGGCGGTGTTGTTGTACACATCGTTACCAGCAACGCCGTTGAAGTTCATCGTCAAGTCAAAACGCTTGTAAGCAAATTGAGTGGTGATACCATAGATGAAATCAGGCTGGGCTTGCCCAACAAACTGACGCTCCCCATCATTGGCCAAGATTGCGTCTCCATTTTCATCAAATCCTTCAAATACAGGCATGTAGAAGGCTCCTAAAGGTTGTCCATCTTCAATTCGCTGAGAGAACTGACCACTCAAACCTTGACCGTTGATAGCACCTGTATTGAAAGTAAGCGTACCAATTCCTTCAATTACGTTCTCTGTGAAGTAGGTAAAGTTACCATTCAATTCCCATCGGAAGCCATCATTTTCACCAGTGAATATAAGAGCATTGGCCGATAACTCGATACCACGGTTGATCAAATCACCTGGTACGTTGACAAAGGCACGTGGGAATGGAGCAGGCTGAGGTACGGGCACGAAAAGAGCCAAATCGGTAGTTGTCTTATCGTAGTAGTCAATGGTACCCGAAATACGGCCATCCAAGAAAGCAAAATCAACCCCAATATTCCACTGAGTAGTTTCCTCCCATTTCAAATCAGGGTTTGGAACGGATTCCTGAGAAGCTTCGCCACTGTTGGGATCTACGTTAAAGCGGGCAACTGTACTACCGTTAGGAAGCTCTTGGTTACCGGTTTGTCCCCAACCAAAACGCAGCTTCAATTCCGTAAACAAATCTGGGATGAAGTCTTCATCGCTCATACGCCAGGCCAAGGCAACAGATGGGAAGTAAGCATACTTGTTATTATCCCCAAAACGGCTAGAACCATCTGCCCGTAGGGTCGCTGTTACGAGATACTTGTCGGCAAATGAATATTGAATCCGGCCAAATCCAGATTGCAAACGGTTGGTTTGGTTTCCAGAAGTCGGGTTAGGCTGTATGTTTGGATCTAATTGACCGAAGGAAAGGTTGTTAGTTCCCAAGAAGGTGTTATCGGTACCTGGAACTACGTTTTCGTTGGTTGCAACCAAGTTGAAACGAGAACGGAACTCCTGGAAGGAATAACCAGCTAAGACCGTTAATTTACTTTGACCAAACTCTGTTTTATAGGTGAAGAAGTTTTCAGTCAATACGCTAGATAGGATCTGATCTTGAATGGCGGCTGCACCATTGGGCTGTTGTTGTGCCCCTTGATAAGCAGGATCTATATCTACTCGGCGTTCTGAGAAGGAATAATCTAAACCTAATGTGGAGCGGAAGGTCAAACCCTTTACAATTTTCACGTTAAAGCCAACATTACCCAAAATACGGGTAGTAGAGGCTTCATCATTCCATAACTCTAAGAAAGCTAGCGGGTTGTTGAAATCATTGGGAACGGCAATGCCATTAACCAAATCACCTCTTTGTACGATACTTCCGTCAAAATTACGGGTAGGGATTGTAGGGTTGGCTTGTAGAGCAGCTCCAATCAAAGATCCCTCAAAACCAGCATCATTAGAGATTGGCACATAATCATCTTTTACGTGACCAATGGTCAATTGCAAGTCAGCCGTTACCCGATCTGAGATCAAGTTTTGTGATCCGTTTAAGCGGGCCGTGATACGTTCTAACTTAGAAGTCTCAATCACCCCTTCTTGGCTGAAAAAAGACAAGGAAGCTCGGTAAGCTCCAGTCTCCGTACCCCGGGCCATAGAGATAGAGTGGCTATGCGTGATAGCGGTACGATACAATACGTTTTGCCAATCGGTATTAGAACCATAATCCAAAGGAGTTGATCCCGTAGTGGCAACCCCAGCCAAGAATGACTCACGATCTAACAAATCATACTCATTGGTAACCGTAGAGAAACCAACAAATGAATTTACATTAAAAGAAGTCTCACCGGGTTTGGCTTTCTTTGTGGTAATCAAGATAACCCCGTTAGCTCCCCGAGATCCGTAGATGGCAGTAGCTGAGGCATCTTTTAGTACATCAATACTCTCAATATCATCCGGGTTGATGAAGTTCAAAGGGTTACGGGCAGATCCGGAACCAAGTCCCCCAATGTTAATACTGGCACTACTTACATCACGTCCATCTAGTGGGAAACCATCCACTACAAAGAGCGGGTTGTTGTCCGAACGGATAGAGTTAGCCCCCCGGATGTTGATGTTGATCCCCCCACCAGGTTCCCCAGTGTTGGCAACGACCAATACCCCAGATAATTTACCCTGGAACAACTGCTCAGGAGAGTTAATCGCACCGGCATTAAAATCTTCAGCTTTAATCGTAGCCAAAGCCCCAGTTACGTCTTTCTTCTCTTGCTCTCCATACCCAACTACTACAATCTCCGAAAGGGAAGCTACATCCTCACCCATTGATAGATTGATTGTAGATTGGTTATTGACAGCAATCTCTTGGGTAGTGTACCCAATAGCCGAGAAAACTAATGTTGCGTTCGGATCTGCACTCAATGAGTAATTTCCGTTCGCATCCGTGGCCGTACCCGTAGTTGTTCCTTTTACAAGAACAGATACCCCAGGTAGACCAGTCCCGTCAGCAGCATCGGTAACGGTACCGCTAACTTGGATTTGTGCCAGGATAGGCTGGCTAAAGCCCATCAGACACAAGGTGACAAATAAAAGTAAATGCTTCCTCATGTTGTTAACCTGTAATTAAATTGTGAAATATACAAGAAAGAGCTTTTCTAGCAGGTACTCTCCAGGTTTCTTACCGGAGCGTACGCATCCGGGCTCTAGTTTTAGGCTTGAATGGCCGATTATTAAGTGTTAAAATAGTACAATAAAGTATTCTAATTTTTTCCTATGAGCCCATAGTATTGGAGGTAAAAATAAAAAATTAGAACAATATCAAGAGCTTTTGTCCGAATTTATTAGTCATACCCATTCCGTAATCGTTTACGAGAAGCAATTCTTATTTAGATTAATTAAAAACAATTATGGATACCCATGCTTAAGCGATTTTATACGCTTTCTATACTCCATTGTAGCCTAGGTTGGCCTAGTGAACAGCAATCTTAGAAATGTCCTATTTACCTTGAAACATGTTGAAGGGAAACCGTAAAAAAACCAAACAAATTGAAGGCCTTGCCCCATGATTGAGGAGGATTTGAATAAAAAACCAGATTTTAGCCGTAGAAATACCCAGTTCAGTATTTGGCCTTAAACGGAATAGCCATTCCTTTTAATAGCGCCAACTGCTCGTATCGGCCCCGGCGGGAGCAGATTCCCGAATTCTTAGCATGATTTTGTCCATATACATGCTATTATATCGTAATCGAGAAATATGGTTAGGTTCATTGGGGTCCCCATTCCAACAATGCTCGGCCCGGTCGCCATAGGTAATTTCTCCCTCATAATAAGGTGCCTCCGTGCTCTCTAAATAATCTTGCACCAAGTAGACCGCATTGTTAAGGTAGTAGTTGTCCATATCTCCACAATAGATGTGTAATTTCCCTTTTAGTTTAGGGCCCAACTCTGGCCAATCCCTTCGCAGAATATAGCTCAAGTCATAATTTTCTCGCCAATAAGCCGCTACAGTGGTATCTATTACGCCCGTGCGTTTATCCCAAATACGTTTTGGATAACCGTCCGGCCCCACCGGTGAGTATACCGCTTCCCATATATCCCACTGGTCTCCCGAACGGCTATGGCTGCCCAAGGCCAACTCCCGGTGATTCATTCCTTCCAAAGTAGCCCCAATATGCCCCAGATAATCTCTCCGCCCCGGACGTAGTATTTTTTGAAAAGAACCCTCTTCATAATACGCATTTTTATCTTCATACAAATTGACTACGGTATAGGCCCGAAAATCTATGGGGTCGGGGCAAGCCGCAAAGCAGGCATTGTACTCCTCCGGATAAAACACCTGGGCCGCCAAAGCCTCCCAGCCTCCGGTAGAACCTCCGTATAAAAACCGGCTCCAGCCCTCCCCGATCCCCCGATACTTTTCTTCCAAATAAGGAATTAATTCATACGTGATGGCATCTCCGTAGGGACCTAGATTGGCCGAATTGACAGCATAAGAATCATCATAATAGGGATTGGCGTGTTGGATCTTAATCACTAACATACGGGGGGCTTCCGGGCCAGTCCACCATTTATAAAAATTGTAACTTTCCTCCTGCACCACCTTATTGTATCCTGCTACTTGAAAACGTTCGCTATAATCGGGTTCCAAATCGGCATCGGGTGGAGTCTCCCGAAAACCGCCAAACTGACTAGGAAAATGCCCGTGAAATACACAAAGCGGATACTTGGCCTCCGGATGTTCTTCAAAGCCTTCGGGCAACAAAACAAAGGCTCCTAAATACATGTCACGTCCCCAAAATTTACTGAGTAATTCGCTCTTGATTTTTACATACTTGATGTAATCGCTTTCTATCGGAGGGGCCAAGGCAGGATTTTCTTTACTCAGTGCCAAACTCAAAGAGCTCGTTCCATTCGCCTTCACTTCTACCCGAACCATATCGCTGAACAAATTTCCCGGTGCGGTTTGCCATTGTTGCCCTTCCCCTCGATCCATAGGAAGCTTTACCGTATGCCCATCTGCCCGGGTAAAGGTTTCATAGCGATGTAAAAGTGCTTGGGCATAGTACACCCCCGGTGGTATCTCCGAAAGTTTCTTGATAGGATAGCCATAGGCTTCTGCTTCTTTAAACACCACCGCTTCTCCGGGCTTCATATCTTCTACGTCCATACCAAAAAGTAACTGGGCTTGGGCCCCAGTATTACTTTGGTAACGGGGTTCCACCTCATCGTTATCGGCGAGAAATAACAATAGCCTACCATCTAAGGGTACTTCGCTCCGTTCCTTGGGGAAACGAATCTCTATTTGCAAATTTGATTGCGGGGAGGAAGTAGCCGTCGTAGATGTATCGCTACACGCCCATAGCGACAGTAACAAGCCGCCGAGGCTTAGGGAGCGGAAAAAATTTGTGCGCATATCTGAGTTTCTTGTTGTTTTTAGGAAGATACGCAATTTTTAAAATTATCCAAGATGCGCATACTTTGGGGCTTCCCCGCGCCAAGAAAAAGTGTCTTGTCATAGTCCATTTCGGGCCGCGCGGGTCGGGCTGTCACTACTCGCTGCCTTTGCCCGCCAGGCCTACACGAGCTCAAACAGGCCGTTCCATCCCTAAGCTGAAGAAGAGGAGAGAGGAGAGAAGGAATTGGGAGGTGGGAGGCGGGAGTTGGGATTTTTCATGGGTAGAGACATCGCGGTTGCGAGCCTTTAGGCTCGTGAGGAAATGCTTCGGCCTCTGGGGGCGGGCTTTCCGCTGATTGGGATACCTAAGCTAGGGCAAAATACCGATCCAACTCAAAGCTGAAGAAGAGGAGAGAGTAGAGAGGAGAGAAGGAATTGGGAGGCGGGAGGTGGGAGGTGGGACTTTTTTGTGCTGGGCGCATTTACCAAGCGCCTTTGTTTATTCGGGCATTTTCAATGCCCCTCTCCATATTTAAAGGCCGAAAGGGCAAACAACTGCCCGAAAGTGGTGAGCGCCAAACATTTGCGAGCAAGCCAAAGATAAGAGTAGAAAAAAGAAACCAAATTGTACATCAGTTTTCCTTTTTCCCTCTTTCCTCTCGCTTCTCTCTTCTCTCCTCTCAATGGCTGAGGGATAGAGCGGCCTGTTTGAGCCCGCCGCTGGCTGTGGGTGGGCAGGCGAGTAGCGAAAGCCCGACCCCGGCGCAAGGATACTTCCTTAAAGATTCCTACCGTAAACGCCGGGGGCAGCTCCTAGCTGTATCTTTTAATTTAAATTCTCTCTTCATCTGGGAAAAATATACGGAAGCGATGGAGGCTATCCTCATAGCGATAATCAATAGACAAATGATTGACATCGCAAATTTTCTTTACAATAGCGAGGCCCAGGCCCAGGGAATCGGAGGCTTGGTTTCCTTTGCGAAAACGGATAAAAAATTCCTGTGGGTCTCCCTGTGGCTTGGGCCCTGTATTGCGAATTTCGAAATACTGCGGCTTGAGCTCCAATTGAATACTACCCCCTTCCAGATTGTGCTTAATGGCATTTTTGATCAAATTGTTCAAGAGGATATCGGCCAGAAGCGGGGCCATCCGGATTTTAACCCCGGGCTCGATGTGGCTGTCCAAGCTCAAATCACGGAGCTCTACAAGTTCTTGAAAATTAAAAACCGTATTTTCAAGCGATTGGGATAAGTCCACCTGTTGAACATCTTGAAACTCCTGGTTTTCGATGCGGGTAATCAGGGCCAAAGCCTTGCCCAAACGAGAAAGTTTGGAGGTAGCCTGATAGGCCGATTGGATCAAACGGGCCTGCTCATCATTGAGGTGATTGTTGCTCAACAAAAGCTCCAATTTGGACTGGATAATGGCCAAGGGGGTTTGGAATTCGTGGGAAGCGTTTTCGGTAAACTCTTTTAGGTTTTGGTAGTCCTGCTGAATCTTATGGGTCATTACCGTTAATAATTGATTCAGTTCCTTAAACTCTTGCACGTCCGTTTTCATGAATTCTAAGGGTTTTTGCTCCCTCAGGTCAAACTGCTTGATTTGGTTTAAGGTATAATTGAAGGGGCCCCAAATCCTTCGAGAGATGTAATAATTAAACAGGAGGAATAAAATTAAAAAAGTGAAGCCCAAAAACACCACGGTACCTACTACTGCTTCTAATCTATCCTCGCCTTCCTCAAAGGATTTGTACATCCCGATACGGTAGGCTTGTCCATTAATATCCCGATACACTATTTTTTTCTTCAGTGGGAGATGCCAACTACCATTATAAAAGGTAGTATCTATAATTGTATCTTGGGCCATGGGAGGTATCGTCTCCAACTTAGAAAGTTGTACCCGTCGGCTTTTAATTTCCTCGCCATCTTCTATACGAGTGCTTATACGTTCTTCTAAGGCATCGAAGTATTGATTTAAGTCTTCTTGGATATAGCCCCTGACCTTGTAAAAGGTAATCCCACCACCAATCGTAAAAACGCTAATGGCCAAAATAATATGATATAAGGTAGTTTTGGTAAGTAGTTTCACACACTTGTAAATTTATAGCCCATCCCATAGATGGTCTTGATGTAATTGTCTCCTCCTTTATCTTGTATCTTTTTGCGAAGGTTCTTGATATGGGTATAGATAAAATCGAATGAATCGGCTTCATCAATTCCCTCCCCCCACAAGTGTTCGGCAATGGCTTCCTTGGTAAGGACCCGGTTTTTATTATTCAACAAATAAATGAGTAATTCGTATTCTTTTCGGGTTAATACCAAGCTGCTTTCATTTACTTTTACTTCTCGGGTATCCGTATTGAGGCTGATTTTCTCAAAAACGATTTCTTGATTGCCTTGATATATCCGGCGTCGAATGACGGAATTGACCCGGGCATTAAGTTCGGCCAGGTGAAAAGGTTTGGTGATATAATCATCGGCTCCCAAGTTGAGTCCTTCCAACTTATCTTGTAAGGAGTCACGGGCCGATACGATCAATACCCCGGCTTCTTTTTTATCTCGTTTGAGTTTTTTTAGCAGGTCCAGTCCATTCCCATCTGGTAGGGTAATATCCAGGATGATCACATCGTACGCGTACAATTGCACTTTCTCGTGGGCTTGCTCAAGTTGCTGTACTACCTCACAGAGATAACCTTCTTTTTGTAAATAGTCGGCCAAGCTCTGGGCTAGTTCCCATTCGTCTTCCACAATTAAAATTTTCATAGGGTGCCGGTACTTTCCTAATTAAGTGTTAAGAAGCAAGGAGAAATGGCTTATCCCCTTCTCATCGCCAACAAATATAGATCTTAATCCTGTTTAGAATCTGAAATATGCTCGGGATTGTTTTATTTTGTAAGGCTCACTCACCAAATAATTGCTTTTCTATGAAAAAGTGCTTGTTAGCAGCGCTTCTCCTTCTTGGGGTAATCACTACCCAGGCCCAAACCCCTGCTTTTCCCATTGGACTGAACCCTCCGGGCATGAAGTGGAGACAGATTGAGACCGACAGAGTTCAGGTGATCTTCCCCCAGGGTTATGATTCCTTAGGCCAGCGAGTTGCCAATACCATCCACTATCTCTGGGACCATAACAATCCCAGTGTGGGGGAAAAGCAAAAAAAAGTTAGCATCTTTTTGCAAAATCAGCCGGTGACGTCCAATGGTTTTGTATCCTATACCCCCTTCCGTTCAGAGTTTTATTTGAACCCTCCCCAACAGCCTTTGTTGGCCGTTAGTAATTGGCTTGACCCTCTAACTATCCACGAATATCGTCATGTAAAGCAACTTTCTAATGCTCGTAGAGGCATCACGAAGCTAGCTAAAAATGTATTAGGTGGCGCTTGGTGGCGGGCGATGTCGGGCATAGCCATGCCTCGTTGGTATTTTGAGGGGGATGCCGTTGGGGAAGAAACCTCTCTCACGCTGGGAGGGAGAGGAAGAAGTCCAGCCTTTGATATGGAATACAGAGCCTTGTATATGGCCGGGAGAAAGTATAATTATGAAAAAGCCTCGGCTTTTTCCTTGAAGGATTATGTTCCCGATCACTATCGCCAGGGATATTATATGACTACCTATGCCCGAAAACATTTTGGGAGAGATTTATGGGCCAATGTACAAAAGGATGCGGTTCGTTTTAAAGGCATACTTTATCCTTTGAGCCGTAGCTTGAAAAAAAGAACCGGTATGCGGAGTCCGCAATTATTCCGGGCCGCTATGGGAGAACTGGATAGCCTCTGGCATGTAAAATATGGCAATTTGGAGATTAGTCCCGCCGATACATTAAGCCCCTCTCCCCGTAAAACCTTTACCTGGTACCGGTTTCCTCAATTTGGCACAAAGGGTCAAGTCATCGCCGAACGTTCTAGTTTTAAGAAAATTCGCGCTTTTTGTGTGATTGATTCTACGGGAAAAGAACGTGTGATAACCCGTAGAGGAATTTATTCCCGGGGGCAAGCCAATTTATCCGTAAGAGGAGAAAAAATGGCCTGGGCCGAGTTTGGATATGACCCTCGTTGGGGATACCGGGTTTATTCTAACCTGTATACCTATGATATGGCGAGTGGGAAGAAAAAACAACTCAGTCGCAAAGCGCGGTACTTCTCCCCGGACTTATCACCCGATGGAACAAAAATTCTAGCCATTAAGACCGATATACAAACCCATCAGTCTTTGGTGGTCTTGGATGCTCAAACCGGAGAAACCCTTAAAACATATCCTAACCCAAACAATAAGCGTTTGATCAATCCCCGCTGGAATAGCGACGGAAAATCTTGGGTGGTCGTATGTCAAGATAATAAATCGGTATGGATAGAGCAGTTTGATCCTGAGACTTTGGAGAGTCGCCAACTTTTAGCTCCGGGTCCTTACCCTATCACCAATCCCTATCCCCACGGCTCCTATGTCTACTTTTCGGGGGCTCATACGGGAACCAATAATATTTTTGCCGTAGATGTCCGTGACCAACAAGTATACCAAGTAACCGAGGCGGCCTACGGGGCTTTTGAGCCGGCAGTTGATGAAACGGGCACAAAATTACTCTATGCAGATTATAATTATTTAGGGTACCAGGTCCGTAGTATGGATCTCAAACCCGAAAATTGGAAGCCTTATGATGTAAAGACGCCTTCCAAACTCGATTATTATGAGGTTTTGGTGGAGCAAGAGGGCGGAAACATTCTGGATAAAATCCCCAATGAAGAGTTTCCCGTAAGTCCTTTCCGAAAAAAGCGGGGTTTGTTTTATCCACATAGTATTTTTCCTTCTATTTTTCCTCCTATTTATAGCGCTGGATTATTGTTTGACAATAAGTTTAGCACCTTGTCGGGGATTATCGGGGCAACTTACGATGAAAATGAAGAAAGGTTTTCCTACAATGCCAGTGTATCGTATGCGGAGTGGTACCCAGTACTTCGGTTTAATTATTTAAGAGGAAACCGAAGCCGTTCCCAAGGGATTGCCATTAGCCAAGAGGATACCATCCAAGCGGGCGGTATCACATCTGAATGGCTTGAGGATGACTTTTCGGTGGGGCTGTCGGTGCCCCTTAACCTTTCCCGAGGTACGTTTAGGCATTCCCTTGAATTTATCGCGGATTATCATTGGGTAAATGTGCAGCAATTTAATGGAACCCGATTTGAGCCGGTTGCCATTACCCCGGTTCTCCAAAATGACTGGGTGCAATTTATTGAAGGGCGTATCCGGCTCAGATCTTTTCAGCAAGTGGCGCTTCAAAATGTGGCCACGCGTTGGGGCATTTTGGGAGACTTGCGTTATCGGCGAACGGTCAACCCCTCTAGCCTACGTGGAGAGTACTTTTCGGCGAGCACTTTTTTCTTTGTTCCCGGCTTAGCTTCCAATCATAGTTTAAGTATCAATGCGGCCTATCAAAAAGAGCTTTATACCAATGCGTATTTATTTCGACAAACGTTTTTTTATCCCCGAGGCTACGATAGTTTTGGGAATGATCAAGTGGGTAAGTTGACCTTTACTTACGGTCTTCCTTTGTTTTACCCCGATTTGCCGCTTTTTTCACTAGCTTTTTTTCAAAGGGTCCGGACCAATCTATTTTTTGATTGGGGCTTTGCCCGGCAATCTTCCTTACCCAATGCTTTGAATAACCGAGAGGAGTTCATCGCTTCTCAGAGTGCAAGAGCGCAGGTGCAAGATGACCAATTTAGGTCGGTGGGGGCCGAACTTATCTTTGATTTCCGGGCCTTACGCTTGTTGGATGTAAGCTTGGGCATGCGGTACTCTTACTTACTAGACCCAGAAACAGACTTTTTTAGGTATACCGATAGGCACCAACTCTCCTTTATTATTTTGAATATTAGTAATTAATGCTGCTTATGGACACATTAGATCAACTTTACAAAATCGGTACTATCCAGGCAGAAGATATTCCTACCTTGGCCCAGTTTCAAGCGAAGATGGCTTGGGAAACCGAAGAGTACAAGCTGGATACAGAAGCAGTAGAACAAGGAATCCAAGCCTTATTGGATGATCCCTCAAAGGGTAGGTATTATAAGTTTTTACATGAGGGTGATTTGGTTGGGTGCTTAATGACCACCTATGAGTGGAGCGAATGGCGAAATGGTCAAGTACTTTGGATTCAATCGCTATATATTCTCCCCGAACATCGGGGGAAGGGCCTTTTTCGTAAAGTGTATCAATATTTACAAGATCAAGTAAAAGAAACGGAGGGATGGCGCGGAATTCGTCTTTATGTAGATAAGCGTAACCAAGCAGCCACTGAAGTCTACAAGTCTATTGGGATGGATAACTCCCATTATGAGTTATTTGAATGGATGAATAGCTAAAAACGGTTTACATGTTGGCTTAGGGATGGAGCGGCCTGTTTGAGCTCGTGTTGGCCCTTGCGGGGAAAGGCAGCGAGTAGCGAGAGCCCG
>CAWUIO010000101.1:0-23500 GCA_963922455.1 uncultured Microscillaceae bacterium
CGGAAGTACTTTTTTGTAGTTCGGAAGTACTTTTAGGGTAGCTCAGAGGTACTTTTTTGTAGTTCGGAAGTACTTTTTTGTAGCCCGAAAGTACTTTTAGGCTGTTTGGGGTTTGATCAAATCACCAGGAGGCTCGATACGTATCCTTGGGGCCTCCTAGTGAATGACTTGGCAGTAGCTCGTATTGGAGAGTGAAACGTATGAAAGCCTACTTCATCACCAAAATCCACCCCCGAAATGGTTCCTCTAAGCGAGGGTGGGCCAACTGATAGTAATAGGTGCCCGCGGTTTCCCCTTGGGCCGACCAGTTATTTTTATAATCCAAGGTTTCATAAACCAAGTTGCCCCAGCGGTTGTAGATACGCAGGGACCAATCAGTCAGATTAATGCCGTCAATGCCGAAGGCATCATTTTTCCCATCGCCATTAGGAGTAATCACATTCGGCACAAAAAACTCGGTACCTGGTATGAATATCTCACAATTCACAAAGTCAAGGTTGACCGTATCGAGTTGGGTACAGCCCTCACTGCTGATAGCTACCCAATACGTACCCGCTTGCTCAACTTCAATTTCTGCTTCTTCTGAGCCGGTGCTCCATAAATAAGTTACCGGCAAGCTTGATCCGGCTTGGGGTGCCCTTAGGGTATAGGGACTATCCTGACATATTGAAGAGTCTGGCCCAAGTTCTAGCTCGCCCAAGAAGGGAAATTGAACAAATATTTGTTCCGAAACCAAACAATTCCCTCTTCTCACCTCAACCGTATAAAGCCCTGACCTATTCACCAGAAATTGGGGGTCACTGGAACCATCTTGCCATAAGTAGGCCGCCCCCTCCTGGCTAGCATCCAAGAGCAAACTCTCCCCACAAAGCAATAAGGTATCGCTGGGGCCTAATTCGATTTGAGGCTCTTGGGTGAAGTTAAGCGTGAGGCTGTCCCGTACCACGCAATTTTCTTTACTTATTTCTACCCAATAGGTGCCCGCAGTATCGGCAATATAGAAGGGGCTTTGGCTTCCGTCTTGCCAAAGATAACTAGCCCCCTCTTGAAAGACATTAAATCTTTGGGACTCGCCTTGACATAGGGTAAGATCAGGGCCTAATTCTAATTCCAATTGCTCTACGAATAAGGTATCCCTGCGAATACAATCGTCTACCCGAACCTCAACCCAAAATAGACCGCTCCCGCTTATGTCAAAAGTGGGCAATTTTGAGCCATCCTGCCACAGAAAGCTGGCGCCTGGTTGATCTAAATTTAAGGAGAGCATATCCCCTTCACAAAGTAAGGTGTCGGCCCCTAGGTTAGCTAGGGGAGGATTTACCAGGTCGATCTCTACCGAATCCCGGATCACGCAAGCTTGATAGGCGATTTCTACCCAATACAAACCCGATTGATTAACCAGAAAAACTGGGTTGGTACTGCCATCCTGCCACCTGTAAGTCGCTCCTGGCAAGGATTGACTGGCATCCAATACCACTAGCTCATCATTACATACGCTGCGGTCAGGCCCTAGGTCAACCTGGAGGATGTCTACCCGTATTTCATCGCTACGGGTACAATTGCCAATACCTAAAGTCACCGAATAGGTACCACTTTTGGTGATTGTGAATACCGAATCAGTGCTTCCATCTTGCCAGAGATAGCTTGCCCCCGGATAACTCACATCCAGGCTCAGTGATCCTTCACATAGTACTGTATCTGCCCCGAGGCTTACCTCAGGCGGAAGGGTAAAATCTATATTGACGGTGTCCCGCCTGATACAGCCTTGATAGGCCACTTCCACCCAATATTCACCAGGCTGGTCTACTTCAAAAAATGGAAGATTACTACCATCTTGCCATAAATAGCTTACATCAGGCAAGGGAATAAAGGCATCTAGTACCACCGTACTATTGATGCACTCAATACGGTCTGGCCCCAAATCGGCCTTGACAATTACTACTTCAACTGTATCACTTATCTCACAAAGCCCGATGTTTTTGCGGGCCCAATAGGTGCCACTCTCCGAAACAGTAAATTGGGGGCTAGTGGAGCCGTCTTGCCAGAGGTACTGGGCACCGTTTTGGCTAATATCAAACAATAAGTTTTCATCACACAATACGGTGTCTGGGCCTAGCTCTAAAACCGGGGCGGACTCAATGGTGATTTGTACCGTATCGTAGACTAGGCAATTTTCCTTAAAAACCTCTACCCAATACGTTCCGGTTTGAGTAACGGTAAGCACAGAATCCCTAGAACCGTCCGACCAGAAGTAGGTAGCCCCAGGTGAATAGGCAGAAAGGGTAAACACACTATCCCCACAGGCTATTTGGTCAGGGCCAAGATCAACGTCTACGATTTCGACTTCAATACTATCCCGTACTACGCATCCGCCACCCCGGATAACATCTACCCAGTAAATCCCACTTTCGCTTACCTCAAAAATGGGGTTGGTACTCCCATCTTGCCAACGGAAACTGGCATCCTCAATAAAAGCATCCAGAGTCAGGATTTGTGATTCGCAAAGTAGGGTGTCAGGTCCTAAATTTACACTTGGGGGAATGATGAGTTCTATATTTACCGTATCACTGAGTACACATCCATCTCGGCTAACTTGTACAAAGTACTGGCCTGACTCGGTAGCCAGGAAGACCGAGTCGGTAGAACCGTCTTGCCAAAGATAGGTGGCTCCTGGGTTAAAGGCATTTAAGACCAGGGTGTCGCTGGTACAGTAGCTGTTATCGGCCCCTAGGTCTAGGTTTAATATATCAATCTGAACGCTATCGGTTATGCTACACGCGCCCCGGTCTAAGGTAACTGTGTACGTGCCCGACTGGGTAATTTGACGTACCGGGCCCATAAATCCATCCGCCCATGTATAAGTAGCCCCGGCTTGCGTAACATCCAAGATGATGTCTTCATCAAAACAGAGTAAGGAATCTGGGCCTAAATCCAGGCTTAAGGCAGGATCGTAGTCGATCTCGATACTATCCCTGACGGTACACCCATCCCGGCTGATCTCCACCCAATACGTCCCGGCCGTATCGGCCAAAAAACTAGGGTTTACAGAGCCATCTTGCCAAAGGTAGGTTGCTCCCGGAATAAAGGCATTTATTGTAATGGGGGCATCATCGCAGCCTAGTTGATCGGGCAATTCATCGGTACGTATAAAGACGACTTGAATCGAGTCTTCCAGCAAGCAATTTTCCGTTTGGATCTGTACCTTGTAAATTCCCGTTTCCGTGGCGGTAAAAAAAGGCCCCGTACTACCATCTTGCCACGTATACGAAAGGGCCTGGGGTATAAAGGCATTTAGGAGTAGAAAATCGGCTTCACAAACGGTTGTATCCTGGCCTTGATCTAGAAAGGGGGGCTCTTCTACGCTTACTTGGATGGAGTCAAAAACCTCACAGACTCCTTTTACCAGGCGTACCCCGTAGATGCCTGCTTCTGAAACCGGATAGAGAGGTCCTAAGGTACCATCTTGCCAAATAACAGAGTCGGCCTCCAAAAAGCTTAGGTCAATGATTTGGGTATCTGGGAAACAGACCGTTATTTCTTGGGGCAAGGTTACTAAGGAGAACTCTTCAATCTGTATGGAGTCTCTTTCTACGCAGCCTCCCGGATTAATGTATTCAACCCAGTACGTTCCCGGCCCATTAGCTACAAA
Source organism: uncultured Microscillaceae bacterium (assembly GCA_963922455.1). Classification (GTDB taxonomy): domain Bacteria; phylum Bacteroidota; class Bacteroidia; order Cytophagales; family Microscillaceae; genus CAWUIO01. Next base: position 3,650 of record CAWUIO010000101.1, read on the forward strand.
AAGGCTAGAGTCGGAATCATCTTGCCAGCGATACGTACCCAACCCGGTAACCTGGGGACTTAAGGTGATGGGATAAGCCCCACTATCTTCTTTACAAACAAACATATCGGGCCCCAAATTAACACTTAAGACATCATCTACAATTACATCACCCTCTTTTGTTTCCTCAAACCCATCCGACCAAGTGAATCTAACGCTATATCTATAAATGCCTCGGCCGGGAAATATGATCAAAGGGTTAATTTCACTCGTAGTAAAACCATGACTAAAACTCCAAGCAGCTTGGACTATTTCACCCTCTGAGGAAGAGTTGTTTACATTAAACTGAACCGAAAAGTCTTCACAACTTGATTCTTGGGTAATTTTGATACAGCTTATGGTTGTATGGCAAGTATGGATATCGTAAAATAAGCCACATTTAAAAAGGGTAGCTCGCACACAAGACACGTTGTTCATCTCATCTAGTCTATGGCTAACCTGAAATCCGGTAGCTTGAAAACCATCTTCAAAATTCCATTGAACAGAGTCTATACCTGAATTGTCGGAAAGGACGAAGGATGCGAATTGGTTTTTACAAACAGCACCATTAGGCCCAATTATTTCTTTTGTAATGGGAGGTTCTGGGACAAGGTTAGGTAAACCAAAACGAGACATGGAGTTATCTAAGGTAAATATACCAAAAGGAAGAGGTATTGGTACCTGCACACATGATACCGTATCGGGAACCAAGGGAGGAGGGGCCGTGGAATCTGATACCACACTATCGCATTCAAGTCTAAATGGCTCAAAAAGTTTGTCTGCGTTGCCTACTTGACCAATTGAGTTGGTGTTATTGATAGAGGCATAGATATTTCCATCATTTCCTCTTAAAAGAGATCCTGTACTATTGTTGATGCCATTTGGGCCAAAATTATTTAGTCTGCCTACGGTTCGTTGGGTGCTTAAACTGAGACCTAATTGATGGATAAGGCCACCGTGCCAATTAGCTACGTAAAGAAATTCTGAATTGGAAGAAAATTCTACTCCGTAAGCATTGGGAATGTCATATTTTCTTAAGTACCTAAGGCTACCAATCAGACTATTAAAGGAGAATAATTCAACCCGGTCATCCTGCGTAGCTTGGGCACAATTGGCTATGGTGGTGGCAATATACTGGGAGTTTTTACTACCTCGCATGTACCCAATACTCCCACAAGTTCCTTCGTGGACAGAGCCTTGACGGCTGATTACGGGAGTTGAGCTTAAACCATTGGCATCTAATAAGTAGGCATAAAAGGCATCACTGTTTGCCTCGTGCACAATGATCCAATAATCGTTGACATTTTGGTGGAAAACAGCAGTGACCCGTTCGGTAACATTGTTTTGAATGAGGATATTTTTCTCGGTGACTACCCCCAGGTTATCATCACCATTCATATCCACTTTAGAATAGTAAAAGTTATTCAGGTCCTCCCCTTGGGTAATGGTAAACACGTAGTACTCATTACAGGAATTAGGTAAGGGAACAATCAAAGAACCCTGGCTAGAGGTTTGAGACCCGTTGAGGTCTTCGCCATTGGCCATAATTTGGTGGTTCTTATTCCAAACAGTTAGCCCATCGGTGTAAAATAAAAGGTTTCCGTCAAAACTAGAAATAGAGGACGTTCCTTCTGTTGTCGATACAGCAGAAATTTTGTTTAGAAAAACATTAAATCGGTTGTCAGCCTCACAAAACATACTACCAGACCTATCAACTGAAGCACAGGTACTGGAATACTCGAATTGCATAAATCCTTTATCGCCAAACACCCAGTTACTTCGTTCCAGCTGGGCCTTTAGTGGGGTTGAGGCTACCAGGCTTGATAAGAAAAGGTAAAGTATATATATACGTTTCATAGGGAATAGTTTGCTTGGGTATATTTAAAGTCTTACTTTAATCTTGGCCCCTACAATCCGGGGCTCTTCAATGTAAGAGAGAAGCTCTGTGTTGAGTATCCTCACCGGATCAAAGTCGGGCATTACTTGTTCAAAAGCATCGAAGTCAAAGCGGGTAAACTGTTTCCCGGAATTATGGGCGTAGCGCTTACTTAACTCTGGGATTACATTTTGTACATAGACCTCCAAACGTAAGGCAGGGCTAATATTAATCTGCATTCCTAAGTTGAGGCGAAAATGGGATTGATATATATTTTCATCCTCCAATGATTGGCTGAAAGAATCAAAAGAGCTTTGCTCAAATAAGGAAGCACTTTCTTGGCCATCTTGGACATTTTGTACATTTTCGTCCCACTCATCAGCGGTAATTCCATAATCCCAAAATCCTTGTAGGTCAGCGTGGAGGTTTATCCGGTTACGAAGAAAGCGATAGTTGACCCATAATTTTAGGGATTGCTGGGGGGCATTGGAGAAAAACTTCCGAAAAACCCGGATGGTATCCGAAAAGAGTAAGGGAATATTTTCCTCAAGGCTTTCTTCGGGATCATTCTGGCCTACATAGCTGTACATTGCCCCAAAATCCCAGGCATCTTTTTGATAACGCAGCCCTAATTCTACCCCAAGGTATTCCAATTCCCCTTCTAGGGCATTTTGCCTCAGGCTATCTACCCAAATCAGGATATCTCTTTGTTGTAAGTAAACCGAGGCATTATAGCTAAGGCCAGAAGGGCGATCGTTACGGTATTGCAACTCGATAGTACCGTTACGTTCTTCTTCTGCATCCAAACCTAGCTCATTCATTAAGAAGAGATGCTCTCCTACGTCCCAACGTTGCCCAGACTGAGCAATCAGTTTTAAAGTATGGGTGTTTTTCCATTGGGCAATCCAAGCAAAACGGTTAGAAAGTAGAAAATTGCCTAAACTATGATAATCCCCCCGAACATTGGCCAAAAAGTGGAAGATAGGTGAAAGCCGAAAATTCAATTCGCCAAATCCAGAAAATCGGCTGGCATCCCAACCGGTTTCCCCAATCTGATAGAAGTTTAAACTATCTGATAAATCCAGATTTTCCCGAAGTTGAAATAATGGGGACTGATCATTGCTGATTATAAATAGTTGGTCACTGGAAGTACCCGTAAGAAAAGCATCGCCGGGGTCTCCCCATCCACTCTGGATATCTTGGTAGGTATACTCCAAGCCTAAGGCCGCTTGTATTTTATTTTGATCATTGTATCGGGTGATTAAGCGAAGGCTGTATTCGTTTTCGGAGAAGTTACGCCTTTTGTAGAAAGCATTGTCCCGATCGATAAATACTTGCCTGTCCTCAACGCTGGTAGTTACCGAATAATTAAAAAAGTCTAGCCGTCGGGCTTCAAAATCAAGCGTATTAAAACTCGCCAAACTACTGATGCTCAACTTATCGCTTAAGGTAAAATCTCTTTGTAAGGAAAGGCTCAACTGGCGATTGCGATAGGCAGCTTGATCTTCATAATCGCCTAAAACTTCGGTATTAAAGTAGACCGGAAAACCGTTTTGGTCGGTGGTTACCGAGTCCAAGCGGTAGGTAAGAGTAGGCCGGGATTGGGTAATCCCTATACCTTGGCTAGTGGTACCCGTTTGATTGTATCGTGCCCGGAGTACCCAGTTCTTTTTGATTTTAAACTCTAAGGCTGCTTTAATTTGTGGTTCATCATTATAATCGGCCAAATAGGTAGTGGCGGGGTCGGCTAGGAAGGTGCCTGGGTCAAAATCACGGCCTATTACCCCAAATTCGGCCAAGGCATTCGTTGGATTACTAAAAAGGCTTATGCCGTAGGCTTTGGTATCGGCCCCAGATGTACTTACCAGGCTCAAATACCCAAAAAAGCTTAAATCTTCATCACCGACTTTGTGAATTAAGCTTAAACCAGCTGAATTATACTGACTGTAAAATTGTGTATTGATTTGCGTGTAGGAATCTCGCACCTTGGCCTGTTGGGTCCGGATATGTATGACCCCACCAGTACTCCCAGCCCCAAATACCGAGGAAACCGGTCCCCGGATTACCTCAATTTGTTTTACATCGTCCAGGTTCCAGTTTTCTAGCTCGGTAAAAGCTCCAAAATGGGTATCGCTGGTGAGGTTGACCCCATCTACCCAAATCTGAAAAGCCGTATTTTGAGGGCCAGTAACGCCCCGCATACTTAGTACTGGTCCGGAAGAAGAATTTAACCAGGTGGTACCCGGCACATAGATCTCAATCAAGTCTAGAAGGTTCCGGTAAGGGCTTTGGTCGATTTCCCGACGCGTTATGACCGTGACATCGGCCGGGGTAGAACGAAGCTCTTCTTGGGTCCAGGTGGCATAATGGCCGGGGGTTCTTAATAAGGTATCAAGGTTTCCTAGGGTATCCGATTCGTGAAAGTTGAGCCGGTCTAGAGAGTCTTGCACCGAAATAAACGTGCTTTGTATTTGGGCTTGTACAGTAAGGCTCAAAAATCCCGTGATGAACCATAGAAAGCTTATCCTAAGTATAAGCCGATAGGTAAATGTCGAAATCATATGTTGGAATAAAATGAGAAAAAAAACACTCTAAATAGGCTTTTTTCAGGATAAGTGAGCCTGAAAATTGCACTTGGTGTTTTTTGGTTGAATTTGGCATAAAGGTAAGAAAAAAATAATTATGTTGATAATTTACGCTTGTAAAATGATTCGATTCAATTTAACTAGGGCATTGTCACCCACATTACTTTAATCTATTGTGAAAATCGGCAATATTGCCCTGTAATATTAAGCTTATACTATGGCACAAATAAGTCTGGTTTTAAAACAAGAGTCGCCTACATCGGTGCAGCTACAGCACGATGATTTTCAAGTGATCGTAGACCGTCCCAATAGCCAAGGGGGAGGAGGGGCTGGCCTTATGGGAGGGCAATATATGCTGGTAGGCATTGGGGGATGTTTTTGCTCTACGCTTTTTGCCGCGGCCCATTCGCGAGAGATCAGCATCGAGGGATTGCGGGTAGCGGTGAGCGCCCAATTGAGCGAGATGGCACCCAAACGCTTTACTCAGGTAAAGCTTCAAGTGAGCTATGCCCAATGCAGCCAGCCAGAAGAAATGGAAAAACTATTAGAAATCGCCGAGAAAGGATGCATTTCGGTCAATACGGTCAAGCACGGGCTGGATTTTGAGGTAGTGGATGTGGCTCATTCAGTTTAAATAAGACGTTTATTTCTCCAGTAGCTTTTTTATTTCCGAGGCTAATTTGTCTAAGTTATCTTCCGAATAACCAGTAGATAAATAACGAATGCCCCCCTTTTGGTCAATCAAAATATTTTTTGGGATGGCTCCATTGGCATAGAGGTTCCAGATTTTGTGATGGGGGTCAAAGCCTGTATCGAAGACAATTCCATCTTCCTTCAATTTGTCTAAGCGGGACATTACCTGTTGAGGGTCTTCTCCAATTGCTATGGGGAGAAAAATAAAGTCCTGCTCGGCCAAGGGCTCTAAGATCTTAGTTGGCATATCGTAAAACTCCATGATACAAGGGGCACACCAAGTAGCCCAAAAATTGAGGAGCACTACTTTTCCCTTTTGTTGGCTAAGGCTTGACACGGACCCATCCGATTTGGAAACTTTAAAATCTGGGGCCGCATCATTTATTTTGATACGAAATTCCGGAGGGGCCTTTACTTTTTTGCTAGAAGTAGCGCTGCCTGTATGTTTTTTCCGGGCTAATCTTTCCTCTTCACTCAAAAGCGTGACGATTACAATAAATTCTTTTTCTCCTATTTTTTCCCCAAACTTTTGGGCTAGTTGCTTTTTGACCTCTTCGCTTACTCCTTTGTTGATAGACTTGATAAAGCCCTTTTCTCCGTATTCGGCTACTTTTTGAGGGCTAACAATTTCATCCCCTATGATGATAACGTAATCTGGTTTTTTACTCTCTTGGGATTGCCCTACGAGATTCAAACTGAACAAAAAAAGTAAAAAAATGAGGGTTCCTTTCATAATAAAAACTAAGGGTTGTTTAGTACGGATACTGGGTATAGGTTTCCAAATCCTTATCGCCTCGCCCGGATAGGTTAAGGACCACCACCTCATCGGGTTTTAAATCCATCTGGTCTAGGGCGGCAAAGGCGTGGGCAGTCTCGATGGCCGGGATGATTCCTTCGGTACGGCTCAACATCAAGCCGGCCCGCATGGCCTCGTCGTCGGTAATGCTGTAAAAGGTGGCCCGGCCCGACTCAAACAAATGGGCGTGCAAGGGGCCGATACCCGGATAATCCAACCCCGCCGAAATAGAGTAGGGTTCTACCACTTGTCCGTCTTCGGTTTGCATAAGCAAGGTGCGGCTGCCGTGAAGGATTCCTGCTTTGCCCAGGGCCGTCGTTGCGGCCGACTCGCCCGAATGAATTCCGTGGCCAGCGGCTTCTACAGCGACTAACTGTACGTGTTTCCGGTCTAAATAGTGATAGAAAGACCCCATAGCATTGCTACCTCCCCCGACACAGGCGACGACGTAGTGAGGGTCTTCACTCCCGGTTTTTTCTAGCAGTTGGGTTTTCATTTCTTCGCTGATGACCGATTGAAAGCGAGTTACCATATCGGGGTAGGGGTGGGGGCCTACTACCGAGCCAATGATGTAGTGGGTATCCTGGGGGTTATTGATCCAATGCCGCATGGCTTCATTGGTAGCGTCTTTGAGGGTACGGCTGCCCGAAGTGGCGGGAAAAACCTGGGCCCCCAACATCTGCATACGTTCCACATTGGGTTTTTGCCTTTTGATATCTACCTCACCCATATACACGATGCACTCAATGCCCATGAGGGCGCAGACGGTCGCGGTTGCTACACCGTGTTGCCCCGCCCCGGTTTCGGCAATAATTTTTTGTTTGCCCAGTCTTTGGGCCAAGAGGATCTGGCCCAGGGTATTGTTGATTTTGTGGGCTCCCGTGTGATTTAGGTCTTCGCGTTTGAGATAGATATGTGCCCCGTATTTTTGCGTAAGCCGTTTGGCCAAGTAGAGTGGGGTGGGACGGCCTACATAATCTTTGAGTAAAGATTGAAACTCTTCCTGGAAGTCGGGCTGGGCTATAATATCTAAGTATTGGCTGCGCAGTTGCTCTATATTGGGATAGAGCATTTCGGGGATAAAAGCGCCTCCAAAGCGCCCGTAATACCCTTTTTCATCCACGTGGAAGGAAGTGTTGGATTCTTGGGCCGGGGATTGACTAGTCATGCGTACTGATGATTTGTTTAAATTTTTTTAATTTTTCTAGGTCTTTTAAGCCAGGTGATATTTCAAATTGACTATTGATGTCCAGGGCAAAAAGATTCAGTGGGTTTTCGTGTATAAAGGTGAGTAATTCTGAAATATTATCCAAACTTATCCCACCACTTAAAAAGAAAGGGAGTGTTTGGGAGTATTGTTTCAGCAAATGCCAATCAAAGGTTTTCCCACTCCCCCCGTATCCAGGAGTCTTGGTATCGAATAGAAAATAATCGCATTCCGTCTCGTAGGCGGCTAGGCGGGCAAAGTCAAAATGAGGGTCTATGGCCAAAGCTTTGATGGTTTTTACTTGGGGACTGATATCCCGGGCCCCTCGAAGGATGGGCGATTTAATTTCCCGGCAAAATTCGGCACTTTCATCACCGTGTAGCTGAATAAAGTCTAGCCGATACCGCTGCACCTGGGAAAAGATAAAATCTACACTATGGTTTACAAAGACTCCTACTCGCTTTACCGGGTGGCTCAAAACAGAAGCGTCCAGCCTAAATTGGGGCCCTACATAGCGTTTGGACTTTTCGTAAAAAATAAAACCCAACATATCGGGTGTTAGCTCCAGCACGTCCTGGATGTTTTCCGGCTCCCGCATGCCACAGACTTTCCAAGCGAAACTCATGCGCGGATAGAGTTGGAAAATTGCGATAAGGACAAAATTTCATCCATCATTTGCTGGCAAGCCTGGCCGGGATTGGATGTCTTCATAAAGGTTTCCCCAATGAGAAAACCTTTGTAACCGGCATTCCAAAGAGACTCGATGGCCCGCACATCTTTCAGGCCACTCTCGGAAATCTTGACCGATTCGGAAGGTATTAATTCGGCGAGTTCCAGGGAAACATCTAAGCTCACCTCAAAAGTTTTAAGATTACGGTTATTAACCCCCACGATATCGATGTTTTCATTGTATGCTTGCTCTAGCTCTTCCCGGTTGTGTACTTCCAAAAGGACTTCTAAATCGAGCGAACGGGCCACCCGGGCCAATTCTTTGAGTTCCTCAGGCGGCAAACAGGCTGCGATTAACAAAACCAAATCGGCTCCCAGGGCTCGGGCTTCGTGCAATTGATACTCATCTATGATAAAATCCTTGCGCAAAAGCGGAATATCTACGGCTTGGCGGGCAATTTCTAAGTCTTTATTTCCCCCACCAAAAAAAGCCTCATCGGTCAGTACAGAGATGGCTTTGGCCCCGGCTTGCTGATACCCGTGGGTAATATTTGAGATAAACGGATGCAGTTCTTGAACGGCATCCGGTTTGGGATGGATAACTCCTTTGGAGGGAGATTGGGTTTTAAATTCTGCCAATATTCCCGGATACGGAGATTCTGTCAAAGATTTCTGGGTCGAGTGCCGGGGTAGGGCATAGCCCGGGCGTTTTTCCCAATGACTTATGGGATACGTTTCTTTCTTTCTGGCAACTTCTCCCTGCTTGTGCCGGACAATTTTCTCTAATATTGACATAGTAGATGTAGTGATCGTGCGTAATACGTATGCGAATTTACAAGACTTTTCCCGAAATTTGTTAGGTAGCCGTGGCTGAAATTTTTTAGCTAAACCCTATTCAAAAACAAGTTATTATGTCTAAACGTGCGATCACCTACCTTATGTTCCTGGCTTTCAGCTTCTCAGCCTGTGGAGGAGGAAGTCCTTGCCAAGAAAAGCATTGCAAAGATTTTAAAACCCAAAAGGAGGCCCAAAAAGCCTATGATTCGGATAAAGCATGCTACGCCGATTTGGACCGGGACAAGGACGGCATAGCGTGTGAAAGCTTAGGCGATTGAGTCATTTACTCGGCATCATGCCAAAGAAATTCCCGTATACTCCCTAAAACAACTTGTTCATTTTTGCGGAAACGTTTTACCAATTCGTTTAGGATAAACCCCAATGCCGCAAAAGTAAAGCCATAGTAAGCCCCTATGATGCCCCCATAATAATTAAGGGAATTGAGGAAGGGGTGTATTACCATATGAATACCAATGTAAAGAAAAAGGGCGTAGGTTAAAGGAGTAGTTACTACGTGGCGGGCCCTCTGGTTATATCTTTCTCGTACTTGCAGACAAAAATCCTGGATATTCAGAGCAAAATCATCTTGACTAAGCTCTAAGGTATCTTCGCGATACGTTTTCAATAAGATATACCCCCCAATTCCTATGCTGATCATCCCGAGTATTTGAAACAAGCTAATCCCAAAAGGAACTAAGAGCATGATGTAGACCAACAGTGTGCTGAGCAAAATAAATAACCCGGCTTGAAATTGTCTTTTTCTCTGCTTTTCAATTTTACGGATACGTTGCAGGATACTTTCTTCCTGATTTTGAGTCTCTTGGGTTTCTTCAGCTTCTCCCAAATGCATCCATTCTTGCCAAATATTTTTAAATTCTTCCATAATTTATAAATGTGGTTTTTAGTTTTTGACGAATACGGTTCATACGAACGCCTATATGATTCACGGTAAGTCCACTGATCTCTGCCATTTCTTTGTAAGACAGGTCTTCTAAGAATAGCATACAGAGCACTCGGTCTTTTTCGGGGAGTTTACGGATACAGGCATAGAGTAATTGGACTTTCTCATCTTTCTCCTGCTTTTCCAGCTCTTCCCAGTTGCCGAGCTTATGCGCTACTTTTTCATTGGAAACGGTATCTGGGGCTCGTTTTTTTCGCTTATGCATAAGGCATACATTCATGCTTACTCGGTAAATCCAGGTTTTGTAGCTGGATCTCCCTTCAAAACGTGGCAAACCTTTCCAGATTTGTATACAAACTTCTTGATACAGGTCATCCGCCTCATCGGGATGAGATACAAAACCTAAGCAAATCTTAAATATGCTAGGCCTATACGTGTGTATCAATTCTTTGAATTTTGCTTCCATATACACTTAGATGAAAAGGGAAGCATTTTCTTACGGAAAGCCGAAAAATTTATTTAAAAATCAAAGGGAAATTGATCAGGCTCTACCCATCGTGCCCTTGCCTCAAGAGAGAAAAGCCTTTCTCGGCTGTAATAATCCAAGGCTAAGTCACGCCGGGACCTGGGTGATTTCATAAAATGATGGATACGCTCCGATAAAGAAGGCTGCGGATGCTTTTGAGAATACGCGTTCAAAACTTCTAGCCAAAAAATAGTTAAGGTTTCGTGGTAACCTTCAGTGGGAGTGTTTGGGGTGCCCACGGCCAAGTTATAGGCGATAATCCCACTCCGCAAATAACAGAGTGCTTCGTTTTTAGGATAGTGATATACATACGTAAGCCCAACGCTCAAATGGGCTTCGTGCGTCCATTCGGTCTTGGGAAGGCTTCGATTTTCAAATTGCTCAAATAATTCCTGAGGTGTTTTCACAAAAAAACTAGAGGTACCCATCTAAGGTACTTGCGAAAAGGGGTATATCAAAATTTGGGGCTGCCCCCGGCTTAGGGAAGCTCTTGCCTGAGATGGAAGCTAGGGCTGGCCGGGGTCGGGCTATCACTACTCGCTGCCTTTACCCGCCGGGCCCTTACGAGCTCAAACAGGCCGTTCTATCCCTCAGCCTAGGGAAGACATCAGGCTAATAATTAAGGAGTCCTAGCCAAGATATTTAACCGGAAGTGCTTTTTTCATTCATCCGCTTGAGCTGTTTAAGCTCTTCTTTTAGTTTTATGTTTTCCATCTCGTATTCATTTAGTTGATTCAATTGCTCCGCAAATCGCTTATCCATAATTTCACTCTCTTTGATTTTTTGCTTCAAGGTTTCTACTTCTTGTTTTCTTTGGCTTACATCTTCAAACATACCCAAAACGCCTAGTAAAGTGCCGTTTTTATCAAACAAGGGTACCTTACTGGTGTTGAGCCAGGTGAGCGTACCATCCTCAAGGGTTTGTGATTCTTCAATATTTAGTTTGGCTTGCTTGGCATCCATGACCGATTGGTCATCTGCTCGGTAAGCATGGGCTTCCTCGGTAGTCCAAGGCATTTCAAAGTCGCTTTTTCCCACAATTTCTTCGGAGTTGCTGAGGGTAGCGACTTGGGCAAATATTTTGTTACAGCCAAGGTAGTTCAATTGAGGATCTTTCCAGAAGATAGCTTTCGGAATATTATCAATGATATTTTGCAGTATTTCTTGGGAGTGGCTCAGGTCTTGCTCTTTATTTTGTAGTTCTAGGGCTTGCTGACGGGATTTTTCCAGGGTTTTTTCCAATTCGGCTTGTTTAAGCTTCATCAGTTCTTGGGCGGCTTCCAATTCGTCATTTTTGCCCCGCATTTCTTCCTCTTTGCTACGCAGATTGAGGGTTTGTTTTTGGGAATCTTCTAAGAGTTTGCGGGTAGTAATATTGGTCTGCATCTTAAACAGTTCAGAGGCAATGTTATCGGCTAGTTTGCTTACAAACTCTAGATGGTGCGGGTAAAACTCACCAAACGTAGCCAGCTCGATTACCCCGTACACTTGTTCATTGATCTTTAATGGGATGATGAGCAATGCATTGGGCCGGGCTTCTCCAAAACCTGAACCCACTCGGGTGACATACTCTTGGGGGATGTTTCTAACCAGGTTGACCATACCATTGCGAAATGCTTGACCGACTAGTCCTTCACCCGCCAAAATTTCTTTTTCAGCAATTTTTTCTCGGTTGTAGGCATAGCCAGAGAGCAGCTCCAAAATGGGTTGGTCTTGTTTTTCCTCTCTTAATACAAACAAACCTCCCTGGACGGCATCTAGATGTTTCACGAGTTTGCTGATGATCTTGTCCCCGAGGGCTTTCAAGTCTGGGGCATCACGCAATACCTCACCAAAACTTGCCAATCCCTCACTAACCCATTTCCGTTTTTTTTCTTCCATAGTGATGTCTTGGATCCTTTTTTGGGTCTGTATAAGGGCTTTGAGCAGGGGTTTATCCCGATAATCGATATGCTCAAAATCTATGTTTAACTCACCTGAGTCGATTTTTTCTAAAACCTCTAAGGACAATGTTGATTGCTCTTCAAGGTTTTGAATTTTCTTGATCAGGTTTTCTAGGAAGGAATTGTATACGATCCGGAAGTTAAAAATTGCCATCAGAATTTAAGTAGAGGTACCAAGCCAGCGGATTTTTTTTTAAGTTCGTTATTTTCTCCGAAGGTGTTGCATAGCAAGTAACACTATCCCTACTTGAGTACTTTTCTTGGCATTAAATGATTTTTTCAATTTATTTGACGGGTTCTTTTTATGAAGTGTTTAAACAGCTTTCATGCCTAACCTTTTAAACGTATGGGGGATAGTTTGGCTAAGTATATGTACTCTTCAGGCCCAGCCGTCCTCATTGCCAGTGAAGCTAAACCAATTGATTGCGGCACGTTATCCTGATTCTTCTTTTTCAGGTATCGTTCAGTTGTATCAAGGAGATTCCTTGGTATTTGAGTTGGAGCAAGGATGGGCCGACCGGGCCCAAGGCATTCCCTTACACAAAGAACACCTTTTTAATGTGGGGTCGCTTTTAAAGCCTTTGTGCAGTGCGGCCGTACTTTCTTTGCTTAGTGAGCAAAAGCTATCTCTGGAGGAGACACTTAGTAAATGGTTTCCAGACTGGCCACAGGCCCAAGATATACGCATAAGACATCTTTTGTCGCATACTGCTGGCATTCCTGATTTGTTTGGGCAGCCTTGGTTTTATTGGCATATTAGCAATGCCGAAGTGGTCAAAAATTTACAAAGTACCCCCTTGTTGTTTGAACCGGGAGAAGCATTTGCCTACTCCAATGCGGGATATATTCTTTTGGCAGAATTGGTAGGTATGATTAGCCACAGCTCTTTTTGGGATTATCTACAAACGCAGCACCTGCAAGACTTGAAGATGTACCATACCTTACCGGCCTATCCTCCACCTAAGGGGATTGCCAGGGCTTATTCAAAATCGGGTGAAATTCAAGAAGTATACATGAAAACCTTAGGGGATGGGGGGATTTACACAAGTGTAGAAGATCTCTCGAGGTGGGCTAAAGCGTATTTTGGAGGACGGCTTGTACCCGATACACTTTGGCAAGAGGCTTGCCAAGCGGGCCAATTAAATTCTGGAAGCCCAGCGGGCAAGATTTTACTAGATGATCAAGGCCTGGCCTTGGCCGAATTTTCGGCATATGGATTAGGTTGGTTTATTGAGGATACTCCCGAGGGGCCCTGGGTATTTCATTATGGTATATCCGGGGCATATTATACAGAAATGCACTACCATCTGGAGAAAAAATATTTATTATTGATTTTTAATAATACAGCAGGCGAGGGAGTATCCCGTTTGTCGCGCGAAATACGGGAGAGTATCCTGTTAAAATAAATGTATGGGTACTTATGCAGAAACTAGTTTCAGGGATTCGATATTATTTTAAGACCTACATTAATGTACGGATGGGTTTGTTGAGCGGGATTTTTTTGGGGGCCGTGGTGGCCTATATCAATCGGGAATATGGTTTTTTTCCCGCCCTGATAGCTGGGCTAAAACAAGGAGCCTATACGTTTTTGTTTGGGGGGAGTATTATAAAGCTATGTGAGTATTTAGCCACGCGTTATGAGTCGAGCATTAAATCTTGGCTGTTAGGAGCTTTGATCCCTACGGCTATTACCCTGAGCGCCATTTTAATTGTGCACCACTTGCGAGGAACGCCCCGCCCCCTGGCATCGGTGCTTCCTACCTTACTTTTGGCCCCTCCGGGTTTTATTTACCTTGCCTGGAATTTTCGCCGGAAGCTGGGAAAACGCTCCTCCTTGAGTTAAAAATGAAGGGGGAATATAATCCTGAAACTTGTTTGGCTTAGGGATAGAGCGGCATGTTTGAGCTCGTGCAGGCCTGGCGGGTAAAGGCAGCGAGTAGCGAAAGCCCGGCCCGCGCCGGCCCAAAAGGACCTATGTAAGCCCCTCTGGGCAAGCGCGGGCAAGCCCCTGCTTATTGTACATCCACTTTGCGATCGAAAATGGCTTGTACGTGCCGGGCATTGTTCCCTTCTAGTTTATTAAACTTTTCTATTTGTTCGGCAGAAGCTTCAAAAATGTCTTTCAAAATGGTCCAATTGACGGTTTCTGTAAAAGGAGGAGTGGTGAGCGAGCCCTGATAATGCAAGCAATTGGTCAAATGCCCCTCTAGAAGCACATTGATATCGACCATCTGGCTGCTATCGACCACGGTGCTGACTTCCTCGGGGATGGCATGGATAAATTCATTTAAAAAGGCATTTTCTTCTCCTTCTTTGAAAAGCATGCTCACAACCAGGTAATGGGGTTCCTTTTCGTTTTCCTCGCCCTCTTGGATGTGGACCATATGCATCTCCATGGGGTAGGTAATGCCGTCAATGAGGTGCTCAGAGGGAGTGTGGAAATGAAACTGTTTAAATGCATAGACCCTACCATCAAACTCAATGGTACTTCCCGGATCATAATCGACCTGCACGGTATGTCCATTGAAGGCAACCTTTTCTTTGGAGGTTTGGTAATGAACCATGATCTTGTGCATGCCGCTATCCAAATCTTTAGTTTGGATATTGATGGGCGATTGTAATAAGCCGTGTTTCATCCCAGGAAAAATATAACCGTGTTCTTTATTGCCTATGGCATCTGGGGCAGTGGCTTCTACTAAGTCAGAACTGTCAACCGCGTTTTCTTCGCTGACCCTACTGGGAGTGCTCCCCCCGCCACAGGAAATGAGGACAATACTCAGGTAGCTGAGCAAGAAAAAAAGTGTAGATTGTTTCTTCATTGAGGCATAATTTGGTAGAAAATCCTTTGCCCAAATCTACGAAAATTGTGAGATAGTTCGGGTATAGCATTATTTGTCTGATAGATTTTATTAAAAATACATTTATAAGAACTTATACATTAATATATTTCCCTACTTAACCGAGCTATCCGCTTGAGGTCTTGCTAGGTTTTATGGAAGTTAAGGAACCTTCGCATCATTCTTGGGTTATTAAGGGTAGCACATTTTTTCAGCTATGTCCCGTACCTACGCTATTGGTGTTGTCCTACTTGTTTTGTTTTTTAGTATCCTGGCCTTTTGGGGAGTAAAATCCATCCGGGTGAATTACCGGGTGGAAGATTTTTTTGACCAAGATTCGCCCTATTCCCAATCCTACCGGGCTTATCAAGTAACCTTTGGGGATGATTTTGACTACGCATTGATCGGTATTTTCGTACCTGATGGGGCTTTTGACTCCCTACTGCTTCATCAACTGGAAAAGCTGAGTAGGCAGCTAGAAGGACTGCAAGCAATTGAAGAAGTCCAGAGTTTAAGCACCCAAAGAGCCCTATTCAAAGACCCCCTCTTAGGGACATACTATAAAATCCCTCTGGTACACCTGGAAGAGCCGAGCCGCTATGCGGCTGATTCTGCTCGTATGTACGACCCCATGCGGGTCTATCCCTTGGTGGGTAATTTAATTTCCCAGGATGCGCGGGCGCTTTGTATTTACGCCCGCCATTCAGAAAAATTAAGCAATGAGGCGTGTTATGCATTGAGCCGTCAAATCAAATCCTTGGTGGAACCCTATGGTTTTAAACATGTGTATTATGCGGGGCGTTGCTTTGGCCAGAGTCATTTTATCAGCTTGTTGGAACAGGAAATTAGTTTTTTTATCAGCCTATCTCTCTTGATGATGATGGTAGCCATTGCCTACTGGTTTAGCTCCTGGCTCATGGTTCTCATCAGTATGGGGGTGGTGGGTTTGGCTTCGTGGTGGACTTTAGCTGTGATGGGGGCCTTAGGGAAGCCCTTAAATTTGCTTACCAATTTGAGTCCCACCATTATTTTGATTGTTGGCCTGTCTTTGATCACTCACATCCTGGTTTTGTATGACCATTATCTACGCAAGGACTATCCTGCTTTTCAAGCCTTACGTTCTTCCTTGCGTAAAGTGGGCCCCGCTGCGATATTGACCAGTATTAGCACGGCCTTGGGCTTTTTGAGTTTGGAGGGCTCGAGACTGGCGGTGGTGCGGGATTTTGGCCACTTTACGGCTTTGGGAGTCATGTTTACCCTTTTATTGGTTTACACACTTTTGCCGGCGGGGATGCTCCTTTTGCCGACCAAACCTCGGATAAGAGACTCTAGCCTATTGGTCTATCAGACATTTGTTAAAAAAATTTTGGAGCCTTGTTTACAATACCCAAGGCGTGTACTATTCTTCTTTCTTTTGGGCGGACTACTATTCGGCTTAGGTATTACCAAGGTTAATCGGGATAATCATCTCTTGGATGATTTGCGGGAGTCTGACCCTATCCAAAAAGGCTTTCGTTTTTTTGAGCAGTACTTTTCGGGGGCGCGTTCCTTTGATTTGTTGATCAAGCTCAAGGATTCAACCTCAAGCTTTTGGGACCGCGAGGTGGTAGTCGAGCTGATAGCCCTGCAAGATTTTTTAAGTAGTTCCTATCAGCCCGGCTTAAATCAATCGCTTGCCTTGTATATTCAAGAGTTTCATGCCATTCAATATCCTGGTCGGGTTGAAAAAGCTTGGGAAGATACTGCCCGCTGGGCATCCTTTAGGGAAGCGGGGCAAAAAAGTTTGAAAGTCCAAGGGGATATTTCTCAGGCACTCTTAAGCGCAGATGGTCGAGAAACACGCATTTGGGGTTTAACTCAAGACAAAGGCCGCTTATATTATGACGGCTTGGCCCGGCGATTAGAGGCTTTTATGCAAGAAGAAAAGCGAGCGCGCTTATTTTCGTATGAACTCACGGGAATTCCGGTATTATTTGATCGGAGCAATGACCGTTTGGTAAAGGATATTTTTATAGGCTTGCTCGTAGCCATGGTCTTAATCGGCATTTTATTGGGGCTGGTATATGGCTCAGGGCTTTGGCTGCTGGCGGCCCTTTTGGCAAACTGCTACCCCCTGTGGATTTTGCTGGGGTTGATGGGCTTTTTGGATATTCCCTTGCGTTTCTCGACAGCTATTTTGTTTTCCATTGCTTTTGGGATTGCCGTAGACGATACCGTTCATTTTCTTAGCGGACTCAAATACGCTATGAAGCAAGGTAAAACGCTACCTCAGGCCTTGGAAGCTACTTTTTACAAAAACGGACTGGCCATTGTCTTGACCAGTCTGATTTTATGCCTGGGATTTTTACAGTTTGGTTTTTCTAGCTTTTTAGGCACTTTTTACTTAGGGCTTTTATTGAGCTTTACCTTTTTGGTGGCGGTTTTGGTAGACCTGCTATTCTTACCGGCTTTGTTTTTATGTCTTGCCAAATACCTGTCCCGCCCCAAGTAATTTTCCTTTATTTTCTACTCTTGAGAATTTCTTGCCAGGCAGCTTCTGGGCTTTCTACGGGAAGTTGACAGGTCTTATTAAAGCATACATAGATGAGGGTCTTCCCTTCGGGGGCACTTCGGTTTTCCAAGAGAGGCAGGGCATCACTTGCAACTTGAGAACCGAGTAGGACTTTATTTGGATAAAAGAAGGTGTCCATTTGAGCGCGATATGCGTGGGCTTTTTCGCCTAGGATAACTACCTCGGCTGTAGGGTAGAGTTCATTACTGTATAAAATGCCCCAATTGGATAGATATTCTATATTTTTTTGCATCATAGGTTGGACCCTTTGCCGCATCTTTTGGGCAAGCTCAAGATAAGAATCCTTACTCAGAAGCAAGCCAAGGGTATACAGGTTATTGGCCATGATGGAGTTGGAGGCAGGGATTACATTGTCCATAATCTCCTTTTTACGGGCAATTAGTTTTTCGCCGCGTCTGTCGGTAAAGTAAAATAGCTCTTCGCCAGCGTCCCAAAAGTGTTCTAAAGTCAATTCGGTGAGTTTTTGGGCTAGAGCTAAGTGCTCAGTATCAAAGGTCACCTGATAGAGCTGAGTAAAGGCTTGAATACAAAGAGAATAATCTTCCAAATAAGCCCGGATGCTCGCCTTGCCCTCTTTATAATTCCGGTAGATCATATCCTCGGTGATCATGCATTCCTTCAGAAACTTGGCATTGCTGAGGGCACGCTCCAAAAAGAAGGGCTCTCCGAAGGTTCGATACGCGTCTACCAGCCCAAGGAGCATGAGGGCATTCCAGGCACATAGTACTTTATCGTCCAGCCCTGGTCGGATACGGCCCGATCGCACGGTAAACAAACGCTCCGACCAATCTTGGATACGCTCGGCGAGTTGGGCTTCGCTAAGCTGCCACTTTTCGCGAAAGGCGGCTTCCTGGGGAGTCCGGTAAAGGATGTTATAATTGTGCTCCCAATTGCCTTCTTCGGTTACCTGGTAAAACTCCGCAAACTGCTTTCTTTCTTGTTCTTCGGGGAAATATTCTAAGATTTCTTCCCAAGTCCAGATATAAAACTTCCCTTCAATGCCCTCACTATCGGCATCTAGGGCAGAATAAAAAGCACCTTCTGGACTGCTCAGCTCCCGCTGGGCAAACTCAATGGTTTGGTAAACTACTTTTTTATAGAGGGGGCTCGGGTGAATCCGGTAGGCATCTGAGTAGAGACTTAATAATTGCCCATTGTCGTAGAGCATTTTCTCAAAGTGGGGGGCAAACCATTGAGCGTCTACCGAGTAGCGGGCAAAGCCTCCACCGATCTGATCATAGATTCCCCCTCGGGCCATTGCATCCAGGGTGCGCAATACGTGGTGTGATGCCTGGGTTCTTAGCTCCTCGTTTTGGGTAGCCAAGGCAAAGCGAAGCAAAAAGCTATAAATACTGGGCATAGGGAATTTGGGCGCTTTTTGCATCCCTCCCAATTTGGGGTCGAAGTGCGGGGCAATGCTGTGAAACATTTGGTTGAGCTCTTCTTCGCTCAGACTTTGGTCTTTGCCCGTTAAACCATATTTTTCGGAGTCGCTTACCGTGAGGACTTTTTTAAAATCATCGGCCGATTTTTCTAGGTCTTCCCGGTTTTCGGTATAGACTTTTTGGATACGCAGCAGCAGTTGGGCCCAGTTTTGAGCTGGAAAATAAGTTCCGGCAAAAAAAGGCTTGGCATCGGGGGTCAAAAAGGCATTGAGGGGCCAGCCGCCTTGATTTCCCATGGCGTGTACCGCATCCATATAAATGGCATCCACATCGGGCCGTTCCTCGCGGTCCACTTTGATGCTTACGTAATGCGCATTCATGATGTCGGCAATGTCCTTATTTTCAAAAGATTCCCGTTCCATCACGTGGCACCAGTGGCAAGCTGAGTAGCCAATGCTCACGATGATGGGTTTATCTTCTTTTTTGGCTTTTTCCAAGGCTTCTTCTCCCCAGGGGTACCAATCTACGGGGTTGTAGGCGTGTTGCTGCAGGTAGGGGCTGCTGGAATCTATCAAGCGGTTGGCCGGAAATTTGGGTTTTTCGGATGGGTTCATGGCTACAAGCTAAATGAAAAAATTTAGAGCAAGTTAGCCATTTTTTGGGAAAGGGAGAGGGGGCTTTTGAAGCGGATAGGTAGTGAAAAATACAAAATTGTTTTCGTGGGGCTTGCCCGCGGGAGAACGATTGGGGCAAATGAGCACCTATCTGCCCTCGCGGGCCGGGCTCTCGCTACTCGCTGGCCTGCCCGCAAACCCGCGGCGAGCTCAAACAGGCCGCTTGATCCCTAAGCCTGGGGAAAGGGAACCGAGAGCAGAGAACCGAGAACCGAGAGCAGAGAGCAGAGAACCGAGAACAGAGAGCAGAGAACCGAGAGCAGAGATTTGAAACACAACCTGGTCTTAGCGTCTCGCTAAGACCTTTTACGCAATCTTTATTTAAAAATGAA
>CAWUIO010000102.1:0-23450 GCA_963922455.1 uncultured Microscillaceae bacterium
ATTCCCATATTTACAAAAAAGATGTGGGTAATCAATAGGCTCAAACATGCCGCTCTATCCCTATGCCATTTGAAAAGAGAGAGCAGAGATGAGAGAAAAGAGATTTTTTGTGCGGGCCTAAAATAATATACACCTAATGGTAAAGTGGGTAAAAGTTTCCGAAAAGCCCATATACAAACCTTAGAAACTCAGAACTCCCTATTCGCAGCAAAACCTGGCTTAGGGATGGCCACCCGCTAGGGCCAAGACCGCTGTGGGCCGCGGGGAGCCGGCTTGGGCTTTGCTGGCCAGCCCGACCCGCCGGGGCACACATGTTCAACCATAAGCCTAGACGTCTTGAGGCGGGGAAGCCCCAAGAATGGTATCGGCTACTACACTACTCTACTCAAATCTTCCTATCTTCGCTTTGAGCATTTTTTTTATTTAACCCCTTGCCTATGAAATCTTTTACTCCATTCCTTCTTGTTTGTCTTTTGTTGCTAACAATTATCAGCCCGAGCTCGGCCCAGAGTCCCGAGGCCCAACTTAAAAAATTGGGCATTGAGTTGCCCTCACCGAGTAAGCCCGTGGCCAATTACGTTAAATACGTCAAAACTGGAAACCTGATTTTTCTTGCCGGACACGGTCCCTGTGGCCCTGAGGCCGAAAAATACCGGGGCAAAGTAGGCAAAGATCTCAGCATAGAACAGGGATACCAAGCCGCCCGGCTCACCGGAATTTGCCTATTATCTACCTTAAAAGATGCTGTGGGAGATTTGAGCAAAGTAAAGCGCATTGTGAAAGTGCTGGGCATGGTGAGCTCTGACCCCGAATTTTACGACCAGCCTAAGGTGGTCAATGGTTGCTCCGACCTGATGACCGAGGTTTTTGGTGAAAAAGGAAAACACGCCCGAGCTGCCGTGGGAATGGCTGCCTTACCCAATAATATCCCCATTGAGATTGAAATTATTGTCGAGGTAGAAGAGTAAAAACCAAACAATTGGAGTTGGGGCTTGCCCGCGCCTAGTGACGAGGGTGCCTAGTGGAAACGTAGTGCTGGCGCGGGCCGGGCTCTCGCTACTCGCCGGCCAGCGCACAGCCAGCGGCGGGCTCAAACAGACCGCTCCATCCCTAAGCCAGGAAAAAAGAAGCCTATTAGTAAAATTTGCTTGGCTCGCTTCTTAAAAGCGATCTAGGTATACATATAAAATTCTTTGCGGGTAACCTGTATACTGCAAGAGAGCCAGGTTTAGAGTTTTAAACCTAGAATGGTGATATCATCTCTTTGTTCGGCTTTTCCTTGGTGTTCTACTAGAGCGTCTTCTAAGGCTTGTTTTTGTTCAAGAAGTGAGACATGAGCGTATTTTTGGAGTAATTTCCTCAAAGCGAGGCGGCCATATTTCTTACGTTGCTCATTATTCTGATCGGCAAAACCGTCACTGGTGAGGTAGAGAATTGTCCCTTTTTCCAAGACCAGTTCTTTGCGACTGTAAGACTTTTTGTTATTCTGTTGGCCCCCAATCGATTTGTTGTCCCCTCTCATTTCATTCACCGGGGTGTTTTCTCCCGGATTCTTATACAATAAAGAACGTTTTGCCCCTGTAAAGTCGATTTGATAGGTTTGCTCATCGAGGGCCTGTATTACACACAGGGCCACGTCCATGCCATCTTGATTATACCCGTCTTCCTGCTTTAAACTAATTTGAATCTCTGAGTTTAGGCGATTGAGTATTTCTACCGAATCGGAGAGTTTTTCTTCATTCACCAATTTATTGAGGACAGTATTACCAATCATGGACATAAAGGCCCCAGGCACTCCGTGACCGGTACAGTCCACGGCGGCCACAACAGTTTTATTGTCTACTTGATTACACCAATAAAAATCACCTGAGACAATATTTTTGGGCCTGAATAAGATAAAATGATCGCTAAATGCTTGTTGGAAAGTGGTTTCGGGGGGGAGGATGGCTGTTTGGATAGTTTGCGCATAGCGGATACTATCCGTAATTTGGGTGATAGAGATTTTTAGCTTGCTGTTGACGTCCTCTATGTACTCTTTTTGGGTGAGGATTTCTTCGTTTTGTTGAGCAAGCTCAGCATTTATCACCGAAATTTCTTGTTTTTGAGATTCTGACTTACGATAATGCCGGTAGGAAATAATGGCGATAATGGATAAGAGAAAGGCTACCAGTGAGCTGATGATTACATTTCTTAAATGCTGGGCTTCGGCTAGTTCTTTGGCTGCTTCGGCAGCTTTCTTTTCGGCTTGGACAAGTTGTAACTTTTGCAGGGCCATCAGGGAGTCCCGGGCCCGGAGAGAATCTTTACGAAGCAAGGTTAAATTTAACTCATTAACTCGGTTACGAATCCGGCCCATTTCCAATAAAAACTGCTCTTTTAACTTGGCATAGTTGATGCCATTCTGCTCAAGTTTTTCTTCCAGCGAACGGGCATAAGCTTGAAGAACTTTAATTTGTTCTTTATAGACAAACTTGGTCCGGATGAGTTCCATGCGCAAAAAATCGGCATCATTATCTGGCTTGATCGCTTGATTAACAGGTTTGAACTGGGCAGCTTGTTCTATTTGCCAGGCTAAGGCCTCTTTTAGGCGTCTAATTTCCTTTTGAGAACTACTGTCGTTCTTGACTTGTAAAATTTCTTGGCTGAGCTGAGTGACTTGCTTACTTTGCCGGAAATATAAGGTGCGGAGGGAGTCAAGCTGGAAATTTAATTTTTTGATTTTTTGGGTTTTGCTGGCATCTTGTTTTTCAGACTTCACTATGGATGTCTCAAGCGCGGCAATTTCATTTTTGATACTGTCTAATTTCTCAAGCCGATTTTGATTTAACTGAATCTGTTTTTGGAGTAAGGAGTTTTGCTGGGTTAATACTTGCTTCTCATTTTTTATCACTTTGAAGCTATCGGTATACGCCTTTTCCAAATTGAGTAGGGCCTCCAATTTCTCCAAATCCCAAAAGTACTCCTTTGCTGATCTCCTAAGTGTTTTTAGGCGTTTACGACGATTATCTGCATAATCTAAAGAATCTTGAGCAATCAAAGACGAAAATGGAGCAAGGATAAATAAGGATGTAAGAAGTATAAAAATAGGTGTCTTCATGGTGCCTCGGGGGAACAAACCCATATGCCCCTTATAAATTTCATATATACTAGACGTATTTAATTTACCTTATTAGAGAAGATAGAGTTGCTGTAAAGCCTCCTAGAACATGTGTCATGTAAGTTGGAGGGTGATAAGTTTAGTTTTTGGATGAAGAAAGGAGTAGATAAAATAAATATCTTTAACTAAGGAGATCCATTACCCCACCCTCATAGAAGAAGCTCCTTCAGACGAAGGATGGCAAAAGAAGCCTGAGGAAGGTGCTGGAAGGCCTAGATAAATTGTCAAAGAATACAAAATACTGTATCTTGCAAAGTCTTTAGGAGACGAAGTTTATGCAGGTAAAAATTATTAATAAATCTGAAAATCCCCTCCCCGCTTACTCAACAGCAGGCTCTGCGGGAATGGATCTACGAGCAAATATCAGTGAACCCATCCAGTTAAGGCCCCAAGAGCGGATTCTGATCCCCACCGGTATCTCGATAGAACTGCCTGATGGTTTTGAGGGGCAAGTAAGGCCCCGAAGTGGGCTAGCCCTGAAATACGGGGTGACCGTTTTAAATTCTCCCGGGACTATCGACACAGATTATACCGGTGAAATCAAAATTATTTTGATCAACCACTCTACCGAAAGTTATAATATCAAACCAGGAGACCGAATAGCCCAACTGGTAGTAGCACCTTATCAAAGAGTAGCATGGGAAGTTGTAGAAGTAATGGAAGAGACCGAAAGAGGGGGGGATGGCTTTGGCAGTACAGGAGTTGCATAAGTCTCTCAAGTAAATTTTCAATAATTAACCCTTAATCCATAAACAGAAATGAAGATTATTATCCCTATGGCCGGCCGAGGTACTCGCTTACGTCCCCATACACTTACGGTTCCTAAGCCTTTGATCCCCATTGCAGGAAAACCAATTGTACACCGTTTGGTAGAGGATATTGTAAAAGTATGCGACCAGGAAGTGGATGAAGTTGCTTTTATTATAGGCCGGGATTTTGGAAAAAAAGTGGAAGAACAGCTTCATGAGGTTGGGAAGCAAGTAGGGGCCAAAGCAAGCATTTATTATCAAGACGAAAAATTGGGTACCGCACATGCCATTCTATGTGCCAAAGAATCTTTAGATGGAAATTTGGTAGTTGCTTTTGCCGATACTTTGTTTAAAGCAGAATTTACCCTTGATAGCTCGGCCGATGGCATTATATGGGTGCAAAAAGTGGAAGACCCTCGCCCATTTGGGGTTGTGACCCTAAACGAGCGTAAAGAAATTGTGGCTTTTGTAGAAAAGCCACAAGAGTTTGTCTCCGATTTGGCCATCATCGGTATTTACTATTTCAAGGATGGCGCTTATTTGAGAGATGAGCTACAGTACTTGGTTGATAATGATATGAAAGACCGGGGAGAGTATCAAATCACCAATGCCCTGGAAAATATGAAAAACAAGGGTACCGTGTTTGTAACCGGTCAGGTGGATGAATGGTTGGATTGCGGAAACAAAAATGTAACAGTTCATACCAATCAACGGTACTTAGAATATATAAAGGATCAGCCGCTTATTGCTGATTCGGCTACCTTGGAAAATACAACGATTATTCCTCCAGTCTATATCGGAGATCACGTACAAGTCCATAACTCCGTGGTAGGACCCCACGTCTCGATAGGAGAAAATTCGATTGTAAAGAACTCTATTGTCAAAAATTCTATTATTCAAAATAGCTCTACTATCGAAAATGCCAATATGTCCAACTCAATGATTGGTAATTCGGTGACCTATCAAGGAAAAGTATCTGATCTGAGTATTGGAGATTACAATCAGATCCAGGAATAACCAAAATCATCTAATATGATCAAAATAATTTCTCAAACCTTGCTGATCCTTTTACTAGGATTGGGGCAAGGTTTGTTCTCACCAGCCCTCGCCCAAAAAAAACGAAATAAAAATTCCAGTGAAAATGCCGCCTCGGTATTAGAAAACAAACGCTCACTTGATGACGCAGAGTACTATTTTATTGAAGGGGTAAAACAGTATTTGCTAGGTCGATTTCCGCGGGCTATTGATGAGTTTGAAAAAGCCCTGGGCCACGACCCGGATAATCCCGCCATTTTTTATAAAATTGCTGAGTCATATGCGGCTCTGGAAGAATACCAAGAGGCCGAACACTTTGCCCAAAAGGCCTTGGTAAAGGATAAAGAGAATAAATACTATTATCTACTACTTAGCCACATTTACGAAAAACAAGAAAAATACGGACAAAGTATTAAAACCCTCAATCTTCTGATCACAGAAGTACCCAATACCCAAATTTATTACCTACGCTTAGGGCAATCCTATCAAAAAATGCAAAACTATACGGATGCTCTCGAGTCTTATAATACATTTGAAAAAACTATGGGGATCAATGATTCCCTTATTCGCATAAAGCAAGAATTATATCTCTTAACCAATCAAGGAGATCAAGCTATTGCCGAAGGAAAAAAACTGATGGCCTCAGATCCCCGGAACCCTGAATACACCCTCATGCAAGCGGAGCTACTTATACGCTTGAATAAACCTGGACAAGCAGAACCTTTACTTCAAGCACTTTTAGAACAATATGGAAGTAATGCCCGAGCCCACTTACTTTTGGCCCGCATATACTACGATAATTCACAATGGACTGATGCGTTTAAGCAAATGGAAAAAGGCTTCTCTAATCCAGAACTCAACCCCCAAGCTAAATCAAGCCTTTTACTTACCTATCTACAAGGGCCACAAGCAGAGGAGCAAAGACAAGAGTTTATTAAAATAGCCCAACTTTTAGTCAAAACCCATCCTAATCATGCCCCAGCTTTTGTACTTCTGGGTGACTTAATGCTTTTGGAACAGAATCAAGAAGCTGCTTTAGGATATTATGCCCAAGCTATCCGGTCGGGCTCGTCCTTGAATACGGAAACCTGGAAACAGATTTTAAGCTTAGATGCTAGCTTAAACAAAATGGACAGTTTGCGCAAACATTCGGAGATGGCCTTAGAATATTTTCCAAACCAGGCCTTGTTCTGGTATTATAATGGGATGGCTCATTTATATTTTAAGAATTATGATCAAGCGGTTCTAGCAGGTGAGGAGGGCGAGCGTTTGGCCTTTCAAGATCCCGCATTACAGGTAGATTTTCACGTCATGTTGGGAGAAGCCTTCCAAGGCCTTGAGCAGTATAGTGAATCGGAACGGTCTTTTAAGAAAGCCTTGGATAAACAGCCAGAAAATGCCCAAGTATTAAATAATTACAGCTATTATTTGGCCCTCAGAAAAGAACAATTGCCTCTTGCCAAAGAAATGGCGGGCAAATTGTTAAAGCAAGCTCCCAACAATCCCAATTATTTAGATACCTATGCTTGGGTATTATTTCAAAGTAAAGAATACAAAAACGCTCGCAACTATTTGGAAAAAGCCGTAGCTAATTCCCAAGATGGTGGTATTTTTGAACATTACGGAGATGTATTGTTTAAGCTGGGAGAAGTTGAGAAGGCACTCGAACAATGGCAAAAAGCAAAACAGCTGGGTGGTTCTTCTCCTTTGATCGACAAAAAAATTAAAAATCGTAACTTGTATGAGTAAGAATTCCTGTACAAACAGAATGCAATGTGTTAATTCTTCCAGGTCTGCGGTCTACTTTCTGTTTGTATTGGTCCTTTTTGCCGGCTTCCTACAAGCGTGTAAAAAGCCTCCGGTTAATAGTATAGACGGGGAAGATAGGTTGGTAAAACGTAGTGGACCTCAATTTACCTACCTTGATTCCAAATTTAGGTTAAACTACCAAAGTGACCTGCAAAGCTTTAGGGCCAAAGTAAGGTTACGCATGCGCAGAGATAGCTTAATTTGGGCCTCCGTAACGGCTTTTGGATTGGAAGGTGCCCGTATTAAAATAACCCCCGACTCTATCTTTATCATTGACCGTCGTAATAAGCAGTACATTGCCAAAGGTTTAGATACTTTAAATACCATTCTTAACTTTCCCTTTGACTTTGAAATTCTTCAGTCAATCGTCTTAGGCGAAATGCCCTTCCCTTTACAAAAATCAGACACTGTCAAAGAGGCCGGAAGATTTCAAACCGTAGTTCAAGAACGTAATAATTTGAAAGTAGAAAGTTATCTCTACGCACGTAACCAAAAATTGAAGCAAATCACTTTGGACGATACGCTAAGGCCAAATAATATGGTCATGGAGTATGAAGGGTATAGCCGGGCCAAAGGCTATTTTATCCCTAGCCGAAGTAAAATAGAAATAAACTTTAAGGGCGATAAAGATATAGAAACTCGTCAAACAGTAATTTCCATCATCCAATCCAAAGCCGAAGTTGGCGAAGAAAAATTGACCTTTCCCTTCTTTGTACCCAGCAAATATGAAAAATTATGATAGCAAGCTGGGGCAAAAAATATAGTTTCCTCTTCTTCTCCTGGAAAAGCATACTTTTGATTCCTGTCTTCTGGGGACTTACATGGGTAGCCTATACCCAATCGGGATTAGTAAGCTTGAAAAAAGAAAAGAGTGAAAAACTGCTCAAAATAAAAGAAGCGAGTAAAAGGTTGGAATCGGTGAGCTCCCAAAGGCGTAAAAATATGGGAGAGTTGAGCCTAATCCGACAGCGCTTATACCTTCAAAAACGCATTATTGGTGAAATAGAACTCGAGCTTATTCAACTAGACAGTACCATCGCAGCTAGTGAAAATCTTATCTATAATTTAAAATCAGATTTAAATAAATTACGAGATGAATATGGGGCTATGCTCTACGCAGCTTCTAAAACCTCTTTCCAAATCAACCGCTTAAATGCAGTCTTTGCCGCCCAAAATATCAATGAGTTGTACCATCGGGTGCGTTATTTTCAACAATATCAGGCTACTAGGAAGACCCAAGTAAACAAGATAGAAGAGCTCAGAGAGGAACTTCGCCTGGTTGTGGCCGAGTCTAATCAACAAAAAGAAGAAAAGCTCAACCTGCTGCGCGACAAAAGACAACAGGCCCAAAAACTCAACCAGTTGGAAAGCCAACAATTCCAAATGATCCGAAACCTCTCAGAAAAAGAATCAGAACTCAAAAAAGAACTTAAACAAGAGCAGGAAAATTTAAGAAAACTGGAACAACTGATTACCAGTATCGTCCGTGAAAAAGACAATCCTGCTGCCAACGCCCCCACCCGCAAGGCCGCCCCGATCGCTCCGGCCGTACTCACTAAAAAATTTACCCGAAAACGGGGCGCTTTGGCTTGGCCCGTGGCTCAAGGCTTTATCAGTACCCGCTTTGGACGGCAAGAACACCCCGTACTAGAAGGCGTGAAGATTGATAATGCCGGTATCGATATTCAAGTGGTAAGCAGCAAATCTGTGAGGGCCGTGTACGACGGACAAGTGGCTACCGTGGCCGATATTCCCGGTATGAAAGGAAAAGTAATCATGGTGCAACACGGCGACTATTTTACGGTATACGCCGGCATCGGAAAAATCCGGGTTAATCCCGGAGATTGGGTTAGTGAAAGGCAAAGCATTGCCGAAGTAGTAACCGATGCTAAAGGAATTAGCCGTCTGCAATTTCAAATTTGGAAAAAAAGTAACAAACTCAACCCGGAGGGCTGGCTGCACAAGTAGCTAAGCCCCTTTATTTTCAAACGAAGCGTTTTTTAATTTCCCTCCCCGCTACGCTCTTCTTTCCCAAGGCTTAGGGATGGAACGGCCTGTTTGAGCCCGCAAGAGCCCTGTGGGTGAGCCGGCGAGTAGTGAGAGCCCGACCCGCGCGGCTCAATATGTATAATTTGAGACGAGAGCAGAATGCGCGGGGAAGCCCCTCATCTTTACAAAATAGTAAACAATGGTATTTAGGGTATGTATGGGAGTTCTACTCTATAATGAAGGGAGTTTAATGCGGTATATACCGTTTGCTGAATGCTGGGTCAATCTTGCTCAGGTTTTTAATGGAAGAGGAGCTGATGTGTTCAAATTCTTTGTCTGAGGGAATAAACGTAACCTTGACCCCCGGCTTCATTTCTTGCATAAAGCGTAATTGGTTGACTTCATAATCCAGATCGTCCCCGTTGCGTAGCCCACGGATCAAGGTTATCTCCGCGTCTACCTCTTTGTTGGTAAGGTAGTTGGTCAAAAAGCCGCTGAAGTTTTCCGTTTGGCGATACTTCAAAACGGCCAACTGAAGCTGGTCGGTGGCGATGTCTTCTTTATCTGGGTTAATGCCACGGGCAATGATCACTTTGTCAAAAATATTTTCGGCCTTTTGGAGAATATTTAGATGCCCGTTGTGGAAGGGGTTAAACGAACCCGGGTACACCCCAATTTTGGGACAGTACACTTTTAAGTACTCAATTAAATAAGACAAATTTTGCGTGTTTTCGGGAAAGCGTTTCTGCATACCCTCCAAAAATGCCAGGCGGTTTTTCTTATAGACTGGGTAGTCCAGGT
The DNA here is from genome assembly GCA_963922455.1 of uncultured Microscillaceae bacterium. GTDB lineage: Bacteria > Bacteroidota > Bacteroidia > Cytophagales > Microscillaceae > CAWUIO01. The sequence continues at coordinate 9,541 of CAWUIO010000102.1, forward strand.
ACTGATATTCTCTAAAAATCTGCTTTTCCCAAATCATCAAGCGCGAAAAATTCGATTCGCGTACAATTTTTAAATCTAAGTGGCAAAATAAACTTGAGAGTTCTCCTGAAGGTTGGTGGTTTTTGGTATCCAAGATAATGGATTTGACATGGTCTGTCCGGGGGTGAGAATCCGCGACTTGCCCGAAGTATTCGGCCGAACTTTCTTCATTATCGGTACGCGTGGGGTCATAGATGGCATCGTGATAAAAAGCTGTGAGTAAGAGCACCTTACGGTCTTCTTCGGATACGTTTTGGTGTTGATATAGGTGCTCAATATCTTCAATTAGATTACTCAAATGTTCCTCGGTATGAAAATGACGGTGGGGTTCTTGCCATTGTTTGGGGAGATCTTTCCAGGATTGGATGCCGTATTCTTCAAATATATCCTGGTACTGTGTGTATAATTCCATAATCCCTAAATAGTCAATCTTGAGAGCCTTGGGGTTGATGTTTTAGTAATAGTTCTATTTTAACCAAATTAATTACTATTGATCAAATAACAAAAATCTTTCTCTCGGGCCAGAATTCCGGCGGGACTGTGGAACAATTCGGAGTCAAAACTGAGTACTGGGCAGTCTAAATCTTGCAAGACTTGAAAGTTTTGAGCCTCCCGGATGCGTAAGCGGTTATCTTGAGGTTCGAAGATAATTCCCGATTTTCCGGGCACCGCTTGGTAAGCAAACCTACATAGTCCTTCTAAGGATGCCTGCGAGAGGTTCCAACGCAAATTATCGAGGGAGAAATACCGATAATGCAGGGAGATGCTGTCTTGATTGCTTTCTTCATAGGCCATAATTCCTAGATGAGCGCATTGTATATATTCGCGGATGCGGTGGGAGGAACGGACCTGGGAAATATTTTGTCCAGAATCATAGAAAAGATACTGCACGCCACCGGCATGTTGAATCACACCCTGCCTTAGGTCAAAGCCGGGGACAAATACGGGCGTTTGCTCAACGCGAACTTGGTCTCCGATGCGCTCGTCCAGGTAGACCCGTTTCATAAAGCCTTCGTCTAAGATGATCCCAAAACTCCCAATTTGAGCAAATTGGGCCTGGGGGCCAAATTGCACATGGCTTAGCCTTTGGAACTGCCCTTGGCCATCCAAGTAATATAGATGGCTGGCATCTCGATAGTATAGCTCTTTTTTTCCTAGCCAAAGTGGACCGGGGGGACTGGGTATTTTTTGGATAACTTGGGCTTGACCTCGATTACTCAAGTTATACACGATCAATTTAGAGGGGGTGAGGATATATCCTTGATGGCCCATACTGTATACCGCCCGGATGGAACCAGCCTCGGCTTCCGTATAAAGTGTCTGGATACGGAGCGAACCGATTTGAGCCACCGTGGGCTGGGCACTCGTAGGTCGTGGGCTTACTGGTTTAGTAGGCGAGTGACTCGTGCCTGTCACGTCTAAAAGAAAACGTTCTCCTTGGGCAAACAAACGGGCAAACTGCGATTGCTGGGAGGGCTGGGCAATGGGAACAAAACACTTGGGAACGATCAGGTCCGGGTCGGAGGCAAAAACCGGAATTTTCCGGATCATCCGTTCGGCTAGGCTTTTGATTTTTTTATGCACTCCCTTAAAAGGGTGTACGTGGGTGAGCAAATTATACAGCACCACCGCTAGGGCAAAGTAGTCGCTCTTCTCACTGATTTTACCTTGGTAGAGATGGTCGCGAATATCATCCAACTGCAAACCCCAATGGCTGTGTACCGGTGTTTCGTAGGAATCTACATCAATAAAACGAACCTCTCCGGCCAGGTTGGCCATAATATTATAGCCACTTAAATCGCCAATAACGATTTGATTCTGATGGGCGTGGGCAAGGGCACGAATGAGCTGTCGGGCAATGGCATATTTTGTACTAGAACCTACTTGGTGGCGTTTACAAAAATTTACACTAAATAGTGTAGATAAAGGGAAAAAATCAGGCCCCAAAAAATCCATCGTGAAGCCTAAGACTTCACTTTTTTTATGGGGGTGCAAGATAAGTTCTAAAGGTTTGACAAAAGTAGGGCTTTCCAAAACTTGCAGGGCTTCTTTTTGGGCCCGGCTCATATGCTTGTAATCAGGATTCAAGTAAATTTTGGCTACTTGGCCCGGAAGCTCAGGGAGGCTTAATATTTTACCTTCTCCTCCCCGTTTTATTTCATGCTCATCCCGGAGGTTTAGCTTAAGGCCACTTTCGGTTATTGCTTTCATGCTCCGTCGGTCTGAGGTGGCACAAAACGCATACGCACGATACCCACATCATCTCCCGGATGGCACTTATAACGTTTTTCCAAGATATTAAACTTACGGGTAAGCATATTAGGCAAGTGAATCAGGTTGGTATCGCATAGAAAGAGCTGGATAGGGTCTACTTTCTCTTCTTCCATCAATTCCGGGCGAATACTTCTAAAGGAGTCTACCCCATCGGTAGAAATGCTCAAATCCTGTGGCCGGTCCAAGCTAAAAAATTGTTCCTGGCTGGCGTACCAAGACGCAAAGGGTTCTTCTAAATAATAAGCCAGGTATCGGGGCCGATTTTGTTGGTCCAACTCGTGGACGGTTCCATCTACGGCTACAAAACCATCGCCAATCACGTGGACGAAGGCCTGTTTCCTAGAGCGGTCATACACGCAGAGCAATAAAGTAGCTAAGATTTCCAGGCTCGTAAGCGATAATTGCTTTCGTATGTCCTTTAAGCCGACAAATACTTCTTGGACAATCCAGCGGTTTAATTCTTGGGCTGTGGGCTTATCGTCTAAGCGAGGAGAGAAAGCCAAATCATGTACTATTTTTTGCACCAACTTCCCAATCAGGGCAGACGCAAAATGACTGTCCTTACCTGAGGAACAGCCGTCCATAACCGCTGCTACGTGGTAATGTGGGTCCAATTCTTTTTGAAAAATATAATCTTCGCAAAAGACGGGATGGTAGTCACCTTTGCGAATTAATGTGTATACCTGCATATATTTTGGGAAGTACGTAACGAATGCTGGTTATCAAAGTATCTACATACTATAATACTCACATTAGCCAGAAACTTTACCATGAATGAACAAAAATTAACAAAAATCAGCAAAAGGCTTAGCCTAGTCCTTCGCCACCAACCCCAGCGCATTAAAATAGAACTCGACGAACAAGGTTGGGTTGCGGTAGATACCCTACTCGCGGCATTCAATGCGCATTTTTTCAAGCTTTCTCTCGCCGAATTAGAAGAAGTCGTAGAGCAAAACAATAAAAAACGTTTTGCGTGGAGCGAAGACCGGTCCCGTATCCGGGCTTCGCAGGGGCATTCCGTGGCGGTCAACCTGGGCTACAAACCCCAGGAGCCACCCCCAATTTTATTTCACGGAACAGCTACCCGTTTTCTAGACTCTATCCGGGCCCAGGGGCTCTTGAAGCAAAAGCGACACCACGTTCACCTTTCTGCCGATACCGTAACTGCTCACAAAGTAGCTATCCGGCACGGCAAACCCGTCATATTACAAGTGAAAGCCCTCAGCCTGTACCAAAGTGGGACCGCTTTTTTCATATCAGAAAATGGCGTTTGGCTTACCGAGCAAGTGCCTAGCCCGTTTATTAACTTCCCGGAGGAGCCGATCGGTTCGAGTTCCGTTTTGGGTTCGTAAGCCGATAAATCCGGTCCCAACAGCTAAACTCTTCATTCCAGTACTCTTTCATAAATTGAAACCCCACTTTTTCGAGTACCCGAATGGAGGCTTGATTTTCCCGTACAACATAAGCGTGCAAAACCGGCATGCCTGCCTTCTCGAAGGCGTGTTGTATAAGCCCTTCAGTCATTTCGGTACCATAACCCCGGCTCCAATACTTTTGCCGAATCCGGTAACCAATTTCCATTTCCCCTTCATCATTGCGCACGAGGGCCACCGTGCCGATCATATCCAAATCTCGTTTCAAGATGCAAGCCCAGACCCAAAACTCCTCTTCTTCCTTTTGGTAGGCTTGGATAACCTTTTGGAGGTCCGCCTGATTTTCTTTGCGGCTAAGGGGGCGCCCCGTAGTATATTGCATCACTGTGGGGTTGCCCTGCAGGTCGTGAAAAGCGGCTAAATCCTGGGTATTTAATCGTCTTGCGTAAAGCCGAAGTGTCTCAAAAAGCATGGATCATATAAAGGGTTCGGGTGGCAATTTTGTATGGGAATATGCGGCAATTTCCAAGCCATTTCTCTCCAGATCAAGACCTATTTTTGGGGCTTCCCGGCGCGAGCTAGTTTAGGTAGCAATTTGCCCACCTCTGCCCGCGCCGGTCGGGCTCTCGCTACTCGCTGGCCAGCGCACATCCAGCGGCGAGCTCAAACATGCCGCTCCATCCCTAAGCCAAGAAGAAGAGAGAAGAGAGATTTTTGGAGCTGGAAACCAGGAACCCATGACATAGCCTAATTTGCTTGAAAATATAAAGCACCGGCCTGCCCAGACGTTCAAGTTTTACCGTCTCAACTTGGGCCCCTTCCTCAAGACCGAGCAAGTGTTGTACCATATCCAGACATAGCAATTTGCCCGAAAAGATTAAGCGGTAATACCATTTGACCCAAGCTGGTATCTATTAGGCATGGACACCAAATCTATCGTCCCGCCTCCCGGATCTAAGTTCCCGGCTCTCAAGATGGCTTAGGGATAGAGCGGCCTGTCTGAGCTCGTGTAGGCCCAGCGGGGAAAGGCAGCGAGTAGCGAAAGCCCGACCCGAGCGGGGTACTCCCTGTCAATCGGGGTAAATTTTTTTAGTCCCGCGCGGGGAAGCCCCTGAACTAGCCCTGTTTATTGTACTAATTCAAGAAGCTTGCGGATATAAAAAGGCAATTTTGAGAAAGAAATCAGAATGTCCTGTAGGCTACTTTTGGGGTGCTATTATTTCTCGTATTTTGTGTCAAAATTAACCTTTCACACCTTATGAAAATAGAAGAAATCTTAGCGGCAGCCAGTATGCCGGCAAGTAGCCCAAGTTACCCTTTTGGTCCTTATCGGTTTGTCAATCGGGAGTTTTTTGTGATTAGTTACTTAACCGATCCCGAAGAAATCCGTCGAATATTGCCCGAACCGCTTGAACCCTTGGCCGACTCTGTGGTACACTATGAGTGGATCCGGATGCCCGATAGCCAAGGATTTGGTAATTATACGGAGAGTGGGCTCGTAATCCCCGCCACTTTCCACGGCGAACCCGTCAGCTTTGTGGCCGAAATGTTTTTGGACGATATGTCCCCCATTGCCGCAGGTCGGGAAATCTGGGGCTTCCCCAAAGAATATGCCGAGGTAAACTTAGAAGTGAAAACCGATACCTTGGTCGGGACCCTTTCCTATTGTGGAGAACGGGTTGCGATGGGGACCATGGCCTACAAATACCACGAATGCGACAAAGATGAGATGGCGGAGTCCATTAAACGTACACAAATCCTGCTAAAATTGATCCCGGATGTGGACGGGACCCCAGCCATCGCTCAATTGGTATCCGTCAATTTGGAAGAAGTAGTGGTAAAAGGAGCTTGGTCAGGCCCGGCCCGCTTGCATGTGATCCCGCACGTGCAGACCAAATTTCCCGATTTACCGGTAAAGAAAGTGCTGTATGGAAAGCATTACATCAGCGATTTGACGCTGCCTTACGGTAAAGTTGTACACGATTATCTCAAATAAGAATAAGAAACTGTTTAAGTTTATTTTTTGTCGGCGAAAAGGGTCAGTTTGGGGTTCTGATGAAATCAACAAGGAGCGCATAGCAGCGCTACGGGCGATGAATTTGATGAAATCAGGTTCCCGAAATGGCCCTTTGCAGCCCATATAATTAAATTTAAACAGTTTCTAAGTCCCTATACAATTGAATTCTAAAAACGGTTGGCTCGCTTGGGCTTACCGTTTTTTTTGCAGGATGTTCTGGACAATTCTCCTATATTTGTCGGGGAGATCCTGTCTTTTCAAAAGTACTCGTGAGGATCTAGCCCAGAAATTGAAACCTTAGGGATCTAGGGGCGCTAGCCCTATCTTGATAAAATTTGCTAACCAAACCTTTGACAAATTATGGCCCGAAGAAAAATTGCTGCCGGAAACTGGAAAATGAACACCCACCTGAGCGAAGGGATCAGTCTGGCGAGCGCCATCGTAGAACGTATGGCCGAAGAAGTACCCAGCGATGTGCAGCTAGTGCTTAATGCTCCATTCATTCACCTGACAAGCCTTCGGGGGATGATGCCCAGCGATCGCCCGAACCTCTTTTTAGGGGCTCAAAATTGCTCCGACAAAGCCTCAGGGGCCTACACCGGCGAAGTATCCGTATCGATGTTGAAGTCTGTTCCCGTAGATTTTACCATTGTGGGGCACAGTGAGCGCCGGGAATATTTCCAAGAAAGCAATGCCCAATTGGCCCAGAAAATGGATTTATTGCTTGAGCAGGAGATTAGCCCTATTTTCTGTTGTGGGGAGCCCTTGAATATTCGGGAAGCTGGTACCCACGTAGAGTACGTAAAAACCCAGGTTTCCGAAAGTTTATTTCACCTCACGGCGGCGCAAATGGAGCATATCGTTATTGCTTACGAACCCATCTGGGCCATCGGTACCGGGGTGACTGCCAGTGCAGCGCAGGCTCAAGATATGCACGCGGCTATCCGGGCCCATTTGGCCGAAAAGTTTGGCCCTTCTGTGGCCGAGGAAACCAGCATTTTGTATGGAGGAAGTGTAAAGCCCAACAATGCTGCTGAGCTTTTCGCTGGGGCTGATGTGGACGGGGGCTTGATTGGGGGCGCTTCTTTAAAAGTCGAGGACTTTATTGCTATTGCCAAGTCATTCTAGAATTTCCGAAATAAAGCAAGTTTAAAATGCTAAGCAAAAACCTTTGGCAAGTATTGGTTTTTGCTTATTTTTTGTATATTTATCCTTTTATTGCGGTAAATGTTTAAAATATAAGCGAATGAGCAAGCTTTCAGACCCCCAAGACGGATCGGTACATTGGGAAGTGCACTCGGGCCAGAAGAAAATCAAAGCCTCCAAGATCAGCTTAATTCCCATTTCTAAACTCAACCCCCACCCGGATAATCGCCCCCTGGGCACCCATGAGGAGCGCATACAGCAATTGAAGCAGCTTATTAGTCATGATGGGTTTGATAGTTCCCACCCTTTGGTGGTAAGGCCTTATAGTAAGGGCTATCAAATCATTGAAGGAGAGCACCGTTTCAGGGCGGCCAAACAGTTGGGCTATCTCGAATTGCCCTGTGTGGTACGCGATTTAAATGATACTGAAGCCCTGATCCAGCTTATTTTGGGAAATATCCAAACGGAAAGCAAACCTCTCGAAGTAGGCATCAATGCCTTCAAGGCGGTACAAAAAGAAGGTTTTAGCTTAGCCGAATATGCCCGCCGTTTGGGCGTGAGTGAGACAACCATCCGGCGCTATGTGAGTGCCAGTGAGGTGTTTCAATTTATCCGGGCCCAATTGCCCGAAGGCGTTCTGGTTTTGGATGAGGTGCATAAATTGGAAGAAATCCATCGCTCGGCCCAGTCAGACTGGCTATGGTTTCACGACTTGATCGTGAAGAAAGAATTGTCTAAAAATCAAGTGATCGAGATTTCCCAGGCTATACGGCCCGTCAAGACGGAGCATTCTTCTATTTATAAGCTTTTTGATTTTGTCAAAATCCGGCAGGAAATTGCCCAAGCCCTCATCCAAGACAACCCCGTACCCGCCGAGACCTACGCCGATTTGCTCAAAACCCTGGAAGAATCCTACCAAAATCTAGACGGCGAGACCACCCTGTATGAGTACAATGTCTTGAATGACACGATTGAGGAAGAGTCGGTTAATTTAAAAGACTGGTTTATCGGAAATCTGGAAAAACTTGAGCAAATCAGCAAACAGCCGGTCTTAGAAGCCTACAAAGATACCCTAAAGCTCAAACGGAGTAGTACCCAAGAAGAAGCCGAACGTACCGCGGCCTATTTTCGGGATAAGAAAAACGAAAAAGAAAGAGAAGAACAAGCCCGGGTAGAGCGGGAAATGCGTACCGTGCAGCCGGGAGAGTGGTGGCAGCTAGGCCCTCACTTTTTATATTGTGGGGAAGGGAATGATCCCGCATTTCGGGATAATTTACCGGGGGCTTTTGCCCTGGCCTTTTGCAATCCTCCGGCGCAGTTTACCCAAGCCAGCCCGGGCTGGGCCATGGATTGGTTGACAAGCCGGGCTCAAATCGTGGCGGTAAGTCCTCCCCTAGAACAGTTACAAACCTTTTTGCAATCTACCCAAATGCCCTATCGATGGTCTATGTCGGCCCATTTGAAGCTCCCCGATGCGGGTGAGGGACTGGGCTCCTGGATTTACACGGCCCTGTTTTCCCAACACATGATCCCCTCGGAAGTCTCAGATACGTGGAAAGTAGATCGCTCCGATATCCAAGGAAATAAGACCTATGACTACCTCCGCCACTTGATTGAGGCCTTTAGCCGGGAAAATGAGCGTATTTTGGATGTTTACTCAGGGATTGGGGCGATGTTTTTTGCCGCCGAAGATACCCACCGGGTCTGCTATGGAGCCCAAAATAATCCGGATATGTGCAAGCAGATTATTGAGCGATGGGAAGACATGAGCGGGGAGCGGGCAAGGAAGCAGTTGGGGCTGGGGTAGAGGGGAAATCTTTGGGGGCTGGGGTTCGTATAATCCCGTTGTGAGTGGATGTTCCGAAGGATCATCCCGAACTTTCCAATAAAAAGCAGTTCTCCGAACTGCTAGCCGCGAGCTAGCTTGTATCACCTAGTCCAAGCATGTAAAAAAGCGCTGGTTCAAGGATAAGCGCCGCGGTCCTTGGACCAGCACTTTTATAGAAAGCGTCCCCTGCTTTCTTCCGTCAAGGCTAGCGATTGGCTACTTGATCACAAATCAGCTTGTTTACCCCAAAAGAATAAGCCTAGCCAATCCCAGTAGTTTTTCACAATAAGATCATAAAGGTACAAAGGCTTAGGGATGGAACGGCCTGTTTGAGCTCGTCTTGGCCTGAGGGGAGAGGCAGCGAGTAGTGACAGCCCGGCCCGCGCTTGCCACGATTGTTAAACCGATGCGAGCTTTCTTAGCGCGGGCAAGCCCCATATTGGGCTTTTGGAAGCAAAATCTCATCACAACGCTATTTCATTACACAGATCCTGCTTGCCTGTTCATTAAAATTGTTTTAAATTTTAACATTTCATTTTAAATTCCTTGGGGAGTTTTGTATTTTTGAGCTAATAACGTACATCCATTTACCCGGGTGTAAACCAAATCCTCAACCATTTCCCATACCTATTATTTCAAGTGAAGCGATAAAGCAAGAGAAAAAGCTTTGGCAATTCTTGCTTATGGCTGCTGTTGAGCAGGAAAGATAATCCGCATTCTATTGAATCTTTTAATAAACGGGGTACCCCTTCCCTATGAGAAGAGTAATAAGGGTATTCCAAAGCAGTGTCCACTCTAATTTAAAAACGTATATGAAAACAGGTTTTACAACTATTCGACAACTACAAACCCTCGGTATGGTAGCCTTGGTGTATTTAGTTGCGGCCGCATTTCCCTATTGGGATGCTCCAGGCCTCAATACGCCCGAACCTATGGGCGCCTATCTAAATGGTGTGTTTCCGGATAAAACCCCCAGTGGGGGGACAGGAGGTGAGGCCACCTATGCCATTGAAAATGCCTTCCCCAATCTTACTTTTGTCGATCCGGTGGATATGATTGAACTGCCCAACCGCTCGGAATTCCTGGTGGTGGGCCTCCAAGGACAGATCTGGAAAATTGGCAATGATCCTAGCATCACCCAAAAGCAATTACTGCTAGATATTTCGGCCAATACCGTTGTCTACCGCGACGGGGGCATGTTGGGTATAACCTTACATCCTGAGTATGGACAAGCCGGATCTCCCAACTCCGAGTACATCTACGTGTTTTACCGCTATACCCCCGTAGACGGAACAGATAATACTGGCTCTGCGGTAAACGGATATATGCGCCTTTCGCGTTTCAACTTGGCTCCGGGCTCCAATACGATCGACCCCAACAGTGAGTATGTAATGATCCAGGTCTTTGACCGCCACGACTGGCACAACGGGGGCGATATGTTCTTTGGCCCAGATGGCTTTTTATATCTGGTCGTTGGAGATGAAGGGGCCGCTCGAGATTCTTATGGCGTAACCCAGCAAATTGATAAATGGCTCTTCGGCGGGGTATTGAGAATTGATGTAGACCAAAGAGGGGGAGATATTAGTCATCCCATTCGCCGCCAGCCGCTCAATGCAGGTACCCCTCCCTCGGGTTGGCCTGATAGTTTTACCCAGGGCTACTACATCCCCTATGATAACCCCTGGCAGGACGTCAATGGAGGCATCTTAGAAGAGTTTTTCGCCATTGGCACCCGAAGCCCCCACCGTATGACCTATGACCCGCCCACAGGAGAAATCTGGATTGGTGATATTGGGCAAGGCGCCAAAGAAGAAATTAGTATCGTAGCCAAAGGGGATAACCTTCAGTGGCCCTACCGCGAGGGAGACCAGAACGGGTTTACTTCCATGCCTAATCCTTTGATCGGAAACGATAAAGATCCTATCTATGCTTACGGACGTAACGTAGGGCGATGCGTCATCGGCGGTTTTGTATATCGGGGCAATCGCTATCCCGAGCTAAAAGACAAATACTTTTTCGGCGACCATGAAACCCAAAATGTGTGGACTTTGACCAAAGATCCCAATGGAGGAGCGCCCCAAGTAGACTTTTTACTCAAAGTTCCCGTCAACGGAACTGGAGGCAAAGACGGAATTTCCTCTTTTTACATAGACTCCAAAGAATATATCTACATCTTGGACTTATTTGGGACGGGCCGTGACGGAGGGGTTATTCATAAATTGAAACGAACTGGCGGAGGCATCGCCGATCCTCCGGCCAAGCTATCCGATTTAGGGGTCTTCACCAATATGCAAACCCTAGAAACAATTTCTGGGATCATCCCTTACGAAGTGAATACGCCCCTTTGGTCTGACCGCGCCAACAAACGCCGCTGGATCGCCCTCCCCAATGATGGGAGCCACGATACCCCAGAAGAACAAATTACCTTTGATGCCGAAGGCAATTGGCAATTTCCTGCCGGTACGGTTATGATCAAACATTTTGATCTTCCTACAAATGAAAACGACCTGAGCCAAACCCTCAAATTGGAAACCCGTTTTGTCGTCTTCACCTCCGAAGGGGATGCCTATGGCCTCACCTACCGCTGGAATGAGGAAGGAACCGAAGCCTTTTTGATTGGCGTAAATGCCGAAGAGTCACGCGATATCGCGGTCACTTTGGCCAATGGCAATACCTTTACCCAGACTTGGGATTTTCCCTCCCGCCAACAATGCCTGCAATGTCATAATTCCACGGCCGATTACGCACTTGGGGTAAAAACCCGTCAGCTCAATGGGCGTATGACCTACCCCAGCACCGGAGAAACCGCCAACCAATTGGAGACTTGGAACCACCTGGGCATGTTCAACACCGATATTGCTAGCCCAGATCAGTTACCCGCTTTGGCAAGCTTATCCGATGCGACTACCAGCGAAGAGATGCGGGTGCGCTCATACCTGGATGCCAACTGCTCTTTCTGCCACCGGCCCAATGGGGTGCAAGGCGTATTTGATGCCCGAAGCTTAAACGCCCTACACGATCAGCAAATGATTGGCGCGGAGGTGATCAGTAATGCTTCCCCGCCTGGCTTTAGTGTGGTAAAACCTGGTGATTACCAAAATTCAGTACTCTGGATGCGTGATTCAAGCACCGGAAGTGACCGCATGCCGCCCGTGGGCCGTAACCTGAACGATGATCAGTACCTCAATGTACTAACTAGTTGGATCTCAAGCCTAGATCTCAACGGGCCTGAAACCATCGCCGAAGGTTGGTATACCCTGGAAGTCCGGCACAGTGGTCAACTAGCTACGGTAAACGGAGCTTCTACCTTAGATGGAACAGGCATTTGCCAAAGTGCTGCTCAAAACGCCGATCACCAACAGTGGTACATACAGCCGGAAGGCAATCACAAATACCGCATTACGGCCAAACATTCCGATATGGTCTTATCAGTCCAAAACTTAAGCCCTTCCCAAGGGGTAAATGTGATTCAAGAGCCTTGGACGGGATCACAAGAACAACTTTGGTACTTTGAAGATACCGACAGTGGCTACTACCGTATCCGCAATGCTTACAATTCCTTAGATTTGGATGTATTTGAGGCTACGCAAAACGATGGCGAAAAGCTGATCGTTTGGAAAGCCCATGGACGGCAAAACCAACAATGGCGGCCTATTCCGGTGCCTACGACCAGTATAGAAGCTATTGGTGAGACCGGAACCGTTTCGGCCGACCATATCTGGAAGACCGTAAGCTTATCCCGAACCTATCAAAACCCAGTAGTCGTGGCGGGAGCACCCACGTATAATGGAGGCAACCAAACCACGGTGCGTATTCAAAATGTAAGTGCTAACAGCTTTGAGATCCGAATCGATGAGTGGGAATGTCTGGATGAATGGCACGTATTTGAGACCATCCCCTACATGGTGGTGGAAGCTGGTACCCACACGCTTACCAATGGTAAGCTTCTGCAGGCCGGTAATATCGCTGCGGTCAATAATAGCTGGACGACCCAAGCCTTCCCTAACCCATTTAGCGAGGAGCCCATTGTACTGGCCCAGTGTACCAGCGAAAACGAAGCTGAAGCGGTCAATGTCCGGATCGATCAAAATAATACCCGTACCACGCAATTACGCTTGAGACTTAAGGAACGCGATAAAGCCTCCGGGGGGCACGCCAATGAAACCCTCAGTTGGATTGCCCTAGAGCCAGGGATTTCTACCGAAACTATGAAGTTTGAAGCCGGAAATACTGGGCGATCTGTTAAGCACAATTGGTATGATCTAGGCTTTAGCCAGAACTATGGCAGCAACCGGATCTTCTTGGCCGAAATCGGCTCCAACTTCGGAGGAGATGCCTGTGCCCTACGCTATCGCAATCTATCCGGTACCCAAGCCCAGGTTTTTGTAGAAGAAGAGAAATGCGGAGATTCGGAGTTAAATCACACCACCGAGGAAGTACATTACCTAGTTTTTGAAGAAGCTGGCGATATCCTGGCGGTAACTACCACGACCCAAGCGAGCGTCTCAAATTCCATTGTATCTCCGGCAAGCCTAGCCGAAGAGTCCCAATTTGAGATCCTTTATCCGGCTGCGGTACTGGCTTACCCCAACCCCTTAAGGCAAACCGATAAATTTTTAACTCTAGATATCCGTTCCGAACAATCGGGAGCAATAGAGTGCCAGGTCTTTAATGCGTATGGGAGACTAGTCCATTACCAAACCGATAAAATAGAAGAGAAACAAACGTTTATGCAAGTAGACTTGTCTAGTGCGGCTTCGGGTACCTATTTTGTCCAAATTAAGGGGCCAAATTGGCTTAAAACCCATAGAATTGTAGTAGAATAGAAGAATATATGTTGGGGCTTGCCCGCGCTATATACCTTGGTTCCAGAAAGGACCTAAGTGCCTAGCGCGGGCCGGGCTACCCAGCCAAGCCGGAGCCTGCTCCCCGCCAGGCCCTTTCGGTCTCCGCCCCAAGGGGTGGGTATCCCTAAGCCAGGCAATAGGTATGTTTTTTGCCAAAACTTCATTAAAATAAATCCTTGTTTTTCCAAAATTGCCAATTTTGGGCCCTTGGCCATAAAAAATTGGAAATAGCGTAGAAATTCACCTCAAAAAAGCTATGTAATTTAGAAAAGTGAATTTGTAATTGTAATTTTGGTTAACAAATTTCTTCTTCCACCTGCTTTTAGCAAGTCTTAGAAACTGTTTAAGTTTATTTTTTGTCGGCGAAAAGGGTCAGTTTGGGGTTC
>CAWUIO010000103.1:0-22917 GCA_963922455.1 uncultured Microscillaceae bacterium
GAGCTCGTGTAGGCCTGTGGGGAAAGGCAGCGAGTAGCGAGAGCCCGACCCGCGCGGGAAGGATATGGGGCAATAGTTAGCAAATTTTCTCAGCGCGGGGAAGCCCCAGAACCTTGATTAAGAGAGATAATTAGATAATAGGGAGGCTCCTTTTTTTCTCGAGAGGAGCTTATGGGCAGCTTATCCGAAGCGGTTAATTAGGTAAATCTCCTTTAATTTTGGGTAAAGGCCCCAAAAAGTTTAGGCAAAAGGGAGCTAAAGCGCTATTTCTCAAGCAAAAAAGAGAGGAGGTTTTGAAAAAAACATGTAATTCCTTAAATTTGCACTCCTAATTTTGGAAGGGTATGCTCTCAATTATTGTATAATGCCAACAATTCAACAACTTATCCGCAAGGGTAGAAAAGTATTAAAGAGTAAATCAAAATCACCCGCTCTGGATCGTTGTCCACAGAGACGAGGGGTGTGTACTCGGGTATATACTACCACGCCAAAGAAGCCAAACTCGGCTATGCGTAAGGTAGCCCGGGTTCGATTGACCAATGGGAAAGAAGTAAACGCTTACATTCCTGGAGAAGGTCATAATTTGCAAGAACACAATGTGGTGTTGATCCGCGGAGGTCGGGTAAAAGATTTACCGGGTGTTCGATATCACATCATTCGAGGTGCCCTGGATACGGCCGGCGTAAACGGGCGTAACCAAAGCCGCTCGAAGTATGGTGCGAAAAAGCCAAAGGAGAAAAAATAATCATTCATAAGATATGAGAAAGCGTAAACCGCCTAAAAGATATACACTCCCTGATCCTAAGTTTCGTGATGTTTTGGTCACTAAGTTTGTAAACAATTTGATGTTGCAGGGCAAGAAAAGTGTAGCCTACAACACCTTTTACAAAGCATTAGATATCGTGGAAGAAAAGACCAAAGAAAATGGTCTGGAAACCTGGAAAAAAGCCTTAAATAATGTGATGCCCGGCGTGGAAGTACGAAGCCGCCGAGTAGGGGGAGCCACTTTTCAGGTACCCTCTGAGGTTCGTCCTAGCCGGAAAGTTTCCCTAGGAATTAAGTGGTTGATAAAATATGCCCGGGCCCGTAACGAGAAGTCTATGGACCTCCGTTTGGCCAATGAAATTATCGCGGCTGCCAAAGGGGAAGGGGCTGCGGTCAAAAAACGTGACGATACCCACCGTATGGCGGATGCTAACAAAGCTTTTTCGCACTTCCGTTTTTAAACAAGCGGTTTCTTTCGGTGTTTTATTACCTTTACATTATCATATTAGTATTTCCGATTAAAGTCTATCACGATGAATGACCTGAAAAAATTGCGCAATATCGGGATCATGGCTCACATTGATGCCGGTAAGACGACCACAACCGAACGTATCCTTTACTACACCGGAATGACCCACAAAATTGGTGAGGTTCACGAAGGGGCTGCTACCATGGACTGGATGGAGCAAGAACAGGAGCGTGGGATTACCATTACTTCGGCTGCTACAACCACCGCTTGGAAGTATCCTACCCAGCAAGGAATGCCTACCGATGCCACCGAAGATTACCGTATCAATATTATTGATACCCCAGGTCACGTTGACTTTACTGTAGAGGTAGAGCGTTCACTTCGTGTACTAGATGGTGCGGTAGCTTTATTCTGTTCCGTTTCAGGGGTTGAACCTCAATCGGAAACCGTATGGCGTCAGGCTGATAAGTACAGAGTTCCCCGTATCTGTTTTGTAAACAAAATGGACCGTGCCGGAGCCGATTTCCAAGCTGTGGTGCAGGATATCAAGGATAAATTGAAAGCCAACGCCGTTCCTTTACAAGTTCCTATTGGGGCTGAAGAACACTTCAAAGGAGTGGTTGACTTAGTGAAGAATAAAGGAATAATCTGGAATGAAGAAGATAGAGGGATGACCTATGAGATTGTTCCTATTCCAGAAGAGCTGCAAGAAGAAGTGGACAAGTGGCGTCAAGAATTGGTAGAAAACGTAGCCCTTTATGATGAAGAGCTATTCATGAAGTTTGATGAAGATCCAGATTCTATCACCGAAGAAGAAATGATTGCGGCTGTCCGGGCGGCGGTGATGGACATGTCTATGTTCCCCGTATTTTGCGGATCTGCTTTCAAAAACAAAGGGGTGCAAGCGGTTTTGGATGGTGTATGTATGTATCTTCCTTCTCCTCTGGATCTGCCAGACGTCACCGGTATGAATCCTGATACGGAAGAAGAAGAAGTTCGTAAGCCGGACCCAAGTGATCACTTTGCTGCCTTAGCTTTTAAAATTGCTACCGATCCCTTCGTAGGTCGTTTGTGTTTTATGCGAGTCTACTCAGGGACATTAGACTCTGGCTCGTATATCAGGAATATGCGTACGGGTAAAAAAGAGCGTATTTCTCGTCTCTTACAGATGCACTCTAATAAGCAGAACCAAATTGATAAGGTAACGGCGGGAGATATTTGTGCCGGAGTAGGGTTTAAAGATATCAAGACGGGTGACTCCCTAGTAAATCTGGACCATCCTATTGTATTGGAAGAAATGACCTTCCCCGAGCCGGTAATTGGTTATGCGATTGAGCCTAAAAAGCAGGCGGATGTAGATAAGTTGGGTAATGCCATTGCCAAATTGATTGAAGAAGATCCTACTTTACGGGTAAATACGGATGAAGAAACCGGTCAAACGGTAATCCGAGGAATGGGAGAGCTTCACTTGGAGATTATCCTAGACCGTATGAAGCGGGAATTTAAAGTAGAAGTGAATCAAGGGGCTCCCCAGGTGGCTTATAAAGAATCGATCACGGCTTCGGTGGAGCACAAAGAAGTTTACAAGAAACAAACCGGGGGTAAGGGTAAGTTTGCCGACATCGTATTTGAAATCGGACCACGTGAAGATGACGAAGAGATGGCACCTGGACTCGAGTTTGTTAATGATATCAAGGGTGGGGTTATTCCAAAAGAATTTATCCCATCTATCCAAAAAGGGTTTGAGTCGGCTATGACTAACGGGCCTTTGGCCGGTTATCCTATTGACCGCATGAAAGTCCGCTTGTTTTTTGGTTCTTTCCACGATGTGGATTCGGATGCCCTTTCCTTTGAATTGGCCGCTCGTATCGGATTTAAGGAAGCAGCCAAACAAGCTAGGCCGAAGATATTAGAGCCTGTTATGGCCGTAGAGATCGTAACTCCGGATGAATATACCGGACCGGTAACTGGTGACTTGAACCGACGCCGAGGAATTATGAAAGGAATGGATGCGAAGAGTGGTGGTCAGGTAATTAAAGCGGATGTACCACTTTCTGAATTGTTTGGTTATGTAACGGATTTGCGGACCATCTCTTCTGGACGAGCTTCGGCTTCCTTAACTTTCTCTCACTATGCCGAAGTACCTAACAACTTGGCCGATGATATCATCGCCAAGGCCAAAGGTGCCACTGTATAATTAAACTAAGAAGGCAATGAGGGGCTAGTTTAGCCCCTCCCTTTTCTAATAAGACTGGACATGACGCAGAAGATTCGAATCAAATTAAAATCCTACGATCACAACCTGGTAGATAAATCCTCCGAAAAGATCGTCAAAGCTGTAAAGCCTACCGGTGCCCGCGTAGACGGCCCAATTCCTTTACCGACGAAAAAGGAAATTTTTACCGTGCTTCGTTCACCTCAC
The DNA here is from genome assembly GCA_963922455.1 of uncultured Microscillaceae bacterium. GTDB lineage: Bacteria > Bacteroidota > Bacteroidia > Cytophagales > Microscillaceae > CAWUIO01. The sequence goes on from CAWUIO010000103.1 coordinate 3,657, forward strand.
GTGAACAAAAAATCGCGCGAGCAATTTCAATTGAATACGTATAAGCGATTGATCGACATCCACTCTACAAGCTCTAAGACAGTAGATGCCTTGATGAAGTTGGAGCTACCCAGTGGGGTAGATGTAGAGATTAAGGTGTGATCCTTGTCCTCTTCTAAGAATATCAAGCAAAAAGCCGGGCTTCGCCCGGCTTTTTTTATTTTAACAACCTCTCTGATTCCTTAGATACTAGCCGCCAATTCCTTAATCAAACGATTCAAGCCCGGCTCGGCCTGGTGGGCCGCCGCAATAACTTCTTCTACCGTAACCGGTTTGATCATATCTCCATAACATAAATCGGTAATTACCGATACGGCAAAAGTTGGGAGATTCATATGACGCGCTACAATCACCTCGGGCACCGTAGACATCCCTACCGCATCGGCCCCGATAATTCTTAGATAACGGTACTCGGCGGGAGTCTCCAAATTAGGCCCAGGCACACTCACATACACGCCGGTATGCGCCCGAATGCTGTGCTCTTCGGCAATTCGCACTGCTTTTTGGATCATTCCCGGGTCATAGGAGTCAAACATATCAGGGAAACGAACTCCTAACTCCTCATGGTTTTTGCCCCGGAGCGGATTGTCAGGTAGTAGATTGATATGATCATGCAATATCATCAAATCGCTAATCTGAAAATCGGGGTTGAGACCTCCAGCCGCATTGGAGACCAACAAACGCTCGATCCCCAACTGCTTCATTACCCGTACCGGAAAGGTAACTTGCTGCATAGAATAACCTTCATAATAATGAAAACGGCCTTGCATGGCTAGGACCTGCTTGCCGGAAAGCTTTCCAAAAATTAATTTACCGTGGTGCGATTCTACGGTGGAAATGGGAAAATGTGGAATATCGTCGTAACTGATCTCTTCCGCTACCTCAATTTCTTTGATTAAACCTCCCAAACCAGTTCCCAAGATAATGCCCAGCTGAGGCACAAGATCACAACGTGATTGAATAAATGTCTTAGCTTCTTGAATTTGTTCTAACACAGAATTAGTATTTAGATAGGCCGCTTACCCACACGAATCCTCTCAAAAAGGTTTAAATGACAAGAAATCGAGCGGATTCAACAACTCTTTATGGAAATTTAGCGTAAATTTAGGCAAATAATCCAAAAAGCTTGCGCAAGCAGCAAAATGTCATTATTTTGACCACGCCTTACCAGGTAATTAAGCTAAGCATTATGAAATTCTTAACCTCACTGCTCACTTTTTTAATGCTCCTCTTGCTAAGCCTTCCTGCTACTAGCCAAGAACTAAGCAAAGAAGAGCTCAGCCAACTGAAAAAGGAACTCAAACTCCTCAAAAAAAATCCGGCCCGTTTACAACAAATGCGAAACGAGTCCAATTCCTTAGATCGCCAGTATCAAGAAAAGGACGCCGAATATACCGAGCAACTTTTGGTCTTTGATCAATTGTCGGCCGAGGCCTACACCCGGGATACCTTACTCAACTCTTTGCAGAGACAAAGGCAGTCTATGAATGCAACCCGTTTGACTAGCCCAGATAATAACCCATATCAAGTCGATGCACGCGCTTTCTTTAGGGTGCAGGTAGGTGCCTATCGCAATTCAGATTTGGCCAAATCTTTAGAAAACCAATTCAATTTTGTGATCGAAGATGACCCTCAAGGGGGTATGAGCAAATACATGATTGGTAGCTTCAAAAATTATTGGGAAGCCAAAAGCCTAGCTACTTACCTAATCGGGGGGGGCTCCGAAGCTTTTGTGGTAGGATACCTAGACAATCAAAGAGTCAACTCCCTGAAAGATATGCCCCAAGAATACTTCTAGAATAGCATGGCGCACGCCTTACTCAGTATTTTCTGGTTCGTATTTTACCTCAGCCACAGCCTCTTGGCTTCTTGGCCCGTAAAAAGATATATCCGGTCCCTTGGGGCCAGATTTCTTCATGCTTACCGTCTGATCTATAATTTTTTTTCATTGGCCGGGCTTCTCGGGATCTTGTACTATCAGAAAAACATTCCCCTGATACCCCTCCTGTCTCCCCAGTCTCTTTATAAATACCTGGCTTACAGCTTACTAAGTATGGGTATGCTCATTATGCTTCTGGCCATGCGTAATTACAAGGCCCGGGAATTTATAGGTCTACAAAAAGAAAGTGAGCTACTAGGTACGCCACCTCCCCTGGTGACCAAGGGTTTAAATGCCTGGGTCCGTCACCCTTTGTATTTTGGCGCAATTTTGTTTTGTTTGGGCCTTTTTTTCAAGGCTCCCATCGCCCGTTCCTTCATTTTTCTGGCCCTCACCTTCGCCTATTTGCTCCTGGGTATCCCCTGGGAGGAACAGAAATTGCTCAAACTCCACGGCCAAAGCTACTTGGATTACCAAAAGAAAACTCCTATGCTTATACCGTATTTGCTCTAATTTTTGGAGCTGCCCCCGGCGATCAAGTTGGGTGCCAAGATATTTCTAAAGTGGCGCCGGGGTCGGGCTTTCGCTACTCGCCGGCCATCCCTCGGGCAGCGGCGGGCTCAAACAGGCCGCTCTATCCCTCAGCCTTTTTCTTAAAAATTATTGGGGAGCGCTAATCGCCTAGAAATATTGTTTTTGATAAGTTTTCTCAGGTTTTCCGGGCCGATGCTCCACAATGCAAGGGATTTCTTCTTGATTTCCTTTGACTTGCTATTTTAGACTAAGAATATTTTTATTAAATTCGGAAACCAAACATCACCTGCCTAAGCCCTTCAACATGCGATTATTTATTGTCTTATTCTGTGTAGGCAATTGGCTTCTATCTATTCCCCATGTGCAGGCTCAATTACTTTTGAGTCAGCAAAGCAATCCAGATAGTTTAGCCGCGTTATTAGCTGGTCCCGGGGTAATCATTCGGAATGTACAGATAAACTGTCCCGATTCGTCCTTGGGGAGTTTCCAGCTAGAAATGGAAGGGCGTACAAGTAAAGGCTTATTACTTTCTAATGGAAATATTGCTGATGCAATGGGGGCCAATGCGTTTGGGTTTACAGGAAGAGATAATGGCGCAAGGGGAGATACGTATTTAAGCAGCTTAGTGGGTACCGATACCTATAATACCTGCGAAATAGCGTTTGATATCCTCTCAGCCAACCCCATTATTTACTTTCCCTATACCTTTGCCTCCGAAGAATATCCCAATCTTCCCCTTTCCAACCAGGGCTTTCAATGCAAAGGAGATTTTAACGATGTTTTTGCTTTCTTGATCAGTGGCCCAGGTATTACCGGGGAACAAAACCTAGCGTTGATCCCCGGAACCTCTCAAATTGTAACCACCAATCAAATCAATGGCGACCCCACTTGTAATGGCGACCGCTCCTTGTATTTTATGGATAACACGGGTGGCCAAGCTATGGAGTTCAATGGCTTTACTCAAGGGCTTTTTGCTGAGGTACAGGTTAAGCCCTGCACATGGTACCGCATGAAACTGAAGATAGCCGATTCAGGGGATCCATTTTTGGACACCGGGGTGTTTGTAGAGGCCCTCTCGGCCAATCAAATAGATTTAGAAGTACTTTTTCCAAATGGAGGTGATGCCTTAGTGGAGTCGTGTAATAGCGGAGAAGTCCTGGTGACTAGGCGAGGAGATTTGAGTCAAGCGGAAACATTTTTCTTGGCAAAAGAAGGTACGGCCACCGAAGGGCTTGATTATAGCAAATTACCCGATACAATTACGTTTAATCCTGGCGAGCAGGAGTTACGTTTCCCATTTGATGCCAGAGATGAGGGGCTAGATGATCCCGGTGAATTCTTGCGCATAAACTTGGTGCACACTTGCCAAGATATTCTACTACAAAGTCTGGAAATACCTATTTACCAGGCAAATGAGTATCAAGCTCTTGGTGAGCTCGGAGATACCCTTGAAGTTTGCAACGGACTTGGGCAATTACAAGCTGCTCCTGGGGATAATTACACCTGGAGTGGCCCGGCAGGAGAAGTATTTCCCCCCAATAGTGCCAGCCTAGACTTAGCAAACCGTACCGATGGTTTCTATTATATTCGTATGCGTTTGGGTAGCTGTACGCTTGAAGACAGTATCTATGTACAGCATAATTTTTTAACCTTACAAGATACCCTCATCACCGAATGTGCCACCGACTCGGTAGCCTTGCAAGCCTCAGGAATGGCCCATTATCAATGGGAGCCTGCTCAGGGGCTGAGCTGTACCGATTGCCCCAACCCTAAGGCAGTCTTACCTGACAGTCAGCAGGTTTACACGCTTCACTCTTTTAACACTGACCGTACTTGCGAAATAGAAAAACAGATACAAATAATCAATCCTAACGGGGAACGGTTTGCCTACTTAGGCCCTACCAAGGTCTGTATTGATGCCTCACCCAAGGAGCTATCGGCTCAACCTGCGGGAGGTTTTTTTGAATTCCGTGGCCAAGTAATTCAGTATTTTGACCCTCATAAGTTAAGCATTGGTTTATATACCATAGAGTATATTATGGATAATCCAAACTGCCAAGCTCGATGGCCCATTACCATAGAAGTCACAGTACAGGAACCTATTGATTGGTCTAGAATTCCCCCTGAAATTTGTTACAATAACCCTGAAATACCTCTCAAAGCTTTTCCAGCAGGAGGGATCTTTACTTTAACCGGCGATACGATCTCCGATTTGAACCCGAGCTTATACGCACCTGGAGACTATTATTTATATTATGTGCATCCCGGCGATTCGGTGGTATGTGCAACAAAAGACAGTCTGTCTATAAAGATTCTGGATCAATCGCCTCTCCGTTTCCCTGACTTAAATGACGTGTATTGCCAGGACTATGGCCTTATTTCCTTCAAACCCCTGCCCCCAGGAGGAGATCTTTATTTAAACTCCCAAATACTTTCCCTACCCTATCAAATCTCGAGTGAAGAACTAAGCCCTGGCGACTATGAACTCCGTTACCGCTTGGGATGTGATATTTTGGTACGTACCTTTACCGTCTCAGCAAACCCAACACCACTCAGTTTAAGTCCCGAATTACTACAGGTCTGTCCCCGCGATTTCCAAAGAATTGAACTAGATGCGGGTCCTGGAAAATTGTACTTTTGGTCTAGTGATCTATGGGCAGAAGAGCAAACTACCCGCAAAGTAAAGCTACATCAGACTGGGGTGTATGAACTTAGGGTAATAAACGAAGCCGGCTGTCAAACAAGAAGTAGTTTTGAGATCACCGAGTTTTGTGCTCCCCGTTTGTTTGCCCCGGATGCTTTTACTCCCAATGGGGACGGTTTGAATGATCAATTTGAAGTTTTTGGCCCCTCTTGCCATTTTTATGAACTAAACATCTATAACCGGAATGGGCTGCGCGTTTTTCAAACGAAGGAAAAAGGTCAATTTTGGGATGGAACTTGGCTAGGCAAAAGCCAACCTCAAGGAGTTTATTTCTTGAAAGTAAGATATCAATTTGAGCCTGATAGTAAATTGCAGAAACTAGAGCAAAGATTACAGCTTATCCGCTAAGGCCCGCCCTAAACTTTGTACTTTTCAAGCGTATGAATTTTTTGCTCATGATTTGGCTTAGGGATGGAACGGCCTGTTTGAGCCCGCCGCTGGCCTAGGGTGGGCGGCGAGTAGTGACAGCCCGACCCGCGCGAACGAGCATTTCTTTCCTAGGGAATCCATCCTTCTATCGCGCGGGGAAGCCCCTAAATACGTATGGTCTTATTCATAAGTGAAAGCTAATCAGCTGCTTAGGTCATGATTAGGTCCATGGTACGTTTCTCGAGGTTAATTTCTTTGATTCGTACCTGGACACTGTCCCCGAAGGAGATCAAATTCTTGGTTTTTCTTCCTACTACTCTATAATTTTCGGCATCTAGGTCATAAAAGTCATCTAGCATGTCACTCATCCGCACCATGCCTTCACATTTAGTCTCGACGATTTCCACATAGATTCCCCACTCGGTCACTCCGGTTACTACCCCCTCAAATTCCTTATCCTCTTGGTATTGCATAAACTCTACCTGCTTGTATTTGATAGAAGCACGCTCGGCATCGGCTGCCCGTTTTTCCATATCGGTAGAGTGCTTGGATATGGACTCGAGTTTTTGCTGGTCTACGGATGGTCTTTCGTGCAAGTAGCGATACAGTAGGCGATGAACGAGCATATCCGGATAGCGTCGGATGGGAGAGGTAAAATGGGTATAGTGTTCAAATGCGAGCCCAAAATGCCCAATGGCTTCGGTGGTATAACGGGCTTTGGCCATGGTTCGGATAGCCAAGGTTTGGAGCACATCTTGTTGGGGCGAGCCTTGGGTTTTATCCACGAGCTGGTTAATGGACCGGGCAATTCCTTTTCCTACGGTGGAGATATTATACCCAAATTTACGGGCGAAGACCGAAAAGTTTTTGAGTTTGTCTACATCCGGCTTTTCGTGTACTCGGTACACCATGGCTTTGGGGGCCGATTTTTTGCCCATTTTGAAGACAAACTCGGCGACTTTCCGGTTGGCCAGGAGCATAAATTCCTCAATAAGCCGGTGCGCATCTTTGCGTTCTTTGATGAAAATGCCCAGGGGCTTGCCTTGCTCATCTAGGCGGAACTTGACTTCGGTAGTCTCAAAGTTTACTGCACCTTTGTCGAATCGCTTTTCGGTCAATTTTTTGGCGATTGTATTGAGGATATGCAACTCCTTGGCATAGTCTCCTTGCCCAGTTTCTATGCCTACTTGGGCTTCTTCATAGGTAAAACGGCGATCGGAATGGATAATCGTTCGCCCGTACCACTCCTTGTGAATATTGCCCTCAGCATCCAAATCAAACACGGCCGAAAAAGTAAAGCGGTCTTCGTGGGGGCGGAGTGAACACAAATTATTAGACAAGACCTCAGGCAACATAGGGACAACCCGGTCTACTAGATAAACGGAGGTTGCTCGTTTGGAGGCCTCTTCATCTAGGGCAGTTCCGGGATTTACGTAATGCGTTACATCGGCGATGTGAATTCCTATTTCCCAACGGTCGGGTCCTAGGGCTTGAATCGAGAGGGCATCATCAAAATCCTTGGCAGTATCTGGGTCGATGGTACATGTGGTAATTTTACGAAAGTCTCTCCGCTTTTGGAGTTCTTTTCGGTTGATTTCCAATTTCATCTTGTTAGCTTCGGCGACTACTGGGGCAGGGAAACGAAGGGGTAAATCAAACTCGGCCAAGATGGCGTGCATTTCTGTCTCGTGGGAACCTGCCTTACCGAGCACTTCTTTTACTACCCCAACCGGGCTATTCTTCTTGGTATGCCATTCTACAACTTTGACAATCACCTTTTCTCCATTGCGGGCTCCGTTAATAGACTGATTGGGCACAAAAATATCGAGATGCATTTTCCGATTGTCGGCTATTACAAAGGCATAGCGCTCAGAAAGTTCGATTTTGCCAACAAATTCGCTGCGTCGACGCTCAATAATGTCTAGGACTTCTCCTTCCAGCTTTTTACCCCGATTTTTGGGGAGTATACGGAAGAGGACTTTATCTCCATCTAAGGCATACTTTAAATGGTCGCTATTTACCCAAATATCTTCATCAAACTCATCGGAGATGATAAAGGCAAAACGGGGGTTCACAAAATCTACGGTTCCGGTGTGAGCGTCCAGGTGTTTACTTTTCAGGTCACCTTCCCGGGTAAAAACTACTTCTTCCCGGTCGCTTAGTACTTCTAGGTCTTCAACTACCTTGATTTTAGAGGCTTTATTCCGGATTTTTAACATCTTGAAGATCTGCTTCAAGGAGAATTTCTGCCCTGTATTTTGACTAAATATTTCTCTTAGCCTTTGCCGATAATTGGTTTTGGGTTTGCTTTGTTTTCTAGGGCTAGGTTTTTTAGCGTTTCTTGTTTTTTTGGTCATAATTCTAATAAAAAGTGGGTACTGCTTTAGCATTTGAGGTAGGTTGAAAAAGCAAGCAGTATCAGGTGTTCATATTTTTCAAAATCTTAGGATTTTAATCTTTTTCGCAATTGAGCCCTACGAATATCCTCGAGGGTTCCTTTAGGAATGGATTGAATGAGCCGGCGGGTGTACTCAGAATTTTGCTGCTCGTAAATGTCCTCCGAGTAGTTTACCTCTTCAATTTTCCCTTGATTCATCACGATAATCCGATCGGCGATAAATTTTACAACCGAGAGATCGTGAGAGATAAAAATAAAGGTTAAGTTAAACTCACTTTTGAGTTGGTTTATCAAATTTAAAATTTGGGCTTGCACCGATACATCTAGGGCAGAGACCGATTCATCGGCGATGATGAATTTTGGGTTAAGTGCCAAGGTGCGGGCAATGACGATACGTTGTCTTTGGCCACCCGAAAATTCGTGGGGGTAGCGGTTGATGTGGTCGGGGTTGAGGTTGACAGTTTCTAGAAGTTCTAGGGCTTTTTTACGTCTTTGATCATTATTATCCAGTATTCCGTGGAGTTTCATGGGCTCGATGATACTTTGCCCAATGGGTATTCGTGGGTTTAAAGAAGAATATGGATCTTGGAAAATGATTTGCATGTCTCGCCGCAACTTTCGCAGCTCACGTTTTGTAAGATTATTCACCCGTTTGCCCTCAAAGAAGATATCTCCTCCGGTAGGCTCTACCAACCTTAAAATCGTACGGCCGAGGGTAGTTTTGCCACAGCCAGACTCGCCCACCAAGCCTACGGTTTCACCGGGGTACACGGCAAAGCTTACTCCATCTACAGCTTTGACAAAGTCTTTGGGTTTCCCTAAGAGTCCCTTTCGGATGGGGAAATACGTTTTCAAGTTTTCCACTTTCAATATGGGCTCTTGTCGGGAGAGTTCATCGTTACGTTCTTGTATTTCGTCTTCGGTTAGGAAATTAAACAAGAGCGCTTCTCCTACCGAGGCATATTTGTGCACTTCTTTTTCTCGGATACTGCCATCGCTACCCACTTCCATAAAGTCAAGAACGGTTGGTAGCACTTTCATCTTGATGTCTAAACGAGGCCTACAGGCCAGCAAGCCTTTGGTATACGGATGTTTGGGGTCATCAAAAATATTCCAAATATCATCCATCTCCATGATTTGACCCCGGTACATAACCAATACCCGGTCGGCAATTTCGGCAATTACCCCTAAATCGTGGGTAATAAAAATCAGTGAGACCTGCTCTTCTTCTTGTAATTGATGTAATAAATTTAAGATAGATTTTTGAACCGTTACATCTAAGGCAGTGGTGGGTTCATCACATATTAACATGGAAGGCTTACAAGATAAAGCCATAGCAATCATGATCCTTTGTTTTTGCCCTCCGGATATTTCGTGAGGATAGGAATTAAACTTTCTCTTCGGCTCAGGCAGTTTCACTTTCTCGAAGAGATCTAGGGTACGGGCCCGCGCTTGTTTGCGGGATAAGTTAGGCTCGTGTAGTAAGATGGATTCCATCACTTGGTTACCACACGTAAAAACCGGATTAAGAGAGGACATGGGTTCTTGGAAAACCATGCCTATTTCTTTGCCTCTCACTTTACGCATAATGGCCGGGTTGGACTTTATCAGGTCAATCTGCCCGAATTTTGGGGAGTCCCAAAGGATTTCTCCTTGGCTTATAATCCCTGGGGGCTGGGGTATGAGCCCCAAAATGGCCAAAGAGGATACTGATTTTCCTGAACCAGATTCTCCTACGATACCCAGGGTTTCGCCTTTTTTAAGTTTAAAGCTGAGGCCATCGACAGCCTTGAACAGTCCCGACTCGGAAGTAAAACTTACTTCTAGGTTTTTAATCTCCAACAATGTTTCTTTTTCTGCTTCTTCCATGATCTTTTGCAAACCGGGCGGGTTCTCGCTTAATCTGATAAGCTTGTATTAAAAATTGGCCTATGCTAGTTTTATTATCTATATACTTTTTTTAATAAAAATTATTACGCTCAGCCATGCAAGATACCAGATTTATTCAGTAATGCAATTGGCCTGAGGTGGTCTTGGGTAATACTTTCGGGCAAAAAAAGATGTTTTTTATCGTACATTTTACTTTTGTAATAATAGCTCAGCCAATATTCATTGCATAAGTGGAATACTGCTGGCATAATTGTCTCAACGGGAACGAAGCTCTGGGGTTCAAGCAAGGGGAAGCTATGACGTAATACGGAGGTATTCTCCGGCTTATCAGGATTGTTGCTGTATCCTCGGGAGCTTACTAAAACATTGCTGAGGGCCAAGTCATTGTAATTGATGAGATAAACAAGCCAAGCGTTTTCTGCCATGTCCGGATTGGGGACAATAGCTATGTTTACTCCTTGAACTTGAGGGAAATCGATATCTTTTTTCATACCAGAAAATAGCTCCAAGAGCTTCGGGAGCTCCCCTTGGAAGCTCCCTGGTTTTTATAATGTCAAAACTTGGCTAGCTCGCTTTTGAGATAATTAATTTGCTTAATCTCGAAAGCATCTACCCCATTGAGCTCTGATAAATAATAAGAAGCCCAATCAAATAAATGGATCAAATAAATATTCTGGGCAATGAAGGACTCGCCTTCTGGCTTTAATTCTACTACCTTAGAAGCTTTCTCGGCAAAAATTGGTTTACATATCTCCATGCGACGGCTTACCCGCTCGTGATCAAAACTACTACGAATCATTAAAACCGTAGTATTAGCGTATACTGAAGGCTCCAATCCCCAGCCAACCAACTCATTATGGTTCATCTCAGGAAAGATGTTGGTATGGCAAAGTTGTTTGGAGTTTTCATTCAATTGTTGCTGTAATCGTGTGATTACGGGAAGCATTGGAGTATCTCCGTACACAATTACTTGCTTTTGGTAGAAATCTTGAGCAAGCGCTTTGGCCTGTTCTTTTATTTGCTCCGTTTTACTTTCTAATAGGGCCACGCCTTCATCCAAGTGTGGCGTGAAAAAATCTTCCATAAAACCGAAGTGCTTTAAAGCATAAATCAATTGAATAAAGGATAGACCGATAAATGCTCGGGGACAAGGCGCTTCATTAGGGATCTGAACGTAATTAAACCCCTGGGCTTTGGCCATTTCTAGTAGTTTGCCTCCTGAGGTAATCGCAAAGATTTTTGCCTTCCGGGCAATTGCTTTTTCCAAAGCAGCCAATGTCTCTTCAGTCCCGCCAGAAAAGGAACTCGCCACAAAAAGGGTATTTTCATCCACGAAGTTGGGAATGTCGTAGGTTTTGGTAATCACATACGGAATAGGCATGTGTTGACGTACCAAGGACTCTACGAGGTTAGCCCCGATCCCAGAACCACCCAGGCCAGCTACGACCAGGTTTTGAATCCCGTCTTGGGCTTGAATAACTTGCTCATTTTGAGCAATTTTCATGGATTTTTTTAATTGCTCAATAAAACCTTCTATTAATTCCTGTATCATTTTAAGTGTATTTTAAGATGAATAAAATAGATCCGGGATACGGGTAGTCAAATATAAGGGGAATGCCGGGAAAGTACTTTCCCGAATTACTAAAAAATTAGGGAATACGCACGCTATGTATTTTAACTCCAATTCACATCTACGGAAATACTAAAATCTAAAGATGGGCTGATTGAAATGATTCCTTGAAAGATCGTATCTTAGCTATTACTCGAAACAAGAGGCTTATGAAAAAACCAACTCGGGAAATTGGTCAATTAGGCGAAGCCCTCGCCCTTCAGTATCTACAAGATAAACACTATGAAATATTATGCCAAAACTACCGATATAGAAGGTATGAGATAGACATTATTGCCCAGCAAAAGCAAACCTTAGTGTTTATTGAAGTAAAATATAGAAAAAACACAGATTTTGGCCTACCTGAAGAGACCCTAACAGAGGCCCAAGCCGATAGAATTATGGAAGCAGCCGAAGCGTATATTTGGGAAAATAATTGGAATGGACCCATTCGCTTCGACATCATTGCCATATCGGGAGAAAAGCAAAAAGAGATTTTACACTTTGAAGATGCTGTTTACTAAATAGGAAAAATGGCAGCGGTTGGCCTTTCCAGTTTTTGAACCTATTTTTGCCTTTTCAAAAGCAATTGAAGGACAAGTACTTGTCTGATTTGTTGGTTTATGCACCCAAACTCTTAGCCATGATTAACGGAAAAAAAATCGTAGTTGTGATGCCGGCCTATAATGCCTCGCCCACTCTCAAACGTACCTACGATGAGATTCCATTTGACATTGTTGATGATGTCATCCTGGTAGATGATCACTCCAAAGATAATACTGTAGAAGTTGCCAAAGGTCTCGGAATAGAACACGTCATTCGGCACGAAAAGAATACGGGCTATGGGGGTAATCAAAAGACTTGCTACAAAAGGGCCTTAGAAATCGGCGCCGATATTGTAGTGATGCTCCACCCTGATTATCAATACACGCCTCTCCTTTTGGAAGCCATGATTTACCCGATTGCCCGGGATGTGTATGATGTGATGCTTGGGGCCCGGACCCTCGGTAAGGGGGCCTTAGTTGGCGGGATGCCTTTGTATAAATATATCGCCAATCGTGGGCTTACTTTTGTTCAAAACGTACTTCTTGTACAAAAACTTGCGGAGTATCATACCGGATACCGGGCTTTTAGCCGGGAGGTGCTAGAATCACTTCCCCTTGAGAACAATTCAGACGATTTTGTATTTGATAACGAGATGCTAGGCCAAATCACCTATGCCGGTTTTCAAATTGGAGAAGTGAGCTGCCCAACCAAATATTTTAAAGAAGCATCCAGTATCAATTTTAAGCGAAGTGTGAAGTATGGAATGGGGGTTCTTCGGGTTTCCCTAACTTACCGATTGCAAAAATGGGGTTTAGGCAGTTTTAAAATCTTTAAGGGTTTCAAAAAAATAAAAGACCCCAAGCAAACCATAAAGGCCGAATCTTTGGATTCTGCCTAAAAAGTGAGCTTAATGAACCAATAATTTGTTATTTCTAAAATATCAAGATATTTCTTAGGGGCTTAGCCAGGCATTACGGCCCAGTCTGGGTTCCGGAAACCATAATTAAAAATAAAGGATTATGATTCAGGCACAAACTCGATTTGTAGATTTGGATGCGTGGAAAAACAAAGCAAAGAAGCATAAAGAGGCTTACCAAAATGCTTCTCCCTTTCCTCATACGCTCTTGGATAACTTTTGTGACCCGGAGGCTTTGGATAAAGTAGCGCAAGAATTTCCGGCGGTGGATGATGAGGGATGGATTCATTACCTCCATTTTAATGAAAAAAAACACGGCCTCAACAAGATGGATATGATCCCTACGGAGTGTCGCCGTTTGATTGAAGAACTCAATAGCCCCGAATTTGTATCTGTCCTTTCTGAACTAACCGGCATCCCTAACTTATTACCCGATCCTTCTTTGGAAGGAGGGGGACTGCACCAGAGCAAAAGAGGAGGCTTTTTGAATATCCACGCCGACTTTACCGTGCACCCGCACAAGCGGAATTGGCGCCGCCGGGTTAATGTTTTGGTTTACCTTAATCACGACTGGCAGGAAGAGTATAATGGCCATTTAGAGCTTTGGACCCGGGATATGAAGTCCTGCGAGGTAAAAGCTTTGCCCATATTTAACCGTTGCGTGATTTTTAATACGGATTATGATTCTTTCCATGGTTTGCCTGAAGTAATCAATTGCCCGGAAAATATGACCCGGAAGTCTATCGCCCTCTATTACTTTACCGAAGAAACTGAGGCTCCCAAAAAAGTAAATACCAATTACAAGGCCCGCCCCGAAGAAAGCACGAAGAAAAAGTTTTTGGTCTATTTGGACAAGCAGGTTTTGTGGACATATAGCCGCATTAAAAGTACCCTTGGCTTAAATGATGACTTTGCCAGTAAAGTGCTCCAATTATTAGGGGGAGGAAAAAAGAAGAAAAAATAAGCAATTTTGCTCTGTAAGTACGTGAAGCGTGGACTCCATTCAAAGGGTCCACCTTTTTTTATACGCCCAAACTCCCAAGGCACTTTTCTTCCTTGGCTGAGGGATAGAACGGCCTGTTTGAGCCCGCCGCTGCCGGGAGGGTTGGCCGGCGAGTAGTGATAGCCCGACCCCGGCGCCCCTTAGAAACATCTTGGTACCCGTTTTGATCGCCGGGGGCAGCCCCAGCAAAAAATTAAAGTTCGTATTTTTTAATGGTAGGAATAGCCACATAATGAGATGCTGCGTGATATAGCCCCCAGGGTGTCCGGGCAGTGGGATTCAAGTGCCGGTCATAGACCATATTGTACTCAATGCTAGTTTTACCCCCGCGTAGTCGTTTAAATTGGGCTGCCCCCGAGCTCATATTTAAAACCAAGCCTTGCTCAATGGCCACTTCCATCAATCGCAAATTTAGAAAGCGGTAAACGCCCTCTTCTAAAGGTAGGCTTTGGTCATAGCCAATAAAGGGGGTCGTAAGAAGTCCCCGACGCTTAAATAAGGCCTGTACCCCCTGAATTTTATCATCATGCTTCAAGACTTCAAACTCCATAAGCTTGCTTTGCAAAAGTAGGTCGACAAAATGCTCGGTGTATTGCGGATTTAGGGAGGAGTACTTCTCTATATACAAACTATTGTAGAGATCACGGACCCGGATCAGCTCCTCGGGTAATAAAGTTTCTACTTTTTCCCAATGGTATTTCTCATTTTTTTGCCAGAGCTTTTGATCCATCTTGTACATCCTTTTTTTCTTGTACTTGCGCAGGGCAGGATCCATGACTAATACCGGGCGGCTTATCAATTCGCGAAACCCGGCCGTTTTGAGGCTCTCGTACAAACCTTGATCCAAGACTTCATTGACCGACCGGAATACCAAAGCATGCTGGGGAAAAGCCTGGCTCAGCGTATCTCGAATATGGGGGATTTGAGACAAATCCATGTCTGGATAGAGATTGGTAGACAAGAGCCAATTGTTGATAAATACGGTCCGGTCGAAGCCCAAAAAACGGAAAAGTCTTTGGGTGAGGCGGAGGATGGGGGTAGAAATGGTGGCAATAAAGGAGCCCTTGCCTTTCATTTCCATCTCAATTTCTTCCAAAGCTAGGTCAAAATATTGCGACACGGTAGAAGCTAAGTAGGTATTGGCTCTTGCTTGGGGGTTGCTTATAATTAAGGGGAGGAGTTGATCTTGCAGGGCCAAGACCTGCATTTCATTGGCCGCATTGCGTATGTAGGCCTGGGTCCCTTCTTGCACCAAGGGAAGTAATAAGGCTTTTAAGTCAGCCCCTCCGGGGTACTGCTTCCAGTCCAATTGCGAAATCGTATGCCGATCAAAGCGCTTAGGCGACATAAATACCCTTAGGTCTGCTTGAAAAAAAATTTAGTCTCGTATCATCCCTTCTTCTTTTTTGGCTTACTTTGCTAGGGAGTCCCCCAAACCATACTCGAATGATGTACCCCATTTTTGATTTACATTGTGACTTGTTGTCCTTCTTGAGCCGACATCCCCAGGAGGGCCCTAAGAGTACGCTTATCCCTTGCGGAGTACCATTTTTGCAAGCTGGGAACGTTAAGTTACAGGTCATGGCTGTATATACAGATGGGAAACCGGGCAGTACCCGGCAGGCCGATGCCCAAATCGAGGAATATCGAAAACTCCATCAACCACCCGATGCTTCTTTTGAATTAGTGAATGAAGAGGCTATACTAAACAAAATAAGTCAATCTGACAAAATCGGAACCTGCTTGGCCATCGAAAATGCGGCGGGTATATGTGATCAGGAAGATGCCCTCCACTCGATCGAGCCCCGGTTAGAGGCTTGGGCCCAAGCGGGTTTTCGTTTGGCTTACATCAGTCTTACCCATCATTTGGAAAACCGTTTTGGGGGAGGAAATTATACCCAAATAGGCCTTAAACCCGATGGAGAGTACCTACTGGAAGCCTTGTCGGGGCGCAAGATCCCCGTAGATTTTTCGCATACCAGCGATGCTTTGGCTTATGGCATTTTAGAGTATATTGAGCGTAAAGATTTACAGATCCCTTTGCTGGCTAGTCATTCCAATTTTCGTACAGTCTGGGGCCATCCCCGAAACCTGCCCGACGATTTGGCCCAAGCGGTGATTGACCGGGGGGGCTTAATCGGGATGAACTTTCTTCGGGCTTACGTGCATGATGAGCAACCCGAAGCTCTTTGGGAACACATCCGTTACGGTTTGGATTTTGGCGCTGGGTCCAACTTGGCCTTTGGGGCCGATTATTTTGATACCCGGGACCATCCTGACCCGAGTCGTAAACCCTTTTACTTTCCCGAACACACCCCGGCTTCTGTGTACCCAGGTATTGGGATGGATTTGTTGGCCCTGGGTATAGGAGATACGCAATTGAAGGCCTTGTGCTACGACAACGCCAGACGTTTTTGGGCCCAGCTCTGGGGCTAAGCCTTCGGTCTACCTTGCGATAGTTTAAAAAAATTTTTAATTTAGTTAATTGAGTTTCTCAATCAATTTGCTCACCAAAGCAGCGCTCTATGTTTGAGTTTTATTTGACTATCATTGACACCCTGGCCAAAACCCAAAATCACGCTTTTCAGGTTAAGTTTAATAAGTTGGTCTATGCCGACGACAAGCTTAGCTCTGATGAAAAGTTTTATTTATTGGGGGAGATGCAAAAGCGCTGGAATAAATTCTCGTCCAAAACCGATTCTTCTTCTTAGCTGTATTGGGGGCGCCCCCCGGGTTTCATGTCCCTGCCAAGCTAGAATTACGAGCCCCCGGGGTCGGGCTTTCGCTACTCGCCGGCCCACCCACTTCCAGCGGCGGGCTCAAACAGGCCGCTCTATCCCTGCGCCAAGCATATGGAGTACCTAGGGAGGATTGCTTTTTTTAGACGGAATCCAGAGTCCTCCTTTGCCCCGGGTTCTTCTTCCGATACTCCCCTGGCGTGTAACCTGTCATTTTCTTAAACTGATTGGATAAATAGGCCTCACTGCTAAAGCCCAAACGAAAGGCGATCTCTTTGAGAGGCATTTCTCCATACTCGAGCCATTCTTTGATTTTCTCGATTTTTTGCTGAATGAAGTACTTTTCTATTGTCGTACCAGTAAATTCGGAAAAACGGTGACTTAGGCGGGTGTATTCTACTTGCGTTTTTTCGGCTAAGTACTCCGATAGCTTGAGCCCAAAATTTGATAAACCTTCTTGGTGGATCAGCTCACGGAGCAAGCCTTTTACCTCCTCAATCAAGCGCGACTCGGGGTCTTCTAGCAGGGCAAAACCTTCCTCCTGCAGCGCCTGGCTTAGTTTTTCTTTAGAAAAATCCTCTCCGCTTACTACTACTTGCCCCAACTCGACAGCTTCTACCGACAAGGCATGGTCTTCCATAATTTGCCTCACTGCCTTGATACAACGGTCGCAGACCATGTTTTTGATGCGGAGGGTTTGTTTCATAGGTATTTTGTGATGGCTCGGATTAAGATAAAATGTAGCGCGTGTTTTGGGGCGCTCATACGTTAAACAAAAAATTGCCCCTATTGATCAGATACAGGCCAAATACTTATTTTAGAATTGTAAGCTAGTTAAAGTGAAATTATGCCCAAAAATTTATTTGAACAAACTTAAAACTAGCCCGGATGCTATTTTAGGGATCCAACAATTTCAGGAATATCTTAAAAAAGAGGTAAAAAAACGTCAGGAATTTTACGAATAGTAGACGAAGATAGCAAAGCCGAGTTTATCCATGGGCAAGTGGTATTTCACTCCCCAGTCAGAAGAGTGTACTGGCGTATCAATAGCCGGATGGCCAAGCATTTGATGAACTATGTAGATGAAAAGAAGCTTGGAGAGGTAGGCTATGAAAAAGTTTTGAGCAGCTAAAGTCCTAATAGCCACAAACTTGATATTGTTTTTTTTCGCAAAGAAGTAAGTCAAACATCTTGCGAGTACCCAAAACTTTTTCCGGCCCCTCGTCTAGCCTTAGGAATCTTATCCGAAAGTACCTAAGCAAATGATTACGGCATCAAATTTCAAGATTATGCCGCCCATCAGGTCGGAAAATACGATCACGCAGACCCAACAACAGGTAGACTTTGCCTTGGGCAATCGCAAAAAAGAAAAAATAGATACCAAACTAGGCGTAAAATTAGATTTAAATCAAAGCAGGTTTCGGGATAACTCCAGCCTGAACCAGCAATATCAACAGCCAACTTGGTATCATGAATTAAGCTGGGATATGAGTACACGTATCAATGTATCCTACGTGTTTAGCTATACACAATATCGAGGTTAGACTCTCGAGAGTCAGTCAGATGTGCTTTTGGGGGAGGTAAGTTTTCCCCACAATTTGTTAAAATCTCGCCAAGGTAAAATTCAGCTGGAAATTTTTGATATCTTCAATGAAAATCGAGGGATACAAAGGCAAACCCAAGCCAACTTTGTGGAAGAGCAAAGGTATAATGCCTTGGGCCGTTATTTTATGATCCGCTTTTTTTATGCATTTAAACAATTTGGAAGGAAGAAAAAATAATTCCAAAATAGGGACGGTGCGTGATCTAAATGAAACGTGGTATGATGACCGCTAAGCCCAAAAAAGGCTAAAGGCCTAATAAAAAGCCCTTATTTTAAATTTTTCTTGCCTTTATGCTCTTCTAGTACGTAAATTGCAACTAGGATCTGAAAAAAAGGTATATCGCATATCTTTGACTTCAACCAATTGTAATATTCAGGTCATTTTCATCATTTTAAGATAAAAGTTCCGTTTTCTTGAAGATTTTTGAAAATCTTTCGAGGATATTCCGTATGTAATATCAGATGTATGATTTTAATAAATCAATCCCTATACTTCTTTTCCATCACTATCGGCGTACTCTTCTACTCATGTAAGATTTCCAATTTCTAATCTTTCGGGGGTTTTTATCAAAATTACCAAAAGGTATGTAAGTACATGCTACGTCTATTGAGCAATGCTTGATAGAGGGATAGTGATTAAAATGAATGTATAGTATTGATAATTCAATTACAGTTGCTCTTTTATAAGAAATTCTCTGATCCACTAACTCAAAAATTATGAATTTTGCTAGACTTTTAAAACTAATGCTTTGCAGCCTTTTCCTGCTCATAGTAGGATTGGATCAAGCTTATGCCCAGTTAAATGTCTATGAGGCCGAAAATGACGATAATGATCCCGATGGATCAGTTATTTTTGGTGCCTTTACCCGGAACTCAGCCACAGCCAGCGGAGGCCGTATGGTAGACTTTATCAATCCTTCTGGAGATTACATCGAGTGGAAAGTCCGGGCAAGTAATACCGGACGCCATGTATTGAGCTTTTTCTATCAGCTCGGTTGGGGCGACGACCGCCCCTTGGAGCTTTCGGTAAACG
>CAWUIO010000104.1:0-22755 GCA_963922455.1 uncultured Microscillaceae bacterium
AAGACTATGAACGAGGCAAATTATTCCAAAAAACTGGCTTTGAAAGCTTATGCCATGTTTCGCGACTGGACATGTAATGCCCAAGTATACTACCCTGCGTTGGATTTTACCATCAGGGATGAATCGGTTCTGGTGAAGGATTTGACCCATAGCATACAAAATGCCAAAAGTAGCCTCCAGGAGGAAAGTAATGAAGAGAGAAGATCTACTCCGGGTTTTGATGTTGGATATATGTTGGGTTTTATTCAAAGTAACCTCAATGCGCATTGGATACACGAATACATTCGCAAACAATCCCCAGAATACCAAACCTGTATGGCTCTTAAAGCCCTTAAAAATTATTTACAATTTGATGAATTAGCACTTGTACGCAGCGGAAAGATTTATGAGCACCTCTTACAGGATGGGCTCAACTTAGAAGAACTGCATTCAAAGTTCCCTAATCCTAGTACAGATGAGTTACCTTTTCTATCCGAAACCTTGCCCGGAGAGCCCCCCTTAATCCAAACCTTAGACCTTGCCATAAACCAATATGTGCTCCAAGTCTATCAAGAAGAGCAAGTGCAGTTGATGGAGGATGCATTCCATTATTTTTCTGAAGAAGAAATCAGGTTTATCTTGGGAAAACCGATAGCCTAAGACTATATAGTCAGTACGAAGTGCTTTTATGGCAACCTGGCACAAATTTACTCCCGTGAAACCTGAAGTATAAGCAAAAGACCCGAGCCAACTTCCTTTGTTCTTAACAACGCAGGAAGGTACCCTCGGCTCTAATAGAAGTTTACTCGTGTCGGGTGTAAAATCACAATCTGAAAAGGGATACAATCCATAGATAAGAAATGACGTATAAAAAGTGCTCACGGGGGGATTCGAACCCCATCTTTTTATACCCTGAAAATCAATAGTTTATGAGTTTTTGATTTTCAATGGGTCGAACATAGGTCGAGCAGATTTGGGATTTGCTTTGTACAAGTATAGGGAATAGGAGGGGAATGAGGAAATATTTGAAGGGGAAAAATTGACTTTTGGACAGGATGAATTTAATTAAGCCAAAAAATTTGGTGCTCAGAAAAAGCTCTCTTTTATCGAGGAGAAAGTCAAGATAAAATCTGAGAGCTCTTATTTTTCATGGATTAAAAATCAAACTCCGTAACATTCCCAGTATACAAATCAACTATCACTATTTGCCTCTTACTTGTCGAGTGATTAAATACCGCCTCATCTTTAGTTGGCAAAGAAGCATTATCATTAGAGAGAGAGAGGGTATACTGTTTTTCAAGGATAATATTTTTCAGGTAATCAGGGCTCAGATCCCCCTTCTGAACCATCCTATGGAATATATTACTTAAAAACGGATGTCCACCAAAAAGTAATGATTCATTAAAACCCGTATTTATAGGAAAGTTACTAGCCTCCCGAGGCTTGAAATATTGATGACCTTCTATTGCAATTGCTTGTAAACTAAAGGGTTGCCTTATAATCTTATTTGAAAGATTCTGGCTCAAAATATTGGGAAGCGTAATCTCTACATAATTACCCGCTTGAAGTAATTCTCCAAATCCGTAAGGTAATAGAGTAAAGGTGATTTTTAGGTTTGAGTGGGCTGTCCACCAATAAGCGAAAGGGCTAAATAAATAGCTTGTGATTTGTTTTGAAATACCGGCTATATCTCCCTCTAGTTGACTCTTGGATAATAGTTCTGACCAGAACTTAGCAAATTGCTCTCCTTGCCGGGTAGTACTTGAGATTTTTTTAGAAGTGCTTTTATAAGTTAGGGACAAATCTTTATCCCCTTGTACTACATCAAGTAATCTATTGAAGAGTTTATTTTTCAAACCACCGCTACTGCCAGATGGAGACAATTTCCTCTTCACCGCATCGGATAAGCTCGTTGGTAAATTGTTCAACTCACTAAGGGGTTGTTGAACCGTATTTATTACTTTTTGCCCCTCCTTTGGTTTAGGGATAGTTTTTTCCAACTGTTTGGCAATATCCGGGATATTGTCAGCTTTCGAGGATATATCTTTTAGCTCATTAATTTGCCCTTGAATGTTATCTATTTTTTTCTTAATTCTATCAAGCTCCAAGGACTCTTCTAGTTTGCCCTCAAGAGCGTTCAAATTTGTTGTTTCTTTTACTTTCGATATGACTTGTTCTTTTGAAGTATCCAAGTTTTGCCAAGCATCAACCTTGTTTTGCATTTCTTGTAATTCTTTTTGCAAAGAATTTATTTTTTTCTTGACATTAGCAAGCTTATCTTTCATAATTTAGTTTGTGATAACACTTTAAATAAACGATTACTAGATTTTTGTTAGTTCAAAAACTCGTATTCTCATAGCTAAGGGATAGAGCAGCATGTTTGAACTCGTATCGGCCGGAGGGTAGAGGCAGCGAGTAGCGATAGCCTAATCCCACGCTTGGAAAAACTGTAAGGAACAAACCCTCATAATCACACGGGGGAAGCCCCTTAGTACCTTTTCCCGATAATTGATTTTTATACCATACCCTCTTTCAAATGCACTTGCCTGTTTATAAAATTATGGAAATCTCCCAATAATTTTATTGCATTTCGCCAAATCGATAAAAAATAATTTTGTATAGTTATTTTTTATGAAAAAATTTGACAGAGATTATTGTTTACTTATATTGGCAATAAGCATGTGTAAAGTAACAATATCAGTTTTATGTACTTATCATATTTATTGTATTGTATGTAATTTATATATTTCGTAAATAAAATACTAGCACAAACTACATCTGATTAGCATGTCGACGACTCTAAGCTATGATGCCCAATTAAAATATGCCTTCCAGGTTGCCCGCTCTTTGGCCCGGGAGCACAGGCACCATACTTTTTCAACTTCCCACCTATTAAAAGCTATCTTACACAATGATGTGGGGCTAGCTTCCCAGTTGGCAGCTTGGGATATTGACATACATTATTTAAGGGATTGGGCTGACATCCGCATGAGCCAATACCCCAAAACGGGAAGGGCTCCGGAAAACCCCGAAGCGGACGAAAAAGTGAAGCGCCTCTTGGAAGTAGCCGACCTATACCGGCTAAAATTGGGAGAAGTAAACTTAAGCCCTCTAGCTGCCCTCATAGCCATGTGCCAAGCGGAAGTGGCCTTTAGTCAAGACCAACTTAAAACCTTTCCGCTAAATGAGAAAATGCTTCTTGAAAGCTCAGCCCAAGTAAAGTCATTCCATTCCTATCAAGAAGCAAGCAATGGTACGGCATCGACCGTGGACATATCTTTCAAAAGCCAAAAAGCCCTAGCCAAATATTGCGTCCATAAAACGGAACTAGCCCAATCAGGCAAAATTGACCCCATCATTGGTCGGGATAAAGAATGTAGGATGATGGCCGAGATTTTAGGCCGTCGTATCAAACCCAATGTGCTGTTAATAGGCGAACCTGGAGTGGGCAAAACCGCATTGGTCGATGGCTTTGCGATTAATATCCAAGAAGAGAAAGTGCCCCTCCACCTAAAAGACTCTATCATATTAGAGCTCGATACCGGGGCTTTGATTGCGGGAGCCTCTTATAAAGGGGAAATAGAAGACCGGCTTAAAAATATAATCAAGGAGGTAAAAGCATTAGATAAGGCCATCCTTTTTATTGATGAGATCCACGTCTTGCTTGATCCCAAAGGAAGCGCCGGGGGAGCGGCAAATTTGTTAAAACCCGAGCTGGCCCGAGGAGAGCTGACCGTGATTGGAGCAACTACCAACAAGGAGTTCCGAAAGTTTATAGAAAAAGATAATGCATTTGAACGTCGCTTTGAACTTCTCCGCGTAGAAGAACCTGACCTGATCACTTCGGTAAGAATTTTAGAAGGACTCATCCCCTATTATGAAGAACACCATCAAATTAAAGTAGAGCCCGAGGCAATCCAAGCATCCGTTTATCTTTCTAAACGCTATTTACGGGACAAAAGACTTCCCGACGCAGCCATAGATTTGCTCGATCGCACCATGTCGTCTATTCGCATGATGAAGGAGTCCTCGGAGGCTGAACTTCACGCTCTGGAGGAAGAACTTCAAAAACTTAAAAAATCCTTTGGCCATAAACCCTCTGAAACCTTCCGAAAAGAACTGCTTTGGTTTGCCACTCAAATAAAAGACCGTCTTAGTCCAATACTGGTGGGGAGTGTTGGGGATAACCCTAAGCTGGAAGAAATAACAGATGCGTCTCAATTGCTAGAACGAATAGAGGCCTTTTTAGGCGAATATAATCGTTATGATTTTGCGGGCAAAGAAAGTCTAAGCGAGCCTGACTTAGCGGCTTTGATTTCTTATAAAATTGGTATCCCAATAGGAAATATACAGATTGAAGAGCGAGAAAAGTTGAAGGAAATGGAGTCCTATCTAAAATCAAAAGTGATAGGCCAGGACCATGCCATAGACTTATTGGCTAGTACCGTAAAGGCATCCCGAGCCGGGCTTTCCTCGGAGAATCGCCCAGTTGGTTCTTTTTTCTTCTTAGGGCCCACGGGAACGGGTAAAACCGAATTAGCCAAAGCCCTGGCCGAGTTTTTATTTGGCGATACCAGTTTCTTGATCCGCTTTAATATGTCTGAGTTTAGTGAGTCCTATTCAACCTCTTCTCTGATTGGCTCAGATGCGGGCCTAGTGGGATACGAGGAGGGTGGACCATTGGTCAATAAAATCCGAGAACAGGCCTACTCGGTAGTTCTTTTTGATGAAATAGAAAAAGCGCACCCGGATGTATTTAAGCTGTTTCTCCAAATTTTAGATGAAGGGAAACTGAGGGATAAGCTGGGTAAAGTAGGCGACTTCTCGAATGCCCTCATTGTATTTACTTCCAATATA
Organism: uncultured Microscillaceae bacterium; assembly: GCA_963922455.1. GTDB lineage: Bacteria > Bacteroidota > Bacteroidia > Cytophagales > Microscillaceae > CAWUIO01. The sequence goes on from CAWUIO010000104.1 coordinate 4,837, forward strand.
GCTAGCGACTATATTTTTGACTGCTTCAACCAAGGGTTTAGGCCTGATAACGAAGCGCTTAGGGAATATATGGGTTCTTACTTTAAAGATGAGTTTCTAGGTAGGCTAGACGAAATAGTCCCCTTTGCCCCCATAAGTGAAGAAAACCTACTACATATCTTAGACATTCAGTTGAAAGACCTGCACCGCTCGCTGGAGCGCCAAGCGATCCAATTGCTTATCAGTCCGGCTGCCAAGGTACATCTAGCCCAGCTGGGTTTTTCCCAAAAATATGGAGCCCGCCCCCTTCGCAAGGTTATTACCAATCACCTACAAAAGCCTCTGGGGCATATGATAAGTATGGGGGAGATTCACAAAGGCGGACAAGCCCATCTTTTCCTAGACGAAAAGAAACAATTGAAGTGGAATATTGAAAATAAGTAAACCATAAAATAGCATATAAACTATGGGTATTTTTTCTGACAACGAAGAACAAATCAAACAGGGCTTTATCATTGAGGTAAGGGATAAGATGGTCGATTCTATCGCCGACATACCCAAAAACCGCACCTTATTGATTGCCGACTTAACGGACAAACCAGCTACCAGTCCGGAAATCGTGTATGGACTGAAGAACGAACTAGAAGTTTTCAAACACTTCAAGCCTAGCTGTGAAATTGAGTTTGAAAACGAAGAAGGGGTTACCAAAAAAGAAACCTTAGAATTTAAAAACCTGGCCGATTTTGGCCCCCAAGGCATCACGGATCAAAGCGAAATTTTAAAAAGTTTGGAAAATAAGGTTGAAGATTTCCAAGGCTTTGCCCGAAAGCTGAGAAGTAACAAACCCTTACAGCAGCTTCTGGCCAACCCGGAAACCAAAAAAGCGTATCTAGCTGTCCTCAAAGAATTAATCACAGAACTAGAAGCTCTAGAAAACTAGTTTAAACCTACACTTTTGAACCAAAACACATAATACTATGGCCGATGAAACAGTAAGTGCTACGTTTCCTGAGGAAGGGGATGGCAAGAATAAGAAAAAAAGAGTCTTTGAAGAAGCCATCGAACTTTTAAAGCCTTTTGGAGGGTACGAAATCATCTCAACTACCGTTGATGAAACCGAAAACCTTGATCCTAAAAATAAGGCCCTCAAAGAAATCTTCACCAAAGAAGATGAAAACAAACAACGCAGACAAGAATTAAAAAACCGCCTCAAATCCTGGGTGGATTTGCTTAGCTCTGAAGAAAAACTAGAAAACATCATCGCAAAGGCGGAAGGTTCTGAAAGCAAGGCCAGCGAATATTTAAATAAAAACCTAAAGATAGCCGTTGGCAAAACCCGAAAACTAGAAGAAAATTACCGAACCCTAGCTCTGTTTTATCGGAATGCCGGAGGGGCAAACCCAATCAAGAACGTTTCCATCCTGAACGCTCCGCTGGATAGCCTTAAAAACTTAGACAACCCCTTATTCATCAATAAAGTCAATGATGAGTTCAAACATAAGTATGATCGCTTGGACTTGATGAATAATTACAGCCTTTTGGTAATTCCCGGCTTTCTAGGTTCCAAAATGGTAGTGGACAAATGGTCCCGTATTGCCCACGACTATAAAATCATGTTGATCACCGACTTTCGTAACCTCGACAGCCCCGATAATGTAATTTCCCTCTTTGAGTCCGGAAAGTTTACTGGAGCCGATGCCTTTAGGGCCAATGCCATTATGGCCTGTAATTGGTTGATCGGGCGCAAAAAATGGAGCAATATGGGCGAAGAAGAGGACCTGTACATTAGCCCGGCTGCCGGACTGGCCGGAAAAATATACAGCAATAATATCGCCCAAGTTAGTGCGGGTACCCGCTATGGGGTTATAAGCGACGTTGAAGGAACCCGCTTTGATATTTATGCCAACACCATTGCCGATATGGAAAGCATGGGCTTAGTCCCCATGGTCTTTGAATACGGACAGGTACAGGCCATGTCTCCTAAAACCCTATTTAGTGGGGCCAGCATCGGGCTACAAACCTACTCTGTGGTGCGAACTTTTGACTGGCTCACCAAGACCTTGATGGATTATCTTCACCGGCAAACCTTTACCAATATTTCTACCGGAATGCTTATGGGGATCCGGGAAGAGATTGCCCGCTTCTATTTTAAGTGTAAAAGTGAGGATAATATCTTTGAAAAATACAAAGACCTCAAAGTGTTTAAAGATCCCCGTCAACCCGATCGGGTACTGGTGGTTGTAAACATCAATCCCTTTTTCCCGGCCCGGGAATTTGCTATCAAATTGGAAGGCAAAGACGGGGAAAAATTAAGTGCAGAACTTGAAGATGCGGCCTAAAACGTTCTAAGTACATGTCCAAAAATCCCACGCTAAGGCGTAAGGCCATTGATAACATACGATTATTACTCAAATTATTTCGATTCAATTCAAATACCAACAAACCTATGTTTAGTGCAAAATTCAAAATTGAAGGCAACGAGTACCGGGTCTTAAAGTTTCAATACGAACTAGACCGTGACATCGATCAAACCGGAAGGCCCGCCGGAGACGTTCGCGGAGGCACCGTATCTTTGACCATCGAATCTTCCCAGGAAACTATGTTTTGGGACTGGATGATCGATGCCTATGCCCGAAAAGATGGGGAAATTGAATTCTACAAACGGGACGAACCCACCCCAGCCAAGGTAGTCAAATTTACCGAAGCCTATATGATCAGTTACGGGGAGAAGTTTGACGTCACCGGCGGCGAAAAAGATCAGCCCATGATCGAGAGCTTTACCGTTTCGGCCAAAGAACTCGCCATTGGGGAGCCCTTGGTAAAAGAGTGGCCAAGCTAGTAGTTTAAAGCTTATTTGGGGCTTGCCCGCGCGAGAAAGATAGGTGATCGATGAAAACGTATCTGCCCGCGCGGGCCGGGCTGTCACTACTCGCTGCCTTTCCCCACTAGCCATTACGAGCTCAAACAGGCCGTTCCATCCCTAAGCCTTTTAGTGCTATAAAATGGCCATCAAGAGCCAAAAAGCGACATCTAGCATTGCAAAGGCCATGGGGCAAACCCAAGCCGTGAGCAGAAACCTTAAAAATCTAGTTTCTACTCACCTTTCAAAAAATCAATAAAAAGACTAAGAAGGAGTATCTCATGAGTACAGAGCTTCAAGAAAATGCAGTCACCCATCGCCTCGATAAAATGCGGAAGCAATGGCATGATTTTAGGCAAAAGCCGGAAACTCAAGTATACATTTGGTCTGTGATTCAGGATGAGCTGAGCATGGTAGACGCTTTTGTCCACTATGAAAACTCCGAATACGGGGCCACCCCCGATTATATCTTTTCTTTTAATACCAACTTTAGTGACTCGGAAACCTACCACCAAAACTTGGTATCCCAATTCCGGACCTACGTGGAGGAAAAAGACGAAGAAGGAAACCATGTCCTGCAAGCCCAAGGCGTAGATACCCATTTTAATTACCCCACAGACTTCAAAAGCCCGGACAGCATCATAACTTTATGGGAAGAACTGGCCTTAGGCCTCAAAAAAATAGGCCTACCCGGAAATTTGGTCATCCGGCTTCAACCCGAGCAAATAGCCTCTTTCAAGCTATGGCAAACGTGGTGGGATAAGCTGATTGGAGAAGGCATACCCCAGCATCTTTGCTTTTTACTGGTAGAATCTCCAGACTACCCGGCTTATGATCATTGGGTAGACACCTATCCTGCTACCGTCAAACGGATAACCGCTGACCTGGATATGATTGGAGCCATGGAAGAGCTCGCCTCCGAAGGGGATATGACCGATCCTGGGGTACAGTTTCGGCTCTTATTTCTAGAGTTAGGCAAGGCCTCCGGCCAGCAAGACTTTGAAGAAGTAGAAAGAATAGGGCAAAAAGCCTTTCACCTGGCCCAAGCACAAGTGGGCTGGGAACATCTGCAAATTGCCGTTTTGGAAGCGATGGCCAGTGCTTACTTAGCCGCAAAAAACCTCAAACGAGCCTTGCTTTACAATGAGAAATCTCTTGAAATTGCCCTAGCTGCGTACGATGACGAGCTGGAGGCGGCCCCGGTGCTCCTTGCCCAAACCCATATGTTCAAAGCCTCTACCTTGATGATGAAAGGGGACTTTGAAGCTGCCGCACAGACCTACGAAGCTACCATCCCTTTTCTAGGCCAAGATCCTAAGACTTATTTTAATAAGTTAGAAGCTTGGCGTATGGCTGGTTTAGCTTACGAGAAAGACAAGCAAAACCGAAAAGCCTGGGCTTGTAACCTGGAGGCTTTACATACTGCCTCCGAAATAGCCGAAACAATGCCCGAGGCAAGCCCACCCGAAGCTTCTCCATTAGTCCATACGCCCTTACATTGTGTGGGGCAAGCCTTACTCCGGTTAATGGAAAACTTGGGGCATTACGAATATGAAGAAACAATTCAGGAACAACTAAACCATTTTGTAGGACCCAACTGGCAAGAAAAACCATGCTAGCCGCCAAACATTTTGATATTGTTATGGGTATAGACGTCCACCTGGTGATTATTCCACCAGCGACGGCCCCTATTCCCATGCCCCATCCATTCATCGGGATGGTTTTTGATCCCATAGAGTTAATTCCTCATCCCTTTACGGAAGCTACTGTCTATGTCAATGGCATACCCCGGGCCCAGGCGGGTACGGGAGGTAAAAATGTGCCTAGCCATATCCCTATGGGGGCCAACTTTGCCACTCCTCCCTTGGTGGCCAACGAAGGCGAGATGTTTATGGGCAGCAACTCCGTCCTGGCCGAAGGAGAACCCTTCACCTACCTCGGCCTGCCCGTCTTGACTTGTAGTGACATCGGCGCCCCCTCTCCTCCCAGGGCCAAAAAACCGGATAGCGGAAAGACGATTTCTCTGCCCACCTCGGTCGTGCTAGCTATTCCAATGGGCTACCCGGTCTTGGTTGGGGGAACCCCTACCATCTCCCTGATGGGGATGGCCTTCAAGTTTGGCCTAAGTGTCCTAAAAAAACTGGGGGGCCGCTTCCGCAAATGGCAAAAAAACAGCGATGCCTGGAAAAACCTTTCCAAAAAGGTCCACGACCTAGGCGAAAAAGCCTTTAAAAAAGCCCCAGACAACCTTCGGAATAAAATGCACCGGGCCATCTGTGCCGTCACGGGACACCCTGTGGACATTGCCACGGGCAAAGTCTTCACCGAACACACCGATTTTGAGCTGCCTGGCCCTATCCCCCTCAAATGGGAACGGGTATGGTATTCTACTTCCAGCTATCAAGGCGGTTTGGGACATGGCTGGCACCATCCATACGACATGTACCTCCATCTCCTGCCCCATACGGACTCTCTGGAAAGAAAAACCCTGGTGCTGCGCTTAGCCGATGGCCGAAGTATCGTCTTCCCTCAGTTGGAGATAGGTGAAGGGTCTTATAACTTACAAGAAAGACTAAGCCTTCAACGGGATGAGGAGGGATATGTCTTGAAAGACAAGGATAATCTATCCTACTACTTTCATCCAATCAAGCATTACAACTCCCAGCAAAAACTTCAAAGCATCCGCAACCTAAGCGGACAGTCTATTCGCTTCTCCTATGATGCCGAGGGTGATTTACAGGAAATACAAGACAGTGCCGGACGTATCCTGCAAGTCCACACCAATTTTGCCGGAAAGATCACCCAGATACTTGCCCCTCACCCGGAAAAGCCCGGGGAGATTTTTCCCCTCGTACGCTACCAGTACAATGAAATGGGAGACCTAGTGGAAGTCCTGGATGCCCTGGACCAATCCTTTTATTATACCTACCAAAACCACCTCCTGGTTAAGGAGACCAATCGCAATGGTTTAAGTTTTTACTTTGAGTACGATGGAGATAATCAGGATGCTTATTGTACCCGGACTTGGGGCGATGGAGGGATTTATGACCATAAACTTGTTTACAACCGGGAGGAAAAATATACCATCGTAGAAAACTCCCTAGGACACATTACATACTACTATTGGAATGATGATGGACTGGTATTCAAAGAAGTAGGCCCTGAAGGTCACGAGAAGCTTACCCGATATGGTAGTTACTGCCAGGTACTCCAGGAAGTGGATGAACTGGGGCAAAGCACCCGCTATGAATACGATGAGCGGGGCAACCGCACCCGTATCATCAAAGCCGACAATACCCAAATCAATCTCCAATACGATGGAAAAGGGAACCTAAGCCGCTTTCAAAATGAAATGCAAGCTTCTTGGACATTTAGCTACAATGAGCAAGGACAATTAATCGAGCGCGGCGACCCCGAAGGAAATTATACCCGCTATGCTTATGAGGATGGGCAATTGGTGCAAGTGATAGACCCTCTCTCAAACCAATCCACCCTGCACTATGACGAACACTACAACTTGGTGAAGGTAATTGGAGCCAATGGAGCAGAAAGCCAATGGAAATACGACTCATTAGGCAACTGTATAGCTGCGATTGACCCCAAAGGAAACCGCCAAGTGCGAAAATTTGACTTATTAGGACGGATTACTGAACTCAAAGAACCGGATGGCAACCTAAGGCAGCTCCAATACGATGGAGAGGGCCACGTGGCCTGGGCCAAAGACGAGCAACACGAAGTGCATTTTGCCTATCAGGGGATGGGCCGCTTATCTAGCCGAAAAGAAGCCGGGACGGAAGTGAAATTTCTCTACGATACCGAAGAAGACCTGATTGGGATTAAAAATGAAGAAGGCTCCCTTTATTCTTTTTTATTAGACCACCAAGGGCGGGTGATCAAAGAATCGGGTTTTGATGGCCTCACCCGCTATTATTTCCGGGATGCGGGAGGAAGGGTACAAAGAGTAGAACGGCCCGGAGGGCTGGAAACCCACTATGTATATGACAAAATAGGAAGGGTAAAACGTGTACAACATTCGGATGGTACAGGGGAATACTACCAATACCGGGCGGATGGGGAATTGCTAGTAGCTGAAAACGAACATGGCCTGATTAGCTTTGAGCGGGATACCTTGGGAAGGGTTTTGAAAGAAAGGCAAAATGGGGTAGAAGTTTGCTCAGAGTATAATGCCTTGGGGCAAAAGACTTGGTTAAGCTCTTCGCTGGGCACCTATGTCAATTTTGACCGGGATGTATGGGGAGACCTTGCCCAAATAAAAGCCTGGGAGGATAAAGATATTTCTACCTATGCCCCCAGTCAGTTCCAAGCCCCGGAGGATTGGTTGATGCAGACCCAAAACGATCTCTTGGGCTTGGAGTTGGAGCGGATATTGCCCGGAGGGGTAAAGTGTCGCTGGGAAAGAGATAAATTAGGAAGGCCCTTAGAGCAAAAGCTGTCTCATAAAAGCCAAAAGGGACCCTCCATAACACGGAAGCGCCAATACACCTGGGGAAGCAATGAGCGGCTCCGGCAGATCTTGGACTCAAGCCAGGGATTGACCCAGTTTGAGCACGATGTTTTGGGTAATCTCTCGGCCGCCCAATATGGCGATGGCAGCACAGAATACCGCATGCCCGATGTTGTAGGTAATCTTTTCAAAAGTAAGGATCGGAAGGGCCGAAAATATAATGAAGCTGGGGCTTTGCTGGAAGCCGAAGGAACAAAGTTCCGCTATGATGGGGAAGGTAACCTAATTGAGAAAAAAACCAAAAAAGGAGAAACTTGGAAATACCAGTGGAATGCCTCGGGCATGCTGGCAAAAGTAGTCCGGCCTGACCATCAAGAAGTTACCTTTACCTATGATGCCCTGGGCAGGCGGCTCAGTAAGACATTTAGAAACAAAACCACCCATTGGGCCTGGGACGGCAATAATCCCCTCCACGAGTGGACGGAGGAAAAAGTTAAGACTAGGGTCTATGCCGATGATGATATACAGGCAGCACTACTGCGCAAAGAAGACCTCAAAGACCTGAGCACCTGGCTCTTTGAGCCGGAGGGTTACGCGCCCCTGGCCAAGTTTACCGAAAACCATCAGTACAGCATTGTCCCTGACCACTTGGGCACGCCCCTCAGTATGTTTGATGAGCAAGGCACCGAAGTCTGGAACCGGGAGTTGAGTATCTACGGAAAAGTGCGTAAATTAAAGGGCTGGCGAGAGGCTTGCCCTTTTATGTACCCGGGGCAGTATGAAGATTTGGAGACGGGGCTGTACTATAATAGGTTTAGGTATTATGATCCGGAGATGGGGGGGTATGTGAGTCAAGACCCGATTGGGCTGGCGGGGGGGAATCCAACGATTTATGGGTATGTGAAAGATGTGAATGGTTGGGTGGATGTTTTTGGGCTAAGTTGTAAGTTGAAAGGTACAGATAAACTTGACGATTTGACGATAACCCCTCACTACAAAGGACAGCCACAGGGAGGTTTGACACAAGCCTTCACGATCAAAAACGATGTTTTTCATATTGATGGTAAACCTGCCAATTTTGATGGAGATTTTGTAATTAAATCTGACGGTAGTATGATTTTGGGAAAAGGACATTATCATCTGTCTAGTAGTGCTGATACTGTGAAAGGTGCTGGCCAGATAGGTATTGATAATGGAAAGATAACATATTTAGACAATCAGTCAGGTCATTACCTTCCAGAAATTAAGCAGACAGCATCTATGGCAAATGTTTTCAAAGAAAATAATCTAATAGGTGAAGGATTTCAAATATTTAAACTTCATTAAATGTTAACTTTCAAAGATGAAGTAGATAGGATACTAAAAGATTATCCTGATGACTACGTTAAAGAACTCTCACATTTGATTAGGAGACAGGATCAAGATAATGATTACATTTTTCTAGGTTTTTGTTTAGGATATCTACCGTATTCAATAATTGAAGAAATACTATTGTATAACTATACATTGTTGGATAGTTATAAAAAGGATGATTGGATAAAACTAATTTACAATATAGAATGCAATCCTGCTCACGGTAAAAATGCCTTACGTAAGTTTTTACAATTTCATACGATGTTTTCAGATGATTATTTGTCTCTAATAGGTTTAGAATCGGATAAGAAAGGCTCTAAACAGAGTGAAAGCATACAATCAGAATATCTAATTTCCGCTTTGACAAGAGATAATCCACGCGTCCAGAGATTATACAGGCGATTAGGACTTTCAGATAAGGATATACAAAGAATCCATTCAATGGCGGGTAAATAGTTGCCCCTCCCCCATTGTGGTGGAGTGTTCTCCACTAGCACGCGTATGTCAAAATATTAAAAAATAGTGCTGCCGCGCGTTTGCAAAACGCGTGCCTACTGGTGGGTCGTCTGTGACGACCTTACGGAGGGTTAGCTGAGAAGCAGCGTATCTTTTCTCGCCGGTGCCCTGCTGGAAGCCGAAGGCATAAAGTACCAATAGTCTACGCCGATGACCACATCCAGGCCGGGTTGCTGAAGCGGGAAGACCTAAAAAACCTCACCACCTGGCTCTTTGAGCCGGAGAGCTTCACCCCGGTGGCCAAGCTCACCCCCTACAACACCTACTCCATCGTGCCCGACCACCTGGGCACCCCGCTGCTGATGTACAACCCGGAGGGAGAAGAAGTTTGGAACCGTGAGTTGAGCATCTACGGAAAAGTGCGTAAATTAAAGGGGTGGCGAGAGGCTTGCCCTTTTATGTACCCGGGGCAGTATGAGGATTTGGAGACGGGGCTGTGCTATAATAGATTTAGGTATTATGACCCCGAATCAGGGGGGTATATTTCGCAGGATCCGATTGGGTTGGTAGGTGGGGCATCTTTGTATGGGTATGTTCACGACGCTAACTCCTACATAGACATTTTTGGTCTGAGTTCTCATGCTTGTTCCAATGCTGATGATGCAGCGAGGAGAGTTTTACCAAATGCAAATAAATTATCCATTAAACATAATCGGGAGTTTGGAGGCTTTATCTATGAGTCAAACGGTAAGTATTTTGCCACCAAGCCAATACCTGGCAGTAGCGATAAATTCAAACCAGCGGATGCGCTTCCTCAAGTACCAAAAGATGCAAATATTGTTGGGGATTACCATACACACGGAGATTATTCAAAAAAAGTAGGCCCAGTTGGGAAGGAAAAGATAGTAAGAACCATAAAAAGTGAGGACATGCTTAATAGTGATGAATTTTCGTTAAGTGACAGAATGTTTAATATGAATATGGCTAATACTACTGGTAACTCCAATTATTCATCTTATCTGGGAACTCCCAGTGGACAGTTCAAAAAACTTCACTCAGGTATGGTATCAACATTATAATAAAATCAACATGGAATATACAGATCATAGATTTCCTTCTGATGTACAGATAACAGGAGATGTCTATCTGGTAATGCAAAAGGCCTATAGTGAGTTTATCAATCATTTTGGAAAAAAATATGCATTTGAAAATTTTAAATACTCAATGTTTGTAACAAAATATGAACAAAATGGAGGATATTGGGTAGTTTCTATTATGCCTGAAATGGGGGGTAAAATGGAGGACTGGTATTTCGGCAGTGATCGTGATGAGGAAACAGGTGAATATCCTAACGGAGGATCAATGACTTTTTACTTTTCGCTGCATGATTTGAATTTGTTGAAGAAACATTTTATGAGGTAATCCCCATTCTGTTCTTAGGTGCGTCAAGCGAAGCTCTACCCCCGTTGTGAGGGATGTTCCGTAGGACCATCCCGAGCTTCCTCATAAATAGAAGTTCTCTGAACTTCTAGCCTTTGGCTCATACCCGGCAAAGGAAACCAAAGCAACTAGTGAAAGCTTAAGCGTCCATTTTTTAACTAGAAAATTCAAGTTGCATGGTATGCTAAAAAGAGGAAGTCTTAGCAAAAATAGCTAAGTTAAAGGTAACCACACCCATTGACTTAACTCATATTTATGGAAGACTTCACTGTTGGAATATACTGTTTTTTTAGACGATATTCTTTTAATAATGCAAAAACCTAATGCTCCCTCTCGCAAAATGTCAGATGCCCAAGTGCTCAGCACGGCCTTGGTAGGAGCCTATTATTTGGGAGCCAACTTAGCGGTAGCCCAGGACTATATGAAAAGTCACCACGGTTTTGAGTTTGCTCATAAATCTACCTTTAATCGCCAACTGCATCGCTTGGCCTTCACCTTGGAGATGCTTTTTGGCCAACTCGGCCAAGCCATTAAGCAACTCAATACTGAGAGTCGCTATATGATCGATAGTTTTCCGGTGGCCATTTGTCGTAATATCCGTATCAAAAGGGCTAAACTCCTGCAAGATGAGGCCTACTGTGGCGATAATGCTTCTAAACGAGAGTATTTCTAGGGCTTTAAGGTACAAGGTGATTAGCGACCCGGCAGGTATTCCATATTACGGCCGGTTCGGTACACGATATTACTGCCTTTCAATCGATGTCCATTGATTTACCCGCTCAGAGTCAGCTCTACGCCGATAGTGCGTATACGCACTATGAACTCGAGGACCTCTATGCCGAGTGCGAATCCCCCGTTGTGAGTGGATGTTCCGTAGGATCATCCCGAACTTTTCAATAAAAGGCAGTTCTCCGAACTGCTAGCCGAAGGCTGCTTGACCGCGAACCAGCCCCACCTAAGCCCCCGCTCAAAAGCCCAGTCCTGTACACTGGCAATCAGGCGATTGGTGGTACACCTGGCAAGCCAATGGGATGCTGGGCAAGGTCAAAAGACCTGATGGCAGCAAAATCTCCTGCAAGTACGATGCCTTAGGCCGAAGGACAGCCAAAATCAACGAAGCCAGCCAAGAAATCACTAGATTTGTATGGGACGGGAACGTACCCTTGCACGAGTGGAAGTACAAGCTAGCCCAAAGGCCCCAAATCATCGCCAATGATATTGGAGAACTATCCTTGGATAAGGAAGAACCTACCAAGCATTTGGTTACTTGGGTTTTTGATGAGGGAAGCTTCAGTCCTTGTGCCAAGATTACCGAAGAAGACACTTACAGCATTATCACCGATTACTTGGGGACCCCCTGTTTGATGTACAATAGCATAGGCAATCAGGTTTGGAAAGCCGAGCTAGACATTTACGGAAGGATTAGAAAACAAGAAAAAGGCAGTCCTGCCGATTGTCCTTTTAGGTATGCCGGGCAGTATGAGGATTTGGAGACGGGGCGCTGTATTATAATCGATTTAGGTATTATGATGCGTATATGGGTGGGTATGTGAGTCAGGATCCGATTGGGTTGAGGGGAAGGAATCCAAATATTTATGCTTATGTATCTGATTCTAATATTTGGTTAGATAGCTTCGGTTTGACTTGTGAAGGAAAAGCAATTGTTAAACAATGGGAGAATAATTATCCAGAAGGACATTTTACAATTGAAATTCATTACAACGGCAAGTCACTGGAAACTCATCAAGTTGGAGCAGGCCAACTTAGAAGAGGCTTTCCGACTCAAACTTATATAGTGACGACTAAACAAGTTTCTCCTGGACTAGTCCCAACCTCAAGTCCCATTAAATCAGTTGAAATAGAGATACCAAATGCAAAAGAAGCAATGGCTAAGCAAATAGAACAGATGAAAGCGGGTGATTTTGGACAATATACTCCAACGGGTAATTCTTGTATGACTCATGTGGTTGACATATTGGATTCTGGTGGAGTTGATGGTCTATCAAAAGGACGCAAAGGCTTAGAAGCATTTGCTAAAAGATATGGATTTGGTAAACTTTAAATAATGCTTTAGTTTATGATGCTTTTAGGCAGTTGTGAGAAACATGGTAATTCTGCAATTGAGCATAGAATTTCCTGGGAATTGATTAAGAAGATAAATAACAGAGAGTACATAACTCCATCGTCAATTATAGTCATAAAACTATCTTGGGAAAGATATACCGATAAATTCATAATGAATCAAGAATTTATTTCAGAAAATAATTATCCAATTGAACAAGTATTTGAAACCGAAGAAGAACTGGATAAAGAAGTTAATTTTTTGATGGAAAATTATCTTGGAGGAATATGTATAAAATGCCTTATAGAGTACCAAAAAAAATTTGAAACCGATTTATTAAAGTTACTTTCTTAGTGTGGAAGTTGTCTAAAGTTTTCAACCGATTTTTCCCACTTTCCCCCCACCAACTGGTACAAGGGTAAAGCAGGGCCCTTGCACTAAAGATTGGGAAATTATCCCCACCCCACGCAAGCTTCGCCGCCAGGTATGACTTGTGGAACCGAATAAGGGAAGTTTGTAACTTCCAAGTACTGCCATGAGCTTTTAAATGGCCCCACAGGCCACTTAAAAGTTATTATAAATAGAACGTTTCTGTATTCAGCCACTCGGCTGAACGGGAGAATTTAGCGAGGTGTAAGGGAATGAAGCGGCCTCGGTTTTCTAAAACAAAACCGGCTGAGGGATAGAGCGGCCTGTTTGAGCCCGCCGCGGGTCCGTGCGCGGGCCGGCGAGTAGCGAAAGCCCGACCCCCGCCCCTTACAATGAGGTGAATGGGAATACAAATAAACCAGGGCGGGGGGCAGCCCCACGTAGTTTACAAGATTATATAAAAACAAAACATTAGATATTGTGGCCAGGAAAGCAAAAGTAAAAGTAGAAATCGATGGAGAAGCCATTGTTTTAATTGCCCAGTTGAGCATCCATCAAATGATCCAGGGGCATCACCAGTTTGAGTTACGCTGCCCAGTCAAGGAATCGGGTACCAGCTTGATCGATTTTTGCCAGCAGCATATCCAAAAAGAAATCAAAATTGAGCTAGCCCCCGGACTAGATCCCGACAGTACGGCCAATTTTTTCCGGGGCATCGTGACCGGCATCGGTCTGAATAAAAATATGGGCGCAGCCGAAGAGATTATTATCACCGGTAGCAGCCCTAGTATTATTCTTGAAGATGGCCCTCACTGCCAATCCTTTCTGGAAATGCCTTTAAGCAATATAGTTAATAATGTAGTAGGCCGCTATGGGGAGAGTGCCCAAGTAGACCCGATGTACCAAGCCGCCTTGCCCTATCACGTGCAATACAAAGAAAGCAGCTTTGCCTTTTTGAGACGCACCGCCGCTACCTATGGGGAATGGTTTTACTACGACGGGAGCCAGCTCTGTTTTGGCAATAGAGAGGAAGGTGAGGAAATCGAGCTTAAATTTGGCCGTGACTTGTTTAGCTTTGATATGGGCCTGTACCTGAAGCCCACCCACTTCAAATGGATGGGTTATGACCCGGTCCATCACCAATTTCCCGAGAGTAGCAGTGCCGACCTCAACCTGAGCGACCTGGACGAATACGGCAATATTGCCCTCGAGGCTTCAGAAACGCTCTTTGCCCAAAGCCCGGTCGTACCGGCCCAATTTCCTGCCCTCAGGACAAATGAAGATCTCAATGCCGTGGCCCAAAAAAGGCGCAATAGCCTAGCTTCCGATTTGGTCTATTTTACCGGCAATAGCGATAACCTAGCGCTCACCGTGGGGGCCACCATCAAAACCACGGGAAGTTATGAGGGGGGCGATGCCGAGTATGGCAGTTTTACAATAATAAAGGTGAGCCATCTAATCGATAACTTAGGCAACTATCAAAATCATTTTGTGGCTATTCCGGCTATTTTGAGCAGTCCGCCCAATCTTTTCCCTGGCCATACTCCTCTGTGCGAAGCGCAAATTGCCGAAGTAATCGACAATCACGACACGGAAGAACTGGGAAGACTGCAAGTACAGTTCCCCTGGCAAAAAGCCGATGGCGGAACGAGCCCCTGGATCCGTCTCGTCTCTACAGCCGGTGGGGGCACCCACGGCTTTTATTTTATGCCCGAAATTGGCGACCAAGTCCTGGTAGGCTTTGAGTACAATGACCCCAACTTGCCCTACGTGATGGGAGCTATGTACCACGGTGAAGCCAAGCCTCAGGAAGTGAGCGACCCCAACAATAATAAGAAAGTACTCCGAACCAAAAGTGGTAATCAGATCGCCCTTAGTGATGAAGGGGGAGGGGAAGGGATCAGAATTGTCAATGGGAGTAATGTGCTTACTTTAACTATGGGGGAAGGGGGAAAGATCACTATCTCGACAGATGGGGCTTTAGAATTGAATGGAAAAACGGTTAGTATTGCCTCAAAAGAACTTTTTGAGATTAAAGCTGGAAAAGAACTTAAAGTAAGCTCGGGGGATGACACCGTGATCCATGCTGGTACAAATGGTAAAGATTTTAAAGTTCACGCGGGCTCTGGTGTCTTCATGCAAGCCGACGGAAAAGATTTTAAAGTAATTGCCAAAAGTGCGCTCACCTTAGATTCTAATGAAGGCGATATTCGGGTAAAAACCCCCAAAGTGCTCAATCTACAAGGGGTAAATTGTGCCAAATTAAGTGGCAATAACATTGAGATTAAAGGGGAGTCCTCCACAGATATATCGGCCCCTAACCATGTCACGGTAAAAAGTGATAATGGAACGACCGAAATCACAGGAATGATGGTCAAATTAAATTAAAAACCTATGATCCATCACTATTCTCTCCCCATCAACCTGGCCAGCCTCATGCGGGGGCAAACCGAATTAAAAAAATGTGACCTGCCCAGCTCCGTCCGGCAGCATATCTTTATGATCTTGCTTAGCAAGCCCGGGGAGTACCGTTACGACCGGGCTTATGGCTCTCCGATCTGGGAATTTGATTTTGACTACCTCCAGTCCATTCAAAAAGCCAAAGCCAATCTGGAGCGGGCTTTAAAAGCTATCATAGAGCAACAAGAACCCCGTTTGGGCGAAGTCACGGTAAAAATCAATTTTGGCAGCAAGGAGTTTAAGAAAAACCGGTTTTCCGAAAACCGGCAGGTCAAAAAAGAAGTGGCTGTCTATGTACAGGGCACTTTGCTGGAAACCAACCAACCTTTTAAACCGGCCCCTTATGTGATTTATATCAGTCCGGTAACGGTATAAAACTTTTTACTGGTTTACTTCACATTTTAAGGTAAAAAGATAAGTATACTGTTATTATTGAAAATAATTTTTATAAATTGACAGTCCACACAAACCAATAGCATGCATACTGAGTCTGAGCGAGACATTAAGAGACGCTTAGAAAAAGAAGCGCTCAAAGCCTGGGGACACACCGAGACCGAAAGAATGGACCTAGCCAATACCTTTGATCCTTTGGTCAGTTTATTGTTAGGTGCATGTTCTGTCGAGTTTGGCAAGGTCTACCGGGAAATCCTCGCTTCCCGCAACCGGGTGCTATCTTCCGTCATTGAGCTCCTCGCCCCCGAAATCTACCTACGCCCCCGGCCCGCTCACGCCATTATGCACGCCCGGCCCAAAGATACCCGGGCCGTCCTAGAAAAAAACCACCAGTTTTCCGTCACCACCAAAACCGCTGAGATATTTTTCACCCCGGCCACCTCGGTCAAACTAGTAGATGGTGATGTGAAGTTTTTGGCTTTTCACAATCGTATCTTAAACGTGGCGCAATTTCCCGACCGCCCGGTTTACTTAAAGGCCCCCAAGCCCCTGCCCCCTCAGGATTTCTGGATAGGGCTAGAGATGAAAAACCAAGTGGAAACCCTGGCCGGGCTATCCTTCTTCTGGGATTGGCACGAGGATACCCACAAAAGTGATATATACTATCAGCTGCTTGGCTTGGCTACTTGGTCGGTAGAAGGCCTCCCCCTAAAAACCAAGATAGGCCTCCCTCGCAAGGAGGTCCCGGCGGAGTACTCCCCAGAACTGGCCGGTTTTCAGGAAGAATACTCCATCACCCACAAGCTCGAGCAAGATATTGTAAGTACCTACCAGTCCCGTTTTATTACCCTAGAGGGATTTGAAAATGCCCCCGATAAAAAGCCGATCTATGATCTCAAGAGAGGCTACCCCGAAGCATTCGAGCAATACTTCCGCTTGCCCGATTTAGTACCACTTAACGAAGACCGTTTGCTTTGGATCAAAGTCAGCTTTCCCGGGGCTTTCCCGAGCGAAATGCTCGCCAAAGTAGATTGCCTGATCAATTGCGTCCCCATTCTCAACCGTCGATTGGTAAAACAGACCAAAAAACTGAAAGAAAATATCAATATCCTGGCCCTGGACAGCCAAGACTTTTTTCTGGACATCAAATCCTTACAAGATAGCCAGGGCCAAAGTTATCATGCTATCCCGCTTACCAATATCCGAAACTATCAGAGCGGTACCTATACCTTGCGAAAAGAAGGCGTAGGCCGTTTTGACCACCGAAACGCCCGGGAAATGCTGAGTCAATTGATCGATCTGCTCCGGGACGATAGTGCGGCCTTTGCTGCCTTCAACAAGCGGGATTTCCTAGACAGTAAGATTCTCAAGCTTAATCAGGAAATTTCGGAGCTAGAGCAATTCATCAAAAAAGACGAACACGCCGAAGAGGCCGTTCCCTACCTCATCGTCCGCCCCCCCCGCCGGGAAGAAACCGTGTTTGTAGAATACTGGGTAAGCCAGGGCACAGCGGCCAATCAAGTTGCTTTTGGCCACCCCATGAACATGAGCGATGTCTTGCCCCTGGAAAAAAATAGCTTAAAACTGATCTTATCCCCGATAAGTGGCTGCAACCGTCCCAATTTGGAGGAAAGCTTGTCGCAGTATAAAAATGCCATGCTCACCCGGGGGAGAATTGTAACCCACCAAGATATCAAAACCTACTGCACTTCCTTTTTGGGCGAGCACTTGAAGGCCATCGAGGTAAACAAGGAGGTATACCTCGGAGAGTTACCGCATCAAGGCTTTATCCGGGTCATCCGGGTCAAGGTATTTCTGACCAAGCAAGGCATGTATGATGACAAAGCCTGGAACGAGAGAAGACAGGAGTTGGAGGGCAAACTAAATCAATACTCGACCAAAGTATTGCCCATACAAGTTGAGTTCATAGATCAGGAACAAAGATAAAAAACCTTAAACCGTTTGGAATAGCAAGCCTATATAAACGAATACTTGAACATGGATTAAAAAAATAGGGGCTTGCCCGCGCCAGGAAAAAAAGTATACCCTTGCCCATAATTGCCTGCGCGGGCCGGGCTGGGC
>CAWUIO010000105.1:0-22688 GCA_963922455.1 uncultured Microscillaceae bacterium
TGGGCCGGCGAGTAGCGAAAGCCCGGCCCGCGCCGGCAGGATTTATCTACAGGGCACACACAAATTCAAGCGGGCAAGCCCCATATGATTTTTCACCTTTTTTGAAGATTGGGCAATATTAAATCCCGAATATTTCCAAGATGAAAGTTAAGACACTCAGTATTATTATTCCAACCTTTAACGAGGAAGACACGGTTTACCCGGTATTGGAACGGATATCAAGCGTCCATCTTATTGCTGAAGTCCAGAAAGAAATCATCCTGATAAATGATGCTTCCACAGATGCTACGGAGCAAAGGGTGAGAGATTTTCAAAGGGACTATCCCCATATTAGTGTCCGTTACTTCAAACATCCGCGAAATCTGGGAAAAGGGGCGGCCATGCAAACCGGTATCGGGTATGCCCAAGGGGAATGCCTTATCGTTCAAGATGCTGACCTGGAATATAGTCCTGAGGAGTATAATATACTTTTACAACCCGTGATTGATGGGGTAGCCGATGTGGTATATGGATCTCGATTTATGGGGGGGAATGCCCACCGGGTTTTGTTTTTCTGGCATTATGTCGGTAATAAATTTCTTACGCTTCTTTCTAACATGTTTACCAATCTCAACCTCACCGATATGGAAACGGGGTACAAGCTGTTTCGGGTAGACATGCTTAAGCAACTTCACCTAAGAGAAAAAAGGTTTGGATTTGAACCTGAAATAACGGCCAAGATAAGCCGGATGAAGAAAGTACGGATATACGAAGTGGGGATATCCTACTATGGTAGGACCTATGCAGAGGGGAAAAAGATCGCCTGGCATGATGGCATATGGGCTATCTACTGTATTTTAAAATACAATACATGGCAAAAGAAATAAACAAGAGATAGGTTCATATCCCCCTATCTCTTGCTTATTGGTGATTTACTGGGCAACCATATCAAATTGTACCGTAACAGTTCCAGTCTTTCCTGTGATATTAGCCTGGAAAGTCAAAGTGGTAGTAGTAGCTGCAACACTAGTAAGGTTGGCATTCCACCCGTCTGGGGCCGGGCTAATTGTTATGGTATCCGTTCCCACGTTATACGTTACGTCCAAACTTTGGGTTGGGGTTACAATAGTACCACTCAAACCATCTTCGGAAAATTGCAAAGATGTCCCGGTAAAATCGGATGTGATGTCTACTGGGTTGCTAGGGTCAGTAATGTCTGTAACTGTACCCAAGACAAAAGTTTCTCCTTGTAGATTGTCAATAAGTTCTTCGGGAGCCGGGTCATCCCCTCCGCCACCGCCGCAAGAAGTTAAGCCGACAAAGCCTAGAAATAATACGAGTACACCAAGGATAGATGATTTTCTCATGATCAATTTAAAAGTTGAATACGAATAATTATATGTAAGGTTAACTGCTGGTAGTATAAACATTGCTCTTTATAGATAACTGGATTCAAGTCCATATCCTTGTATACGGATTTGAAAAAACTGAGATGTCTTTTGCTAAGAGCTGCTACATTTGGACTCAAATATAGCATGTTTCCCTAAAAGACGAGAAGGCTATACCGTTTTTTACTTGCTTGGCCTAGTCAATTCATTCAAATTCGTCTAATAGCACATTTTTTTATAGTAATAACGAAAGAATTTGCCTTTACCCTATTTTTTCTCAATCTTAATTTTGCCTGTAAGAAAAGGGCTTTATTCATCAATTCCTTTCTTTTCTTACATACTGCAATATACTCGTTTTAGTTTTTTCTTTTCTAGTAAGCCTTGTTAATAAAACAAAATCTAAGGGCTTGTATGTGAGTGAACCTTTGATTTAAAAGAAAATAGTTTGATCACTTGTTCGGTAAATTTACCTATAATGGGGGGTAGTTTTCAAATTAGCAAGCCTACCCTTTTGCAATTATTTCGTATACTTGTATAAAAAGAAATCAAAATTATTTATGAGCAATAATTCCACTCAAGCCGGCGAAATAATACAATACCACGTAATCTGGTCTATGGGAGCTGGGGCTGTACCCGTTCCTATTGCAGACATTGCCGCTGTTACGGCGGTACAATTAGACATGTTAAAGCAACTTTCTAGTCTTTACGGAGTGGATTACCAGGAAAGTTCGGGTAAAAACCTTATCTCGGCTATTGCAGGAAGTACCCTGGCTAGTATTGCGGCTAGTTTTGTAAAATCAATTCCCGGGGTAGGTACTATCATAGGTGGAGCCTCCATGGTGATCTTATCTGGAGCTTCAACGTATGCGGTTGGCAAAGTATTCCAAAACCACTTTGAAGGAGGGGGCAGTTTGTTTGATTTTGATCTCAACTGGGCAAAGCAAAAGTACGACGAGGAGTTTGACAAAGGCAAAGAATACGCGAGCGATATCCAACAAAAAGAAACTGGGCCTACCAAAGGAGAAATTTTTGCCAAGCTTGACAATCTTGTTAAACTTAAAAAAAATGGAGTCATTACCGACACCGAATTCCAAACTAAGAAAGAAGAGTTGCTTAAAAAACTTTAAGAGCTCGTCCTAGCTATACCCCCCGCCCCTAATGTGCTTTCTTATTAGCGCTGGGGCGGCTTCTCATACCCTATTTACCCTTAGATTTAGGAAGAATCCACTCAAGCGGAAACCGTTTAAAGTTCATCTATACCTTCCAAATACGCTTGGGCTTGCTTTATAATTTTTTCTTTTTCATCTGCTTTCATACGGTCCCAGGTGCGGTACATCATACCTACTCGAGGGTTTTTAGATAGCTTTTCTCTGTGAGTTTCATAAAAGTACCAGTATAAGCTGTTAAAGGGACAAGCCATTTCTCCGTACTTTTTCTTTTTATCATAGGAGCAACTACGGCAATGGTTTCCCATTTTATCTATGTAGTTAGCACTTGATATATAAGGTTTGGTGCCTACAATACCGCCATCGGCAAATTGACTCATGCCTCGGGTATTGGTTATTTCTACCCACTCAATGGCATCAATATAAATTCCTAAATACCACAGGTCTACTTCATCGGGGGCTACTTGGGCGAGGAGGGCAAAATTCCCGGTCACCATAAGCCTTTGAATGTGGTGGGCATAAGCGTGGTCTAAAGACTGGCCAATGGCTTTTTGTAAGCAATTCATTTTTGTATTACCCGTCCAGAAAAATTTGGGTAGTTTTCTGTGATGCTCAAAATAATTTTTCTCGGCATAGCTAGGCATATAGGCCCAGTACACCCCCCGCATAAATTCTCTCCAACCCAGTACTTGCCTGACAAAGCCCTCTACTTGGGCCAAATCCACTTTTTGGGGATGCTCTTCCCAGTAGGAAATTACCTGCTCACATACCTCGAGGGGATGAATCATTTTAACATTTAATGCAAAAGAAAGTCGGGAGTGAAATAAAAAAACTTCCTCATTATCCATGGCATCCTGAAAACGCCCAAAATAGGCTAGGCAATTTTCCACAAAATGATGGAGAATTTTCAAGGCATCTTCCCGAGTGAGGGGCCAAATAAATTTCTCCGGATTTAGTCTTCCCAGGTAAGGTAGGTTCTTACGCTCAATCATCTTGTGCAGCTTGACAACAGAGTATTCTACTTGCGGCAAGGGAGGCACCGCGACTTTAGGGTCATACTTTTGCCTATTTTCAGCGTCAAAATTCCATCGCCCTGAAATAGGCTCCTTCCCGTCCATCAAAATATTGTGCTTTTTCCGCATGTAGCGGTAGAAGGACTCTAAGAGATAGCTTTTTTTCTTAGCAAAAAATTGGGCTACCTCCATCCGCTCGGTTAAAAAATGCTCCGTATCGTAAACCCTCACGGGTAAACCCAATTGTTCTTCTAAACCCGACAAGGCTTGATCGAGACGGTACTCGTCTGGTAGGAGATATTCCAGCTTTTGGAAGCTATGCGCTTTTATGATAATCTTTAAATTTTCGGCAAAATCTTGCTGATTTTCTGGCTCATCCAGTTGGATATAAAAAACTTGGTGCCCTTGCTTCCTCAGATGTTCCGTAAAAGCCCGCATTGCTCCAAAAAATCCAACCAATTTCTGAATATGGTGCCGCACGTACCGTGCTTCCGGCTCTATCTCCATCAACACATAGGCAACATTCTCCTCTATTTTCCGAAACCAAGAGTGCTTATAATTTAACTGGTCTCCCAGGATAAGGCGCAGCGTTTTGCTCATATACAAATCATATTTGCTACTACAACCCAGATGACCTAGGAAATTGTTTGGCCTTAGGGGTCAATAAGTTGACTAGGCTTTTCTGGAAGGATAATTTCGGTTAGGTACCACCTTTCTAGATGCTCAAAGCCCAAGGCTTCCAAACGGATGGTTTGTTCTTGAAAAGATAAAAAAACCTGAATTTTTCTTATAACATCTTGCACCGATTGGATTTCGGTGGTTTCCGTACGTAGGTAAGTACATTTTTCTAGTGAGATATCTTGTATTTCCAACATACCGAGAAGCTGTTGAGATCGTTCGAGCATCCGAGGATAAACTTTCTCCCGAATACTGGCCAGTACTTGATCATCCTCCAAGCCTTTGGTGTCTTCAGGAGAGGCGATCCGGTATACCTCAGGACTACCTAAAGTATAACGAAGCCACCCAAAATCAGGATCTTGCATAGATTTGAATAAGGTTCTACCCAGATCATCGGCCGAGCCCAGTCCGCTTAAGGCTTGAGCTTTGAGGCTTAGGGCCCCACCTACAAACAAATAGCTTACTAGCAATACTAGCATAGACAGATCTCTTAATTTCAGCGTAAGAGCCTTGTAAGGTAAAAGCTTATTCATACGTAATTTTTGTATTATGTAAAGTTTCATACCTAACATCATACCTTAATTTTCTGCTTGCCCAAGTATTCACTTGATAAAACAATATTAAATCAGTAATATTAATCAAGACCAAAGGAAATAGGGACGAAATGAATGCTGGTAAAATCCCTTGTATTTGGATTCAGTAACTGTAAGTTAATGTATTTTCATCCCTATCCCAAATAGAATACTTGACATCCTTACCAGAGTAAGAGCTTGTCCCTTTACAAAAGTGTAAGTACCTGCTCTCAGCCAGAAAAAATGAACAAATGCCCGTCAATAAGTATTTTAAGTATAAGCCCAAAGTAACCATGCATAGCTTTATCACCTATGATGAATCCATTTATTGAATCGTTTTTACAAACAGTCCAGCCTCTACGCAAGCAAATCGTACATCACGATATTTTCCAACAGCTAGATTCCCTAGAGCATCTCCAACTATTTATGGAATCTCACGCCTTTGTCGTTTGGGAAGATTTGTCCATCGTAAGAGCTTTTCAAAAATCCAAGAATAAAGACTTCGTACCTTGGGCTTTGCGAGAAAATGCCGCTCAAATGAGGTCACTCTATGCTACCTTGCTACTCGCCGAAGCCGATTTGGACATGGAAGGGAAACCACAAAACCATCTGGACTTATACATCCAAGCCATGGAAGAAGTGGGGGCTAATACAAGCAAAATTGGCCTTTTGATGCGTTACCTTGAGCAAGGAGTCCCTTGGGTAGACGCCGTTTCCTCCCTTCGCATTAATCCACGGTACAAAGAAGGTATTATTCACCTACTTCGCCACTTAGAACTAGCCGAAGCACACCATCTCTATGCTTTATTTGGTTTTGCCCGCTTACATCAAATACCGCCTCTCTTAGAAGCTACGGCTTTAGATTTGGCCGAACAGCACCCCGAACACGTAGCCACTTTTGTTTATTACTTAGAACAAGCCCGTCAGTATATGTGCCTCCAAGAAGACGTACTCATGGCTCAAATGTTGACCGAGCAATGTGGACAAGACAAGGAGAAATGGGATAGTTGTACTCGCTTAGTAGCCGAAGTACTCCAATGGAGAATCAAAGTACTTGACTCAATCAGTCGTTTAATCCCTCAAGAAGAGGTATCTTAAACTCCGCTCCCCACAAATTACGGCCCAGAAAGGAGGCTTTTGTCCGCTTACTTACCAATGGCTTAGAATTTAATTCTACCTTTGTTAAAAAACCTCCTTTTCACATGAAACATTATACCCAATTTGTATTCGGTGGCTTACTATGCCTACTTTTATTTAGCGCATCTACTACCAGTCAAGACCCCATTCCCAACAAAGCAGAAGACATAAGCCCGCTTTTAACGGGAGAAAAAATACCAAGTGTCAACCTCCGTACGATGGGAAACGAGATAATCTCCCTACGAGATAAAGTAGGAGAAAAGCCCTCTATCCTTATATTCTACCGAGGAGGATGGTGCCCCTTTTGTAACCGGCAGTTGAGCGGCGTCCAGTCTATCATGGAAGAGATGAAAAATATGGGCTATCAGATCCTGGCCATTAGCCCAGATCCCGTAGAAAAATTAAGTGCCACCGTAGAAAAAAATAATTTAGGATATGACTTGCTTTCGGATGCCACCATGGATGCGGCAGTTCAATTTGGTATAGCATTCCGCTTGGCCCCCGAAACCTTTAAAAAATATAAAGAAAGAAACCTCTTAAGCCAGGATTTGCTTCCGGTTCCGGCCGTATTTGTACTTGACAAAGAAGGGATCATCAAGTTTGAATATATCAATCCAAATTACCGAGAACGTCTCAATCCGGACTTACTCAAATTGGCCGCCAAATTGGCCATCGAGGAATAATACGGCGGTACTTCTTAAACCAAAGCCGGCCCCCTTCCTAAATTAAAGGGCGCTGGCTTGGTCTTGAGGCATTCCAAACCGAAAAGCTTTCACTCCTTTTACTCCGGGTACCAGGGCAAAAATGCTCCCAGCATTGGGGTATCTTGCTAACTCTTCATCGCTCATATCTACCCGGGCAGTGGTGATAAACAAGGTGTCTAAGGTACTTCCTCCAAAGGCACAAGAACTTACATTATGCGCTTCTACCGGGTAACTTTTCATAAGTTCGCCCGTGTCAGGGTCCCAACGGCTTACCGCATTTCCGTTCCACAGGGCAATCCATAACTTCCCCTCGGCATCAATGGTCATTCCATCCGGAAAACCCATACTTTCAGGAATCCGTACCGCTACCCGGCCCCGGCTAATTTCCCCACGCGCCCGGTCATAATCAAAAGCCTTTACCTCCTGAGTGGGGGTATCAATATAATACATGGTTTTCTCATCCAAAGACCAGCATATTCCATTAGAAATACTAATACTATCCAACATCATTTTGTGATTACCCCGAGCATCTATTCGGTAGAGCGCTGCCGCGTGAGGCGTTTGTTCAAAAGCCATAGACCCTACCCACAAGCGGCCAGCCGGGTCACATTTCCCATCGTTCATACGATTAGCCGGAAGATCAGCCTCCGGGTCGGCAATTTTGCGAGTAGACCGGCTCAATAAATCCATTTCAAAAATGCCGGTGCTGAGGGCATACACTACCTTATCGGGAGAAGCCGGCACCACGGTACCAATTGGCTCTTTCACATCAATTTCTATCAAGGACTTATCAAAGGGGTCCAAAACAAATAGTTTTTTGCCTTCAATATCTACCGATAGCAGCCGCTCGATCTGATCATCCCAAACCGCCCCTTCTCCCAATTGGGCAGACACCTTCTTGTATAAAAAAGACTCTCCAGGCTTTGCCTCACTAGTTTCTTCTGAGCTTGGTGTAGATTCCTCTTCCATGACTGCTTCTTCTTGGGTTTCTTGGGGGGCACAAGCCACTCCTAAGGCAAGCAAGAATAATAGCCCAAACAATTTGAAGTACATAGATCGTATAGTTCTGAGGTTAATAAATCAAACAGATTGCCCGCTAATTTAATTTTTTCCTCGGAAAATCAATTTAAAATGTATAAAAAGCCTATAAAACGATTTTTTTTCCAAGCTTTTCACCTGGTCGCATAAGCAAGGGGCTTCCCCGCGCATAAATAACCCTAGCAATAGATTCATTCTGTGCCCGCGCGGGTCGGGCTGTCACTACTCGCTGCCTTTTCCCGCAAGGCCTACACGAGCTCAAACATGCCGTTCCATCCCTAAGCCAAGAAGAGCCAAATCTGGCCGTAGATCTCATTATTTTAGCATATTTTGTAATTTAGAAATTCAAACCAATCTTGCATTATGGATTCCAATCCAACCTATCCCCAGTCACACCGCCCCCGTCGCAACCGAAAGTCGCTTGCCGTACGGGGCATGGTACAAGAAAATTTTGTCAGGGCCGAAGATCTTATCTTCCCTTTATTCTTAATCGAAGGCCAGCAAGAAGCTCAAGAAGTAGCTTCCATGCCAGGGATCTATCGCTATTCACCCGACCGGATTTTGTACGAAATAGAAGAATGCTTGGCCCTGGGTATCCAAAATTTTGCCCTATTCCCCAGCCTGGATGACTCTCTTAAAGACCCTTTAGCGCGAGAAAGTTACAATCCTGAGGGCCTTTATCCCTACAGCATACGAGCCATCAAAAAACGCTTTCCAGAAACATGTCTCATCAGTGATGTAGCCATGGACCCATACAGTTCTGATGGGCACGATGGCATCGTAAAAGATGGCAAAATACTCAATGATGAAACCTTGGAGATATTGGCCAAGATGGCCCTCTGCCAAGCCGAATCAGGCATAGATATAGTAGCTCCTTCCGATATGATGGATGGCCGGGTTGGTTATTTGCGCGAAGCCCTAGATGCCAATGGCTTTGAGGAAGTATCCATTATGGCCTATACAGCCAAATATGCCAGTGCTTTTTATGGCCCCTTCCGAGACGCCCTGGATTCGGCCCCAAAATTTGGCGATAAAAAAACCTACCAAATGAATCCGGCCAATTCCCGGGAAGCCTTACTCGAGGCCCAACTCGATTATGAACAAGGAGCTGATTTTTTGATGGTTAAACCTGCCCTAGCCTACCTGGACATCATTCGGGATTTAAAGGCAGAGTTTCCTGTTCCTATTGCGGCTTATCAAGTGAGTGGAGAATATGCCATGATCAAAGCAGCCCAGCAAAAGGGCTGGCTAGACGGGCCTTCCACGATGCATGAATGCTTATTGAGTATCAAAAGGGCCGGGGCCGATGTAGTGTTAACTTACTTTGCTAAAGAATGGGCCCTTTCCCAGAAGGGGGATTAAAAATCCCCCAAAGTTTCTTCTAACTGATCAAGAGCCTGGGCCAATTGCTCGTCATTGGGGGCTATTCCGTGCCATTTGTGGGAGCCCATCATAAAATCAACCCCTTGCCCCATGTGCGTCTGCATTAAAATCATGACCGGTTGCTCACGGCGGGTAAGGCCTTTGGCCAAAGTAAGCGTTCGGACCAACTCTTCCATATTATTTCCCTCTACCTCCAATACTTGCCAACCAAAAGACTTCCACTTAGCTTGTAAGTCCAGCAAAGACATCACTTCCTCCACGGGCCCGTCTATTTGCTGGCCATTCACATCAATGACCGCAATTAAATTATCCACTTTATGGTGGGCCGCAAACATAGCCGCCTCCCATATTTGGCCTTCCTGTTGCTCTCCATCCCCCATGAGTACGTAGACCAAAAACGCGTCCTGGTTTAACTTCTTGGTTAAGGCCGAACCGATAGCTACCGACAATCCTTGCCCCAGCGAACCCGAGGCAATCCGAATCCCAGGCAACCCCTCTTCTGTCGCCGGATGGCCTTGAAGACGCGAGTTGATTTTTCGGAAGGTGTTTAGCTCGTTCAGTTCAAAAAACCCGGCCCGGGCCAAGGTACTATACCAAACCGGGGAAATATGACCATTAGAAAGAAAAAATAGATCTTCTCCTTTACCATCCATCTCAAAAGGGGTATTATGCCGGAGAATACGAAAGTACATGGCTACAAAAAACTCTGTACATCCCAAGGAACCCCCAGGATGTCCCGATTGGGCTTGATATACCATGCGAACAATGTCTCTTCTAACTTGGCTGGCAATGCGACTTAGTTCTTCCAACTCCATAGCAATGGGATTCTCAAATGTGGACTAGCTAGTTATAAAATTAACCCGACAAAAATATAGAATTTTTGCCGGGTTCGTGATTTGGTATAGATAATTTTATACTCCTCCCCTAAAATTCATCGAAATATCCAATCGATAAATCTAGCTTACTTCAAAATCTGGGCTGTGTGGGCGGCCGTTTTTACCTTACCGATGATCTCTTCAATCCTACCATCTTCTCCAATCAAGAACGTGGTACGGACGATACCCATGTACGTCTTACCGTACATAGACTTTTCTTTCCATACGCCATACTGTTGTACCACCTCTTGCTCTGTATCCGCTACCAAGGGAAAAGGAAGTTCAAATTTGGTGATAAATTTCTGGTGAGATTTTTCATCATCGGTACTTACACCGATCACCTGGTAACCCGCATCTAATAACTCTTGATGATGATCTCTTAAGTTACAAGCTTGCGCCGTACATCCTTTCGTATTGTCGCGAGGGTAAAAATAAAGCACTACTTTTTTACCAGCATAGTCTGCCAATTTGATCGGATCTCCATTTTGGTCTCTTCCTTCAAACATCGGAGCCGGATCACCCACTTTAAGTTCCATATTTTTAGAATTAAAAAATGTATTGAATAATAAAAAAAAAACAATAACTTATGTGTAAAGTTCAACAAGAAAATGATTCTTACCGCAATAACTGCAGTTTCTAAGAATTACTGAGTAATTATAACCCTCACAAAAGCCCAATGTTTTATGTCAGATGCCAAGCCCCCCTTAAATACTACCTACAATGCGGAGGAAATTGCCGGGCAAATATTTGATGGCTTCCTTAAATTTTGGATTGATTTCAAAACGGTCACCTCCCGGGCCGAATTTCATTTCAGAAATAAAGACTGGGCCGGAATCCAATCAGACACCCGGGACCGTCTCCATTTGTACATGAACAAAGTACAACAACTCTCCAAACTGCTTCGTGATAAGCTCGGGCAAGATCGGCACAATGAAGAACTTTGGCATCATATCAAAGGAGTTTTTACCGGAACCATCCGTAACTACCGTGCTTTTGAAGTAGCCGAAACCTTTTATAACTCGGTATGCCGTAAGGTATTTTACCCCATGGGTATAAACCCCCACATCATGTTCGTGACTACAGGTGAGCGTCCTAATGCCTTGCACTCCGAAGAAACTATCTATCGAAGTTACTCCGTAGACTCCATGCTAGGCTATGAAATTAAAGCGATCTTAGAAGACTTTCAACTCCCATGCCCCTTTGAGAACCTAGAGCGGGACATCCTGTGTATCCAGCGCAAAGTAAAATCCATGGGCCTAAAAGGCGTACAAGCCCGTTTAGATGTTATTAAAACCCCCTTTTACCGTAACAAAGCGGCTTACCTTATCGGAAGGGTACAATATGATGAGGTTACCATCCCCGTGGTGATGCCTATTTTGAATGGTGAACACGGGCTTTATGTAGACGCCCTTTTAATCGATTCGGATGAAGTTTCCAAAGTCTTTGGGTTTACCCGCTCCTACTTTATGGTCCAAGTAGAAGTCCCTTCCGAACTCGTGCAGTTTTTAAAAACCCTCATGCCTCTCAAAAGCTTGGGTGAGCTGTACAACTCTATCGGCTTTAATAAACACGGTAAAACGCAGTTTTACCGGGACTTCCTAAAACATATGGAGCAATCCGATGACCAATTTGTCATTGCTCCCGGTATTCGTGGTATGGTTATGAGTGTTTTTACCCTTCCTTCCTATAATATTGTGTTCAAACTGATGAAAGATCGATTTGACCCTCCCAAAAGCATCAACCACGAAACCGTTAAAGCCAAATATCAATTGGTAAAAGAACACGACCGGGTAGGAAGAATGGCCGACACCCACGAATTTAATTACTTTGAGTTTGAACGCTACCGTTTTGCCGACGAGCTCTTGGAAGAGCTTCTCCGCTTGGCCCCCTCCATTGTAAGTATTCAAGGATCAAAGGTTATCATCAAACACCTCTATACCGAGCGTAAAATGATCCCTTTAAACATTTATTTGGAGCAAGCGACTCCCGAGCAGGCCCGGAAAGCTATAGATCAATACGGAAATGCCATTCGAGAACTGGCCACGGCCAATATTTTCCCAGGTGACATGCTCTTAAAAAACTTTGGGGTTACCCGGCATGGCAGGGTCGTGTTTTACGATTATGACGAAATCAGTTTACTAACCGACTGCAACTTCCGGGTAATCCCTGAGCCGCGTAATTATGAGGAGGAAATGTCGTCTGAACCCTGGTATTCGGTGGGCCCTCACGATGTATTCCCAGAAGAGTTTCGCAATTTTCTGGTAGGAAACCGGGAAGCTCGGAATTATTTTTTTGATAAGCACAGTTACCTATTTGAAGCTTCTTTTTGGAAGCAAATGCAAAAACGAATACGGCAAGGGGAAATTGAAGATTTTTATCCCTATGAAAATCGTTTCCCAGCCCATTGTAATGATCACAACATATTTTAGAGCATTTTTTGAGTATGAAAACAATCCGAGTGCAATTTCAAAACGCCCAAGGTTACCAACTATCTGCCCGTCTCGAGTTACCCGTAGATAGCCAACCGCATAACTGGGCCGTATTTGCCCATTGCTTTACTTGTAATAAAAACTTGACCGCCATCCGCAACATCAGCCAAGCCTTGACACATCGAGGATTTGCCTTACTTCGCTTTGATTTTACAGGCCTAGGGGATAGTGAAGGGGATTTTGCCGACACCAATTTTACTTCTAATGTAGAAGACTTGATGGCGGCGGCTAAGTTTATGGAAGAAAACTACCAAGCCCCTAGCTTATTGATAGGTCACTCCTTGGGTGGAGCAGCCGTCTTGGTGGCCAAAAACCGGATTCCCAGTGTGCAGGCCGTAGCTACCATTGGGGCGCCCTATGACCCACAACACGTCTCCCACCTGCTCAAAAGTGCCGAATCGGAAATCATAGAGAAAGGGATTGCCGACGTAAACATTGGGGGGCGAAACTTTACGATCAAAAAAGAATTTCTTGAAGATATTGCCTCCATCGAGTCCCGTCAGTTGATTCAAAACCTAAGCGCGGCGCTTTTGGTACTACACTCCCCCCAAGATCAAACGGTGGGTATCGAAAATGCCACCTCCATTTACAAAGCAGCCCAACAACCTCGAAGTTTTATTTCCTTAGATGGAGCCGATCACCTGATGAGCAATAAGGCCGATTCAAAATATGTTGGGGAAGTGATTGCCGCCTGGGCTGGCCGCTATGTCGAAATACCCGATCCCGAAAATGAAGACCAAATCACCGATACCGACCACCAAGTCGTGACCCAAACCGGGGCCGAAGGCTATACCACCGAAATCAAAGCCGGACGCCATCGTCTTACCGGAGATGAGCCCGCTACGGTAGGAGGAGCCGATTTAGGCCCCACGCCTTACGATTTTCTCTCGGTTGCGCTCGGTACCTGCACCGGTATGACCCTCCGTATGTATGCCGATCGTAAAGAGTGGGACTTGCAACAAGTACGGGTACACCTTAACCATCAAAAAGTGCACGCCAAAGACTGCGCCGACTGTGAAGCAAAAGTGGGCAAAGTGGATGAGATTGTGCGAGAAATTGAGCTAGAGGGTAACCTGACCGAAGAACAAACCCAACGCTTAATGGAAATTGCCGACCGTTGTCCGGTACACCGCACCTTACACGCTGAAGTAAAAGTACGCACTACCTTAAAAAAATAAGGATCAAAACATTTCCTGGGGCTTGCCCGCGCTAGTAAAGTTGTTTATAAAAATACCTTCCTACCAGCGCGGGCCGGGCTTTCACTACTCGCTGCCATTCCCCTCAGCCCCCTACGAGCTCAAACAGGCCGTTCAATCCCTAAGCCAATCCCAAGTTTTCTTGCTCTTTTATTGGCGTTCTGTTCTCTGTTCCCTCATTTTTTCCATCTTGCATCCCGTCTAACAAGCTAAATAATGTTAGAGAACCTACGCGTCTTCTATTTTATGGTTAATATTGTTATGCGAAGGGTCCGTATATAACTTTTACTCGCTTTCGTAGGGCATTCAATCAAGGGCTTTCGGTAAGTATCCATGATTTTATTTAATGCCACACCTGGCTCTAGCTATTTCCTCACAAGATCAAAACCCAAATGTATTCGCAGGATGAGGCATCCTTTATCGTAATTCCAGCATGGTAGAGAGGCTAGACCTCACTATCATTAGGCTCTGAGTGATATAGAAGCTAAAGAGCTTCCTTGGGCCCTCAGAACTTTTTCTAGATCTTCTATCCAAATACACATACAAGCATGGCAAAACTAGTTTTCAAGCCGGGAGGCACAGTGCGTCTTCAAGATCTTACCGCAGACAATGCACCAGAACTACAACACGAAAAGTACATTTTAGTCTATCTCAAAAACCTAAACATCTCCCGCTTACTATCGCGAGATCGACTAAAAGGCAAAAGACAGGGACTACTCGGCTTAAATTTTGGAGCCCAGGCTAGCACCCTAAGTTGGGAAGCCGAAAAAGAAAAACGAGGGGGGGAAATACTTAATCCGGAGAAATTGAGCAACCAGCTACTCTATTTTGGCTATAATAATAGCCTTTTAGAAATCGAAGCCCAATTGATTGAGGTAGATAAGCAGGCCAAGGGGAAGGATAAAAACGAAATGATCATGTCTTCGGTAGCCAAATCGGCCCTTTTGGTACCCAATATTGGCACCATACTCTCCTCAGGATTGGAAGCATTTAAGAGTTTATTCAAGTTTGTGCATCGTCGAGATAATGACACCGAAATTAATTTTCAAGGAGCGCTGGCCAATGTAGCCAAGGCAGGAGTTCCTAAGCTTCCTAATTTACACCCTCTCAAATCGGGCAGGTATAGCATTGATCGAGTGGGTGAGGATGGAGAGCAGCAAGTAAGCATCGAGTTTGAGGTTTTGGAGGCCAATCCGGTGAAGGCCGGCGACCCCCGAGAAAAGCATAAATTCCCTCGTATGTTGGTCATGCTGGAAGAACTGCAAATTGCTCCCACGGGCCGCAATAAAAATGACATTTTTAAATTTGATTCAAGCTTTGGTTTTGGCAGACAGGCCAAATCAGAAAGCTTCCAAATTGACTTAGATGATGGCAAGCTTGATGGAGAAAACGTCTTGGGTGTGCAGTATAAAATCCTATATGCTGGCGATTGGCATTTTGGCACCCCATTCCGTATAAGTATGGCTTTTATCAAACAAAAAGATGTGGGCTTATTCCAAAATGTACTCAAAAGCTCAAGTGACCTGATTAGCCAATTTGCCGACGATCGGGAAGAACGGGATATGTATAGAAATATGGGTAAAGCAGGGCAGTCATTTACTTCCTTTGCCTTTGAATTTCTTCCCAATACCCAACACATCGGGGTTCAGAGTGGGATTCTACTGGGTGAAGACAATGTGAAAGGGACTACTTTGGAAGCAGCCCATATGAACCGGGCCCTGGGGAATGGCTTGCATATTTTAAATGAATCGGATGAATGGCAGGATATTGCGATGACTTTTACCAATGAGGATGCAGGCAATGTCCATTTAAAATTGAAAGTAAAAAAATTACGGCACCCCTCGGATACTTCCCAGTCTGGAATAATTGCTTAAACGGAAGAGGAAGGCAGGGCTGCCTTCCTCTCTAATACCCTTAGCCAGTGGCCAGCATTGGTAAATTTAAGGAGTAAGTAAGCCCAGTCTCCCGGCTTAGGGATGGAGCGGCCTGTTTGAGCCCGCTGTTGGCTGGCGGGTGGGCCGGCGAGTAGCGAGAGCCCGACCCGCGCCAGCAGAGATTTTCTTTTGGGGTCACCTACTTCTAGGCGCGGGGAAGCTCCATTTTTTTCAAGTAGTACTCAAGCCTAGCCTTTTATCTGTTTTCCTTTTCCAGTTGAAGCAGGAATTTTTTACGCGCTAAGCCCCCACCATAGCCCCGGAGTTCTCCATTGGTGGCAATCACCCGGTGGCAAGGAATGATAATCGCAATTCGGTTAGCCCCATTGGCCGCTCCCAGGGCCCGCACCGCTTGGGGCTTGCCCAATTGAGTAGCTAAGTCCTTATATGTTGCGGTTTCGCCGTAGGGTATTTTTTGAAGTAAAGTCCAGAGAGCCTGTTGAAATTCTGTACCAGGGCTATCGAGAGACACCTGGAATTGCTTACGTTTTTTGGCCAAGTACTCCTTGATCTCGGTTTGCACTTGATCCAGCCAAGGATTTTGTCCGGGCAATAAAACGGCCCCCAAACGCTTTTGTAAGTCTTTAAACTCTGTTTCGAGCATTTTACGATCGGTAAATTCCAAAAGGCAAATCCCTTTTTGGGTCGCTCCGGCAAACATGGGGCCTAAGCTTGTGGTAAACCGACGTATATGAATTACTTGTTTATTTCCACTTTTTCGGGCCGAATCCCCAAAAATATTTTTGTAGCCCTCGCTAAAGCCACTTAAGGATTCATAGCCCAACTCGAAAGCCGTTCCGGTTACGGAGTTCCCCTTTTGGATCAATGTATAGGCTAGGTTGATACGCAACATACGCTGGTAGGCCTGAAAGGTCATCTGGTAATGTTTTTTAAACCAGCGACGAATTTTACTAGGTTCTATCTTACGGTCTCGAAGATCCTGGTCTTTCATTTTAAGGAATGGGTCGTCTTGCAGCTCTTGGAGGAGCTTCTGGATATATTCTGGAGTGCTGTCGGCGGCTTCCATCGGCTTACATATTTTGCAAGCTCGGTAGCCATTTTGGATAGCCTCTTGGACATTGTCGTAAAATACCACATTCTCGGCCTTGGGTTTTCGGGCCCGGCAGGAAGGGCGGCAAAATATACCGGTTGTTTTTACCGCCGTGATAAATAATCCCTCATATTGGGACTCCCGGGTCCCGATGGCTGCGTATTTTTCTTCAAAACTTAAGGTTCTCATGCCTTTTATAATTAAAGGGTAGACGTAAATTTGGGCCAAATATCCTTCCCAGGGCTAGAAATCACTACCGAAAAAGGAACAAGTATTTTTTTGGGATACCTCAACATCCATATTTGGCACGTATTTTATCAAATAATAGGGTGGGTATGCTAGAAAAAACAAATAATTCTGATTTTTTTGAGATAAATACCCAACAAATCCATCAATAGTACGTATTACTAGCCCAAACTAGCAAAAGGCAAGTTTTTTTTAGTAATTTAGATACACCCACTTTTCAACTGGTCTCGACCAATCAATTCTTATTGCAACCTAAACTTTGATCCCCATGTCAACACTTACAATTGGGCGTGTTACCTGTATGGGTATGCTCGTCTTGTTACTTAACTTTTTATTATTACCGTCTCTCAGGGCCCAGGATTTATTACCCACAGGAGGGGTTTGGTCTCAAGTCTCTCAACGCGGCAATTCTGGTATACGCATTACCCAGGATGATCAAGGAAACATCTATGCCGGTAGCAACTTTCAAAATACTTTTGTCTTAAGTGGGGATACCCTGCTTAGTCAAGGATCGAGAGACTGCGTACTTATGAAAATAGATCCCTTTGGTAATCTGGTGTGGGTTACTCAGATAGCATCTGCTTTTTCTGATGTAGCCTCCGATGTCAAAGTTGATTCCCAAGGCAACCTCTTTATGGTGGGTACCTTTTCTGCCGATTTAAATTTCCCGGCTTTTCCTCAATCGGATAGTATCGCCTTTACCCTGAGCAATGGAAGTAATACCGCTGCTGTGTTCATCGCTAAATTTTCTGCTCAGACGGGGCAATTTCAATGGGCAAACAAAATTGAAAGAGCCCTTTCCTTTTCTGGTTCAGTTGCAACGTCTGGATTAGTATTTTCCCCCCAAGAGAATCAGGTTTACGTAGCAGGCCCATACCAAGGAGATATTGTGTTTAACGATGACTTTAGCCTTGAGCCCAATTCAAATTCTGATCGAGGTGTTTATTTTGCTCGTTATGAGGTTGATGGCAGCTTTTTGTCTGCTGAGAGAATACCAGAATATCAAGGGCTTTTTACCATAGAGTCTGGTCCGAATGGTACTATATATTTGGCTGGTACCCGTGTCGGGGCTTCGGATTTGTCTGTAAGCTTGCTCGATCAGAACCTGGGAGTTATCGCCCAAAACAGTGTTTTGCCGTCTTCTCAATCTCTGGACGGGGTTCGCTTGGATTACAACCTGAACAATCAATTCTTGGCCATTGTCGGTCGGTATAGAAACGAAGTGGACTTTGGCGTCCGCACCCTCAACTCTCCTGATATTTTCAGTTTTTTTGTTGGCCGGATGAACCCCAATACACTGAATTAT
This sequence comes from uncultured Microscillaceae bacterium, assembly GCA_963922455.1. Classification (GTDB taxonomy): domain Bacteria; phylum Bacteroidota; class Bacteroidia; order Cytophagales; family Microscillaceae; genus CAWUIO01. Next base: position 18,156 of record CAWUIO010000105.1, read on the forward strand.
GAATGGATTAGTAATATTGAAAATACTGAGTCGGCCTTCTCCGAAATCGCTTTGGATTCGGATGACAATGGGGAAATTTATATCATTACCTCGTATAGTGATCAAATAACTGTCGAGAATTTAGAGGGAAGCCCCCAAAATCTGAGCGTAGTCCCCAGTAGCAACTTTGATATGTTTATGGCCAAGTATACTTCTTCGGGCGGCTTGGTTGATGTGGTTTCTTACAGCAATGGTCAGTTTTTGAGTGCTGGCGAGATTATGGTGAATGATAGCCAGCATATCATTGTAAGCGGAACCTACTTTGGTGATTCTGACGAAATTGTATTTCCTGCCTTGCCCTCTTTTAATGGGTTTGATGCCGAGGGGAATTTCATTGTTAGGCTAGGAGATCAACCGCAAGTTGATTCCTGTCAGTTACTCACAGCCCAAGCCGTACAAATTGGGGCCTGTGACCCTAGTACGATAGCCTTTTCGGCCAGCATAGAAGTTGATTATCAAAACCTGCCTGATGGAGGTTTTATAGAATTGAACGGGCATCGGTTTCCTATTGCTGCCTCAGGAAATGGCCCTCAATCTTTTACTTTAGAGGGTCTGTCGGCCAATGGGGAAGCCCAAGACTTGCAAATAGCCCTTTTCTCAGCCGAATTTCCCCTCTTACAACTTTGTGAGCTCACACTTCCCGGGGCCATACAAGCTCCCCCCGCCTGTGCGGCCCCTTGTTCTATTAGCCTGGAGCAAGTCGGTACCCCAGTTTGCTCGGCCGATACGCGTAGCTATTCTCAGTCCTTACTCATAAACTATGTGAGCCCACCCACTTCGGGGAGCTTGATCGTCAACGGACAAAGCTTCCCCATAGAGCTGAGTTCAGGAGGTAGCCAAGAAATTATCTTAGAAGGATTGGTCTCCGATGGTCTGCCAGTTGACTTAACTGCCTTTTTTGAAGTGGATTCTACTTGCTTTCTTAGCCTAGCTTCTGCCTTTACGGCCCCTCCGGGTTTGGTCTTAGAAAATCTTGGGATGCCCTTCTGTCAAGCCGGTACAGATGTATATTCTCAAAGTCTTGAAATTTCCTATGTGGGGGCCCCAGATTCTGCCCAGTTGCTCGTAAATGGGCAGAGTTTTGCCCTTCTCCAAGCAAACACCGGTTCCCAAACCATCACGTTAAGTGGTTTTCCTTTGGATGGAAACCCCCAGGATTTGGCGATATCTCTCAGTACCCATCCTGATTGTGGACTGTTCATTCCCGAAGCTTTTTCGGCTCCTGATGATTGCTTGGACCAACTTAGTTTACAGCCAAATCAAGTAGAAGAAACTTTAGACTTTGCGGCCTCCCGTACCCGGACTATCCAGGTACAGAACCTTAGTGATAGCGAGCAAGTCTTGTGCGTGGAAGTAGTAGGGGCAGAAATAGGGAATATAGGCCCTATTCAATACGAAAACCCCGTATTTAAACCTGGGAATGCCTTAGAAGGAAGGGTTATTTACGAAGAAAGATTTGAAAATGGCTTCCCCAGCGACTGGGAGATAGCATTGGAATCTGGCAATCCCTTTTGGGGCTTGGCCAGTGAATCTAATGTGGGCAATTACGCAGGCACAGGAGATGCCGCCTATACTGCTTTGGGCAATGAGTATGAAATAGAACTCCTAAGCGCTCCGATTTCGGTTGCGGGCCTTAAGCGCGGTATTTTGGAGTTTTCTGTAAACTACCAACCAGATCCGGGCACCTTCTTCGGTAACCCTGGGGATTTTAGCACGGAGATAAGCACCAATGGTGGGGCCAGTTGGATCAAGTTATACGAGACCCGGACTGCCTTAGGCCAAGATGGCATGGGCCCAGGAGAGGTACTCAGCTTAGATATCAGTCCTTATTTGAACGCAAGTGTAGATAGTATCCAAATTAAGTGGCGTAATTCTAATGGTGCCTCACGTTTCACCTTTGACAAATACATCCAGATTGATGATATTCAAATCTTTGAACAGAATTGGCTTGCCTTAGATACGAATAAAATTACCATTCCGGCCGGACAAAGTGTTGAGTTTCCCTTAGAATTGAGTGCCCAGCATTTGCTTCCCGGTACATACCAGGCCCAGGTATTGGTCAAAACAAGCCAAGAATCAGGCGCCGCTCAAGGCATCCCGGTCACCCTGCACGTAAATGGGCAGGCTCAAATCCGAATCACCCCAGGTGCCTTGCAGGCAGTTTTAGCCAATAATCAAAGCCAAACGCAAACCTTCACCATACAAAATGAGGGGGAAAGCACCTTACACTACGAAATCCCCGATCCAGGGATAGAAGGCTTGGGTAACTATGAAAGCTATGATTTGGGAAGTATCCCTCGTCCTGACCGTATTTGTTCAACCTGCAGTGAGCGCGAAAATGGATGGGATGTTGACCCTAACTGGGAAGTTGTAAACACTAACCCTAAAAGCGGGCAACAGCACCTTCGGGTTATGGGCACCGGCTACGCAGCTTCCCCGAATATTGAAAATTTTGATAATGACACCTTATATGTCTCTCTAGACGTAGACTTGATCACCAGTGAAGGAGATTGGTTCTTTTATCCTTGGCAACCAGATGGTTGGGCTGGCCCTGTCTTTTATCTAAGATATACTACAGATTCGGGATGGGAAGCCTCATTCCTTAATGCAGAGACACTCAATTTTGACCAAATTATCCCAATTGACTTTGATACCCCGGAAGGCTACTTCAATATACGCATCATACAATACCCGAATGCTATGCTAGATGTGTTTTTTGAAAATCAGAAAGTTCTTTCGGGAAATGTCTTCTTGCTGGCTACCCAATTCCGGATTGAAAACTTTCCTAATACGGAACAAGGGGTCATGGATATTGATAACTTTTATGTAGAAAGCACCCCGGCACCCGTTGGCTTTAATCAACTCAGTAAGAGCTCAGGAAGTATAGCCCCTGGGGCCAGCGATCTTATCTCCGTACAGTTTAGTTCGGAAGGTTTGCCAGCTGGTCTATACCAAAATCCCTACTTAGTCCAAAGTAATGATCCGGCTCAACTATCTCTGGAGTTTCCAGTAAGCCTAGAGGTAGTAGAAACCCAGCCTCAAACTGGTTTCAAACTAATCAACGCTACGCTTAATCAGTTTGTACAGGAACTTGAGCAAAATACCCAAATCAACTTGTTTGATTATCCTCGGCAAAAACTGAGCATTGAGGCCGAAATGCCCCAAGATGTGGGCAGTGTAGTATTGGAGCTAAGCGGAACCCAAGAGAGAACCCAAGTAGATAATGAGGCCCCTTATGCCTTATTTGGGGACAATGCCGGCAATTACTATCCCTGGTCGAATATCGAGCCGGGTTTCTACTCGCTTACCGCAACGCCTTACAGCGAAGCCAATGGCCAAGGTAGCCCTGGTACTCCTATTAGTGTAGATTTTGAGGTCATCGCCTTTTTTGAGCCTACGTTTGAATTTCTCATCTTAGACACCCAAGATGACAGCGTCTTGGATACCCTTAAAGCTGGTGATATTATAGATTTAAATGCTTTAGGAACCGGAGAGATCGCCATTCAAGCCCTTCCTAGTCAAACTGTAGGGAGTGTTCATTTTGAATTAATGGGGCCTAATACCCGGAGCTATACGGCTCCCGAATCTCCCTTTTATCTCTTTGGTTATCGTTCTAATGGGCAAATCCGAGATTGGAGACCACGCGTAGGTACCTACAGTTTAGAAGTATTTGCTTACTCTGAGTCATTTGGTAGAGGAATCAGCAGTACCCCCTATACCCTTGATTTTGAAATTCAAAACCCGGTTGACTTTAGCTATCAGCTTATTGATCCGGCTACCGACCTCGTGATTGGCCCTTTACAAGATGGCATGAACGTAGATATCTCCCAAATTGGTAGCAGTTCTTTAAACATTGAAGCGATTCCCTCAAATATGGTAGGGAGTGTACAATTTACCTTGATCGAACCGAGCGCTCGAAGCTTTACCCGCACCGAGAACAATCCTCCCTATGCCGTATGGGGTGACCAAGGCGGTAACTTTGGGGCGGGAGCATTCTTGCCAGGGAATTATGTTCTGGTAAGCCGGGCTTATAACAATAATTGGTTGTCGGGCCCGATAATCACAGAAGATACCCTTCGTTTTACGGTGATTAACTCCCAAAGCCTCCAGATTAGTGAGGAAGCTGGGGAAAGTATTCCTCTCTCGGCTACTATTGAGCTATACCCCAATCCAAGCCCGGACCGGATGCTTCTTAAGTGGCAGGGCGGGGAGCCGGGAGATATTCGGATCACCTTGCTAGACGCCAAAGGGATCATCTTGCACGAAGAAAGAATTAAAGATGCGGAGGAACTTAGTATCCCGATCGCTCCGGGGCGGGCCGGATTACATTACCTAATCTTAGAAAAAGGGGGCGAGATGCATAGCTTCCGGGTCCTCATCCATTAAGCAAACTTGTTACAAAATGTCAACACCTACGCTTAGTTTAAGGGTAGGTGTTTTTTTATGATTTGGGGCTTGCCCGGGCTAAAAAATTAGGCTACGAACGAGAACTTG
>CAWUIO010000106.1:0-22624 GCA_963922455.1 uncultured Microscillaceae bacterium
TAATCTCGTTTGAAACCAAACTTTTTAGCGCGGGCAAGCCCCAGAATTTTTCCGGTTGGGTCTTTCAAAATACACCCTTCTGTGTTTTCTGAGCATTGCTTGCCACATATTCTTCCAAACAAAGAAAACCCTGATCCGTGTACAGATCAGGGTTTTAAAAACAATTACTTGAATAATATTTAGCGGAGGATTCGCTCCAGGCTTACTCCCTCCTCATGGCTTATGCGGAGCAGATAGGCATCCTTTGATTTTGCCGGTAAAGGAGGCAATTTGATTTGGGTGCTTTTATGCCCTTGGGAAACGCTAAGCCGATAGGTTTGCAAAAGGCTCCCCTCAGGACTGATTAATTCAATCAGATAGTTTCCGGCGTGAGGGAGGTCCAAGTGTAAGTCATCCTCATTTGCCATGGGGTTCGGATAAACTTGAACGTCTAAAGAAGCGGCTGAGGCGGCTGAATTGCTAATAAGCGCCGGGCTAAACTTCCAAAAATCACTGCGGGCAATCCTAGCACTCAATCACATTGATAGGAATATTAGAGGCCAGTCCACCTTCTGAGGTCTCCTTGTATTTAGCATTCATATCCAAAGCCGTTTCCCACATAGTACGGATCACTCCATCTAAGGAAACCCGGGCATCCTCGGGGTTACTATCCAAGGCAATATTGGAGGCCGTAATGGCTTTCATGGCTCCCATGGTATTACGCTCTATACATGGTATCTGTACCAAGCCACCGATAGGATCACACGTGAGCCCCAGGTGATGTTCCATAGCTATTTCGGCTGCCATTAAGACTTGTTGAGGGGTTCCTCCCAAACATTCGGTGAGTCCACCCGCAGCCATAGCCGAAGAGACACCAATTTCGGCCTGGCAACCGCCCATTGCCGCCGAAATAGTAGCTCCTTTTTTGAATATACTGCCTAGTTCACCAGCCGTAAGCAAAAACTTTTCGATCTCTTGATCTCCAATTTTATCACAGAAGCAGATCATGTACAGTAACACGGCCGGAATCACCCCTGCCGCCCCATTGGTTGGAGCCGTTACTACTCGGCCAAAGGCCGCATTTTCTTCGTTGACCGCCAAAGCAAAACAACTGACCCACTTCAAGGTCTGCCGAAAATCTACCCGGTGAAAGCGTATAGCCTCTACCCATTCGGCCACATGGTTGTAATGGCGGTGATCCATCAGCCGCTCGTGCATTTTGGCGGCTCTACGTACTACTTGTAATCCACCCGGTAATACCCCATGCGTATGGCATCCTCTATAAACACAGTCTCGCATGGTTTCATAAATTCTTCGTAAGCCCTTGGAGATGGCCTGCTCTTCGCGCCAGTAGCATTCGTTGTGAAGTACTACTTCTGAAATACACTGTACGCGATTATGGCACCAGGCTAAGAGTTCATCGGCGGTATTGACAGGGCAGGGTAGTACTTCATTGGCTTGAAGATCTACTTGCCCGGAGCCTTCTTGGACTATAAACCCTCCCCCGATGGAAAAGTAGGTCTCTTCCTCTTGCTTTCCATCTTTCCAATAGGCTCTCAACTTCATGCCATTAGGGTGGTATTCCAGACTTTCTTGGAATAGAAAATGTAAATCTTCGCTATACTGGAAAGGAACCTCCGCTTGCTTGCCTAGTAAAATAATACCACGGGTCTTTATTTTATCAATCTTCTCCTGAATTAAGCTCGTATCGGTCTCTTCCGGATCTTCTCCCAAGAGGCCCATCAGAATAGCAATATCCGTTCCGTGTCCCTTTCCGGTTTTGGCCAAAGACCCGTACAAAAAAATTTCAATGCGCTCAATTTGGATCAATTCATCCTGCGCTTGAAGTTGACTGGAAAACTGCAAAGCTGCCCGCCAAGGGCCCATGGTGTGCGAGCTGGAAGGGCCAACCCCTACCTTGAAAATATCAAAGACGCTAATACGCTCTTGAGGAAATTGTGCCTTCATGTGATTCCCATATTTTATTACAAAAATACGATTATTTGGTACAATTAGGAGGTGAATGCGAAATTATAAGGGCTTGATTCCAAGGCTTTTGGCTTAGAATAACATTTTTCCAGAAATCTTTTTTGGAAGTTGTACGTAAAATTTAATACATTTATGATATCAATTTAACATCATTACAATACTGAAACTATGAACAACGAGAAGACTTTTTATCCCAGCTCCGGTTATATGATGCTTTTAGTTATAGTGGGGCTTATTGCCGGTATAATAGCGGCAGTAGTTTTCAAGCTCATTCCGGTCTTGATTCCCCTAATTTTTGTATTGATCTTTATCATTCCCGGATTCTTCTTTATTAATCCGAATGGTTCAACGGTCATGGTGCTATTTGGTAATTACAAGGGAACGGTAAAAAAAAATGGCTTTTTTTGGGCAAATCCCTTCATCTCCCGAAAAGTCATATCCCTCCGGGCCCGAAACCTAGATAGCGAACGCCTTAAAGTAAATGACAATCACGGAAACCCCATCATGATAAGCGTCATCCTGGTATGGCAAGTGGAAGATACGTTTAAAGCGGCTTTTGATGTAGATGATTATGAAAACTTTGTCAAAGTACAATCGGACGCGGCCGTGCGAAAGTTAGCCGGTATGTATCCTTATGACAATTTTGACGACCCATCTGAGGTGACACTCCGTTCTGGGGTAGATGAAGTAAATCATCTTCTGGAAGAGCAGCTAACAGAACGCTTAGATATTGCCGGCATAAAAGTCATTGAAGCCCGCATCGGATACCTGGCCTATGCCACCGAAATTGCCAGTGCCATGCTGCGAAGACAACAAGCAACGGCAATTGTTGCCGCCCGGCATAAAATCGTAGAAGGGGCCGTGGGTATGGTAGAAATGGCCCTAGAAGAATTAAACAAAAAGGAAATTATCACCTTGGATGAGGAAAGGAAGGCCGCGATGGTAAGCAACCTGATGGTCGTATTATGCTCCGATAAAGATGCTAGTCCCGTAGTTAACACAGGTTCCCTATATTAAAATTTCTTAGCAAACAGGCCTCTCCTTCTGTACAGGGAGCGCCCTGCTTGCACATCAGTGTATGGCAAAAAAAAAGGAAGACGAAAAGAAAGACGAAAAAAAACGTTTTGTACTCCGACTCAACCCGGATATGATGCGTGCACTGGAGCAATGGTCCCAAGATGAATTTCGCAGCATCAATGGGCAATTGGAGTGGATTATTCATCAAGCCCTGAAGGAAGCGGGCCGTTTAAAAAAAGACCTCTCAGACGGCCCAGGTGATAATTCAGGTGAGGATTAAAGAAAGCTTCCATTTTCGTAGAGAAAATGAAAATAACTTCTTAGATTTAGAAACTGTTTAAGTTTATTTTTTGTCGGCGAAAAGGGCCAGTTTGGGGTTCTGATGAAATCAAATTTTTAGCGCATAGCAGCGCTATGGGCGAGGAATTTGATGAAACCAGGTTCCCGAAATGGCCCTTTGCAGCCCCATACAATTAAATTTAAACAGTTTCTTAATAGTATTTAAATTTTTTGATATGCCCTACCAAAATATCGATGTAGAAGAGTTTAAGAAAAAACTCGCTGAATCCTCTGATGCCTTTATTCTGGATGTACGAACCGAACCTGAACTGGTCGAGGGTTCTATTCCAGGCTATACCATGATCAATGCTATGGCCCCCAATTTTAAGGATGAGGTGGAAAAACTAGATAAAGAAAAGACGTATTTTGTCTATTGTCGCAGTGGAGGCCGTAGTGAAAAGGCTTCTCAACTCATGGAACGCATGGGTTTTCAAAAAGTATACAATCTCCTAGGAGGGATTCACGCCTGGAACGAAGAAGCTTCCTAAACCCAAACGCATACCCAACCATGAAACAAATCCTTATCGCCGCTTGCTTTCTCCTCCTGCTAGGCTCTTGTGGGGTATCGGGCCAATCCAAGCTCAAACCCGCTGATTTCCAAAGCAAATTAGAGAAGAACGCATCACTTCAATTAGTAGATGTCCGCACTGCTCGGGAGTTTGCCCAAGAACACTTAAACAAAGCTATCAACATTGATGTCACGGGCAACGATTTTGAAGAACAGTTTGCCAAACTGGATAAAGAAAAACCGGTGTTTATTTACTGCCGAAGTGGGGGGCGTAGCGGGCGGGCCGCTCACCGGTTAAAACAGCTGGGTTTTCAAAATATCATTGACTTGGAGGGAGGCATATTGGCTTGGAAAAGTGAAGGCAAAGCCACCGTAAAATGAAAATAATTCCATTGTCCCGGCTTTGGCCGGGACTTTTTTTGACGGCTTGGCTTTGGAGTTGTCACCCCGCTTCTGGCCCTACTTCCCAAGGATTAAATACGGAGGAAGCAGATTTGTATCATAGCCGGGGCCAAGAAATAAGTACACTGGCTAGCCTTAGCCTAGGAAAAACCTTAAAAAAGGCCATCCAGGAGAAAGGGGGCAGCCGGGGCCATCGATTTTTGTAAATTAAAGGCACTCCCTATTTTGGATTCCTTGGGAGAAGCCCATCAGGTAATACTCCGCCGGGCCACTTTAAAAGCCCGTAACCCGGTAGATTTTGCCACCCCCGAAGAAAAAAAAATCTTAGACTCCTGGAAGGAGCTATCTGCTGAGCAAGCGGAAAATACCCATCACGTAGAAAAATTGGAAGACCAAACCATTCTCTACGCCCGGCCCATTATGGTTCAGGCACTTTGTTTAAACTGTCACGGGCAAAGCCCTCAGCAAATAGCCCCTGCTACCATGGAAGTTATTGATTCCCAGTACCCCGATGATCAAGCAAGCGGCTACAAAATTGGAGAGCTTAGAGGTATGTGGAGTATCCGTTTTTATCAAGCTTCCTCGCCCCAACCTCAATAAGTACAATAAAAACTTAGAAACTGTTTAAGTTTATTTTTTGTCGGCGAAAAGGGTCAGTTTGGGGTTCTGATGAAATCAACAAGGAGCGCATAGCAGCGCTACGGGCGATGAATTTGATGAAATCAGGTTCCCGAAATGGCCCTTTGCAGCCCATATAATTAAATTTAAACAGTTTCTTAAGATGTTTCCTGTGACGAATGACGGTGTACATGTCTTACTTGGGCAAGCGCCTAATACTTGCCTAAGCAATCTAATACTTGAACATCAAACTAAAAACCCAAGTACAGTACAGCCCAGAGCAGATCTGGGACGTATTGAAGCAAACAGATCAGTTGCCCAGTTGGAATCCTAATTTTTTGTCATTAGATGGTACATTGGCCAAGGGAGAACGGTTTAAGGCATATGTACTTAGAAGCTCAGGCCAAACGCATATCCTGAGAGGACAAATTACCCGCTTAGAGGCCAAGAAAAATATTACTTGGCAGAGCTTAGGGTGGTTTGCTTTATGGAGTAAACACGAACATCAAATTAAATTATTAGCCCATCCTGAGGGCTATACCGAAATGATTCAGTTAAGCCGGTTTAAGGGGCTTATCCTACGATATTTAAAACCCGAACCTTTAAGGAAATTAAAAGCCAGATGCAAATTGCCCAGCATGGCTTATTAAACCGATTGGATGATGTATTCGGCTCGGAAGTTTTTCATGGGGCTGCCCCCCGGACCCGTAATGGCTTGAAGTAAGGGGGGCGATGAGCCGGGGGTCGGGCTTTCGCTACTCGCCGCCCTACCCACAGCCAGCGGCGGGCTCAAACAGGCCGCTCTATCCCTCAGCCATTTGAGATGAGAGGGTAGTGATGAGAGAAAAGAGATAAAAGCCGGGACGATAGGAGAGATGTGGGGGCAGGCGGTAGATTTGTATGGGTGGGCTTAAAGTTTCCTACATGTCATACTGGCGGGCATCGGTTTAGGTCTACTAGGTGCTCTAACTTGTTGGGGAAGCTTTACTAAAACAAGAAGCAAGGGGAAGAAATAACAAAAATTTTGTCATTTCGGCCTTGGGTGAAATCTACAGGTTTGTGGGATGTGGCTTCTCAAGTAAATGAAACATCTAATCACGCAACAGCTGACAATCCAAGCAATTTCCTTCGGAATACCCATGAACCTGCGGACGAGTCCTACCTCGCAAAATCTCTTCTCTCTCCTCTCACTTCTCTGCTCTCACTACTCCTTCGGCTTAGGGATAGAGCCTTTGTCTGAGCCCGCCGCTGGCTGTGGGTAGGCCGGCGAGTGGCGAAAGCCCGGCCTGCGCCTGCTCCATTATTTTCAGGGGGGCAAACTTTTATGGGCGCGGGCAAGCCCCAAGTCTAATAAATCCCCCGTTTGTCTAAAGCTGCGTGAAACAAGCGGGCATTCTTCAAGTGCTCAGCATAGGTTTCGGCAAAGTTGTGATAGCCCGATAGGTCCTCTTTGGCGCAGAAAAACAAGTATTCGTGTTCTTCATAATTCAGTACGGCTTCCAGGCTTTGGCGAGAGGGCATGTTGATAGGGCCAGGGGGCAGGCCGGGATACTTATAGGTATTAAAAGGGGAGTCAATTTCCTTGTGCCGGTTTAAGACCCGTTTGAGGCTAAAGTCTTGATGGGCAAAGACCAAGGTAGGATCGGCTTCCAGGTGCATATTTTTCCTTAAGCGGTTCAGATAGAGCCCGGCAATGCGGGGTTTCTCTTGGGCGATATTGGTCTCGGCTTGCACAATGGAGGCTAGTACGGCAATTTGCTGGGGCAACAGGCCCATAGAATCAGCCCGGGCTACCCGTTCTTCATTCCAAAAACGGTTGTATTGTTTATACATTTTTTTTACGAAGTTTTGGGGAGAGGTATTCCAGTAAAATTCGTAGGTGTCGGGGATGAAAAGGGAGAGTACTTGGAGGGTATCAAAACCCATGGGTGCCAAAAAACTACTATCTTGTAGTAACACGCAGAGGCTGTCGGCGGGAAAGCTTAAATATTCGGCAATTTTTTGACAAAAATCCTCTCGCGTACGGATATTATTGAAGGTAACCCGTACGGGGGCTTGGTTGCCGGCCCGGAGCATACGGACAGCATCCAGGTTATTCATATTTTTCCGGATGAGGTAACGTCCGGGCTTGATGTTGTCTTGGTATTTTAGAAACTGGGATAAAAAGGCAAAGGAAAGCGGGTCATGTACGATTTGCGCTTCCTTTAAACGCGCCAAGAGTTCTTTAAAGTTTTCTCCGGGAGGGATGCTAAGGTAGCGGTCTTCTTTTTCTACTTGAAAATTGGAAGCAAACAAAACCTGGTAACCATAAAAGAGCACGGAGACGGTTACAAAGGAAAAAAGGAGTAAAACCCCAAAAAAAACTTCTTTTTTAGTAAATTTCATAGCTTTAAGTAAGTTGACCAAGATAGGAAATATTCACTTAGAAACTGTTTAAGTTTATTTTTTGTCGGCGAAAAGGGCCGTATAACTTGAGAATACGGGGTTCTGATGAAATCAACAAGGAGCGCATAGCAGGGCTATGGGCGAGGAATTTGATGAAATCAGGTTCCCGAAATGGCTCTTTGCCGCCCAAGGCAATTAAATTTAAACAGTTTCTTCATGTTGTTTTAGTCTCCTATTTAATACGGGATACCTAAATCCTGTATTACATAAACAACCCATATTTGTTTTTTATTATGAGTGCCGAACTCCTTAAAATCCATCCGGATAATCCGGAAGGCCGCAAAATTCAGAAAGTAATTAAAGTCCTCCAAGACGGGGGGCTTATTATTTATCCAACCGATACGGTGTATGGTCTAGGCTGTGATATTTTTAATCCGAAAGCGGTTGAGAAGATCTGTCGATTAAAAAAATTAGACCCCAAGAAGAACAATTTGTCCTTTATTTGCCACGATTTGAGCCATATTTCTGAATATGCCCGGGTGGACACCCCGGTATTTAAAGTGATGAAGAAAGCCCTACCTGGCCCCTTTACATTTATCTTACCGGCCAGTAGTAAAGTGCCTAAAGCCTTGAATACCAAGAAGAAAACGGTAGGGATCCGGGTTCCAGACCACTCCATTCCCAGGGAGATTGTGCGTGAACTTGACCATCCTATCATTACGAGCTCGATCAAAGATGAGGACGAGATTCTGGAATATTCTACCGACCCCGAATTGATCTACGAAAAATTTAAAAACCAAGTAGACTTGGTAATCGATGGAGGGTATGGAAACAATATTGCCTCAACCATAGTAGACTGTACAGAAGACGAATTTAAAGTACTACGCGAGGGGCTAGGTAATTTGGACGAATATTTATAATCAGTATCAGAATATGACCTGCACTTTACCTTACTGTTAGGAAAAGGGTAAATGCGATATATTTTTGCATAAGTTACTAAGTCCCCTTATATTAGTGTGGGTTGTCTATGCACAATGGCAAAATCATAATCGAGCTCCAATACTTACCACCGATTGAGTATTTCCAATGTTATTGTTTTTCCGAAGAGATATACCTGGATATACACGAACACTTTGAGAAACAGACCTATCGCAACCGTTGTTGTATAAAGACATCGAACAGTATTCAAGTTTTATCTGTTCCTTTATTGAAACCTAAAAACCGGCATCCTATCAAGGATATTAAGATAGATTATACACAAAAGTGGATTCATCATCATCTTAGGGCCATAAAAAGTGCTTATGGTAAGGCGCCTTTTTTTGAGTTTTACTTTGAAGCGTTCCACGAAATTTATCAAAAGAAATATGAATATTTAGTGGATCTTAATTGCTCACTACTGACAACTTGTCTTGATTTTGTTCAAATCCCGAAAAAACATCATTTTTCTAAAATGTATAGAGAGCCTAGCGATTTAGGGTCTTATTCGGACTTTCGATCCCGGATTCATCCAAAACGGGATTCGGGTATGTCAGGTCTATTTGTCACCCCAACTTACAATCAGGTCTTTGGCAAAGCTTTTGTCCCAAATTTAAGTGTTTTGGATATGCTTTTTTGCGAAGGTCCCAATGTAAGCAACCTATTGAAGCAAGGAATTCAAGTCCCAAAAACAGTCAAAGACCATAACATCTAATGTAATTCTTGTCTGCGGCGAAGCGTAGGTTAAGAATATTTAAATTTAACTATTTACTATTACCCAAAAGTATGGAGGCGAAATTTTCAAACAGAGTAAAGGAGGTCATTTCCCTGAGTAGGGAAGAAGCCCTTCGTCTGGGACACGATTATATCGGCACGGAGCACCTTTTGTTGGGTATGATTCGTGAAGGGGAAGGGGTAGCTATCAGCCTACTCAAAAAACTTGGGATTTCTCTCGATGAACTCCGGGCTTCCATTGAGCAGGCCACCCGAGGAAATGCTACGAATAATGTGAAAAATCTGGCGAACATTCCACTTACCCGTCAGTCAGAAAAAGTATTGAAAATTACCTATCTGGAAGCTAAGATTTTTAAAAGCCAATTGATTGGCACCGAACATCTGCTGTTGTCTATCCTCCGGGACGAAGACAATATCGCTACCCAGATCTTAAACAAATTTGACGTGAATTACGAAATTGTAAGAGATCAATTAGAATATCGAATTAATCACCCATTAGACTCTGCCGATGCTGATGAAGGGGATGAGGAAGGAGCCCGTATGTTTAGCGGAGGAGGAGGAAAGGAACCTATGAAAGGATCTGAAAAATCTAGAACCCCGGTCTTAGATAACTTTGGCCGAGACCTTACCAAACATGCCGAACAAGGTAAGCTTGACCCCATCGTAGGTCGAGAAAAAGAAATCGAGCGGGTGGCCCAAATTTTGAGCCGTCGTAAGAAAAATAATCCAATTCTAATTGGTGAGCCAGGAGTGGGTAAAACCGCTATCGCCGAAGGGCTGGCCCTAAAAATCATCCAAAAGAAAGTATCTCGGGTTCTCTTTGGTAAAAGAGTCGTAACCTTAGATCTTGCCTCTCTAGTGGCTGGTACCAAGTACCGAGGCCAATTTGAAGAGCGTATGAAAGCCGTGATGAACGAATTGGAAAAATCACCCGAAGTAATCCTCTTTATTGATGAGTTGCATACCATCGTAGGAGCCGGAGGCGCTTCCGGATCTTTGGATGCTTCCAATATGTTCAAGCCCGCCCTTGCCCGGGGAGATATACAATGTATTGGAGCTACTACCTTAGATGAATATCGTCAATACATCGAGAAAGATGGTGCCTTGGCCCGCCGTTTCCAAGTGGTCATGGTAGACGCTACTTCTCCCGAAGAAACTTTGGAAATCCTTCAAAACATCAAGGACAAGTACGAAGATCACCACCACGTACAATATACTCCCGAAGCCTTAGAAGCTTGTGTGAAACTATCCGACCGCTACATTAGCGACCGCTTCTTGCCAGATAAAGCCATTGATGTACTAGATGAAGCTGGTGCCCGGGTACACATTAGCAATATTCACGTTCCCCAAAACATCTTGGACCTGGAGGAGAAAATTGAAAATATTAAGAAAGAAAAAAATCGGGTAGTCAAGAGCCAAAAGTATGAAGAAGCGGCTCAATTACGCGATAAAGAAAAGCGTTTGATTGAAGAGTTGGAGCAAGCAAAAATCAACTGGGAAGAAGAAACGAAAAACAAACGCTACACCGTAGACGAAGAAAACGTTGCCGAAGTAATTGGTATGATGACTGGCGTACCCGCCACCCGAATCGCCCAAAAAGAAAGCTTAAAAATCTTGAACATGGGCGATGTGATCAAAAGCCGTGTGGTTGGTCAGGACGAAGCCGTAGACAAGCTGGTAAAAGCTATACAAAGAACCCGGGTTGGATTGAAAGATCCTAAGAAGCCCATTGGTTCGTTCATCTTCTTGGGACCAACCGGAGTTGGTAAAACTGAGTTGGCCAAAGCTATGGCGGCTTACCTCTTTGACAAAGATGACTCCTTGGTGCGTATTGATATGAGTGAATACATGGAGAAATTCTCGGTATCTCGCTTAGTAGGAGCTCCTCCAGGATACGTGGGTTACGAAGAAGGGGGGCAATTGACCGAAAAAATCCGCCGGAAGCCCTACAGTGTTGTACTTCTGGATGAAATCGAGAAAGCCCACCCAGATGTATTCAACATCTTATTACAAGTATTGGATGATGGGATTCTTACCGACGGCCTCGGACGACGTGTAGATTTCAAAAACACCATCATCATTATGACTTCCAATATTGGAGTCCGCGATTTGCAAGACTTTGGAGCCGGAGTAGGTTTTGCTACCAAATCTCGATTAGAGAGCCAGGATGATTTGATGAAGAGCACCATTCAAAATGCCCTCCGTAAGGCCTTCTCACCTGAGTTCTTAGGACGTTTAGACGATGTGATTGTCTTTAATTCCCTCAAAACGGAGCATCTCCATCAAATCATTGATTTGAGCTTAAACAAAGTTTTTGAACGAATCAATGCCTTAGGATACAAAATCGAGCTTTCAGAGGATGCCAAGGATTTCCTTAGTGAAAAAGGCTACGATCCTCGATATGGAGCTCGTCCGCTTAACCGCGCTATCCAAAAATATCTAGAAGATGCCGTAGCCGAAGAATTACTGAAAGGTAAGATGAGCGAAGGCGATATCATTGATGTAGACTATCCAGGTAATGGCGATAGCCTAGTAGTAACTAGCCGCAAACCGGATCCCGAAAAAACCGAAAGTAACTAGGTAATTTACCTACCCAAATAGAAAAAAGCCCGATCGCGAAGCGATCGGGCTTTTTTACATGTACACTCCAATTCCTTCCGGGTGAAGCCCCAGGGCCCACCCAAATACTACGCTCTTTTCTAATACATTACATCCCTTCCCTGTTGTAAAACCAAGCCCCGAAGCTTTGCGTACCTTGATCTTGAAAGCGTATAAAGACGCATACGGATACGGGGAAATTTTATTCAGGATCAATTCCCCAATCAGCCCTTTGCTATTTGAGTTACTATTTTTTCACAGCTTCATGAGAAGATTGATCCTTGCTTGTTTCCTCTCTTTGTTTTGTTGGGCAAATCATATATTTGCTCAGCCAGAGGTGGATAGTTTGAGCAGGGTATCTATTCGGGTGGCCCAGTCGCATTACAGTGTCAACGAATTATTTCACAAAAGCAAACAACTCCGCTCCGAAAGACCGGCCTCCGCCCTTCACTACGCCCAGATAGCTTACGAAGCCGCCGATTCACTCAACTTGTTATCCAAAAAAGCCGAAATTGCGCTTCATATTTCAGAAGTGTATGAAAGCTATGGCGAGTATACTCAAGCCCTTCAGTATACCCAAAACTGTGTGAAAATCTACAAGGCCCAAGCCGATGCACGAAAACTCCTCCGGGTATATAAAACCCTGGCCAACCTCTATGCCAAGGCCGAAAACAGCTTTCAAGCCAATAGGCACATCAAAAAAGCCTTAGAGCTTAGCCAACGCATCAACCATCCCCAAATACTGATTGACTTATACCTCAAAATCGTAGACATTAAAATCCGTCTGAAAGAGTACAAATCGGCTATCGAGTACGCCTCCGGAACCCTGGTAGGGTTTAAATCCATTAGCCCTACCGATGAGGTTCATTTCAGGCACAGCCTAAGTTATGTGTATAACCGGGTGGAAGATTACAAACAAGGCTTAAAATTTGCCCTGCAAACCCAGGAATTGCTCGCAAACCATCCCTCCCCCGACACCTTGGTGTTGTGCCTCTATGAAATTGCCCTGGCCCGGCAAGGCTTGGGTGAGATAAAAGAAGCTAGAAAAGTATACGAAAAAGCCCTAGAAATTGCTCATAAACGCCGATTCAAGCCCCAAGTGGCCCTGATTTACCAACAGCTTTCCAAAATTTCTGAGAAAGAAGGGAATATCACCCAGGCTCTCCGAATGTTTCAGTCCTACCAGATCTATCAAGAAGCCGTCAATAAAGAAAAGCAACAAAAAGAACTAGCCAAATTTGAAGTCTGGGTAGAATTACGAGAAAAAAACCAAGAAATCGCCCTGCTCACCAAAGACAAAGCCTTGCGGGACAAAGAAATTCATTATCAATACCTGGTGATTTATGCCTTTTTGGTAACCATTGTCGTCCTCTTCTCTTTGGCTTACCTCTTTTTTAGGTACTATCGCAATACCAAAAAAATCAATAACCTACTCGTTTTACAAAACGATGAAATAAAAGAAAAGCAAGTAGCCATCCTAGACCAACAAAAAAAGATAGAGAAAAAGAACCGCATGCTCGAACTGCAAAACTATGAGATTGTCATTCAGAGCAATGCCCTTGAGTCAATCAACCAGGACCTCACGGATAGTTTAGAATATGCCCGGCGCATTCAAAACGCTATGCTGCCTTCTCCTCATCTTTTGAACCCCGTATTGCCCGACCATTTTATATTTTTCAAACCCAAAGATATCGTGAGCGGCGATTTTTATTGGTTTCAAGACCGCCCCGATCTCTTCATCATTGCGGTAGTCGATTGTACAGGGCATGGAGTCCCTGGGGCCTTTATGAGCTTGATTGGCAATGATTTGCTCAATGATATCATCAAAACCCGCCATATTACCGAGCCCGAGGAAATACTAAGTGAATTGCACAAAGGAGTACGCCACGCCTTAAATCAAGACTCCAATGACAATAAAGACGGTATGGATCTGGCTATTTGTGCCATTGATAAGCAAAACGATGTGATTAAGTTTGCCGGAGCCTACAACCCGGTAGTCATTATACAAGACCGGGAGTTGAAATCTATACGGGGCGATAGTAACCCCATTGGGGGCTGGCACTCGAGCGGTTCGTCGCGTACATTCAACCAGCATCAGATACCAATTGATTCAGAGACTTTATTCTATCTCTATTCCGATGGGTATCAGGATCAATTTGGAGGGCCCAATGGGCGTAAACTCATGAAGTCACGTTTCCGCAAAATATTGCATAGTATCCACCGCAAACCTATGCCCGAGCAGAAAAAGATTCTAGAAGATACCATCACCCTATGGATGGAAGGACATCCTCAAATAGATGATATTCTCATTTTTGGGGCCCGGCTCACCCCTGGCCAATTTCAAGAAAATTCAAGTAGATAGGTTTTGGGGCTGCCCCCGGCCAAATAAAGTAAGGAACATCTTTAAAAAATTGTGCCTGGTCGGGCTCTCGCTACTCGCTGCCATTCCGCGCCAGGCCCCTACGAGCTCAAACAGGCCGCTCCATCCCTCAGCCATAAGAAGAGAGCAGGAATAAGAGCGGGTAAAATACCTTTTCTCTCTTCTCCGCTCTCTTTTTTACTCACCTTTAAGGCTGGCTAGGCCCTAATCTTTCTTTCCAAAGCGGGCTGCTGGTGCCATCAAACTTATTCATTACGTAAAACCTGCACCGGATTTACCCGACTCAAGCGGATAACCAAGTAACCAATGCTTAAAATCACAATCATGAAAGATAAGAATAAACTAAGTACAAATTCCAACGCGCTTAACTCGATGCGGTACGCATAATTTCTAAGCCAATCTTGCATAAAGTACCAGGCTAGCGGAATGGCCAGGGCATTGGCCAACAAGACTAACCAAATAAACTCTTGACTCAATAAACGAATATTTTGCCATGTATTGGCTCCCAGCACCTTACGGATACCAATCTCAGAGGTGCGTTGCTCGCCTATGTAGGTAGCTAAGCCAAACAAGCCCAAGGAGGCCACAGAAATAGCTAGGATTGCAAAAATCATGTAAAGTTTGCCTTGTCTCTGTTCGTCCTCATAAAGACGGGCAAAATTTTCATCCATGAAATTGTAGTTAAAAGGAATTTCTGGGGAAAAGCCTTTCCAAGTCTTTTCTAAGTGGCTTAAGCCGTTTTGAATGGCTGCCGTTTCAACCCGTACGGAAATGTTATTTAAGAAAGTACCTCCTTCTGAAAGAATGTAAATAAGAGGTTTTATCTCCTCTCGGACCGATTCAAAATGATGATCTTTGACGATACCTACAATGGTGCCAGTATGGCGAGCGTATTTTACCCGCTTGCCAACCGCATTTTTTGCTTGCTTCCAACCCAGCTCCCGGGCTGCCAGTTCATTAATAATAAACTCGTGTTGGGCTTTGTTGTCACTATAATCATCTTCAAAGTTTCTCCCAGCCACGATAGGGATTTCATAAGCGGGGAAATAACCGGGATCTACCACCAGGGTTTTTAAGACAATGTTCCTTTGTTCCCATTCTTTTCTATTCTTTACCTCAATCATCCCAAAACTATCCAGTAAACGATTGGAAGGAACACCCGACGAGCGGGCAACCGTTTTTATGGCCGGATTGCTGAGTAACTCCTCCCGAAAACTATCAAAATTTTGGCTCAGACTTGAGGGGTTGCCCATACGCACTACTTGCTCTTTATTCAAACCAAGAGGCTTGTTATTGATATAAGAAAGCTGTCGGTAAACGACGATGGTACTAATAATCAAAACACAAGAAATAGCAAACTGGCTCAAAACCAAAACCCTCCGCATGGTTTTCTTGCCTTTCACACTACCCAGATTACTCTTCAATACCTTTACCGGTTGGAAAGACGAAAGATATAAAGCCGGGTACAATCCGGCCAACATGCCAAGGCCTACGATCAAACCTAAGAAGCTCAACCAAAATACGGGGTTAAACAAATAGGCAATACTCAGGCTTCTTTGAGCCAATAGGGCAACTTGCGGTCGAAAGATCTCTACCAGGCCCAAGGCAATCAGCCCGGACAAGGCCGTAATAAATACAGATTCCCCTAAGAATTGACCAATCAAACGAGCCCGATTGGCCCCAATTACTTTACGTACCCCCACTTCACGGGCGCGTTTGGCCGAGCGGGCCGTAGCGAGATTGACAAAATTGATAGCAGCTATTAAGAGAATGAAGGCGGCAATAATAGAAAATATGTATACCTGTTGCATATTTCCATTGGCTTCTATTTCAGAATCCAATCTAGAGTTTAGGTGTATATCTTTAAGAGCTTGTACGTGCAAATGGGTGATGTCTTTTACATCAAAGCTTCCGTCGTCATAGCCATGGGACTTGATATAAGCGCCAAAATATTTTTCTATGAAATTAGGAAGTTGGGCCGCTAGTTGATCAGCTTTATTTGCCTCGGAGAGCAACATGTACGTATAAAAAGCATTATTTCCCCAATTGCTATTTAGCCCACTCCGCCCGGCATTTTTAGGATCAGGCCCTGAGAAATACAACTCTGGGTCTTCTAAGGTTTTGAAGGAGATAAAATAATGGGGATGAAAATGTGAGGCCTGCGGAAAATCCTCAAATACGCCACCCACTTTTAAGGTCTTCCATTTACTGCCTACTTGAAAATGGAGGGTCTTCCCAATAGGATCATCCAGGTTGAACATTTTCTGGGCTAAGGTTTTAGAAAAATAAATGATATTGGGATCCTTTAAGGCTTTAGAAGAATTACCTTTTATAAGAGAAATATCAAATATTTGGAAAAGGCTTGGCTCAGCGTAGAACCCATCATTTTCTAAGAAAGTTTGCTCTTTTAGTTTGAATAATTCTTGGGCAGGTAATATACGGGCAATTTCCTCAATTTCGGGGTACTCTTGTTTAAGAAGGGGAGCAATGGGGGGGGCAACCGCCCCTAAATGCAAGGATAGATTTCCATCCTTATCATAAAAATCCCGGGTGACCCTAAAAATACGGTCTGAATTTTCGTGATATTGGTCATAACTCAATTCGTGACTTACGAAAATGCCAATTAATATACAAGCCGACAAACCTACCGCCAATCCCAAAACATTAATAATGGAATAAATAGGGTTTTTTTTTAGGTTTCGTATGGCTACAAGTAGGTAATTCTTCCACATGATTATAAGCTTTTAGTTGGTTATATGTAAATTTAGATGTGCAAATCCTATTCCTTGTTATACATAGTAGTGTAAAAGCTTGATTATAAGGCTGTTTTGTAAATAAATTTAGGAATAGTCCAGGGTTTGTGTTCATGAGTGTACATATTTTGTTCATGCTTGTACACTATCAAGTTCATTTGATTCGAGATATGTCGCCACGTGCTTTTCTATTCCTATTTTACTTGGGCTTTCTTTGCCTAGCCTGTGATCGCTATAATCCTATTAATGATAGCATCCATACGATGCCCTCCACCGGCAATCTTCTTTCGGATACCAGTTTTCGTTCATTAGATGATGCTATTGAAAATTATCGGGCCGTTGGGGATCTTCACTTCAAAAAAGCATTACTTCATAGAGACTTAGGGCAAGCCGAGGCCGCCAAAGAAGAAATTGAATTGGCTTTAAAGGAGGATAGCTTGCATCCGGAGTACTTGCTTTTAATGGCCGAGCTTTTATATGATTCCGAAGATTACTTATCGGCCCTCCAATTTCTCAACCAGGCTCCCCCCGCTGAGATCCCCAGTTTAGAGCGGCAGATATTAAAAGGTATATTATATTATCATGCCTCCTTTTACACCGAATCGGAGCAAATATTAAAACAAAGCCTGCCAATCAACCCCCGGGATGTACGTATTTCTTACTATTTAGGACGGGTAGCCCAAATGCAATCAGACACGGCAAAAGCTCAAGCCTACCTCCTTCAAAGCCTTAAATTAGACCCAAACTATGCCGATGCCTATGCTGCCATGAGTGAGCTTTATCTTAAGTTAGAAGAATATAGTGAATCTATTGACTGGGCCAACCGGGGCCTTAGGGTTGAACCTAAACACCCGAAATTAAACTATCAAAAAGCCATTGCTTACCGCCGTAAGCTATTTTTCCCAGATAGTGTCATTACGTATTTCCAAAAAGCCTTAGAAGCCGATCAAGAATTAAATGAAGCCAGCCTCTACCTCGGAAAGAAAGCTTATGAAAAAAGAGACTATCCAGCCGCTCAAAAGTATCTAGAAATCTTACTGGGGCAATTGAGTGAGCACCCTGATGGAAATTATTACCTGGGCCTAACCTACAGGCGACTAGGGCAAAGATCTAAGGCCCAAGAACTTTTGGAAAAAGCCATCAAGCTCAACCCTCAAAATCTGCTGGCCCGAGAATCGCTTTGGCAAATTGAACAAGAAATTCTCCGCGAAAAAATATGGGCCCGAGAAGATTCACTCCGCAAAGCCTACCAAAAATGGCTAAAAGAGCAAGAAGAAAAACTAAATGCCCCTACCAATCCTGAGTAAGTAGACTATGGGCATAGCAGAGCCCTCTTTTAAGAAAATTAGCCGATAGAATTGTAAAAATTATCCTGAAAAATAACTATCTTTGCCTCCCAATTAATATTCAAGACTATGAACTTGCGTATCGCGAAGAAGATCTTAAAAAAGAAGGATTCTCTAAAATACAGAAAACACCAAATCACCAAAGCAGAAACCTTACTAGGCCGGGCGCAAAGAAATGCCGAAAAAGCAGCTAGTAAAAAGGCAAAAGCCGAGAGCGAAGCCGAAGTTCCTGCTACTCCAGAACCAGTAGAAGCTACAAGCCCAGCAGAAACTACAGAAGAAACTAGCGAAGGGCAAGAGTCTTAGTTTAGCCTTAGGCCCTGATTTAGTTTCCAAATAGCCATCCCCTGTTTTGTGAGCCAATAAATTTATTATAGTTTCGGGCAAATATCCTGAGGGAACTTGTCTATGTACCTATATCGATTATGCTGGGCTGTCGGGTGGCTTATTTTTTTTCCTCTCTACTTCCTTTCTTCCAAAAGTATCGCCCAAACTCCTGAACTGAGTTCGATAAGCGGCCTGGTAAAGTCTCCCGATGGTGACCCACTGCCTGGTGCCGTGATCCAAGTAGAGCACCTCGATCACTCCAAGGTTTACGAAATCTTTGCCAACCTCAACGGAACCTTTCAAATTAATCAACTCCAACCGGGTGGCCCCTACCGGCTGCATATAAGTTTCGTCGGCTTTGAAGATCATCAAGTCTTTCCTTTATATCTCGAGATGGGGGCAGAGTATTATCTACCCATAGTATTAAGCGAAACCGATACCGAAATTGTATCCATTGATGACCAGGAATATAGGACCCCACTGGTCGATATCCGTGCCCAAACCGGAAAATTTGTAGCCAATAGCCAGTTAAGACTCGATCTCCCAGACCGTAGCCAAAATCCCTTGGCCACCCTACGATTGGCCCCTGGAATATATAGCCTTTCCCCAGAAAATATAGCCAACACATACTTTCTAAGCCAAGGAGGGGGCAGCCATTTTATAGACGTAGGAGGACTTCCTATCCACGACTATTTTGGGGTAGATTTTCAGCAAAGTGGGCCACTTCCTGGTTTAAGCCATCCTTTTAGCAAAGAATTTATCGAGCAAAGCCTTCGTTTGGAAGCTCCCTATGGCGCCGAAGGCGGTACCTTTCAAGGGGGGCGGTTTTCTCTATATCCCCGAGAAGGCCTGCCAAATTGGAAGGCCAGCTTCTACTCCTATTTACAAGATAAGAAGCTCCGCCAAACCGGGCCTAATTCATTGCTGCATTTTGCCGGGCCTAATCTGGCCAATACCTTCGGCGCAAGCCTGGCCGGGCCTCTCCAAGCCAAAAAGTTGTACTTCCGATTGCATTGGGAACATCAGGAGCTGGACGAATCACTCACATTAAATAGTCCCGAAAGTAGCCCTTTGGGCCAAAATGCCCAAACACTTCGCAATTTTCTCCTGAATACGTACAATTTTGACCCCGGAGAACCCTTTCAAAGCAAAGCTCAAGGACAAAGAGATCGCTTTATGAGCAATCTTGTATGGTACGTTAATCCCAACAATCGCTTACATATCCGCTATGCTTTTCAGGAAGAGGACAGGATGGCCAACCCCTTAAATAGAGCAGATCGGCTTTTATTTTCTCGGAGTGCCGCCCAAAATAGAAGGCGAGATGATATTTTCAACCTACAATTATCCAGTAGCTTGGGCGATCGCCTGAGTAGCCAGATTTACATAGGTTTTCGGAGAATGCAAGACCAACCCGAGAGTCAAAGCCTCCTCTTTCCCTCCATACTCGTGCAAGATAGCAGCCTTAGGCTTGGTACAGGCAGTCAAACATTTGCCTTTCAAGTAGGCAATCCCGAGCCTTTGCAACAACAGAATATTCGCCAAAGAGTTTGGACCATTGGGCTTTACCTAAAGCGCGAATTAGAGAAGCACAAAGTAAGCATGGGGCTCCAGTTTAACTACTATGCTTTTAGGTGGGTAGATGGCCAAAACTTTTTCGGTTCCTACGTCTACGGGAGCTTGAACGATTTTCTTAACCAAGACCAAGCCATTTCCTATACCCGGTATTTCAACCCTGAATTACCCTTTGCCTTGAGTAATACTATAGAGTTTACCGGCAATGAATGGTTTGCTTTTATCCAGGATGAGTTTTGGGCTAGCGAAAGACTCAAGCTACAAGGAAGCTTCCGCTTAGATTTTTTTCGCCTTCCCGATGCTAGTACAGGGCCCAGCGATTTCCAAAATACTACCCAGCCCCTAGTAGAGCAATTTTTTTCCCTACAAGGGGCGGCTCCTGGCCTTGCTCCTCGTACCCGGCCTTACTTCTCTCCCCGTATGGCTTGGACTTGGGGGCTAGACCCCAATTTTCGCCGGGTGCTCAAGGGCGGGATAGGGATCTTCCGGGGGAGGCTACCGTATGGATTTTGGGCCAATCTCTACCGATTTAACGGCCTAAACCGACAAAAACTCCAAGCCAATACCCTTGCCAATGGGGCCCCCCTTCCCTTGCAAAACCCGGCAGGACAAATTGGCCCCGATCAGCTAAGCCCGGATGCGCAAACCAATCAATTGGTCCTATGGGACCGGGATTTTCGTATCCCGGCGGTTTTTCGTACCTCACTCGAGTTACAACAATACCTCAAGCAAGGAAGTATCTTGAGTGTACAGCTAAATTATTCACGAAATCACCAAGCTGTAGATTATCAACAAGTAGGCTACCGTCCGGCGGAGCAGTTTATAGCCAATGGGGGAGAGTTTCGCAACCTACGTCCCCGGGAAAACCCTTTGGACCCTCGCTACTCAGATATTATTTGGGTAAGCAATACCAACCGGGGGCAAGCCTTTCAGGCCAGCCTTTCCTGGGAAAAGCCTTTACACAATAATTGGCAGGTACGCTTCAATTATACCTATGCCTTGGGGACCGAGTTAAGCCCCATGTATAGTGTAAACCCCCTAGAAAATTGGGAAAGACAAGCCATTGCCCAAGATAAGGGCTTGGACAATCCTGGGTTTAGCCCGGCGTATGGGGGGCATCAAGGTACGGTGTGGCTCTCTTATCAAAAGCAATGGTCAGAAAATGTCAAAACTTCTCTACATGGCTTGTATAGAGGACTCCCCGGGGCCCATATCACGTATACCGTCGCTAACACAGCCGGACAGTGGAATCCGGGTACCGAAGATATTAACCTCTTGTATATACCGCGTAACTTTCAGGAAAGTGGCCTGGTAGATGATGGGCCAAACAGCGCCCTCACGCAGTGGGGGCAACTAAACCGCTTTATTGAGAGCGACCCGTATTTGCGGGACCGAAGAGGGGAGTTTGTTCGTCCTAATGGTAAAAGAAGCCCCTATGTCCACCGGGTAGATCTGCGCTTTGTGCAAAGCCTACGCTTCCAAACGGGCCGCGTGGAGCATCTCTTGGATATTAGTATAGATATTTTCAATTTTCAGAGTCTATTCAATGAAAATTGGGGGAAGGTTTATCGCTTTTCGGCCAATGGCTTGGATAATCGCCTTCCCTTACTCCGGGTAGTATCTACCCAAGCCCAGGCAGATGGTAGTTTTAAAGCCAATTATGTCTACCGGGGGGGGGCGTCTTTCCGTTCTCTTTTGAGGGAATTTGAAGACCCGATGGCTTCTCTTTGGAGTTTACAAATAGGCATACGGTATTCATTCGAATTTTTATAAAAACCCAAGCTTAAGCCCAGGGAATTATAAGGGGCTTGGGCCATGTTAATTACGTAGTATGGAGCTAAATTATAAAGAATACGGAGAAGGATCTCCTCTCATCATTTTACACGGATTGTTGGGCACATCCGATAATTGGGTCACGATTGCCCGCAAACTGGGCGAGCACTATCACGTTTACCTTCCCGACCAAAGAAACCACGGAAGTTCTCCTTGGAGCGATACCTGGTCTTACCCAGCTATGATGGAAGATCTGGGCGAATTTATGGAAAAGCACCAGATTGAGCAAGCTAGCATCGTGGGGCACTCTATGGGAGGGAAAGTTGCCATGTATTTTGCCACCCATTACCCCGACAAACTGGCAAAACTCGTGGTGGTAGATATTGCCCCTCGGGTATACCCCGTCCAACACGACCCTATTTTAAAAGGATTGCTTGCGGTCGATCTGAGCCAATTGAAGGCGCGGAGGGATGCCGATAAAGCCCTCGAGCCCGCTTTTCCCGATTTTGGCATGCGCCAATTTCTGCTCAAAAACTTGAAAAGAAATCCCGATAATAGTTTTTACTGGCAAGCCAACCTCTCCCTAATCCAGGATAAACTCGAGGAAGTAAGTCAGACCTTTCCTGATCACTTACGCTTTGAAAAACCCAGTTTGTTCATTCGGGGCCTGAAGTCGGATTATATCCGGCCGGAGGACGAAGCCCTGATCCATCATTATTTTCCGGATGCCCAAATCACCTCTATTGAGAAGGCTGGTCACTGGGTTCACGCTGAGGCCCCCCAAGAATTTTTGGCAGCCTTAACAAGCTATTTAAAATAAGTGAGAGATTTCGACGATTATATGAATAGACAAGTAGTACCTATGCTAGGTTTGGGGCTTGCCCGCGCTAAAAAATAGGGCTAGGAACGAGAACATGTCAGCCCGCGC
>CAWUIO010000107.1:0-22430 GCA_963922455.1 uncultured Microscillaceae bacterium
CAATGCCCGATGGAATATGTAAGCCCTTAATGCAATGGCATTGGGGGGCAGCCCCCTTTCTGGATTTTAGCTGGAAAGCATGATGGCTTCTTCTTCTATCAAGGGCAAGACACAAAAGCGCAAGAAAACTTGTACCGTCGCAATGACATCGCGTTCGCAATAGCGGGCAATTTTTTCCCACTCTTTTTGCTCCCAAAACAACTCCCCTACCTGGCTCCCATCTACTTCTTCCTTGGGAGAGGGCACCTCAAAAACGTGGCAAAGTAACTCAAGACGGGTGTAGTTTTTATAATCGCCAAAGCGCCATAGATCCATGGTATCTAGGTAGGGCACTTCCCAGGGCTTCTTACCCTGCACTTGCAATACGCGTGGTGGTTCGAGCTGGTTGATGAGGTAGCGACGGCCTAGAAAAGGAAAATCAAACTCTTTCCCGTTGTGGGCGCATAGTTTCCAACCATCCAGCTTGTCGTTGAGAAGCTCTTTGAAGTCTTGGAGAATTTTGGATTCATCTTCCCCGTAAAATGACTTGACTTTCAAATGTGCTTTGCCCTCTTGCCAGTATACAAGCCCAAAACTTATGCAGACTACCTTGCCAAACTCGGCGTAGATAGCGGCCCGGTTTATATAGCGTTCTTCGGGACTATTTCCCACTTCTCCTTTGAGATTATTGGCTTTATGGCGCCACATTTCTTGCATACCGGTACCCATATCCTTGAGGGAATAATGGCTGCGGGCAGTCTCAATATCTAAAAAAAGAACTCGGCTTATTTCCTCAGGGCTAAACATGGGTCAGTAATTGAAATACATTAACGTTGTAAAGTGATAGTTCCCTTATAATCGCGGGCCCCGTAGTCTATTTCATAAAAATAGATACCTCCTGGTTGCCCACCTCCGTCCCATCGGAAGCCCGGATCATCAGAGCGAAACACTAAGTTACCCCAACGATTGTAAATCCGGATAAATCGGAACTGAAAATCGCAGTTTTCGCCCGGCCATTCTAATGATTCGGGATTATTATCGATGTAAAATACATCATTTTTTTGATCACCATTGGGGGTGATGACATTGTAGGGCTTGAAATTAGTATCATCAAAGATCTGTTCTTCCAGATTGAGTATGATTTGATCAGTTACCTGCAAACGGGAATTACAGAAACTTTGATCGGTACCTAAGACTCCCAAGCTTAATGTGACAGGGACTAACTGATCTTCTATTACATCACAAGTCGGAAACCACTCTAAAACAGCTCGTATCTGCCCTCGCTCGCCACTTTGTACTACCCGCATGGCCCATTCGTCTAACTCAAATCCTTGGGGTAAAATTTGCAAATCCAGTAAATCATTATCTGGATCTTCCAAGATTATCTCCATCGTATACATATCTCCTACCCGAACCAGCGGGGAATTCTCACTCAATCTAAGAGTAGGAGGTTCATTGAAAACAGGCTCTGAGGTAAAAGCAAAGTGCAAGGTATCCCAACTGGCCTCTAGGCAAGTATTATCCCGGGCAAAGGTAGCAATCGTAAAAGACAAGGGCTGGCCGCTATTATCCAAGTCGGATACCAGGCATTCGGGCCAGCAATACTCGATGACCAGGCTATCTGTGCGGCCTTGGGTGATTCGGGTAGAACTGTCGGGTAATACCAAGGGAGCCAATTCGGAAGGAGGCAACACCACGATGCCCAGGTTTTCCGGGTTATCAACATCTTGGGCAACGACTTGAAAACAGGCATTACCTTCTCGCACATCAAAGTTGGGTACCGCTCCCTCTTGGTAAAGCTGCATATTCCCGGAAGCGTCCGGGTAATATAAACGAATCGTAGGCGATTGATTTTCCACCTCGGCAATAAAACTCAAATGAAGGGTATCCAAGGCTGGGTTGGGGCAGTTATTATCCGAGATGACTACATCCATCTCAAAGGGCCTAATGATCCCATTGCTATCTGGCTCCGATATTAAGCATTCGGGCCAGCATACGGGAATGAGTAGGCTGTCGCTGGCTCCATTCCCTTGCATAACACCCATCATCGCTTCTAAGGAGGAAGGCAAGACAAAGTTTTGAGGCACATATTGCACACTAAACATTTGCCCCGGATCTGGGTCTTTCACGTAAAAATTAAAGCAAGCTTCTCCGGGCCTGACATCAACTAACACAGTATCGCCTGGAGTATAATCTAAATAATTGCCCTCTTTATCGGGATATTCGGCGCGTACCTCAGGTTCGGTATTCACGGGACACTCTATCACCAGTAATTGGAAGTCTCGCCGGGCCCTCCCAATCCTGAGCCCATCGCGGTATTCATCACACTGCACATTAAAAACATACAGTCCTAAAGCACTGGGATGTACCCGGA
This sequence comes from uncultured Microscillaceae bacterium, assembly GCA_963922455.1. Lineage (GTDB taxonomy): Bacteria > Bacteroidota > Bacteroidia > Cytophagales > Microscillaceae > CAWUIO01. The sequence goes on from CAWUIO010000107.1 coordinate 2,354, forward strand.
GTAAACCCGTGGCTGAATCGAGTCGGGTCTCGTTTTCTTTTTTGGAGACATCATATAAAAAAGGCTGCTCGGCCCGAAAATCAAAAACTAATCCATCTTCCCAAGTCACTGGTGTATAGGGTTGGGGAATAGGCCGGATATAACCAAAGCCCGTGTTAGGGTTGTATTGCCCTACGGTATCAGGGCTTGAGTTGCCCACCCAGGGGGTGCCTAAACTATACACCAGGCTATCCCCATCGGCATCGCTTGCTGAAAAGCTTAATTGGTTTAATTCGTCCAAACAAAGCAAGCTTCCATCGGGAAAAGGAAATTCGGGTGAATTATTTATAAAAGGGGCCCCGTCTTTAAACACGGGAGGGAACTCTAAATAAAAAACCATACCCGCATCGCCTGGCTTCTCGATATTAGTGATGACATTATTTCTACAACATCGCTCCCACACCACATAATATCCTTCGGGGTCATTAAAAACAGCCGGAGAGAGTGAAATATTTTTTTGATAGGTCAATAAGCGCGTTTCAATAGAAACCTGAAAACAATCGGTATTTTGATACATGACATCTTGCGATTCGCTTAGCCTTAAAAGCTCCCTTCTCAAGAAGGAATTGTCCCGCTTGCTAAAAATATGCAAAGCGGTTATGGGTTCGGCCCCTTCTACATTGAAGAGCGTATTTATCCGGTCATAGTACACATTCAAGGATAATTCGTAGCGGTTATCTTCAGTGTGTTTTAAGGTAATTTCACCACCAACAATATGGGAAGCATACACAGGGGCACAAGCTCCCAAAAGGAAGAGCAGGATAAGATAGAGGGGATATTTCATTGGGCCAAAAACTGGTATAGTATTGCTCTAAAATAAGGATTTTTTAGGAAATGTATTACAAAGTCATGCCTTAAATGATAATTTCCTATCTTCGCAAAATGAAGAAAGGTCAGATATTAGAGGAAGTTGAAATTCAAGGGATTGCAGCCGAAGGAAAGTGTCTCACCCGTTATCAAGACCGGGTTATCTTTGTACCCGGTAATCAAGTAGCCCCAGGTGACATTGTAGATCTCCGGATTGTCAAAAAAAGGAAAAGTTACCTGGAAGCCCTTCCTACCCGGTACCATCGCTTATCCGAGTTGCGTCAAAGCCCATTTTGTGATCATTTTGGCACCTGTGGAGGGTGTAAATGGCAGCATTTGCCTTATAGTCAGCAGCTTCTTTTTAAGCAACAACAGGTAGAAGACCAGTTAAAAAGAATTGGGCACTTAGCATTACCGCCCATTTTACCCATTGAGGGAGCCGATCCGACCCAATACTACCGAAATAAATTGGAGTTTACTTTTTCCAATCGGCGTTGGTATACCAACCTGGAAAGAGATCAGGATGACTTTCCCCCGGATGCCCTGGGCTTTCATATTCCTGGTCGGTTTGATAAAATTTTAGATATTGAGCATTGTTATTTGCAAGCAGACCCCTCTAATAAAATTCGCCTGGTTTTAAGAGATTATGCCCGAAAGCATCAATTGAGCTTTTACGATGCTAAAGAACAAATTGGCTATTTACGCAATGTTGTTATCCGCAGTTCCAATCAAGATCACTGGATGGTTATCATGTTGGTCAAAGAGGACCTTCCCCAGGTATTAGAGCCCCTCCTGGAACATCTTCAAAAGGAAGTACCTGAAATCACTTCGCTCTACTATATCATCAACCCCAAACGTAATGACTCCTACCAAGACTTAGCGCCCGTTTTATTTTCGGGTGAGGCTTTTATGGAAGAAGCTATGGAAGATTTGCGTTTTCGCGTAGGCCCCCTGTCTTTTTTCCAGACGAACTCTACCCAGGCTTTGCGCTTGTACCAAATCACCCGTGAGTTTGCCGATATTCAATCGAGTGACCGGGTCTATGACCTATATACCGGAACGGGTACCATCGCCAATTTTGTGGCTAGGCATGCGCAAGAAGTAATCGGATTGGAGTATGTAGAAGCCGCTGTGGCCGATGCAAGGACGAACTCACTGATTAACGGGATAGAAAATACCCGTTTCTTTGCCGGGGATATGAAAGACCTGCTTAAAACTACTTTTTTAGAAGCGCAGGGCTTTCCCCAAGTAGTTATTTGTGATCCTCCGAGGGCTGGCATGCACGCCGATGTGGTCCATACCTTGGCCCAAACAGGAGCCCGGCGCATTGTATACGTAAGTTGTAACCCGGCTACCCAAGCCCGGGACCTTGCTTTGCTAGATGAGCTCTACCAAATTGAAGCTATTCAACCCGTAGATATGTTTCCGCATACCCATCACGTAGAAAATGTCGTTAAATTGTTACGTAGGCCGGATACCAAGGCCTAAGCCCTTAATTTGACGATCTTAGGAATATGAGATAGATTTGTCAGGTTGATTTACATCAATTATACGTAAAATCGTTCCCTCAGCAACCTAAAAAAATAGCTCATGAACAGCTCCGAAAAAAAGCGCCTAGAGGAAGAAATCGAACGCTTGGAGAAAGAATTACAAAATGTCCCCTCAGATTTGGAAGCCGGGGCCGCCGAACTCTCGCTCAGACAGGCCAACCTACACAAAGAGCTGGGCTTACAATACGAAAAATTAGGGGCTTACGATCAAGCTATTGAGCATTTTGAGCAAGTCATTAGCTTTTTAAATCATCATGAACCGGATCCTAAGACACAATCAGAAATTTTTTATTATCTGGGTAAATCCTACCTAAAGTCGGAGCAATTTGAGCTGGCACTCAATACATTTCGTCAGGCCCTAGATGCGGGCGACCTTTCGCTCCGGGGGCAAATCCTTAGTCAAATCGCTCACCTTTTCCTAGTTCAAGAGGAATGGGAAAAAGCCCTACAATTTTATAATGAGGCCGAAGTAGAACTGCTTCGCCACTCCGAAGACAAAGCCTTGGGTACCTTAAACTGGATGCGCGGCTTGGTTTATTACAACTTACAAGACTATGCCCCCGCCCTTAAAGGATTGGAAACCGCCGATAATTTTCTTATCAAAGCAGAAGCCTACGAAGATCTTAGCCGACTCCACCAAGTGATCCGTTCGTTTGTCAATCAGACCATGGGAGTCGAAAACCGCCGGGCCTACTGGGAAAAAGCCCGCGATATTTCCCAACAATCCCAAAAAAAACTATCCTATGGGTATTTTAGTATGTCCTTAGGTCTATGGTACCAAGAAGAAAGCAAACCTCGGGAAGCCTTAGAATATGTGAGGGAAGCTCTACAAATTATGCGAGATCACCAACTTGACTTTGAAGTTGCCGACCTATGCTATTTTTTAGGCTCCTTAGAAGAAGAACTGGGAGATCCCCGCAAAGCTACCTACTTGTATATGGAAGCGCTCGAGAAGATGTTGGCCACAGGACATTATGAGCATACCGGGATGACCGTCTTGCACTTGCAAGGTTCTGAAATACATTTACAAAACGAAGAAGAGGCCCAACAATTAAAACAATTGCTCAAAGAAGCCTCAAGTGAAGGCTTTGGCGAAGAGTTATGGGGAGATGAAGAAGATACGGTCATCGAGGGAAAGGGTGACTGGATTACCCATACCCAGTTGGCCGAAAACATCAGTGAAGTAGCTTCCCAGTACTCAGAACGCAGTGTAAAAGAGCTACAAGAAGATTTTCAAGAGCTTAAAAGTAAACTCCCTGAAAAACCTGAGGAATTTATGCAAGTAGCTCAACTACTGCTAGAAAAAGCTTACCAAAGCGTTCAGAATTCTTGGTTTAACCGCAAGAAAAAAAGAAAAGCTTTTGAGGATATTCAAAAAGAAGTACAGGATACCTTACTCTCTCTACAAAGTAAAGAGGATTTTCCAAGTGACTGGAAAAACGATTTGCAAGATCTTATCAACCATAACAACTCCTATAAGTAAACTGCAGATGCCCCATGAATAACGACCCCGAATTGAATGGAAAATATTTAGGAAGTATCAGCCAAGACTTTGTCAAAGTGGCCAAAGTACTTCAAGAAGCTGCCTATCAAATCCGAAAGCGAAATATTTCCGATTTCCCCATCTTCCCCATCAGTAGGGAAGACTTGCCCATTGGACAATTATTGGTAGCTAAAGGCGAAGAACCCGCTCCCCAACAATGGAACTTTTACATTTCCTTTTTTCAAGAGTTTTTAGAACGTAAGCTGATCAACAAAGAAGAGGAGTTTACCGGGGCTTACAAAGACCCCGATGAGTTTTGTTGTTTATTTGTCGTAGACGTGCCAGGCAATTTTACCAACTTTGTTTTTATTCCCTATCCCAACGAAGACAATTAGGCCAAACCATCACTCCATTTTTTTAAACACCAAAAAATGCTGCCAAGGAAGGTTGCTTTGCTTTTCTTCCAAGCGAAATCCACTGGCCTCAAATTCTCTTTGGGCTTGAGATAGGCTCATTTTATGTAAGCGTTTAATGGGTATTTGAGGGTCTTCAGCCTTAAATTCTAATAAAACGGCGCTTCCATCGGGCTTGAGTGATTCGTAGATGGAAGTAAGCATCTCTTTGGGATAGGAAAACTCATGATACACATCTACCAGCAAGACCATATCCATCTGTTCCTTCGGAAGGTTGGTGTGGGTTTCGGAGCCTATTAGCAATTTGACATTCTCGACTCCCTGTTTTTTGGCTTTATTTTCCAAAATATCCAACATTTCTTGCTGAATATCTACGGCCCAAACCATGCCTTGGGGGTATCTTTCGGCCAATTCTAAGGAGTAGTAGCCACTCCCTGCCCCAATGTCGGCAATTTGAGCTGTTTCAGGTAATTTCAAGTTCTTAATAAATTTCAAAATCCGGTCGGTATCCTCTTCTTTACTCCGTTCGGGCCGATCTAGCCAAGAGGCTCCCCGGTGTCCCATGGTTTGAGAAATTTCCCTCCCCATATAATATTTTCCAATACCGTCCCTGCTGGGGCTTGAGTATTGATAGGCCTCTCTTCCTTGGCCAAAGGTATCCGGGCGATTTTGACTACAAGCCGGCAAGGTCATAAAACCTAGCAGGATTAAGCTCAAAGTAATTATTTTTGGAGTCATTCCGTATTTTTCAAGTACCTAGGCAGAAGACCACACGAGGGTCTCACACCTTCTTTGATCTTTACAATCCTCAAAAAATAAGCCGTTTCTTCGTATACTATGGGTTTATCTCTAACTAGGACACCCAAGAGATGGCTTATACGCTGCGCTTGTCCTAGATTATACGATAGAGGACGCTTTCCGAACGATCCCTCAGCGAGGGCAGGCTTTTGCTACTCGTCGACCCAGGCTCAGGCAGCAGTGGGCTTTTATCATTTTTAATTTAGATATTACATGTAGGATTGAAAAATATCAATACCTGAAATAAGTTGACCGCTTTATCCCTCAAGCAAAAAAAAATATCCCGATTTGAGATTTTTTTACCAGACTGAACATGAAAACTCATTCCTTTGCCTAGGACTTGCGGCATTTATTAACTTTATTGTACATAAATAACGTATTCAATCCCTTTAATTTGGTTGTAAAACAACGTCATTTATCGTGATAAGTGTACTTAAAAAAATTAACTGGTAACAATACGTATTTTTTTTATAACCTTTGAAAACCACAGATTCTCGGGAAAAAAGTCCTTAATCAAATACTTTTTACTAAGTAATAAATAAGCTCTTTGCAAAGGTGACGGTCCTTAGTTCCCAGAGTCTACCTAATGTGTTTGTTTTGGTTTTACCGAAAGGCTTATGACTACTTGCGAACTAGATTCGCTGAGCGATCAGGAAATAATAGAATATTTTCTGGAATCCGGAGATCAAAAATTGCTTTCTGCTTTATATCAACGGTATTCCAAATCTGTCTATTATAAATGTATTGCCCTCCTCAAGCATGAGGAGAACGCCAAGGACTTAACGCACGATATTTTCCTGAAAGCTTTCTTAAAGCTTTCTACGCTGAAAGACCCAGCCCGTTTTGGCGGTTGGCTCAAGAGCATCACGTATAATATGTGCATTAATCAACTCAATATTAAAGGCAAAATCCGTAAGGAAAGTATTGATGAAGAAGATAATTATATTCAACTCACCGCCGATGAGACTGAAAAAGAGGCTAAATTAGAACTTGAAATTAGCCTAGACCAGTTAGAAGCCCTGATGCAGAAGCTTAGTGAGGTAGACCGTATGATCCTCGTTATGCGTTTTCAAGATGACATGAGTATCAAAGAAATCCAAGAAGCCTTGGATATCGGTGAAAGTGCCGTCAAAATGCGCCTCAAACGGGCCAAAGCCAGACTCGCTAAGCTATTTGAAAAACTTAATAGAAAATAATCAGCATGAACCATCTGTTCAAACAGTTGTATTCAAAACGCGAAATTCCCGAAGAGTTGGAAAAAGAAATTCTTAACTCTTTTGATACCCTGAAAATGATTGGTGAAATAACGTCCTTATTTACCGAAAAATTTGGCCGGGCCGAGTATGAATTTCACGCAGGCTTAGAAGCCTCACTCAGAGAGTCCGAAAAGCATGTTACTTCTGATGATGAAGACCCCGAAGAATAAGCTGGGGAAGATTCACCTTAGGATTTCATAATAAACCCAAGGCTGCGACAAGCTATTCATATATCAACATATATTATTAAGCAAATACACCGATGGACCAACTAATAGATTACATTCAAAACCAATTTCTTACAACCCTCCAATCTATCATCGATACCATAGTTGGAGTATTACCTAGCCTTCTGGGCGCCATTCTTTTATTGACCTTTGGGTGGCTGGTAGGCCGCTCTGTATCTTTCATCATCAAAAAGTTGTTACGGAATATAAACTTTGATAAACTAGCGGAGACTCCCCCTCTGCAAAATTATTGGGACCAAGCCAACATCCAGGCCAAGCCCAGCGATATCTTAGGCAAATTCGTCTACTGGGTGATTTACCTTATCTTCTTGGTCATGGCCACCGATGCCCTCGGCTTGAATATGATATCGGCCGGAATTACCAATCTGGTATCATATTTACCCAAACTTCTTTCGGCCCTGATGATCTTTTTGATTGGGCTGTATATTATTTCCTTCGTACGGGATTTTATTGCCGCAGCCACGGCCTCCCTGGGTATGAGTGCGGGTAAATTTATTAGTGGTACCGTATTTTATCTCATGCTGACCGTTTTGGCCTTGACTACTTTGCAGCAAGCCGGCATAGATACTGATATTATCACTGCCAACCTTAATATCATCTTAGCCGCGGTGTTATTTTCCTTTGCCCTGGGCTACGGCTTTGCCTCCCGCGATGTCTTGACCAATATCATTGCTTCCTTTTTCAGTCGTCGTAACTTCGAGATCGGTCAAATCATCGAGATGGATGGGCTAAAAGGGGAAATAGTTGATATCAGCACCATCTCCATTCGCATCAAAACCGCCGAAGGCGAAATGCTTGTGCCTAGCCAAGAGCTTATTACCAAACGCGTTAAAATTTTAAATTAAGCTTTTTTAAGGCTTAAAAGATTTTTCTACGAAATTTAAAAACACCGGGGGCTACTAGGGCAGCCCCCGGTTTTCTTTTAAATTTGGCCAAATTCTTTTTTCCATGATACACGCTGCCTTGCTTCAAATTCCATTTCCTAGCATACCCCACTGGCTCAGTATACTTTTGCTCATATTACTGGGGCTTTTTATCTTATGGCTCATCCATAAAATCATTTTCCGGACCCTCCGGGCGGTGAGCCGTCGGTTTAAAGGAGTAAATTATGATACCATCCGAAGCGAATTCTATTATCCTAGTTTTTTTCTGCTCTTAGCCTTAGCCGCTTGGATGGCCCGCCCCTTACTCATAGATTATGAAGAGCAACTGGCAACACTGAATCACATTTTACAGATTCTCACTATTTTCATTACGGCCTGGTTTGCAATTGGGGTAGTAGAAGTGATAAAAGACAGTCTGCTTAGCTATTATGCCATACACTCAAAAGATAACCTGCAGGCCCGCAAAATCAACACCCAGTTCCGCGTATTTGCCAGCATCATTGACTTTTTGATCATCCTCATTGCTTTTGGGCTCGTACTTATGTCCTTTGAGAAAATCCGGCAATTGGGCATTAGTTTGCTGGCTTCGGCCGGTTTGGCGGGGGTCATTGTGGGTTTAGCCGCTCAAAAAGTCATCGGCACCCTCCTGGCAGGGCTACAAATTGCCCTTACCCAACCCATCCGTATCGATGATGTCGTCATTGTAGAAAAAGAATGGGGACGTATCGAGGAAATCACCTTGACCTATGTTGTCATCCGGATCTGGGATAAACGGCGCTTGGTGGTTCCCACTACCTATTTTATCGAGAAGCCCTTTCAAAACTGGACCCGGGTCTCGGCCGAAATTTTAGGAACCGTTTTTCTATATACCGACTACGGGGTACCCCTTGATGCGATCCGAGAGAAGCAAACCCAAATCTTGCAAGAAACCGAACTATGGGACGGAAAAGTGAATGTCGTTCAAGTAACCAACAGTACAGAAAAAACCATGGAAATCAGGCTTCTGGTAAGCGCCAAAGATTCGGCCACGGCCTGGGACCTACGGGTCTTTTTACGCGAACAGATGATCCAGTTTTTACAAAAAGAATATCCCGAACACTTGCCACAGGCCCGGGTGGCACTCTCCCAAAATTCGCAAACCAGCCAACATAGCTAAACGATAGGTCGCTGGCTGGCTTACAACTCAAGGCAATTGCGGCTTGGTTTGCCCTCTACTCACCGGGAAGGGCTAGAGGGATATCCAGGCGTACAGGGTATGGGGCTTACCCGCGCATTTCATCCTGAGCTTATTAGACCAGCCCGGACAGCGCGGGTCGGGCTGTCACTACTCGCCGGCCACCCCACTTCCAGCGGCGGGCTCAAACAGGCCGTTCCATCCCTAAGCCAAAAAATTCACTAGACCAAAGGTATAGTTCTACCGGCTAAAGGGCCTCGGTAAGCCTGGGCCCGAAGGGAGCAAGTCTATTAACAGCGTCCTACCTAATAAAAAACACCTCTTTTCTTTATAAAAATGTAATGAATTACTCTAATTTGTAACATATTACTAAAATGTACAATATGTAACGTGTTGTAGCCCTACGGGGGATGAATTTGATAAAATCAGGTTCTCGTATTTCCTTCTCAAGGCAGGGCTTGGCCAACCAAAGGAATCCATTTAAAGCGTTTTTTAGCCGAGTTTAAAAGGTATTCTTGAGCTGGCTGAGGGATAGAGGCTTTGTTTGAGCCCGCCGCTGGAAGCGCGTAGGCCGGCGAGTGCCGAAAGCCCGACCGAACTCCCCCTAGCACCATTTACGCTAGGGAAGCCATACGTATTTGGGGGAGTGAGGGCAGCCCCTAACCTCTTACACGTATATTATTCGTTTTTCTAAAATTTTAATTAACTCAGAATCAATGAAGCAATTTCTTAGCACTATGTTCTTACTTGGGCTTGTACTTACGGCAGCCCAGGCTCAAAACAAGATCGAGTTTGAAGAATTTGATCTCAAAAACGGATTGCACGTCATCTTGCACCAAGACAATACCTTACCAATTGTAGCGGTTAGCGTACTCTACCACGTAGGGTCTAAAAATGAAAAGAAAGGCCGTACCGGGTTTGCCCACTTCTTTGAACATTTGATGTTTGAAGGGTCCAAAAATATTGAAAGAGGGGAATACTCCAAGATTGTAGAAGCTGCTGGAGGTGGCTTGAACGCTAATACCAGTTTCGACCGGACTTATTATTATGAAATCTTACCTTCTAATCAATTGAAATTGGGCCTTTGGTTGGAATCTGAGCGCATGTTGCACGCCAAAGTAGACCAAAAAGGCGTTGAAACCCAGAGAGAAGTCGTAAAAGAAGAAAAACGACAGAGCTACGACAACCGCCCGTATGGTAGCATACTTGAAGAAATGATGAAACGGGTGTTTACGACCCACCCTTATAAGTCAACCCCCATTGGCTCTATGGAAGATCTCAATGCTGCTTCTGAGGAAGATTTTGTCGATTTTTATAAGACATTTTATGTGCCCAACAATGCAACTTTAAGCATCGCTGGAGACTTTACCTCCAAAGAAGCCAAAAAGTGGATTAAAGAATATTTTGAGGACATTCCTAAGGGGGGTGTAATCCCTCGCCCTAGCATCAAAGAGCCCAAGCAGACAGCCGAAGTCCGGGATATCGTCTATGATAATATTCAGCTTCCGGCGGTTATTCACGGCTACAAAATCCCGGCCCGGGCCACCCCAGATTATTATGCTGTGGATATGCTTATGCAGCTACTTTCTCAGGGAGAAAGCTCCCGTCTAAACAAAAGCGTGAAAGATAAGCAACAATTGGCTGTATTTACGGGGGCCTTTCCTTTTGGTTTGGATGATGATCCTGGTGTCTCCTTAACCTTTGCCATCGCCAATGCCGGTATTAAACCCGAAGACTTAGAAAAAGCCATCGATACCGAATACGAGCGGGTAAAAAACGAACTCCTGGATGAAAAAGAGTTTCAAAAGCTCCAAAATCAAGTGGAAAGTACATTCTACACGCAAAATGCAAGCATCGCCGGTATTGCCGAGAGCTTGGCCGATTACTATGTCTACGATGGCGATGCCAACCTGATCAATACCGAAATTGAGCGTTACCGAGCGGTAACCCGAGAAGACATTCAAAGGGTAGCCAAGGAATTCTTGAATAAAGAAAACCGGGTTAGTTTGTTTTACATGCCTAAATCGGCCCAAAAATAGCCTTAGCCCTTTATCCCTCACACAATTTATTAAGAAACATTTCTCATAATAGATATGAAAAATATAATCATCCGAGTCTGTTTATTGTTGCTCTTGCCCAGTATGGCTTGGGCCCAAGTAGACCGCAGCCAAAAACCCCAGCCGGGGCCAGCCCCAGAAATTCGTATTCCTGAGGCCCAGCAATTTACCTTGGCCAATGGTTTGAAAGTATACGTAGTAGAAAACCATAAAATTCCCCGGGTTTCCTTCTCCTTACAATTGGATATAGACCCTATTTTGGAAAAAGGCAAAGCTGGGTATGTGCGTATGGCCGGTCAATTGATGCGAAGAGGTACCAAAACCCGAAGCAAAAGCCAAATTGATGAGTCCATTGACTTTGTGGGCGCCAGTTTAAGCACCTCCTCAGGAGGGGTGTTTGGTAGTAGCTTAAAAAAACATACCAATACCCTTTTAGAATTGATGGCCGATGTGGTATTAAACCCTACATTTCCCCAGGAAGAACTGGATAAAGTCAAAAAAGAAACCTTATCTAATTTGCAAGCTGGCAAAGATGATCCGGATAATATCTCCTCTAACCTTCAGTTGGCCTTACGCTATGGCAAAGATCACCCCTTTGGTGAGTTAGAAACGGAAAAAACGGTGGAAGCCATCACCCGGGAAGATTGTGAGCAATTCTACCAGACTTACTTCAAACCCAATGTTGCCTACCTTGCTGTTGTAGGGGACATTACCCTGGAAGAAGCAAAACCCATGATTGAAAAGTATCTGGGGGCTTGGGCCCAAGGAGAGGTGCCTAGCCAAGACTACGAAATGCCCAAAGCTCCGGCCAAACCTCAGGTAGCCTTAGCCAATAAAGCCGGCGCGGTACAAACAGTACTGGCCCTTACCTACCCCATTGATCTTACCATAGGCGATCCCGATTATATCCGTACCCGGGTCCTCAACGAAATTTTTGGGGGTGGTTCTTTTGGGGCAAGGCTTTTTCAAAACCTACGAGAAGACAAGGGATATACCTATGGGGCCTATGCTAGCATTAATCAAAGTCAACTAGTGGGCTCCTTCTATGCCGGGGCCAAAGTACGGACCGAAGTTACCGACAGTTCTGTCACCCAGTTCCTGTACGAAATGAACCGCATTCGTACGACCCTCGTTACCGACGAAGAGCTCAAACGAGCCAAAAGCAAACTAACCGGTAGCTTTGCCCGAGGCCTAGAAAGCCCCCAGCGTATTGCTCAGTTTGCCTTAAATACGGCTATCTATAACTTACCTAAAAACTATTACCAAAATTATTTAACTACCTTAAATGGAGTGACCCGACAAAACGTGTTAGATGTCGCTAAGAAGTATATCTTACCCGAAAATGCCTATATCGTTGCCGTTGGAGATGTAAACGCCATTGAAGATAAACTCAAAGCTTTTGGGGAGGTACGTAAATATGACAACTATGGTAACCCAGAAGGGCAAGCCGACCAAAGCTTACTCGAAGGGATGACCGCCGAAAAAGTAATTGCTAAGTACCTGGAAGCTATTGGAGGAAAGGCCAAAATTGACCAAATCAAAAGCTATCAGGCCCAAGGAAACACCCAAATACAAGGACAAGAAGCGGAGTTTGTGGTCTTGAAAAAAGATTTGAAAAAATCACTAAGCACCTTAAAGATCACGGCCTTTGGGGTTGAAATCAAAACCATTTACAATGAGGGCAAAGGAATACAGTCCAGTCCGCAGGGCAAGCAAAATGTAGAAGGAAAAGAATTGGAAAGCCTGAGTTATGGCTCGGCTATAGTCTTGGAAAATTCTTACGAAACCTTTGGTTTAAAAGCCGAATTAAAGCAATTACAAATGTATGAAGGCAAGCCGGCCTACGAGGTGGTTTTTACCTCCGAATCAGGAAACACATCCGTACGTTGGTACGATGCCGCTTCGGGCTTGTTGGTGAAAGAAGTGCGAGACCAACAGTCTTCTGAGTATTTAAACTACCAAGAAGTGAGTGGGGTCAAATTCCCGAATAAAATAAAATTGGGTACTCCTGCCGGAGCTTTAGAAATCAATTTTACCAACATTAGCGCTAATCCTGCTTTGGATGAAAGCAATTTTGTTATTGAATAGTGGCCATCATTCCCCTAACAAGAAAAATCCCAGCCGGCACCTGCCGACTGGGATTTCTTAAAATTTAACCTTGTATATTTTAATTGTTTACCCACCAAAGTGAAATATCACCGCAAAGGTATTGGTTGTTAGCCTACGAATAGGGCGAGTAAAAGGGTTTTCGTCTTCATTATCTTTTACATTAGATAAACCACGCGAGAAGCGTAACTCAGGAGCAAATTTAAAGTAAGGAAAGAATACATCCATCCCGACTCCCACCTCTACCGAAAGGTCCGTATCGGCTACTCTCAGGTTTTCATCATCTTCGGTACGACGTGATAAGATAAAGGACGGCTTGATTCCTCCTACCAGGTAAAAGTTGGTGGCTCCCCTAATTTTGGACCGGTACTTAAACATCAGGGGTATTTCGGCCATAGGCGCTTCTACCACCTTGGTTTCGGAAGAACCATCCTGGAAGAAATACGCTACACTTCGCTCATAAAAGGCAGCATTCACCTCAGCCCGAAAATCCCAAAACTCCGATAAACGAAAACGAGAATAAAAACCCACCATAAATCCTAGGGTAGACTTGGCTTCTACCCGTACAATACCATCCTGATTGGGCCCGGGGTTATTGGCAAACTCATCGCTTACCCGCACTCCAAAGTTACTACCTAAAGGGGCCAAAGAAAATCCCAAGCCGATAGGTCGGGTCAAACGATCTTTTTTTCTTTTCAGGGCATCGCTTGCATCGGCTGTGTACTGGCCCGCATTGGCCTTTCTAGCCCGGCCAAATGCTTGGGCAGATGCCTCCTCCCCTAAGAAAAGACATAATACAACTACGAAGAAGCCGGCTTTTGCCCGGTGTAAATGGAACTGATTCCAAAGGTTAATAGTCTGCATTGTGTGTGCGTAAATCCAATTTTATCTAATACATCCAGAAACTTCTGGCCATCCGGAAAAGCCTGTACCGATTCGGGTAAATACGTATAAGCTGATTGATCTTGGGATATCAGCCGACCAATTGTTGGGAGAATATTTTTAAAGTACAGGTTATAGAGCTGCTTCAAAGGAAATACCCGGGGTTTTGAAAACTCTAATACCACCAAAGTACCCCCTGGCTTCATGACCCTTAAAATATTTTCTATACCTTTCTCTAAGTTTTCAAAATTTCTTACCCCAAATGAAACGATGGCAGCATCAAAATAATTGTCTGGAAAGTTCAGATTCTCCGAATCTCCGTTTTGAAGCTCAATTTGTTGCTCTACTCCAAGCTTCTTGATTTTTTGTCGTCCAATAGAGAGCATCCCCTCGGAGATGTCAACCCCAATAACTTTTTCAGGGTTCAATTTTAATGCCTGAATTGCCAAATCGGCGGTTCCCGTAGCTACGTCCAGAATCACGCTAGGATCTTTTAACTTAAGCTGTTTAATCGCTTGTTTTCTCCACCATACATCAATACCCAAACTCAGAAAACGGTTTAAAAAGTCATAGCGAGGGGAAATATTGTCAAACATTTCGGCTACTTGGTCTTTCTTACTGCTTTCTCTCTCCTTATAAGGTACGATTGTCTCCTTTTTCATAAATAGCGTTTCAATTTTGCAAAAGTAGAATAAACTATGGATTAAACCGAGTGCGCTCCCAAAATGTTAGATAATTCCACCATTGCTAAGCGAGGGCCCAATCTAGATAATCCCCCCTGCCACGCTTTTGCTTGGTACTTTTTGCTTTTAAAACTCCTCCTCTTCTAAGAATTCGTAAAAAAATACTAGCTTAGAGTCCTAGTTTTTTACTAAAAAGTGCAATCATGAAAGATAAAGTAGTCCTCGTAACCGGTGCTGCCTCCGGAATTGGCTTAGTAAGCGCCCAGTTTTTTGCTCGCGAAGGGGCCAAAGTCATGCTCAGTGATGTAAATGATGCAGCCGGTGAGGCTGCCGCCGAAGATATACGCAAACAAGGGGCCGAAGCCGCTTATGTCTCCTGCGATGTATCGCAAGCCGAGCAAGTGGAAGCCATGGTAAAAGCCTGTGTCTCTACCTTTGGCCGTCTGGATATTGCTATCAACAATGCAGGTATCGGCGGGGCATGGGCAAGAACGGGTGACTATCCCTTGGAAGACTACCACCGGGTCATGGCCATTAATGTAGATGGGGTGTTTTTTGGCATGAAATATCAGTTGCCCCAGATGGTGGCCCAGGGAGGGGGAGCCATTGTCAATATTTCCTCCATTGCCGGATTAAGGGGCCTCTCTTTTAATGGGCCTTATACCGCCAGTAAACACGCTGTGATAGGCCTTACGAAGGCCGCTTCAATAGAATACGCCTCTCAAAATATCCGCATTAATGCCATTTGTCCGGTATTCACGCAAACCCCTATCTTGGATCCTATCTTAGCCTTGGATGAACGGACAGAAGATAGGCTCAAAAAAAATATTCCCATGCGCCGTTTTGGCAAGCCTGAGGAAATTGCCGACGCTATTCTCTGGGTATGTTCGGAGAAGGCCACCTTTATTACTGGGCAAGCTTACCCCATTGATGGGGGCTTTACGTCTTCTTAATTTAAAAGACAATTAGGGGCTTGCCCGCGCCAAATGAGGTTGGGGGCACTTGACCATCTCTGCCAGCGCGGGCCGGGCTAGGCTGCCAAGCCGGCCCACGCCCATCCAGCGGGGGTCTTGGCCCTATCGGGCGCCTATCCCTAAGCCACTGAGATGAGAAGTGAGAATAGAAAGTAGAGAAAAGAGACCAAATCGTTTCCCTCTCGCTTTTCGTTTTTCTCATCTTTCTTCTGAATGGCTTAGGGATGGAACGGCCTGTTTGAGCCCGCCGCTGGAAGTGGGTTGGCCGGCGAGTAGTGACAGCCCGACCCGCACCGGGCATGATTTTCATTTGTGGCACCTTCTCCCTTTAGTGCGGGGAAGCCCCCGAATTTTCTCATAAAAAAAGGAACCTGTTGGCTGTACAGGTTCCTAGTCATTAGAAAAATTCTAATCGGGTTACAAGTGCTGTATATCAATTTTACGGGAATTACCATTCAAACCCTCTTTGTAGGGAGCAAAAATAGTCAAGATGCCATCTTCAAATGTGGCTTCTAACCTTTGGGGATCTAAGACATTGGGAATAGGGAAGTTACGGACAAATGTCGGAACAACCGGCGCTTCGTGTTGCTCGGCCTCCTCCTTAGTCATCGGATCTAAAGTTGTAAATATAGTCAGGACATTGGGCTTCAATTCTACGTGATAATTATCACTATCGTAGGCCGGGTTACTTAGGTTTAAGTACATACCTTCCTCATTTTGACCAAACTCTACCTGAGTCATAGTCACCCCCCCGTTGATGGTGTTCATCAAATCCAACTGAGAGCCCATATCTTTGAAAGCATGATTTTTAAGTGTCATATTACCTCCTTATAGCTTAGTTATTACAACCTTAACGTAACAAAGGCTATTCCAGGGCTAAAATCTCGAGCTTTTTTCAGAATCAGCCGACAAATTGTCGCAATTTTGAATTTTCCATAAGAAAAACGTAACAAAAACCGTCAATTTGACACTACCCTACTAGCTAGTTTAGGCTGACAAATTTACGCTCGGCATTTTTATTTGTAAAGTTGACAATTTCCTGGTGCATGGCTCGATGCAAATATGGGCAGCCATTCCCTACATCACGCCTTCAAATTCGCTAGCTTCTTCAATTAAGGGCGTGCTATTGATCTTGTGTACCAGTTTGATGATTTTTCGTTTGTAGTAGCTGTATTTTTTTCCCGGGTTCTTCATATTTCTTACTTTGTAGCAGTCATTGTACTCTGTACGGTCCAGCTTATCAAAGTCGCGCTGTACTTGCTTGAAAATAGCTGCGTTACTGAAAATACCAAAGGTAGATACCCTCACCCGGTCAAAGCAGTAGCCATACTCCGCCAAAAATTCATAGGTTTGTCGAACGTCGTCGGCAGTCTCATAGGGATAACCCAAAAACATGGTGCCCCTCAAGCTGATCCGGGCTTCGTGCACGTTTTTGATAAAGTCTATAATGCGTTCCAACTTTGTACCTTTTTTCATATGGTTCAAAAGGCGCTGGGAGCCGCTCTCAAAGCCAAACGTGATGCGCAACATCCCCGATTCTTTGGCCTTATGGATGGAGTCCCGGTCGAGTCCGTTTTCTTTAAAGCTATCTACGTGCACCCCAGTACACCATTGCGGGTTTTTGACATATTTTGGAAAGTCATGGATCAGTCGGTTCCAAACGGTCAGGTCGGAGTTTAATTTTAGGTCTAAGAAGTGAAAATTACCGGTTTGGTGACGTTCGGAAAGCAACTGAAGGTCGTTCATTACCTTATCGGCTTTTTGGCTACGGAAAGTCCGCCCATTCACGTAGGTAATATCGGTACAGAAGTTACACTGGTTCCAGGCGCAACCTCGGGCCGTGAGGTAAGGGATAATTTTGATGGGGTATTTCTCCCAAGGGAAGTCCGTAAAATCCGGGGGAGGTGTTTCGTTCATCTTTTTGAAGACAAAAGAAGTATCGGTGTCGGTTTTTTCTTTGGTGAAAACTCCCGGATACGAAGAAATGTCTTTCCCTTCAAAGAAGTCGTGAAGCATAGGGTTGATAAACTCATCGGCTTCTACCCCTACGAGGGCATTGACCCCTTCCATCTCAATCCACTTTTGGGCGTGCTTCTTCACATTAAAGGCTGGCCCCCCAATGATCACCGGAATGTTATTTTCCTTGGCATACTGGGCGATTTGACGGCACACGAAATGATTTTCCAAATAGCTGGAAATCAAAATTAGGTCAGTGTCTAGGGGCAGGTCTTGCTTCACTACATCAAAAACCTGATCAAGGTGCTTATAGCGATTGAAGAGCGCTGGCATTTTCTTAGCTTGGCTAATGGCAAACTTAACCACCGGGTTATCCGAAAACCTTAGCCTCTGCTCCATGTAGTGTTTGTATGTCTCGATGGGTTCCCGGGGGCGGGAAACTACCCCGCGAGTGAGGGGTGAGAGCAACTTTACCTGAAACCCTCCCTTGCGCATAACGGCAATTAAATACCCAATGGCTAAGGTGGGATAATAGGAAAAATTGTTCAAGTCAATCATGGTGATTTTCTTGTCCTGATGCGGATTCATAGTATTGTGTAATTTGGTTGTAGGATATAGTTTCCTGTGCTAGAAACTGCTTAAATATATATAATATTGACCTAATAGGCTAGATTTTTTTTCAAATCTTTAGTCGAACTGAAACTTTCTTAAAATAGTTGGCACATAAGCTTCTGCTGGATGTATGGGCTTACCTTTTTCCCTCTCTACGTGGGGATACAAATATCTTTAAGCACTCCAGATTTTTTTATTGGCCTGCTTGACAAGCTGGCATCTATTTCACTATAAAGCAAGCCCCTGGCACTCTTCACCATTTGCTCTGGGCGGGATGTTGTTTTGAAGCCTGAGGGTTCCTGAATAACATGCTTCTGCCTAATCCCCAAAACCCTCTTTACTTTCTTACATCAAAGAATAGGTAACGGGAAAAATACCAAGGCGAACAAACAGAATAAACGGTATAAATCAAGGTTTTTGTTAAAAAAAGGAAAGCATGGATTTGCCCAAAACCTAGGGGCAAACCTCTTGTTTAGTAAAGAAAAAAGGCCGGCTCTTGTTCATAAAAGCAGGCTACTCCCAGCGTATCTCAAACTTCTCAAACATGGTTAAGGCCCCCTCCTCTTGCCAGTACCGAATGCGCTTTTGATCCAACTCGCGCAAAATTTTTATCGGCCCTTGGCTTATATTATCTCTGCGATATGCTTCCTTAAAAGGCAGCTCTTTGATGCTAGCCCAATCAATATCCGGGTCTATCTGCATGTATGCCCCCATGTCAATTACTTCTTCCGAAGGGAGCAAAACCTTAAGCTTATCACCTTCCACGGCAAAAAGGGCTTTGTCATCTTTATCCAGTATTGGTGCGGACTCCCAAGCCTGCTCCTTCTCCAAATACGTATAATGCAAAACTATTTCTTCGGATTTATCGAGCCGGCTCACGGCCAAGTCGAAGGTCTGAATACCTTGAGGAACTAGCTGACAGCTTAAATAAATTATGACTGTAAAAAATTGATCCATCACCATGGGTATAATTTAAATTGAGTAGGTAGGCTAGCATACTTTGTATTACTCACCCTCATGCTCCTTTAATTGCGCTTGATTTTGCTCTTCCTGTTCTTGCTCGGCCTCCAATCGAAACCCAACCCGGGGGCGCTCAGGTTTGGCCCTCTTTACTTTCATGAGGAGAATGCTGATCTGGTTTACATGCTGGATCAACTGCACTTCTTGTCCCCGAGAATCCAGTCCGTAAAAGCAAATCAGGCTGGGGTTCCAGAAGCCCAGATTATGAATATGAATTGTGATATTCTCTCCAAAAGCCACCAACTTGGCCCCAACTTCTTCATCATCGGCCAGTTTCTTTTCAAAGGAAATGATATACTTGGCCAGTCTTTCGTAATACGCTTGGGCCAAATAAGGATCATAAGGGTTGGGCACATTAGGCGTGATGGCTTTTTCTTCATTTTCGCTAACCTGGGAGAGATTCTTTTCTTCGGATGTCTCGCTCATATAGATCTAAAGTTTTTTAAAAAAAGGAAACCCTAAGCCCCATAGCAACATGAGTGAAAAGGGAGGCTTAAATATACTAAATTTATCAAGAGTTGGACTAATCGGGGATATAGAGCGTCCCCAATCTAACTAAGACAATTAATTTGGCCAGTATAAGACCCAAGACCGACATGATGCTCGAGGCCCGTAGTACGTGTTTAGCTAGGCAGGTCGGGCTGTCAATACCTGATGCCTTTCCCCGCTGAGGCCGAAACGAGCTTAAACAAGCCGTTCCATCCTGAATAATTTTACGACTACTTGGCAAAAATCGCATTCTGTAAGGCCACTCCTCCTAAGCAAGTAGAAAGGCCAGTAATCAAAACCACTCCGCCACTCAATAAATATTCCCGGGCTGATTTCCATTTTCTTGAGATAGCAAAACCGATTGCCAATAATAAACAGATCCCCGCGTGTATCCCAATAAGCAAGGCTTGTGTAATAATTTGGGGTAATAAGCTATTATAGCCTGGTTCTGGTGTATAGCTAGTGATTGATAGTAGGTTGATACCTCCAGAATAAAGCAGCAGAATCAATACATTACCAAGCAAAGGGGTGATTTTAATAGAAAACATAAAAAGGTCTCAAGGCTAATATGATTAGTCTCACGTAAATTGATTAAGAAACTGTTTAAGTTTATTTTTTGTCGGCGAAAAGGGTCAGTTTGGGGTTC
>CAWUIO010000108.1:0-22266 GCA_963922455.1 uncultured Microscillaceae bacterium
TATGGGCGAGGAATTTGATGAAATCAGGTTCCCGAAATGGCTCTTTGCAGCCCAAGGCAATTAAATTTAAACAGTTTCTAAATCAGACTATTAATCATATCTAGTTTTGAAAAAGAACCTAAAAGCATGGCTAAACCCTTGATCATCTTCATTGACATCGTAGAAAAGGTAGATTTTGAGTCTGGTACCACAAAGGGCGCTTATAGTAATCCCCTTTTGGCAAGGATTAAGCTACAAAATCCAGATATACTGTATTATGAAATGGATAATCTATCTGAAGGAATTGTGATAGATTATGCGATAAGGGCAATACAATTGGTTGAGAATGTTTGCATAATCTTTCTTATCAAAGAGCAAGCCAAGCTACATAAACTTCGTAGCTTTCAAGAAAGCTTAATCGCTTCAAAAAATAAGCTCCACGTATTAGTTTTGGGCAAACATCCCAATTTAGAAAGACTACTTAAACCACTGGGAGACAACAAGCTACATACCATAAGAGAACTAGATGCATGGCCAAGTGATGCCTGGAACTGGTACCAAAAGCTTGCGGCTGGTCTTTAAAAGGTGTATATTTCATTTTTAGACACCATCAATTAACATACTAAACATATCCTAAGCTGAATTACATGAATAACTTTGAAGAACAAGTAGTGCTTATCACCGGGGGTGCTCAAGGAATCGGGAAGGGAATGGTTGAAAAATTTGCCAAAATGGGAGCTTTTGTTGCATTTTGGGACGTGCTGGATGAGAAAGCCCACACTGTTGAAGTTACCCTAAAAGCTCAAGGCCTGAGAGTACAGCACCGACCCGGAGTAAATGTAGCCAATCCCCAATCTATAGAAGAAGATGTTCAAAAATTATATGAAGAACATGGCCGTATCGATGTTTTAATCAATAATGCAGGCATTGTACGAGACGCCTCCCTGTTTAAAATGACTCCCGAAGAATGGGAACAAGTCATCCAGATCAATTTAAGTGGAGTGTTCTATTGCGTAAAATCGGTGGCTACCCGCATGCGGGAAAAACAATACGGACGGATCGTGAATATATCCTCGGTTTCGGGGGTATTTGGAAATTTTGGACAAAGTAATTACGTAGCGGCCAAATCGGGAATTATCGGGATGACCAAAACCTGGGGTCGCGAATTAGGCAAATACGGAATATGTGTCAACGCGATCGCCCCAGGCCCTATTGAGACCAATATGTTGGCCACCGTTCCCCCGGAAATCATTGATCAGATGAAATATAAAATAGCGGTAAAACGCTTGGGCCAACCCGAAGATATAGCCCATGCCGCCGCATTCTTATGTTCTCCTGAGGCTGGATTTATTACGGGGCAAACCTTGATTGTGGATGGGGGCTTTACCTTAGGAGGTTAGTTTTTTCTTAAAAATTTGAATTATGTCCTACGTTTTAAGTTCGCAATACCCCTCAAAAAGAGCTTTTATTACCGGAGCCGCTTCCGGATTGGGCCAAGCCATGGCCGAGGAGCTTAGCCGAGATGCCTGGTCTTTGGGCTTGGCCGATGTCGATGCCCTAAAACTCGCCCAAGTGGCAAAATCCTGCCAGGAACTAGGGGCTAGCGTTAGCACCTATACCCTGGATGTATCTGATGCCCTGGCTTATCAGACAGTTGCCCAGACTTTCCTTCAGCAACATCAGGGCATAGACCTCTTGGTAAATAATGCCGGAGTAGGCGATGGGGGAGAAGTAGGCGAATACAGCCTAGAAAACTGGCATTGGCTCCTCAGCATCAACCAAATGGGGGTTTTATACGGGTGCCATTACTTTATACCGCATATGAAGCAGCATAGCTCTGGCTACATCATTAATATTGCCAGTGCGGCTGCTTTTTCCAGTGCTCCGGGCATGGGGCCTTATAATATGAGTAAAGCCGCCGTCTTATCCCTTTCTGAAACCTTATACGGAGAGCTCAAAGAGTTTAAAGTTGGGGTAAGTTGTGTGATGCCTTCCTTCTTTAAAACGAATATCATGCAAAGCAGCCGAGGTGGAGAAGAGGTAAAAAAAATGGGCCAGCATATGATAGATTCCTCCCAGTTAAGTGCCCAGGCCGTGGCCCAAGAAATTTTGCACAAAGTCGGTAAAAAACAACTGTATGTGCGCATTACTCAAGAAGGCAAACTAGCTTGGTGGTTTAAACGCTTGGCCCCTCTCCGCTTTTTAAATTTTGTGAGCAAAAAAGTGCAAAAAGGCCGGCAACATGTAAGCCAGAATATCCCTCAAGAAAGTGTACAAAGTTAAGGGTTCGGAGAAATGCCTTTATGTGAATTATGTGAGCGGGAGGTAAAACAAACTAGCAAACACCATCTCGTACCCAAACAAAAAGGGGGCAAATATGGCCCTACCGTCGATTTGTGCCAACCCTGTCATAAAACAATCCATAATACTTTCAGTAATAAAGAGCTGGCCAGTCACTTCCATACCCTGGATGCCCTCAAAACCGCCGAAGAATTGCAAAAGTACCTGGAGTGGATCCGAAAACGGAGCATCGAGCGGCTTAACTTTTAGCTCGGGGCCCGGCCTCCAAGTCACTGTTCAGTCCGAATCTTTTTCCTCCTTATCCGGTTTTGGATGTATGATAAAAAACGTAACCCTCTTATTTTTTCTATTCTTTTTAATAGGGAATACGTATGGTCAAAGCCCGGCTTGCTTTGATACAGATCACATAAAAAACACCCTGGAAGGCAATTGGGTAGGTGAATTTGTACAAAATTCCTGTGGTATCCACGAAATATTGGCGATGAGTGTAGAAATCACCACGATCCGGGATAGTGTGGTACAAGGACTGTTTATCTGGGAAAATCAAGAAGACCAGCGTATCGTGAAGACCCGCCTAGAGGGCTTTTTCCGTCATGACAGCTTGGATCTGTACGAGACAAGTCTGGTCACCGGGGAGGGCCTGGTGCTCAATGGCGTCTACGAAATCCCTGCGAGGTCCTGCAATCGCTTGGAAGGCATTTGGCGGGTAGATGCTTTGCAAGTAGAATGCGAGGACCCCCAAACCCTGACCGAGGGAGGCCGCTTTATCCTGCACAAATTACAGCCGGGAGTCGCTTCTGCCCCAGGAGTAAAAATCATCGCTCCCCTGGTGGTCCCGGCGGAGTACCTCACTTTTCACGTGCAAAGGAAAGATAGTAAGCGGGGCACTCTCCAATTGTACCGCAACGGCAAGGTGTTGCTAGAAAATATTCAAAGCCAAAGACCTCATAAACTGATCATCCCTCTAGATTCGGCCAACCAGGTCTTTTCTTTGAAAGCCAAGGAATTGCCTTTGAGCCAAAAGGCCGAAATCAAACTAGAACTGTATAGCCAGGGACAAAAATTAACCGAGTTTGATTTGAAGGGCCAAGGCAATAGCTGGGAAGGAATCCGGATTCGAAAACCTTAATATGTTAGGTGCTTCCCCGCGCTTTACATGAGGGCATCAAGAGGTCATTCCTTACCCGCGCGGGTCGGGCTCTCGCTACTCGCCTGCCCCCCACAAGCCTCTACGGGCTCAAACATGCGCTCCATCCCTAAGCCAAAGAAGGGAGCCGATAGTGGGGAGATGGGACTTTTAGGAGCAGAGAGCAGAGAGCAGAGAGGAGAGAGGAGAGAGCAGAGAGGAGAGAGGAGAGAGGAGAGAGGAGAGATTTGAAAGTATCCAGCCCAGCCGCAATTACTTTGCGGTCGCATCTTGCTGGCATTTGTTCCGCCTTATCCAATCTCTTGGGCATTGCCCATGCATCCGAGCGGGGGCCTGTACTGCTGGGAGACATATCCATATAAACCAAAAGGATTCCGACATTTGCCTCGATCCACCCTTATAGACACCTAATAAGCAAAACGTAGCTGAGGTGATTCCGCTTCCATCGCGTTCCTGGCTTCTGACCCCCACTCTTCGGCTGAGGGATAGAGCGGCCTGTTTGAGCTCGTGTTGGGCTGTGGGGAGAGGCAGCGAGTAGCGAAAGCCCGACCCCCGGGCAGGTACAAACATCTGGCTACAAAACTAAAACCGGGGGGCAGCCCCAACTCGTATGCCTAAAACTTTTCAGGGACAACCATAATTACCTCTTCTTTATCAACCAGAACCTGGCCGGGAGCGAGGTCTTTGGTCTTACGAACAAACTTTTTGGGGGTATAAATCACGGGGCAGAGGCTGTCATGGCTCCTTTTGGAGTAATAGGCGGCCAGGGATGCCGCTTTTTCAATGACATCGTGGGGAAATACTTTGCCCGATTGGCGCTTGATCACCACGTGTGAACCACTCACATCCTTGGCGTGAAGCCACAGGTCTTCTTTATGTGCGTATTGTTGGGTGAGTAAGTCATTATTTTTGGCGTTCTTACCTACCCATATGGCAAATCCTTGGTACTCAAAGCGTTTGAAGGGGAAGGAATCGGCCTCTTGACTGGCGGTGGTTTTTTCGAGTCCGTGGGCCTTGAGGTATTTTCGGAGTTCTTTGAGCTGTTCTATGTGCTCGATTACTTGCTTATGTTTTTCCCAGGCCCCGAGTTCTTTTTCTTTGCGTTCTATATTTTTTTGGAGAGTTTCTATTTCAATTTTCTCATTTTTTGCCTTGCGGTAGTAGTTTTCAGCATTTTTTTGGGGGCTTAAATCCTTCTTGAGCTTGATCTCCCGGGTTTGTTCCTTATAAAAATCGTAGAGTTCTACCTTATTGTGCCCATCGGGGATTTGATGGAGATTGGCCATGAGGATATTGGCGGTTTCCTCATTGTAGGAGCTGTCTTCTAGTTGAGCAAGCCGGTTTAAAGTCTTGTCAATATAGTTATAGGACTGCTTAATTTTCCTTTGTAGTATTTTTAAGGCCTCCTTTTTTTCTTTTCCCAGTTGATTGCGTCGGTGAAAGGCCCAGATGAACACACTCGAGGCCTCCAAGGGATCTTCCAAACGCTGCATTTCTTGGATTTCTTCTGGCTTAAGAGCCAGTTTGTGAGGATCTAACAAGCTTAGCAAAGGCGGCTGACGCTCGGGGAGTAGGTAATAGGGAGGACTCTGGATCTCATCGAGGAAATCTTGTAGAATGTCCCATTGGGCATCCCTGCTGTGAGAGGCTAGGTCTTGATCTAGGAGGTACTTGCGCATTTCCTTGCTGAGTGTAGGAAACAGCTTACGGAGGTTCGCCTCACTCGCTTCCCAGGCTTCTCGAGATTGATCAAGATCCCGGTCCAAATGCTCGGGCTCGAGGGCTTGGTCTTGGTCCATGCGTTTATGGAAGCCACTTACAAATTGATTTTGGGCAAATAAGACCAAATTTGACTGTCTACCGTGCAATTTAAAAAGAAGGTCAAGATCATCCTCAAAGCAGAGAAGAAAGCTTCGCTCGTTCAGATGTTGGACCAGCCCTTGCACTTCCTTCCCAATTAAAGGCTCAAAGAGATTGATACTATTGCGCTTGGCCCGGTGAAATTCGGCATTAAAACTCAGTCCGCTCAGTTCATTGGAGACCAAGGCCCGGATGTAGAGGTCTTCCCCAGGCTTGCCCAAGCCCAATACGAGCTCGTCTTTACTTTGGCTAAAACAAGCCAATAACTGGAAAGGGCTACCCGAAGTATCGGGTATTTCTTCATAGCCCTTCAAGCCCAGTTTCCAAGGAACTTGTAGTTTTTGAGCCAAAGCCCGGGAAAGCTGTTTTAGGAAGTAAAAATTATCGTGCATACCCAAAAATCCTATAGCGCTACCGAATGGTTTGTAAGCTGGAGATTTGCCTGTATCTTTGATAAAGGCAGCCAAAAATCTCCCATGTTTTCAAAGTTAGTATATCCTATCCTTTTCCTGACCCTTTCTTTCGCAAATTCTTGGGCCCAGTCTTCTCCCCTAAGGCCAGGATTGACCCTTATTTTGCCCGGTTTTAGCGCTTCGGGCAAGTACTCCCCCGAGTGGACAACTTTTGCCCAGGCCATTCGCCAACGGGCTGGCAAAGGCAGTATTTATATCAACGACCGAGATTCAGGGCTGTGGCTAGATGTGGATAATCATAACACCCACAATCCTGAAGATGAAGTTATTTTAATTTACGATTGGGCTTGGGCCTCCAACAATCTTCGGAGAGGCTTTTTGGAAGCCGCCGCCGATCACTTGTTTAGCGCCTTACTTAGCCCTCCCCGCTCCTTGGGGCACTTAGAACCCCAAGCTTTGTTGCATAAGCCCATGCACCTCATTGGGCATAGCCGGGGTGCCATTCTAGCTTTGCAGTTGGCCCATCGCATGGGTTTTTACTTTCCTGAAATTCAAATTGAGCAATTTACCAGTTTGGATCCCCACCCGGCTATTCCGATGGAAGATTGTGAGTTGCCGGGTACCCAAGGCAAATGCCCGCCCCCGAAGCCCTTTCACCCCTGGGATATCCAATTACAGCTCCCCGCCAACATTGAGCGAGCGATCAATTATTATCGTTGGGACGGCGTGTACGAAGATGTTATCAATAATCATGTCTTGGGTGCTTACGACGGGGTTACCCTCTTGGCCAATGACTCCATTAACCGCCCCCTTAATGATTCTACCCTTACCCTAGGCAGTTATAAACTGGGAGGGGCCCATTCCTCCATCGGAACGGGTTGGTATTATGGTACAATAGACTGGGAAAACGCGGGTGATCTACGGGTGAACCCTTTTTGGTTTATTCGGGACCAAGCCTTTCCCGATATGGCTCCTCGGGAAGAAACCGGGTTTTATCGGAGCCGTTTGGGCGGAGGCCCTTTGGCTCCCCTTGTACCGCCTGTACTGAAAATGCCTATTTTTACCGGCCAACGGTATATTTTTAACGGAGATTTTGCCTGGGTCAGCCCCAAGAAAAAACAAGTGATCCCGGGATGGGAACGTAATGGGGGAGAAGGAAAAGCCCTCATTGCTTATAACCCGGCTACCCAGGAGCATAGTCTTGTCTTGAAGCGGTATAAACATTCGTGGCTAGGCCTTCGAAAAAACCGAGATTATCAAGTGCACAGCCGGTGCTATCTCCCTGAAAATTTGCGGGGTCAAAATTATGGCTTAAAAATTGGCTTGCACCTCAAATATGGACAGCCCGAACAGTTTATCCAGGTGAGTTTCCTAGACCAGGCTGAGTCGATCAGTCCGGAACGGGTACTTTTAGGGAAATATATCCGCTTGGATGAGCTGGGTGAGGAGCCACAAGCCTTTTTCTTGGAAATACCAACAGAGCTTAAAGGAAAGGTCGGCTCACTCGATATACGATTGGCAGGAGCCAGTGGGAAGGCAGAAGTAGAGGTAGCGTTTATAGAGTTATTTCCAGACACGCGCGTAACGGGGGGGAATTAACCCCCCCGACTCGATTTATTTTATTTTCTTTCCTTGAATATTAACCCCAAACATTTTCAAGCTTGCTTGGAAAGCTTCTACCACATCATTTTCTTGTTGAAGATTTAAGAAAATGCCTTTATCCAGGGAGACAAAGGTGCCATTTTCTTGAGGAATGAGGTAAGTGTTTAAGTTGGCCGCGGGGATCTCCATATATATTAGAGGGCCTTTCTTTTGAATCATCATTTCAAAACCGTAACGATCTACCAAATAGCGCCCATACATATCTTCTGGAACCGGAAATTTGGCTACTTGATCGGCCAAAGAGGGATAGAAATTATCAAGATAGGAGAAGTCTATCACACGGGTATTAACGCTGAGGGACTTTAGCTCTTGGTGACGGGGTATTTTTACTTGAATAGCCTTGGAAGATTTCCATTGCCCGCACTTAAAATAAAGGCTATCTTCGCTTCCATCCTGGTAGGTGAGTTCAACCAAGAGGGGGACTGGGCGGGTTCCCTTGTTTTCCAAAGCCAAGGTTCCTTTATCAAAGCTCTTTATGGCAATGTCTGCGTATCCTAGTTCAAAAAACCAAGGTTTCCAAAACCAGCTGAGGTCTTTACCACTTACGCGCTCAAAGGTGTAAAAGAAGTCATAGGGAGTAGGGGATTTTTTGGCCCAGCTACGGATATATTCTTGGTAGCCTTTCAAAAAAAGCGCATCACCTAATTCATGGTGGAGCATAGAATATACAAAAGCGGGTAGTGGATAGGCCGAATAACCATAATTGCTATCATCCATAAACTGCGAAGAAGTCATAAGGGGAAGGTCTTCATAGGCTCCCACCATACCTTGTACACTAGTGGTATAATTGGGGAACAAGGGAGTACTACTATTGCCCCAATATCTTTGAACTACCAAGGCGGTGATATATTCGGCCCAGCCTTCATCCATCCAAGCGTGCTTTCGTTCATTGGTTCTCACGTACATCGGGAAGTACATATGATACATTTCGTGGGCTTCCAATTCTAAATTAGAGGCCTGGTTATAGGCCATCATCGGAAACTCCATCCCGCCGCCCTGTAGGCCAATAAAGGTGGTAAAACGGGGATAAGGGTAGGGGATACCCGGAATATCCTCCGAAAAATGTTTCATGATCTTCTGTTGCTGGGCTGTCATCCCGGCAAAGGCATCTGGCGTCCCTATTGGGTAAACCGAACTTACTAAGACCGAACGGCCTTCCACTTTTTGACTAGCCGCATTCCAAGCATAATGATCACTCAAGGCAAAAGCAAAATCAGATACTTCCTCCGCTTTAAACACCCAAGTACCCGACTTATTTTTATAGTCACTCGCCAGCTCTTCTTCGGAGATAATCTGAACCGGTTCTTCAGAATTTAATGCTTTTTGGTAAAGGGCTAAGTTTTTATCTGGGTAAATATCGCTGGGGTTTTGCAACTCCCCACTGGCCCATACACTAAAATTTTCCGGAGCCTGAACGGTAACTTCGTAATTGCTAAGGTTATTATAAAACTCTGTTCTTAAGGTATACTCCTCCGTATCCCAGCCAAAAACATCATCATAGACCGAAATCTGGGGGTACCAATAAGCCACAAAAAAGGAGGAGCTATCGGCGGCTCCGGTCCGGCGGTTAGTTAATGGGATATATTGGCTCCAACTACATTCTATTTTCAGGCTCTCGCCCGGTTTGAGTTCTTGCAAAAGCCTAATGCTTAGGTTGGTAGCCGTCCTTTGCACATAAGAGCCTGCGATATCGTAATTTTGCTCATTGATAGCCAGCGATTTAATCTTTACCCCTTCTCCAATGTCTTCGGGGCTTACTCGAGTAGCCCGGGGATTGGCCTCCCGAAATACATCTCCGTACAAGCGCAGGATAATAAAACCTAATTTATCCGGGCTATTGTTATAATACGTAACCGTTTCTAAGCCTTCCAAAAGCCGGGTTTTAGGATCTACTTTTACATCAATTTGATAATCGGCGGTGTTTTGCCAGTAATTTGGTCCCGGTTGGCCATCTTTGGACCGGGTTCCTTTTTCATAGGCCTCTTGGTAGGGTTTGGCCATATAGAGCAAGCTCCCCTGGGCAAAGACAAAGTCTGGGCACAAGAAAATGAGCAGAAAATATACGAATGTTCTGAATTTCATCTGGGATCAAGTTTGGGCGTCTGATTATTGCGTGGTAAAGGAAGTGAAATTTTTGCAAAAGATAGGGGATTATATTGCGAATTTGGGGCTGCCCCCCGGGATGAAGAAAAGGGTCGATAGGTCATATGGTATCCCGGGGGTCGGGCTTTCGCTACTCGCTGGCTCCCGCGCCCACCGGCGGCGAGCTCAGACAGGCCGCTCTATCCCTCAGCCTATTTAAAAATAGCGGAACAAGGTAAACTGCAAAAAGCTATCGTTTCGGAGAAAAAAAGCCAGTTCATCAGTTTTTACTCGATGGAAGAGTCGAGCCTCCAGCTCTCCTTTCCACACATTACCAAACCTTCGGCTACTCTCTACGCTGAAAAAACGACTGCTTCCTTCTAAGTCAAAAGTCCCTCCTGCCAAAAATTCCGTGCTGCTTACATCATTAAATGCTAAGCGTAGCCCGGTAAACACATCATTGGCCAAATTATTAATAGCCAATTCATCCCGGCTGTCGTAGAGGTATTCGGCCAGAATGCCTAAGTCTAAACCCGAAGCAGCAATATTGCCGAACGTATACTCAAAACCGGCAGCCAAGGACACAAAATCTTGTTCATCGGCATAGCGGTAGATGGTTTCCAGTTTCCATAAGAGCGGGCCGGTGGTAGCTTGCAAATCCAAGCCGCTCTGATGGATAATGGGATAAATAAGCTGAGGAGACTCGCTTGCCAAGCCTATAAAGAGGGGTTCTCGTCCTACACCATAATAATAAGACACACCGATATCAATAGGGCCAAAATAATGCGACCAGCGCATGGCAGCACCGGGGTGCCATTCCTCGATTTCACTATCGATTACAAAATCCTCTCTTTCTATGACATCGGGAAACCGGAGGCGTCCCCTCTGAGAAGGAAATTGTCGTTTGCGGGCATATGGTAGGTAAAAGAAATCCCAAGTACCCCAATTGCTAAGATAAGAGAAGTGCACCATAGGCTGACCCAGCTTTTGCTCCCCGTCAAAGCTCTCCACTTGATCGGTTTGGTTGATGATATCTACCAAATGGGCCGATTCGGTCACTCCCCAGAATATTTTCTTAAACCCTAGGCTTATTTCCCAGTTCTTTTTAACTTTTTGATAATACAGTTCGCGAAGGTCTACATGAGTCCGGTTCTGATCAAACTGATCCAAGCGGCCAAAGCCAACTAATTTGATGAGGTTACGTCCTTGGGCCCACTCCAAACTATATTCAGGCGTAACCGCAAAGGATAAGTAGTTGCGTCTCTGCCCTGGATAGAGTCCTTCTTTGAAGAAATACCGGTTTTGAGCTTGGAGTTCCAATTGGAAATCGTGCTCCGCTCCCTCAGGGGCTTGTCCAAGCACTAGCGCCGGGAGGAATAAAGAAGCAGCGACCCATACGAGTCGCAGCTTCAACATGATGAAGAGATGAGGGTTTTTCACGGTTTTTTTTAGGTTTAGCGGCCGGCTCGGATGAGTGCATTCTGCGTAAAATCCTGTTCGGCCAACTCGGTTTTAAAGGCATACTCTTCAAAATATAAGGTAGTTTCTTTTCCAGTTTGATGGTTGACCATCTTGAATTGCAAAGCCCGCCAGTGTTTTCCTAAGTATTGCTTGTACTTAGAATAGGTTAGGGTTTTTAATTGGGCGTTTTTACGATCGTAGAATACAATTCTTTCCAATCGGTACCCTTTATCAAGATTGTACCAAACCAGCCTGCGGGTATAGCCCGATTTAGGGTCTACCGGATCTTGCTCCACCAAGGCACAGTTGGATCCATTCAATTGCTCATTGCGAATGAACTTGTAGGTATACTTTTCCACTTCATTAGAGGAAAGATCTTCATACGCAAACTCACTCCCCATAAAAGGTCCAGATTTATTATCAGAGGAGATTCGCTTTACCCGCTTGATTGCGGGTAAGTAAAGCCATTGATCATCGGCTCCTTTCTTATGGGTAAAGGTTAAGGTAGCCGTACCTTGTACATCTTTCGGACTTTGAAATACGATGAGTGATTTGTCCCCGTCTTGGGTCAACTCCAAGGTCCGGTTTTCCATGAAGCGCGTACTTTCCTGCCCTTGCTTGTTTTTTAGCACCATTTTGAGTTTTACCTCAGAGCTGGAAAAACCTTGATCGGCTTGGTCGGCAGCCTTGGCGATGGCCAATCCTTTTTGGGCTGGACTTTGGGCGGGCAAAGCCAGCGTGCTTAACAGCAGCATTACGATAATTAAAATACGTTTCATAAGTTTTATGGGTATGGTGGTTAATTCATTACAATTAGGCGGCTTGTTTAGCCAATGGTGCTTTCCGGCCTTGTTGGCTAAATAAGAGCAACAAAGCGGGTAGCATTAGAAAATCAATAATTAAAGCTGCGGAGATCACCAAAGAAGTTACTTTGGCCATGCCCGAGTTCATCCCGAAGCTGGATTGAGAAAGGATGATGAAGCCAGCCACCAGTACCAAAGTAGTGACCACCAGGGCCCTCCCCACCGTAGCAAAAGCATAATGGATAGCATTTTCGGCCGAATAACCGTACTCCCTACGGGCCCGCAGGTATTTCATCAGAAAGTGAATGGTATCATCCACAATAATTCCCAAAGTCATCCCAAATACGATCGATATACCGATGTTGATTTGCCCACCGATCAGGTACCAAGCCCCAAAGCCGACCATGGCAGGGGCCACATTGGGCAAGAGGCTTAGCATCCCGTAAGGGAAACTTTTTAGAGCAAGCATCAGGATGCATGAAATCAAGAGAAGGGCCACCACTGTTCCCAAAATCATGCTTTGGATTTGTGTGCTGGATACGTAGGCAAACATCATCGTTGGGCTAATTCCATAGGAAAACATAGCCTCGGGGGCATTGTCTTGGAGCCATCCCTCAGCCCGCTTTACAAATGTTATCATGTCTCGGGTGGGAATATTTTGGATAGTGGCAATGAGCCGGGTCTCCGATTTATCTACATTGATTTGATTGTTTAAGTCCAAGCCAAATGGTAGGGAAAACTCATACATCAATAAATACTGCGCAGCCTCTTCCCGATTATTGGGAATCCGGTAGTATGCTAGGCTATCCCCGTGCATGGATTGATTGATCTGACGACTAATTTCTGCGTAGGAGTTTACGTGTACAACTTCTGGTTGCTCTTCAAGCCATTTTTCAAAAGCCTCAAGTTGCTCCAAATAAGCTGGATTGTTAATCCCTCCGGGCTCTCCCGAACCTAGAGAAAACTCGGCATTGTAAATCCCGGTAAGCCGCTCATTGATAAAGTCAGTATCTTTTCGGAATGACACACTCTGATCAAAATATTTGATAAACTCATCATTGAGCTCACTATTTAGGGCAAAGGCGGTAAACAAACCGATAAAAGCCATAGAACCGGCCAGTACCCAAGACCTTTGTTGGATCACAAAGTTGGCAATTCTTCCATAAAAGCCATTTTTAGGTTCATCAGTTGAGGCTTGCACCTTCACTTTGACGGGTAAAATTACCATAAAAGCAGGTAGTACAGTTACCGAAAATACAAAGGCGGCTACCATCCCTACGGCCGTGATGTTCCCCAGATCGTGGAATGGAGGTACTTCACTGGTGTTCATAGATAAGAAACCAATCACCGTTGTCAAACTTGTAATAAAGACGGGAAGGAAGTTAATCCGTAGGCTTTCCACAATGGCCTCCCGTTTTCCCAATCCCCGGCGCATGCCCTGCATCATACTGATTAGCACATGGATACTATCAGCCACGGCCAAGGTCATTATTATAATAGGAGCCGAACTGGATGGGGGAGTGAGTTTAATCCCGACGAAACCAGCAAAACCCATGGCAACGATAATGGAGAAGACAATAACAATCAATGTGGAAATAGTCCCCGATATGGTGCGGGTAGCCAGAAATATAGTGAGCACAATAGCCAAAAACATAAGGGGGATAAGCGAACCGGCATCGCTCTGCGAAGCCTCAAAAAATGCCCCATTGAGCATAACCAAACCCGATAAATGGGTTTTTAGTTGTGGGTGTTTGCTCTCAAAGTCCAAGACCATATCTCGGACATAGGTGATGACCTCGGGGTTTTCTGTAATAGACTCCCCCGGAAACTTCACCGTAATGTTGATAGCCGAAATAGTCCCATCTTCACTCAAAAGACGTTTTACCAGCAAGGGTTCATCCAGGGCAATTTCCTTTAGCTTATTTACCTCGCTTTGATTCTTTTCCTGGGCCTGCTCAACCAGATCTTCTACATAGAGTTCATCCCCTTCGGCATGCGTGTATTGGTAGTTGGTAATAGCATCAACCCGAGTGGAGTAGGGTGTCTGCCAAGCACTGTCGGTAAGTTCTTCTAATGCAGCCAGGTTTTTTGGGGTAAATGTTTCTCCATTCTTGGGCTCGATGACAATCAAGACATTGTCATCTTGGGTGTACTTGCGTTGCAAGGCTTCGTAGGCTTGTAATTGTGGGTTGTCCTTTTTGAAGAATACCCGGTAGTCACTATCAAAACCCAATTTAGAGGCTCCCATAAAAAAAGCCATCACGGTAGCTAAGCTGGTAATCAATACCAACCAGCGTCGGCGAATTACCCATCGGGCCAATTGCGCCCCCAGGTTGCCACTTTGCTTTTTAATTTGATTGATCTGCGATTTCATGCGTTATAGGCATTTGGTATAAAAGTACGATTATCAAAAAATCCGAATATCGCAATATAATGACACGCGAATTTTAAGAGCTAAATACAAACCTATAATTGATTTGAAAATAGAATAGTTCAGAAATCGAAGTAAATTTTACTTCTTTCTTACTAAATGTGGGGGCTTAGGCAGGAGGGTAATTTTGAATGTCGAAAATTTCGACTTTCGTATTAACTGGGTAAATATAAAAAAAGCTCGGGTATAAACCCAAGCTTTGTCCGATTTTTAGGCAAATTATAAACCGATTGGGGGGCTTGATATACCCCTAAGATGGCTTTAAGGCTTGGATGGCCCGGTTCATATAATCAACAAATTGCGTTCTATCTTCGCGGCTAAAACTTTCTAACAATTGCTCGCACATACAATACATTTTTTCTTGTAGCGAGTTATAAATATTGCGCCCTTCAGCACTCAATTGTACTATGATAATACGGCGGTCGTCCGGGGAGGTATCCCGCACGACATAGCCTTTTTGGATGAGTTTATCAATGATTCCTGTGGCCGTACTGAGGGGGACTTTTAAAAAACCGGCAATCTCCCGCATGATCATACTACCAGACCGCCCCATCATGACAAGTAAGGAAAACTCTCTTTTCGTAACGTCCGTATACGCTTCCATACAAGAGCTATCAATCTCTTGCATGCC
The DNA here is from genome assembly GCA_963922455.1 of uncultured Microscillaceae bacterium. Lineage (GTDB taxonomy): Bacteria > Bacteroidota > Bacteroidia > Cytophagales > Microscillaceae > CAWUIO01. Next base: position 14,771 of record CAWUIO010000108.1, read on the forward strand.
CAGCATCAAGCCTTCCATAGCTTTCACAAAGCTTTCTACTTGAATTACTTTTTGTGTATTCTGTATTGTATTCATGTTGTCTCTTTTTTATCCCCTTAGATCCTTCGGCTGGATTACTTAATCTTAAGTATTCAAACTCCAAATTTAAATATTTTGTGCCATCGTGGCCCATTTTCATCTGGCACGCAATTAATATACAATAAAAAAAGCCCCTTTGTTACCTATTAAGCGCATTTTAGTATTTTTCTACCTAAATCTGAGGATATTTTTTTCAGGATACCCGCCAGACTAAAATCCGAACTTCTCTCGGGAGATACCTTGGGATATGTGGGCACCTTTGCCTATGTAAATCGCAATCGTCCATCTTAAAGGTAAAGCCCATGCATAAGTCAAGACAAAACTCGGTCTCTTTTTTAATCTTCTTCTTATTTTTCTTTGGCTTGAGTCAAGTAGTAAAAGCCCAAGCGGTTATAGGGTATTCCCAGGATGCATTTGAAGGCAAATCGCTCAAACTACATCCGGGCAGATATGATGCCCATTTTTTAGTATCTAAAGGGCTGGCTCAGAAGATAAACTCTTTGAAGATACCTCAAGGTCTTCAAGTTTGGATATACAGCCGGGATTACTGGCAAGGCAAGTCTAGGGTATTAAAAACGCATGTTTCCAACCTAGGCTGGGATTGGGAAGATACCATGGTATCCTTGGAAATTATTGCCGAGGCCCGGGTAGAACTCTTTGCGAAGACTAATTATAAAAAACCTTTGCTTTCCTTGAGCCCAGGTAGCTATTCATTAGATTCACTTTTAGCGCATATCAAGGGGCCGTTTTATTCCTGGAAAATTCCCCAAGGCTTGGAAATTATAGCGCTTTCCAATGTAGGTAATGGAGACATCACAGATACCATCCGGGCAAATAAAGCCAAACTTGACCCGGTCTGCTACGCCGATATCCACACCCTGATGGTTGCCGAACAAGAAGTCCAGCTGTTCGAACATCGCAACTTTGAGGGCCGGAGCTTGCAATTGTTGCCCGGTGCTTACGATGTGCTAGAGCTAAGGTCCCGGGAACTAGACGATCAAATATCATCCATCAAGATACCAGATGGGTATCTAGTTATTGCTTTTGAACAGGCCCATTTTCAGGGAAAATCTAAGGTTTTTACCCAAGATATGGCCTTCACAGGTTGGGAGCTAAATGATGCCATCTCCTCCCTCATGATCCGTAAACGTATACCATAGATTCTATTATACTTATACAAAAGCCTGCTCTGTTGGAGTAGGTTTTTTTTATGGCTGAGGGATAGAGCGGCCTGTTTGAGCTCGTGTTGGGCTGTGGGGAGAGGCAGCGAGTAGCGAAAGCCCGACCCCCGGGCACAATCCTAGCATATGGGCACTCAAGGAAAACCGGGGGGCAGCCCCAAATGATAATGCTTGTTAAGTTGACCTCCCCAAAAGTAGGTAGTTTTTTATCAAGGATTTCTTGAAATCAAAATACCCAATTGTGGGCTGATAGGAGGGGACAAATTCAGCGAACTTTGTAAGAGATAATTCAATAAAGCAATTCAAGAGTACAAGAGTCATGAGTATTTTATTAGAAAATCATAAGCGTATCATCTTATTAATCCTCGTAAGCCTGATGCTAAAAATTGCGGCTTTTGGGGAAGTAGCCCCAGAAAATACGCACCGAGGCCTGGATAAAACCGAAGAACCCGGATTACTCATTTCGCTAGATCCGGGTACAGGAGGACGAAAGCAGGCGATACGAGTAGCCACAAAACCCCTTTATGTAGGAGCAAGATAAAAGATTTGTTTGGTTTGAGTTGAAACAATAATTGTGAAATAACAGCAGTTTAACGTATACAAGGGTAGGAAAAGGCACCGTAATTTATGGTGCCTTTTTTATTTACAGGATCATGCGAGAGATTGCCCTTCGTATGCTCTTTTTTTATAAATTTAATTATGAGAAACATCTACCTGCTATTTTTTATACTGGCTTACCCACCTGTCTTGGCTCAAGATTACGACCTGACCAAGAGCATGGCATACCTCCAAACTTTTGAACGGATAGACGCTCCCACCTTAGCCGAATTTATCCAAAAAAATGCCCCCGAAAAGCGCGTTTTTGGTTTAGGGGAAGCCAGCCACTATATGCGAGAATGCTATCAATTCAAACAAAAAATCATTTCAGAGCTGATGAACCTTGGTTACCAAGGCTTGGTACTCGAGGTAGATTTTGGCCTGGCTTGCCGTTGGAATGAGTATGTTTTGACCGGTAAAGGCAATCTTGACTCCTTGTTGGCCAACACCGGGTGGTTTACCTATGGTACAGAAGAGTTTAAACAATTGCTTCTCGAGATCCGGGAATTTAATCAAAACAATTCTCAGCAGCCCTTCCAGGTATTTGGGATGGAGATGACGTATAGTGAGCATTTGCTGGTGTATTTAAGAGACTACCTACAAGAACACTCCCGGCATACCCCCGAAGTCTTGCCCTTATTGGAAAAAAGCCGCCTAACGCTGGTCTTCCAGCCCTTTACGGCCGAACAAAGAGCCGATTATTGGCTACTATTTCATCAACTTTCCAGCTTTTTACAGACCTATCGGGAGGAGTTAGTGACTTCTTCCGGGGAAAAACCTTTTATGATTGCCCAAAGGATGGTAGAAATCATCCGGCAATTTGCCACCTTTGTGTCCCAGGATGAGTTCTCCTTGCAGGTGGAGTTTCGCGACCAGTTTTCCTTCCGTAACCTGCTCTGGGCCATGGATTACCTGGGCGACAATAGCCAAATTGCGCTTTGGGCCCACAATGGTCACGTGGCCAAGCGGTCTATTCTGTTTCAATACGATATTTTGGGGCATTATCTCGAGCAACGTTTTGGGCTTGCCTATTTTACTATGGGTTTTACCTTTAATCAAGGAGAGTTTGGTGCCCACTCTCAAAATGGGTTTAAAACCTGGACCATGCCTGCTGCCTTGCAGCCCTCTTGGACGAAGTCTTTAAGTAAACTGATGAGTCCTTATATTGTGTGGGATATTCGTAGCCAAGTCAGTCGGGGAGGGGAAGCCTTTAAGGTTTTGGATCAGATGGCCCGGATCCGTACCGATGTAGCGGAGTTTTACAACCCGGAGGGAGGGGAGTTTATGCGGATCAACCTTGCGAAGACCTATGATGCGCTTTTATTTATAGAAAAAAGCCATTACCCGACTACCCTAAAATAACTGAACTGTATTTACGCCGAGATTTTGGGGCGGCCCCCGCTACTGTACGAGGGTATCCTTATGAAAATTCTGTGCCAAGCGGGGTCGGGCTTTCGCTACTCGCTGCCTTTCCCCGCCGGGCCCTCACGAGCTCAAACAGGCCGCTCTATCCCTCCGCCGGGACTGGCCTCCTAATCAACGTATCAGACAATAAACTAACTAGAAATGAACCCCATTTTCAAAAAACTCAATTATAAAAACCAGAAACGGTTTGGATAAAATCTCATAACTGCTTGCCCTAATGTCTGACGTAAAGCCAAGCCCCCTGCCCCACACCCAGGCAGGGCTTTTTTATGGGCTGGCAAGAATGATTTACTTATCTGTACATACGTAGGAAAGTATCATAAATTGGAGTTGTGCCAATTTATATAATGATTAGTTTTAAATAATAACCAGCACTTTTATATTTTTTGAGCTATGAAGCAGGAGTTTAAAAATGGCATAGGGGATGTATACTGTCGACTTGAATATTTACCAGACGAAAAAGTCTTATATTCAGCTTGGTTCGGAGAATATCTCAATACAGAGCATGTCTTGATAGTAGGCGAAGGGATGCTAACTGCTATGCAAGAGTTTTCTGTAAAAAAGACCCTCAATGACAATCGGGAATTACAAGCTACCTGGGATGACGCCAATGAGTGGGTGGCAGAGTACTGGATGCCCAAAACTATAGAACTTGGCCTGGAAAAAATTGCCCATGTGTTTTCACCTGATATTTTTACCCAAATTGCAGCCGAAAATATGCAAGAAAATAGCTTAATCTATCAAGATACGTTAGAAGTTCGCACCTTCGAGTGCTACGATCAAGCCAAAAGCTGGTTACTCCTTGATTCTCCTGAGATTTTGAATCAAAAGTCAATTAAGGCTTCGCATCTAATTTAATTCAACCAATCTGCTAGCTATGCGAAAATTTTTTCAAATTAAATCCCTTAAGCATTTGGTCTTGGGGGTTTTGCTCAATTTAATCCTGATAAACCTACTAACGGTCTCTTCTATATTTAGCGTTTTTTCAAACCAAGGTGTGGCCATCGATGTGTCAGGAAGAAACCGGATGCTTTCCCAGCGTATGGTTTTATTTGCCAATTTATACATCCAATCCGAAAGTCTACAAGACAAGGAATTATGTTTGGCAGCTAAAAATATGCACGATGCTTCTATCCTGGCCCTAAAACACGGGGGAGATGCCCCGGGCATGCCGGGTAAAACCCTTCAAGCGGTCCGTGGACAGGCCCTAGACTACCTAAGCCGGGTAGAGGATCTATGGGAAAAATACCGTTATCATTTGGAAGTAATTCTCAATGAACCTGAGTTGTATAAAAAACAAAGGGGCAAGCCCCGGGAATTAAAACCTCAGGTTGCCGAAAGTGTGAATTTTTTGAGAACCAACGTGACCGCCATGCTGAATACCAATAATGACTTGGTGAAGGCCTTGGTCAGGCAATCTAAAGCGGGTGAGCATAAAATTTACATCTTTTTATTCATTTGTACGCTACTCAGTTTTATGGCGTGGGGGCTGGCATATTACTTACTTAACCTGCATTTTTTTAAACCTATGGACAAAGTCATGGGAGTTGCCAACAAAGTAGCCATGGGAGACTATGAACAATCTTTAGAAGTAGCGGGAGAGCACGAATTTGGTAAACTAGCCCAGAAAATGAATATCCTGCTACGCAAATTTCGGGAGGCTTCTGTTTTGGTTAAGCACATGGGCCAAGACAACCTCAACTACCGGGTTAATCTACCAGAAGAAGAAATATCTCAAGATTCCTTCATCAAATCACTTTACCATACTCAAGAACAGCTAAAAACAACCAAGATTAATACCCAAAACCGTAGTTGGATCAATGAAGGAATTGCAAAATTTGGGGAGCTTTTACAAAGAGAAGACACCTCAACCAAAGATCTGGCCCGTCTATTTCTTAGCCAACTTATTCCCCACACAGAGGCTACTATGGGGGCTATTTTTATGCTTAGCGAGCCAAGCAAAGACCCACATTTGTCTATGCTAGCCTGCTATGCCTACGATAGGGTACGGTTATTTCAACACCGCGTAGAGATTGGCGAGGGCTTGCTAGGAGAAACCTATCAGGAAAACAAGATAAACTACCTATTGGATGTCCCCGAAGGCTACACCGAGATCAGTTCTGGATTGGGTAAGGAGAAGCCCCGCTCTATTATGATGATTCCCCTTCAAAACAATCAGGAAATGTTAGGAGTCATGGAAATTGCTTCCTTAAACACCCTGGAAGATTATAAAAGGGAGTTTTTAATCAAAATTAGCGAAGTCTTGGCGAGTACATTGACGAGCCGGAGCAAAAGCGACGAGACGATGCAGCTCTATGAAGCCGCTCAAGAAATGACCGAAACGCTCCAGGCTACCGAGGAAGAAATGCGGCAAAACATGGAAGAGCTCCAAGCAACTCAGGAAGAAATGCAAAGAAAAGAGGCTGAGTATTTAGATATTATCAGCCGGTACCGAGGCGAAAACAAGGGTGCAACTGAGGGAGCTGGCCCAGAAATTAACTTAGAGGTTACCTCTAATAATTAATTTGGGGGGCTTTCCCGGCCTTTTAAAAAATAGTGCCCGTCTTTATCATGAGTGCCCCAGGCCGGGTCGGGCCACCCAGTCAAGCCCGAGCCGGCCCCCGCACATCCAGCGGCGGTCTCGGCCCTCCGGGTGGGTGTCCCTAAGCCAAAAGAGCGATATAAATGCTTGATATACAAGGTTTTTGTGTTTCTGGTCTTTCAGTGCATGGCTCAAGGCTTTCATGTCAAACCGATTGACTATGCGCTCATGAATAGCAAGTAGCCCCATTCTTAATTTAATCTACTCCTTTGGCTAAGGCTACCTTCAAGGCCTCTACAAATAGGTCCAAATCTGCTTTGCGGGTATAAACATTGGGCGTCACACGAATACCTTCAAACTCGGGATGGCGGATTGCTCGAACAATAATTTTGTACTTTTCTTCCAGGAATTTAGCCAACTTAGGGGTTTCCACATCTTGTATTTGCAAGGTGCTAATTGCTCCGATGGGCTCCGGTTTATCCAGTTGCGTGTGAAATATTATGCGTTTTTCATCTCGGAAAGGATCTGTCCAATACCGGCTTAGCTCACTGAGCCGATTCATTTTACGCTCTGCTCCAATCTCTTCATACAATTGAATGGCCTCTCCTAAGGCAAGATACTTGGCTGCTTGCACGGTGCCCACACTCTCAAATTTATGAATGCTGTCTTCGTGCCTTTCGGGCGCCCCAAACAAAGGCCAAGTTTCGGCTATTCTATCTTGTTTTACGTACAGCATGCCCGTACCAATAGGCCCCGAAAGCCACTTGTGTAAACTGGTACCATAATAATCGCAGCCTAAGTCCGCTTGCTTAAATGGTAATTGAGCAAAACCATGCGCCCCATCTACCAAGACAGTGATCCCCTTCGGATCGGCCATTTGCTTAATCTTTTGAATGGGTAGGATTTGCCCACTGAGGTTGTTAACGTGACATACGAGTATCACCTTGGTTTGGGGGCTAATATTTTGCTCATAAAGCTCTACCACTTCCTCATCGCTGGGAGCTGGAGTAGGCATAGGTATTTGGGTTAAGCGAATGCCCTCTCGCTTTTCCCTTTGCTTAAAGGAATTGATAAACCGCCAGTAATCATGGGTACTGGTAAGGACCTCATCACCCGTTTTTAGGTTGAGCCCAAAAATAAAGTTTTCCATGGCTTCTGTTGTATTGCGGGTAAAGGCAATTTCTTCGGGGCTTGCCCCAAAATGTTCGGCCAATTTGGCCCGGATGGCCCGGGTCTTGGGCCAAGTGTGGGCATTTAAATGCACAGATGGGAGTTCTTGGATATATTTTTCGGTTTGGGCAAGCTGCTCTTGTACGGCTAAGGGACTGGGGCATAGTGCCCCATTGTTTAAATAAATTTGTTCGGGATCTAAAGTGAACCGAGCCCGGATTTCTTCCCAAAAATCTTCTTCTCTTCGTGGGGTGGCAGGTTTGTAGGGAGGGCTGCCCCAAAGAAATTCGAGGCCCTTCCAACTAGGCAATAACATAGGGACAGATAGATGTTTTAGAAAGGAACGGCGAGACTTCATGTTTTCCGGTTTGATCATTTTGGGAGTATTGGGAGACACACTTTATTGCTTTTGAAATTAAATAAATTCCCGGATGGAGCAAAGAAAAATTGAGCATTTAAACCCTCTTGAGATGGCTTAGGGACACCCACCGCTTGCGGCCGAG
>CAWUIO010000109.1:0-22189 GCA_963922455.1 uncultured Microscillaceae bacterium
GAGACCGCCGCTGGATGGGCGGGAGCCGGCTCGGCAGCCTAGCCCGGCCCGCGCGGCTAACATACGAACAAGCCCCTAGCTATCTGTTTATGCGCGGGCAAGCCCCGGTACTATTTTTAACTTGAGAAATGCTAGTATATTAAGGGACCTAAGGGCTTAACTTCGGCTTTGAAGATATTTTTCTATAGATTCTACGTTCATAAAGTTCTCGAGAATCATATCTTCGGGAGGAACTTGGATTCCGGTTTCTTCCTCAATGTAAGCAATGAGGCGCATCATGCCCATGGAGTCAACTAAGCCGCTACTCAATAGATCTTCATCGGCTTGTAGATCACCAATCAAGGTTCCATTTAATAATTTGCTAGAAATAAAGGCTAATAATTTTTCTTTCATCTTGTATACTATTTAGTACGCTTTTTCTAATTCTCGGTAATTAATTTTCCCGGCCGAAGTGCGCGGGAAAGTTGGGCTCCTTCTAATTTCGGAAGGAACTGCATAAGCTGGTAATTGACTTTGGGCATAGCGAAGTAGTTCCTCTGTACTCAGTTCCTCTCCTTCATTAAGGATCACGTAAGCAAGGATCTGTTTCTCTTGATTTGGCTCATGTTGGGTACAAACGGCGGCTTCGGCAATGGCTTCATGCTTTTCTAGTACAACTTCTACTTCACTAAGCTCTACTCGGTAGCCTCTTATTTTGACTTGACGATCTTTTCTTCCCATAAAATATAGGAGGCGATCGGCTTCCCATTTTACCAGATCTCCGGTACGGTAGTAGGTCTCGGGGTTGCCAGGGACCCGTTCTATATTATAAAATTTCTCTTGGGTCAGTTCGGGCTGGTTCCAATACCCGATCATTTGGGTTGCCGAACGAATCAATAACTCTCCTATTTCCCCTTCGCCTAAGATCTGATCTTTTTCATCCAAAACCAAAGCTTGGGTATTGTCCCAAATATGCCCCAAGGGGATGGGTTTTTCCGGCTCAGGAAAGGGTGGAATATGATAATAGGTACACTGGTTTACTTCGGCTGGTCCATAGACATTGCAAAAGCGGGCTTGAGGCCAGGCTTCCATCAATTGGCGCAAAATTTTAGGGGGAAAAGGCTCGCCTCCGTATAAGACCCAACGCAGATTCTCTAGGTTTTTGCCTTCCAGGCCTCCCCTTTGCAGTAATTGGCTGAGGGCTAGGGGTACGGAATACCAAATACTTATTTTTTCCTTCTCCATCAAATCGGCCAAACTTGCCGGCATTTTCGTATGCGCATCGGGTATGATGACGGTCGTAGCCCCGGCCAGGGGACTGGTAAAATACCCAAAAGTCGACATATCAAAGTGTAATTGGGCATGACCGGCAATGCGATCTTCCGGCTGAATTTGGTACAACTCCGCGGATAAGCGGGCATAGCTTAAGCCACTGTAATGGCTATGCATTATGCCTTTGGGGGCCCCTGTACTGCCAGAGGTGTACATGATGTAGGCCAGGTCCTGTTCTAAAATGCGGGGGCTAGCTTCGTACTTTATAGGGATTGAGTACAAGTCATCCCAAGAAATACTAGGCACATGCCAAGATCCGTCTATTCCGATGAGATGGTCTAGGGAGGTAGACTCTGGGATGGCAGAAGCTAGAAAGCGCTTTTGGGCAGGGTTGGTGATAAGTACCTTTATTTGACAATCCTGCAAGACAAACTGTACTCTGGAGGGGGGGGCAGCCGGATCGATCGGTACAAAAACTCCCCCCGCGTACATAATCCCGTAGACGGCAATAACCGATTCTAGAGAACGGTTCATATACACCGCCACCCGGTCTCCCGCTTGGATGGAGATCTCACGCAGGTAGCTAGCAAGTTGGAGCATTTTATCTCTCAGCTCCGCAAAGCTAAGGGATTGCTTAGCGCATACAAATGCTATATGCTCGGGCCGCTCCTGCGCTCCTTTTTCTATGATTTGGGGAAGTGTATGACAATAATCTCTACGCATTTCTCAGGATTTAGGGGCATGTTGGGAATCTTAAACACTACAAGCCCAAATACTTAGAGATAATATTGCGCTGAATATCGGAGGTACCTGCATACAAAACGCCGCCAATGCCATCCCGAAGGTCTCTTTCAATTTCATATTCGCTTAAGTAGGCATTTCCGCCGTGGATGCGGATCATATCCATACTTGAGTCTACAAAACTCTCACTAAGGTGTAGCTTTAAGAGGGCGGCGTCCATCATCGCCGACTGACCGGATTTGATTTTCCAGGCTAGTTTATAGAGTAGCAAACGGGAGGTTTCCAGGCGTAATTTCATATTGGCCACTCGGTTGGAAACCGATTGGAAGCTGCCAATTGCTTGACCAAATCGCTCGTGTGAGCGGGCAAACTTAACCGCCTCTTCAATCTGCCGCTCCATGGTGCCTAACTGCCCGGCCATGATGCAACAGCGATCATATTCCAAGGAGTGATTGGAAATACTGAAGCCGGCACCTTCTTTACCCAGTCTATTTTCTTCGGGAACAAAGCAATCTTCAAATGTAATTTCTCCGAGAGGGACTGTACGTAGCCCCATTTTTTCTCTGACTGGGCTAGCCTTATAGCCTTCCCGATCTCTTTCTACCACAAAAGCCGTGACTCCCCATTTTCCTAAATCTGGATTGATAGTGGCAAATACAACGGCTAAGTCGGCAACCGGAGCCAAGGTAACTAGTCGTTTTTCTCCATTTAATATATATCCTCCGGGTACTTTATCGGCCCGGGCATTCATATTAAATACATCAGATCCCGAATTGGCCTCGGTAAGGGCGTGAGCACCTATCCATCGCCCTGAAGCCATAGGGGGTAAGAACTTTTCTTTTTGTGCCTCACTGCCAAACTTGGTAATCGACATTTGCACAGCCCACATATGGGCATTCAACCCTAAGGCCAGGCCATTATCCCGGCAGCCATAGCCCAGACCTTCCATGGCAAGGACGGCCCTCAAGATATCTACCTCAGGATAACTCCCCCCATATTGGGCTGGGGCAGCCATACCTTGAATTCCAAAAGCACCACACTTTTCCCAAAGAATTCGGTTGAAGGTACCTTCAAGGTCCCTCTTTTTTATATCATCGTTTAGCTCCTGTTGAGCAAACTCGATTACTTTTTGCTTGTAATCAATATATTCTTGTGGCCAGGAAAAATCCATAATATCGTATTAGTGAGTTACGCTGTATTTTTATAAGGGGTAAACCGTAGTGTTACTTTAAGACCGAAGCCTGCATAAAGTGGTAAGGACTTTTAGCATCCTCTTGAGTATTCTCTATCAAAACTTTTTGTCCTACTTGAAGGGTTTGAGCATACTCGATAAATAAATCCATCGTCACCTGATCTTCCAAAGCCCAACCCGTGGAATCAAAAATGCTCGTTTGTTTCCAAACCTCAGCGTGGTCTGAGGCATTCTGAAGCAAGGAGTACAACTCAGGCCCGATAAACTGCTGATCCAACTGTTGACATTCTCCTTCCACTAGGGCCTGCTCTATAAAATCTGGGCATACAAAACTTCTTTCTAGCAAAGCTTTGGGCACTTCAATTTTTCCAGGAAAATCAGAACCTACTGCGTTGATGTGTAAATGGGCTAGGGTCTCTTGGTCTTCAAACAATGGGCCGGCATGCACATCCAGGGAAGTTGCCGTACAAAGTATATCCGACTCGGCAATTATGGCCGGCATCTCTTTAGGCACCATTTGGACGGATAAATTCAAAGGAAGGCAGCGCTCAGGTAGCGTTTTCATAGCTACCGGATCCACATCATACATGAATACTTTTTGAAGATCAAAAATGCGGGACAAAGCGTGCAGTTGGGTAACCGCCTGAGCCCCACAACCAATTAAGCCCAATGTCTTACTTTCTGGCTTAGCTAAATAACGGCTGGCAATAGCAGAAGCAGCTCCCGTTCTCAGGGCTGTAGCCAAAACCCCATCCATGAGGGCACTTAGGTGCCCAGTGCGAATATCATACGCAGAAATGGTAGACAAGATGGTGGGCAAAGCATATGCTTTCGGATTCTCCGGATGATAGCCCACCACCTTAATCACGACTTGATTAGATTTCTCAAATACTGGCATCCATTCTACCAGCCCGGCATGGGGTTGCTGATAGTTAAAACCAGAGCGCATAGGAATATGCGTCTTCTTAGGATCATAAGACAATATTAGCTGCTCCAGTCTATGGATCAGATCGTCCATGACCCGGTTGAGTCCAAAATGCTGTACAATTTTTTGTACATCCTCCGAAGAAATTAATAAAGTGTGATTGCTGTCCACGTTTATACGTTATTAGGGTTTGGGCAAATTATTTGGCTTAGAAGGAATATTTCAAACTTCCTCTCACAGAAAATGGGGTTCCAGGTGTAAAGTGAATCTCTTCTACCGGTTCAGTTTCATTTTGCAACCTTGACTCCGTAGCAAACTGGGTTTCATTCCAGTCTCGGTCAAACAAATTCTCGATGAAAATACCGAAGTTTAGTTTTTTGAGCTGATAGTTCAGGTTAAGGTCGGTAATGGTGTACCCAATGGCTACAATGCTGTTATCCTCGTTAGCTGGACGATCCGCTACGTGACGTACCCGTACTGCTCCCGTAAAATTACCTTTGCGAACTGTCACTCCCCCAGTCACCGTCAAGTCTGGTGCCAAGGGGATAAACTGGGCCCCTTCTGGTTCGTTGACACTTCGGGCGTGCGTGTAACTCACATCTGTATCCAAAAACAACCAATCCAAGGCTTGATAGCGCATACCAAAATCAAATCCCGTACGGCGAGATTCGCCACTGGGCTCTACAATGCCGGCATCTCCGACATAAACAAATTCTTGCTCAAGAAACAAATACCAATACCCAGCATTCACCCATAGACGTGGGAAGGGCTTCCAAATGACACCAAAGTCTGCACCATAAGCAGCCGGTAATATCTCTTCTCCATTTTGGGCTACTACTACGCGAGTGTCATTGGAGTGGAATCCCATACCCCCTTTGAGGTAAAATTGAAGATTATTATTGTAATTGTAAATTATATTCAATTTAGGGCTTAAAAACACCTCGGTTTCTGATTGCGTACGGATAGTATCGGCTAAGAGATTGAAGTTGTCAAATTTGAAATAGTCAAAACGAAGGGCAGGGTTAATTAAGAATTTACCCAATTCAAACTCCAAATTTGCGTAGGCATAAAAGTTGGTCTCATCCACATCTCCCAAGGCAATGTTTTCTAGGGTAACTGTGCGGTTACGGGTACGGGAAAGTTCATTGCCATCCACATTATCGTATCGCAATCCGGCCCCCAACTGAAAGGTCGCCACAGCCGATCCCAGATCAAAAAAATGGTTCAGCTCACTCTCAAAACCAAGAATGTCCCGGGATTCCTTTTGACGAATCTGGTCGCCATTCACCGGATCTTCTAGGAAGAAGGTAAAATTAGAAAACAGTTCAAAATCGTAATGTGAATAAAAGGCCCGGTTACGTACGAATGTATTTTGATTCATATTTCGGGTAAAGGTCAAGGCCACATTGGTCCGGCTGGTTGTCCCCCCTTCTCGGTCATCGATTGCCCCGAAACGAGAGATCAAACCGGAATCTACGGCTCTCTGAGGAATTTGTCCAGAGGCATCCCACTTGCTGTCAAAATGTGAAACTAAGATGGATATCCGGTCCCGGTTAGAAACAAAACCCGTATACTTCGCCATCAAGTTTAAGCGATTAAAATTTTGGGAGGACTCAAAAGGGCCATCGGTCAGTGTATATTCTGCGGCCACGTATGCATTGTGGTTTTCAGAATTTACCAGATTAAACATCCCCACATTGCGGAAATAGTTGAAACTGCCTATCTCCGTTTTGAAAAAGCTATTTTCCAGTCGGTTTTTGGTTTCAAAAGCTGCGTATCCAGCTGTTGTGAAATTACCTCTTTGGGCATAATAAGGCCCCTTGCCAAAATCAATATTATCAATCGTCTCCGGGATCACAAAGTGAAGATCGGCGTAGCCTTGCCCGTGCGCGTGAGAAACCATATTCACTGGCAAGCCATCCACGGTAATGTTGATATCGGTTCCGTGATCGATGTCAAAACCTCTCAAAAAGATTTGTTCGGCTTTTCCACCTCCGGCATGTTGGCCAATTATAAGACCGGGTACCCTACGAAGTATATCTTGGGAGGAATTAACGGGGTTTGCTTTTAAATCCAAGGCAATCACCTGGTTGATGGCATTGATATCTTGTTCAATAACTATTTCGTCAATCACCAAAATATCTTCCACCAATTGGATTTTTAGTTTTTGACTGGGATCCTCTACGCGAATGTATTGGGATTGAAAACCAATATGCGTGATGAGTAGGCTGTCTCCCATTTTTACATCACCCAATAAAAAATCACCAAACTCATTGGTGTGGGCATGGTGTTCTGTGGAGATATGGATAACGTAAGCCCCCATAACCGGATCCCCATAATTACTCAGAACTTTACCACTCAGGTTTTGCGCAGCTAGATTGGAAACTGAAACAAGTAATAAGCAAGCACAGATAAGAACGTACTTTGGCAACTTGACCATCTTTCTAAGTTTTAAGTTTGTGTACACTGTCCTGGTTTAGTCCAGGTTTTTTTTAGAAAAGAGAAATATTCAATGGCTGGTGGCTCTTTTGTATCTGGGGCTGCCCCCCTAATTTTGATACAAACAAGTAATCCAAACCAAGCTGAAGGGGGTCGGGCTTTCGCCACTCGCCTGCAATGCGCGCAAACCAGCGGCGGGCTCAAACAAAGGCTCTATCCCTCAGCCAAAGTGGCTAAATTGTTAATAATTACATTAAATTGACTTGGTTGTTGATCCCGGTTTGAAACAGCATGGGTAAAGAATTACCGCGCTGGTCAACCGTATTAGATTTCAAGACAACGTCTGTATGTGTTACATGAAACACAAGCAGTGCGTTGCCTGACAGAATCAAAAAAGTGAGGATGGCTCTATTAAGTGCTTTATGTACTATATTATCTAGAATCAATTTTAATGCTGTTTGTTTGGTTTTTTCTGACATTACAGAAAAAAAACCCCTATTTCGGCAGGGAAAAGCATTATATCCTAAGAAAATCCTTGGGGTATCCCGTTAGCCCTCCTCCATCATTCCCAAAATGACACAAAATTCTCCCAAAAAGGGAATCAAGCAAGAAAGGAAGGCTTGTTTTGGCACACTTCCAGTTTTTTTATAAAATTTTCATCCGGCCAATATTTATTTAATTCCTTTATTCTAGCAAACCTTGAAAAAATGAGTTCAATTTCTTGACAAAGTCTATATTTTCGCTCATTTTTTTAAGCAAAAGCTTGCATTTTGTCACGTATATCCAAAAAAATTTCATCAGGTTTCTAACAAGTACCCAAGCCAATTCATTACGTTAAGGTGTCCCAAAATAAGATTCTAAACAATCACCTTGGGCAAAATAGGCTTGAATTGTGAGGACAAACAGCCTGTATCATTACGCTCTACTAACCTATTTATAAATACCTATTGGTGCTCCTTATGAAAAATTTTAGGTTTCTAGTCAAAGCTTTCTACCTAAGCTTTGCCCTTATCGTGCTAAGTTTATTGGACACAAAGGCCCACGAGCTTAATCAAAGTTATGTATACTTACGGATTTACAAAACGGAGATTGTCGGCCGAATAGAATACCATTATAAAGACCTTAACAAAATCCTGGACCTAAACTTTTCTTTTCGTATGAATGAGGATGATCTTAAGCCTCATCGCCAAAAAATTCTTGATTTTGTTAAAGAGCATCTTCACTTCAAATCCGAGCTTGGCCCTCACGAAATAGAACTGTCCGGGGTAGAGCTTAAGGACGTTGGAGGTTCTTTTGGGAATTATATTATTGTTAATTACAAATTATCCAACACCTCTAAAATTCCAGACAATCTGGAAGTATCATATGATGGTGTTTTTGAAAAAATACCGACTCACCAAGGTTGGCTTATGGTAGAATATAACTGGAAGGCCGGGATTGTAGGAAACGAAGCCATACCCTCGGTTATATTTAGTAAAGGTGATACCCAAAAATCCTTCACCCTAAGCAAGTCTACGATCTTTAACGGATTCCTGGCCATGATCAAAATGGGAATCTGGCATATCTGGATTGGCTTGGATCACATCTTATTCTTGCTAGCCCTAATTCTGCCATCTGTTCTGATTCTCATGAGTACGGGCTATGAAGTCAATGCCTCTACTCAATATCGCTTTAAGGCTGCTTTTACTAATTTTAAATGGGCCCCCGTCCTCAAATTTGGCCCGGCCCTTCGGTATATCATTGGGATTATCACCTTTTTTACGATTGCCCACACCATCACATTGAGTTTGGCTGCCTTGGAAATCCTTACTTTACCTTCCCGACTGGTAGAGTCTGTCATTGCGATCTCCATTGCCTTAGCGGCCCTGCACAACCTCAAACCCATTATACGGGGCCGGGATTGGATGATTGCTTTTGGTTTTGGGCTATTTCACGGCTTTGGTTTTGCGGGGGTACTTGCCGAGGGAGGCCTTGAAGGAGAATACATGGTCTTATCCTTATTAGGTTTCAATCTGGGGGTAGAGATAGGCCAGGTATTAATTATTTGCGCCATGTTTCCAGTTTTGTACTTTCTACGAAATACCAAAGCCTATGCCTACATACTTAATATCGGTTCGGTTTTACTGATTCTAATGTCTTTACACTGGTTCATCGAGCGAGCATTTGAATATAATATCCCCTACCGAAGCGTATTACCATTTCTCTCTTAATAGAATAAAATCATGGCTTCTTCTGATAAACCCGGGAATGAAAAAAACTCTTTATTGAGTAAATGGCTTAAGCGCAAGAAAGGAAAACAGGCTATAAATCGTGTACAAGCGGGCGAATTGGCACCCTTATCCTATCAGCAGCAGCGCTTATGGTTTCTTCAACAATTGCATCCAGAGAATCCCTTTTATCATTATGCCGAACTGTATCGATTTCAGGGGCCTTTAAGGCAAGAAGTTTTAGAAAAAAGCCTTTATGAAATTGTCCAGAGACATGATATACTTAAATCTTACATTCATTTGCAAGATGGGGTCGCTCGGCAAAAAAGGGAGACTAGGCTAGCTTGGCAACTGGATTATGAGAATTTAGAAAACGTTTCCCCATCCCAGGAAGAAATGCTTCATCAAAAGGCTTATAAGGAAGCTCGGAAGCCTTTTGACTTGGCCCGTCCCCCTCTTTTCCGAATGAAGCTTTTTCGTTGCGGCCCCAAGCTTCATTATTTTCTTTTTACAGCCCACCACATGATCACTGACAAGTGGTCTATGCGCGTTTTTAGGAAGGAGCTAGCCGAGTTGTATGCGGCCTATCAGCAAGGAAATCCTTCTCCCTTACCTCCCATTAGCTATCAATACTTGGATTACGCCAAAGAACAAAGAGCAAAGGAAATTCCGGCCCAAAATGTAGCTTATTGGCAAAATCGTTTTTCTGGAGAATTACCCAAGCTTCCATTAGCCCAGGATAAAATACGTCCGGCTCGGGCTACCTATGCTGGAGCCTACATCAAGCGCCCCCTCAAAAACGAGGTTTTGGCTTCTTTCCAAACCCTAGGAAAAGAAATCAATGGAACCATGTATGTCCTATTTCTGAGTGCCTATAAAGTTTTATTACATCGGTATACCGGACAAGAAGATATTTTGGTGGGCTCCCCATTTACCAATCGGGACCAGGTAGAGTTGGAAAAACTAATTGGCTTTTTTAATGATACCTTGGTCTTGCGTTCGCAAATCCAGGCCTCGATGACTTTTACAGAAGTTGTAGAACAGGTTAAGAAAACCGTTCTCGAGGGTTTTGGCCATAAGGATATGCCCTTTGAAGCTTTACTCCAGTCCATCAAAGCTCCGAGGTCTATGGGTGAAAACCCTATGTTTCAGGTCATGTTTTTATACCATCAGGTGCCCCCTACCCCACCCTTCGTAGACCATTTAGAGCTTGATTATGAACCTTTTGACTTGGGAGTTGCCAAGTTTGATTTTACATTATACTTGGAAGAAAAAGAAGATAGCTTACAAATTATTGTAGAGTACTCCAAAGACCTATTTGAGGCAGAAACCATAGAGCGTTTTCTTGATCATTATGAAGAGCTACTCCGTAGTATTATCGTTGATCCTAGGCAAACAATAGGAGAAATCAATATTCTTCCACCCTCCGAAAAAGAGCAACTTTTGGCAGTCGAAGATCCTTCGTATGCCCCTACCCTTTTGAAGCAGATAGTCCCCTACAAGATCGAGCAAAAAGCACAAGAGATGCCCCAGAATATAGCCTTGGTTTTCCAAAACCAAAAAATGAGCTATGCCCAACTTTTGCAATGGAGCCGTAGCTTGGCCGCAACCTTACAGGCACAAGGAGTCCAAAAAAATACCCTAGTAGGGCTTTATCTCGAGCGTTCCATAGAAATCGGCCCTGGAATCTTGGGTATTTTACTCTCTGGGGCAGCTTATTTACCGCTCGATCCAGATTATCCTGAGGAGCGAATACAGTACATGCTCGAGGATTCACACATAAAGTTTGTAGTGTGCCTGAGTGCATCCCTTCCCGTCTTTTCAGCCCTACCTGTAACGACAATTAGCCTGGATGCATTAGGGCCCGAAATGGAGATTAAATACCAAGCTCCCAGTCTTCAAGCCGAAGACCTAGCTTATCAGATTTATACCTCGGGAAGTACCGGTAAGCCAAAAGGCGTACCCATAAGTCACGGCAATTTGGCTCATTCAAATGGGGCCCGCTTTACATACTACCCGGAAAATCCTGAATGTTTTCTTTTAATGTCATCTTTTGCCTTTGATAGCTCGGTGGCCGGTATTTTCTGGACTTTGAGTTCTGGAGGCAAGTTACTTATCTCCGAAAAACGTAGTGAACAAGATCCTATTGGCTTGGGTAAGCTCATTCAAAAAGAGCAAGTAAGCCATACCTTAATGCTGCCTACCTTGTATAAATTACTGCTGAATTTGGGAGAACCAGCCCAGTTGTCCAGTTTGCGCACCGTCATAGTAGCAGGAGAAGCTTGTCCCTCCGATTTAGTCAAGGTGCATTTTGAAAAAGCTCCCCACATTCATCTCTATAATGAATATGGACCTACCGAAGCCACCGTATGGTGTACTGTGCACCATATCGAGAAAAAGGATGCCCATCAAAAAGTCCCCATTGGCCAAGCTATCCCCCATACGCAAATTTATATCTTGGATACTAACCGGCAGTTGTGCCCCATTGGCCTACCTGGTGAACTGTATATTGGGGGGCCAGGCCTTAGTGCGGGGTATTGGCAACGGGAAGATCTGAATAAGCAAAAATTTGTAGCTAACCCTTTTCTGCCGGGAGCCCAACTTTATAAAACGGGCGACCGAGCTCGTTGGAAGCCAGATGGTTACATTGAGTTTTTAGGGCGAAATGATGAACAAGTAAAAATCCGGGGCAATCGGGTTGAGTTGGACGAAATTAAAGCCCTTCTCTTGCAAAGTGATTTGGTAGAAGATGCTTTGGTAGTGGTGAAGGCAAAATCGCCAACAAATATCTCCGAAAAACTCTTAGCTGCTGATAAGCAAGCACTGCAAGGAGCCCTGGAAAAGATTCCCGAAGAGGATGCAATCAAACTTTTGGAATTTGTAGCGTCCAAAGAGGATCAAGAAGTGATAAGTTTACTAAATACCTTGAAACAACATTAGTACCCGATACTATGGCCCGTATCTTTTGTATGACTACTGGACTTACCGGAATACTCTATGCCAGCCTTGAGCTATGTCGCCGCATGCAAGGCCAAGGGCACGAAGTAGTCTATGCTTGTCCTCAAGATGTAGAAAAGACGGTGCTAGAACAAGGGCTACAATTCATCAAGCTGCCTCCTGTGAATTTTAACCCGAGTGGATTGCCTTCTCCCATACCAGGGCTGCTTTCCCAACTGAAGCATACTATTCAAAGAAATTTACAAAGAAGTAAGTACCTCCAGCAAGGCATAGCCGCCTTGAGAATGCAAGAGTTTCAAGCAATTATAGAAGGTGAATCTCCAGATGTGATCTTGGCTGATGTAGAGTTGGCCGAGCATATCATACGTAGTTATACCTTAGATACTCCTTTAATCCTTTTAAGCCAGTGGTTTAAGGTATGGGAAAATAAAAACTTTGCTCCTTTAGACGCAGCTTTCCAACCTTTGCCGGGCACGCCGGGTCATCCCTCTAGAATCAAAAAACTCTGGAAAAAAAACAATCAAAGGAGGTGGCTCTCCCTTTTAAAACAGAGATTACTCCACGGGGGTACCGATCGTTATGGTGTATTAAAAGCATATGCCCGACAAGTAGGCTTTGAGGATGGTTTACTGGATGCTTATGCTTTTCCGCCACCTTTTAGTTATCGGCACATCCCGGTAATGAGTATGAATTTGATGGAATTAGATTTTCCAGATACTTATGGGTCTGAGTATTATTATATAGGCCCTATGGTATCGGATGAAAGATCTAACCCTAATCTTGAAAAACCAGATGACGCATCACTGAGTAATTTCTTGGGGGAGGTAGAGGTTTCTCGTGCCCCATTGATTTATTGCAATGTGAGTAGCATGAATGTGGGAGATTTACATTTTATAGACAAATTAATTAATGCCACAAAAGACCAAGTTCAATGGCGGGTATTAATTAGTTTGGGAGGCAAGGCAGTAAAGGAGTCTTGGCCTAATCTTCCAAAACATATCCTGCTAGTCACTTGGGCTCCACAGTTAAGCGTTTTAGGACTAGCGGCCTGTTCTATCAACCATGGAGGAATACACACCATCAATGAGTGTGTACACTTTCAGGTACCCATGTTGATATACTCAGGCAAAAAACATGATCAAAATGGCTGTGCGGCTCGGATAGAACATCACGGTTTGGGGATACGAGGGGATAAGGATCTCGATCAAGTTCAAGACATATTGCAAAAGATTAAAAGCCTATTAGAAGATAAGCAAATCGCCCAAAACCTTCAAGCTATGCATGCTACTTATCTTCGATATAAAAAAGAACAAGCTTGGCAAGAGCTCATACATAAATATGCAAATGGCAAAAAATCTATGAGCAAATCAGGCAAGTAAGTAAAGATTGGCTTAGGGATAGCCGCCCGATAGGGCCGAGACCGCCGCTGGATGTGCGCGGGCCGGCTCGGCAGGCTAGCCCGACCCGCGCCACACGTTTTGCTTGTGGTGAGGGTTTTCAATCGCGGGGAAGCCCCAAAACAATACTATTAAAAAGCGTAAGAGACACACTTAATAAGGAATTGGCTTAATTATTATCCGGATGAATCAGGATAGAGAACCCATATTTTATTTAATGATTGGGGCCCAAAAAGCGGGTACCACCTCCTTATATACCATTTTTAAGGAGTATGAAGGGATCAATCTGGCCAAACCTAAAGAATCTACTTTCTTTTACACCGAATCGCTTTACTCCCAGGGCAAATCTAAATATCTGGACAAATTCTTTGACCCTAAATTTCCCAAAGCACCTCATCTAGACATTGATCCAAATCTCCTATATTTTCCGGGAGTGCCCCAAAGGATCAAAGAAATTTTAGGCCCAAAAGTTAAGTTTTTGCTTATTCTACGTGATCCTTGTGAACGGGCATATTCACACTATTTGATGGAAGTCGCCCGAGAAAATGAGTCTCTTTCTTTTGAGGAGGCCGTACAAGCCGAAAGCCAAAGGTTAGACTCTGGGGAGATGGATGCCCATAATTATTATTCTTATATCCAGAGAGGGCTCTATTTTCAACAGCTACAAGCGTATTGGGAGCATTTTCCTCGAGAGAATTTTAAAATATATATTTTCGAGGATGATTTTCTCAAGAAAAAAAAGGAGACCCTGGCATCCATGTGTACCTTTTTGGGTGTACCCTTTCAAGAGGAAGTCATAACGGAAGTAAAAACGAATGCCCGGCTTAGAATCAAAAATGATAGGCTAGATCAGGCATATAAGTTTTTACAATTTAAAAATACTTGGCCTTGGATCATCAAGAGCTTGCCCGCCGTTTTACGACCTCCCGTACAAAAAGTGAAGGGCTACATGTACACCCACATGCTTCACTGGTACCTTAGGCTTAATACAACTCAAGAGGGCCTGAAAGCTCTGGAACCTCACTTGCGCGAGCACTTGCTCCACACGTATTTTAGGGAAGATATTATAAAGCTAGAACATCTCCTGGGAAAAGATCTAAGTACTTGGAAACAAATTGACCTAGTAAAAACTAAGAAGATATGAGTATGTGGCAGGAACAAATCGCTCAACTTAGCCCCCCCCAAAAGGAACTATTGGGCTGGCAAATTCTTGATTATCTGGGGCAGAAAGGGAGTAAGCTTTCAGATTCCCAACAAGAATTGGTGGCCTACCTCATTGCTGACGACTCGCTGGATGTCAGCGTTCTCAAATCAAAACTTAGGGCCCAGTTACCGGCGTATATGGTTCCCAACTCCTTTGTTCGCTTGGATGCCTTTCCTAAGCTTCCCAATGGTAAAATAAATGCTCACGCCCTACCTGCGGTACAGAGCCAAGTTGATACCCGGGCAAGTCCAGAGAGCACCCCAGAAACGCTCCTGGAAAAAACCTTGTGGGAAATTTGGAAGGAAGTTCTTCAGTTGAATCAATTAGGCCTAGACGATAACTTTTTTGAAATTGGGGGAGACTCCATCCTAAGTATTCAAATCGTCGCTAAGGCCCGAAAAAGAGGCATTCGTATGGCGCCCAATTTGATGTTTGAGCATCAAAGCATCCGAGAATTGGCCTCGGTACTCTCAATAGAAACCCCTGCCCACAAGCCAGAAAGTCACGAAGAAGTCCAAGAGTCAGGAGAAATTGGCCTCCTTCCCATCCAAGCTTGGTTTTTGAAAAATTTCAAAAACGCCCCCCAATACTGGAATCAAGTCCTCCATTTTGAGCGCACGCAGGAATTTTCGGAGGAGCACCTCGAGCAAAGCTTGCAGGTACTCCTCCGAAGGCACGGAGCCTTAAGGAGCCGATTTTATCAAGAAGAAAGTCAATGGAAGGTGCAGTTGGCAAGTCCGGAGGACAGTCTAGCCTTCACCCGTCTCGAAGCAGAGGACGATGGGCTAGCCATGGAGCAAATTGCCGCCCGGGCCCAGGCCGATTTTAACTTGCAAACAGGCCCTCTCTTTCGTTTAGTATATGTCACTCAAGCCAAGGAGTCGCGCTATCATGTACTATTTTTAGCCCACCACCTCGTAATGGATAGGGTATCCTGGGGGATTTTGGAAACGGATTTTCAGGAAATTTACTCTCAGCTATCCCAGGGGCAAGCCCTGCAGCTGCCTCCGAAGACCAGCCCGATTGGCCAGTGGGCCCAGTATTTGAAAGCCCAATTAGCTCCCCACATCCCCCAAGAAGAAATAGCCTATTGGCAAAAACAAATAAGCGAAATCCCAGCATTTCCCAAAGACCAGACGGCCTCCAAACCCTATCTGGAAAAAAACACGCAAGATATTTCTCTAAAGCTCTCTGCTTCAGATACGCATAAGCTTTTAAAAGAAGTGCCCCAACAATACGCCATCCGTGTTCAAGAGCTCCTACTATTCGCTTTGCTTAATGCTTTAGCGCAATGGCGTGAGTTCCGCGAGATCTGTGTCAATTGGGAAGGTCACGGCCGGGAAGTAGCCCATAGCAATTTGGACCTCAGTGAGACCATAGGCTGGTTTACCAATATGTATCCCCAGAAATTTATTTTGACTCCCCAGTCTTCCGACCCTTATTTTATCAAAAGCCTTAAAGAACAGAGTCACCAAGTGTGGCAACAAGGCATGGGATTTGGGGCCTTGGCTTTTCTTCGAGAAGATCAAGCCCACTTATCAGACTATCAGCCCCATTTGGTATTTAATTATTTAGGGCAAGAAACGAAGCAAGTAAATGAAGTACTGGGCCAAAAAAATATGATCCTGGAAGGAAGTCGACATCCTGACAGTGAGCGTTATCACGAACTAGAACTGAATGCTTTAGTCCAAGAAGGAGCTTTACATATTCGGCTTACATACAGTACCGAAGTGCTGCTCGAGGCATCTGTGCAAGCCTTGGCTAAGCTTTACCTCCAACTGATACCTGAATTAATCCAACATTGTCTGGACAGTCCCGATGAAGGATACACCCCTTCCGATTTTCCGGAAGCCAATCTCAATCAAGACGATTTGGACAATTTACTAGGACAAATAAACTGAAAATACACAAACCATGTCCAAAGCAAAAGTTGAAAATGTTTATCCCCTAAACTTTATGCAGCAAGCTTTGCTATTTCATAGCTTGCAAGAGCAAGACGATCAGGGTTTTCTGCTAGTCCGGTGTACTTTGACTGGCACCTTGTTGCCGGAGCTCTTCCAAAAAGCTTGGACAAAGGTCCAAGAGAGGCACGAAGTGCTTAGAAGCTCTATCCACTGGGAAAATATTGAAAAACCAGTACAAGTAGTACGCCCACAGGCCGATCAGGCCTATCAGTATGTAGATTGGAGTCAAGAAAGCCCAGAAGCGCAGGCTCAAAAATTAGAAGAATTGCAAAAGCAGGAGCGAGAAAAAAGGTTTGACCTAAACCAAGCTCCCATTTCTAGGATTTTCACAATCAAAACGCAAGAACAATGTCATCTTATACTTTGGTCTTGCCACCATATTCTACTCGATGGGTGGTCTTCGGCCATTGTTTTGAAGGATTTGGTTCAGTTTTATGAAATCCTGCAAGCCGGGAGCGACTCCAAGCGACTTGCTCCCTTACCTAAATATCAAACCTACCTCAATTGGCAAAAATCTCAAAATCCCGAAGAAGCCAGAGCTTTTTGGGAAGATGCCATGCTGGGTTTTCGGGAACCAACGGTGCTGGCTCAAGATTCTTCCTTGGCCCATGCTTCCGAAAGCTCCTACGATTACGAGAGCTTCACGCTGCAAGAAAGCGAAACCCAATCGCTGGAAGCCTTAGCGCGTAGCTACAGGGTCACCACGAGTACCCTGATTCAAGGTTTGTGGAGTTTACTACTTTGTGCTTATGCCAAGCGTGAGGATATCATGTTTGGCACTACGGTATCTGGCCGCAGTGGCTCCATACCCGAGGCCGATTCTATGGCTGGGATGTTTGTTAACCTATTACCGGTACGGGTAGTGTTGGAAGAAAACCAAGACCTTACGCAATTCTTTCAAACGCTTCAAACGCGTCAGTCCAAGGCCTTGCAATTTGATTACATTAGCCTGAATCAAATTTTGGATTGGAATCAACGCTCCAGTAGTTCTATTTTATTTGACAGCCTGGTCATTTTTGAAAATTTTCCTTTGCAAGACCTCAAAGGAGGTGGTTTGGAAATCAAAGATTTTCAAAGTGGTATGACCAGCACCTACCCTCTTACGTTGGCCATCCGGCCCGAAAGCCGCATGCACTTTTCCATTAAGTACAATACCCGGCAAATTACGCTTGAACGTATTCAATGGTTTCTTAATAATTTAAATAATCTCCTACGCTTCCTCACCTTGAATGTAGGCACGAATACCCATGCCTTGAGGGATATGATTTCCGCCCCTGCCTTTAGTCAAGATGTACTCCCTCAAAATGGAAAAAAGAATAAAAAAGTCAAGGCGGCAAACCCAGAAAGTGAATTTTTGGCTCCTAGAAACGAGCTGGAGCTCAAGCTAGCCCGAATTTGGGAAATGATGTTCAACCGTCATCCCATTAGTATCCGGGACAATTTCTTTGAAATAGGCGGGCGTTCCCTCATGGCCGTTCAAATGTTTGCCCGCATCAAAATCGAGCTCAATCGCAATATCCCGCCAATCACGCTTTTAAAATATCCCACGATTGAGTCCCTGGCCCAATACATGAGTGAAGAAGAAGATGATAAGCCCTGGAGCGCCCTCGTACCCCTTCGGGTCAATGGCGATAAGCCTCCTATTTTTTGTTTACACGGAGGGGGGAGCCATGTATTCTTTTACCGGGGCCTTGCCCAACATTTAGGTCCCGAGCAACCTGTCTACGCCTTGCAAAGCACCGCTACCCACGGCGTGAACATTCCCCCTCAGAGTATTGAGCAAATGGCTACCCAGTACTTGGCCGAGATTCGTAAAGTCCAGCCCCATGGCCCCTACCATCTCATGGGATACTGTTTTAGTAATTCCATCTGCATGGAAATGGCTCATATGCTCGACCAGATGGGCGAAAAGGTATCGCTTTTGGCCATCATTGACTCCGCCCCCGATTACTTAACCGTACGTACCAATAAAGACAAATTTCTCCGGGCCATCGATATTATGCGTCGCTTAGACTTTGCCGCTTTGTATAGCAAGTTAAAATGGAAAATTATCCGGCCACTCAAGAGGTTGAGCGATTCGGTGCTCACCCCCGAGCAACATAAACGAAACATGCAAATGGTAGAGCCCCTACCCGCCGACCTCATCAAGCAGTACAAGTGGAAGCCCTATCACGCGGCCAAAATCACCCTCATCCGCAGCTCTCACTTTCACGAAAGTCATGAGCATAATTTTGTTATTCCGGCTTGGCAAAGCCTGGCCAAAGGAGGACTGGACGTGCACGTTATCAAGGGTAATCATTATACCCTATTTCAAGAGCCTGATGTTATCCGACTTGCTCGGCAATTGTCTGAGTGTCTTGAAGAAGCCCAAAACGAATTTGCCTAATTGATATCCTGGGAATCCCATCATGCCTTAAAACTCCCTAAGGGGGAAGTACACTTATGGGCGGGGCAGCTAGAGCAAGACCCTACTAGCCAAAAAAAGCTGGAAGCCTGCCTGAGTTATGACGAACTCAGACGGGCCGACCGCTTTCATTTTGAGCGAGACCGTAACTATTTTATCGTAGCCCGGGCTATGTTGCGCCAAGTATTAGGGCGCTACCTCTCCTTACCCGCAGCCGAATTGGCGTTTGCCTACGCAGCAAAAGGCAAACCTTATTTGGCTTCTTACCCCAAATTGTATTTTAACCTGTCCCATGCGGGCTCGATGGCTTTGTTGGGGCTCAGCCACCTAGCCCCGATTGGGGTAGACATAGAAGATACCCGGCGCGAAATTGAGTTTGAAGTCATAGCTAGCCATTTTTTCTCCAAAGCCGAAATCCATGAATTAAGGTCGCTCCCCCTCTCCCAAAGAGCCGAGGGGTTCTACAACTGCTGGACACGCAAAGAGTCTTTCATTAAAGCCTTGGGAGACGGCCTATCTTTTCCCTTAGACCAGTTTGAAGTAAGTCTAGTCCCCCACCAAAAACCCATGTTACGCGTGACCCACTGGGATCCTCAGGAAAAAAATTATTGGTCATTAGGTAGCCTAAACCCCAAGCTAGGATATACGGCGGCTTGGGCTCTACGGCAAAAGGTCGATAAAGTACATTTTGCCTATTGGAAAGCCTAAAAAATGGGGCTGCCCCCGGTGCTTGAAAAAAAGTTCTCACTTCCCCTTTTGTCAAAGCACCGGGGTCGGGCTTTCGCTACTCGCCGGCCCCCGCGCGTACCAGCGGCGGGCTCAAACAGGCCGCTCTATCCCTCAGCCAATTACATTAAAAATTATTATTGCACCTTTCTTAACACAATTTGTTCGCTTTGCTTGGCAATAACCTCGTCAAAGAGCTGCTTTAAAAAAGGGTAATTATCCATTAAGTAAAAAGATTGTTTAAGGATAAAGGTCGTACGTAATTGTAAATTACCTCCCGCAGTGCCAATCAAATACTTAAAGCTAGCCGATTTATCCGGCATCACGATACTGGTATTCTTGGGTAATTCTTCTATTTCATAACCTTCCGGAATAGCTAGGCTAAAAGTATACGACCGAGATGAAGCAGTACCAAAATCAACCGGATATTCTCTTTTTTCCGATTTGAAAGGGTTTTCTTCAAAGAAAGTAAGCAAACTGGGGTTCAGATAAATACGATCTCCATTTACCAGGTCGGCTAAATTTATTTTTAACTCCGTCTTTAAGGGCTTCGCTACTTCTTCTGTATTTTCCACCTCAAAACCTTCAATGTTCAACTGCGTGTTTTTCCAAGAGTTTTCCACGAAGGATTCGGGGGTACTTTTAGCAATGCCTTTACGGGCCGACAATGCCTTGTATCCTTTTTTGATTACTGTAAGACTTCCCTTGAGGTTCATATCCTCATCAAAAGACACGTTAGCACTTGTCGACTCACTATTCCGTATGTTATTCTTTGGAATAATCCACGTGTAGGAATCTTTACCTTTTTTCACCCAGTCAATGATAGCCCCTTCCCCGTTCATACACTTAAATGGAAGCATACCCAAGGGAAGCATCTCATCACAAGCATCCATAAAAATAAACTCCTCATTATGATACACTGAGCTAATCACATAATTGAAGGCCCCGTATTGCGGATTGAATTTACGGATGACCCCGTGTTTCCGGGTACTTACCAAAACTGGATTTGACTCCAAACCTGCCGCATTTAGCATCAAAGTGAGCAATAAGTTTTTGTCTCCAACATTACCACTTTTCTCTGATAAAGTCTTACGAATACCATTTTCCAAGCCAAAACCACCATGGCCATTCCATTTGATCTGATCTCGTACATAATGGTAAATAATGCTCATTTTCTCTTCTGGGCTCTGCTCTGGCTTTACCAAAGTAGCTACCAATTCATCAACGGCCCCCTCTTTATTTAAGGCTTTGCCAAAACGAGGACTTCCCATGTACCCCCCTAAAACTTTCCCCCAAGATTTGGCAAAATCTTGGTAAACATAGCCCGGAATGGTGATATTTTTTAATTGATAAATAACGCGGCTTAGGTACTCATCGGCATTGGCGGTAAATTCTTCTTCCTGAAAAGCAGGAACATTTTCGGCATACATAAAATCTCCGATGTAGGCATACGAATAATTGGGAATTGGGCGAGATTTGGCTGCTCGTTGATTAAAGGGAAAATATCCCCGTGAAGCCCGATAGAAGTTACAAAATTCAGGATACTCTGTTTTATATTCCGAATACTTCACGGGTATATAATCTTGAAAACTCCAGTTGGGCATATCAAAGCCAGGTGACTGAATCTTGTACGTGATTTCAAAAACGACCCCCTCCGAGATCTTGGGCATAGAAATCTTCATCAAAGAGAAGAACTCATTAACCCTCTCCTCGAATATAGCCGTTTTTTCCAATTTATGAGATACAATTTTCCCATCAACTAGCTCATGCGTGTATGCCTTGATGGCGTACACATCTTCCCATACCGATCTCCCTTCACTTTCTGGTGCGTAAAATGGAATCTCAATATTGGCCACATCATAGCCATCGTTTTTAAGTATTTTGACTCGTTTATGTCGGGTAAATACATTCGTTACCCCACTACTATTGCTCAAGTCTGTATAGCTCCTGGCCACATCAAAGAGTACCACAGCACTCGCCGAAGGATCCGGCTCATAACTGCTCATGGCTAGCTCAGCCTCTGTTATTTTACCAAATTTGGCTTTTTGGGCATTGGAAATTTCGGAAACAAAGAATAGGAGCCCCAATAATACTATTCTCTTTCCCCACAAAAGCATGGAAGGTTTCATAATAAACGTGTGTTAAAAGATTAGAAAAACAAATCCCCGAGAGCTAAGACTATTTACTTGTTTTTTAATCGGTTGAATTGCCCAGGAAATGATACCTGTGTAGCTAGGCCATAAATAAAATAATAATCTTAATTAAAAACAAGCTTGTGATTCTGAATCCATAATAACTTCCTTGTTTTACTGAAATTCTACATTCCTAATGGAGCGTAAACTAAGATAGAAGCTCCTTGGGAGAAGATATTTAACGCTCCCTTGGCGGTACCTCTATATTTTTATTTTGTGTTAGGATGTACCTTCCCATATCAATAGCTTTGTGAACCGGATTTCTACGGGGAGGGTATTTCGCTAAGCCATCTTTGGGGCGGGTAGGCCGTTTCTCAAATCCTCCCCCACAATTGGGACATACATTTTTCAATACATTTTCCACACAATCTTGACAAAAGGTGCATTCATAGGTACAAATCATCGCCTGATCGCTATCATTAGGAAGCGGCTTTTGGCAGTTTTCGCACGAGGGGCGGAGTTCTAGCATGTATTATAAAGTGTAATGGATGAGTAAGCTGCTATACTATATATACCTTCCTCTTGGCTTAGGGATGGAGCGGCCTGTTTGAGCCCGCCGCTGGTACGCGCGGGGGCCGGCGAGTAGCGA
>CAWUIO010000110.1:0-21155 GCA_963922455.1 uncultured Microscillaceae bacterium
CGCTGCCTTTCCCCACCAGGCCTACACGAGCTCAAACAGGCCGCTCCATCCCTAACGGGGTATGCGCAGGCGCACAAGTCTTTGCAATGACATTTCAAACGGGTAATTTATCTTGAATCCGTATTTTTTTAAAGTACTGAAAATCAGAAAATTATAAGTAATGTCATAGGTAGCGACTCCTCTATCAGCTTAGGGATAGAGCGGCCTGTTTGAGCCCGCCGCTGGTTTGTGCGCGGGCCGGCGAGTAGCGAAAGCCCGACCCCGGCCCGCACCGATGAAGATGTCGCAAGCAAAAATCCCTAAGCCGGGGGAAGCCCCAAAGATGCTTTGCCTGGCCATGGTACTATATATTTCCCAGCAAACAACCTAAATTGGGCCTACATACGAGCACTGCCCAGGGTTTTACTTGAGCTGGACTTTTTTGAGCTAGTGGGTGTTATACTCGAGTCAAAAAGGAATAGTGATACCCAATGATACTATGAAAAAATACAAAATTCTGATCTTTGACCTGGACCATACCCTTTGGGACTGCGACCGGAATGCCCGAGAAACCTTAGAAGAGCTCTACCATACCTATGATTTAAAAGCCCAGGGAGTGGCCGGGCCAGAACACCTAGAACAAGCGTTTCACGAAGCCAACCACACCCTTTGGTTGGGGTTTGAGGCCGGGAAAATCACCCGGAAGGAGGTCATTACCCGCCGGTTTCCCCGGATGTTTGAGTTCCTAGGCCTGGACCCACAAGCGGCCCATCCCAAACTTGGCCCCGCTTATGAGGATATTTGCAACCTAAAGCCCCACCTAAAACCCTTTGCCCAGGAGGTTTTGGCCTATCTCTACGAGAAATACCCTTTGTACATCCTTAGCAACGGGCCCCGGGAACAGCACCTCAAGATTCAAAGCAGTCGGATAGACCATTTTTTCCAAGAAGTCTTTACCTCGGCCGAACTTTCTCACCAAAAGCCCCACCCAGAAATTTTTCGGTATATGTTGCAGAAAATCCAAGCTCGAGCCGAAGAGTGTTTGATGATCGGCGACAGTCTGAGGGCCGACATAGCGGGTGCCCAAGCCGTGGGGATGGACTCGGTTTGGTACAAAGACACCGAGGAAAGGCCAGAACCGCTACCGACCTACCATATCAAGTCATTACGAGAATTAAGCCGTTTGCTCTAAACCCGGATAGACTGGGTTTACAATTCCTTAAAGTAGAGACGGGCAAAGACTAGTTACGTATTCTTAAAAACATCTTGTACAACCGCCAAAAAACTGGTAGGCGCTTCCAAGTCGGGAAAATGCCCCGTTATTTGAAAGTCTATTAGCTCAGTATGTGGGTTGTACTTTTGGATGCTGCTAAAATCAGTTTTCCGATGGGTTTTGTCCGTATTGCTATACATCAAGGTGCTCGGAATTTGGGGGTCAATCCGCAGGTCGGCCTGAAACTGGGACATAAGGCCTTGAGATAAGCTACATAGGCAAAAACTAGCACCTTCTTGAAGGCCATGGAGGGCTTTTTGCGTAAAATCTGCTTTCTGATGTGAATCGGGTAGCAGCGCGTGACGATACCAAACCTTAGCAAATTTTTTCTCCATCCACGGCATCAGTACTTGCCCCAGGTAAGGTGTTTTCAAAAAACTGGGGACAACCCGTTTAGTCCATTGGCCCATTTCTTCCAGAGAAGGAGTTTGCACCAAGAAAAGGTGATTGACCCGTTCAGGATATTCTCGAGTAAAGCTCAGGCCGTAAAAACCATTGGCGCAAGGGAAGGCTATGTTTACCTTGGTGAGGCCTAATTGATCCAGCAGCTCTAAGATAATTTGATTGGTTTTGGCAAAGGAATAATCATAATTCCCCCGATGGAAGGAAAAGCCTAAGCCGGGAAGCTCGAAGATCACCAGTCGAAAATCGTGAAGGCAAATATTTACCAATTCGGTGTAGTGCTCGATCAAATTGGGGCTGTCGGGGATAATAAGCAAAGGCTCCTTGGCTTCTGCAGTATCCAATACGCGTATGTCCCCAAAGGTGGTAGAGAGGAGGCCCAACCGGGCTCCGGGCCAGGGGGGAGGCCAGGTCTTTTTGCGGATACGTCCTCGTTTAAAGCGCAGGGCGTCAATTTTATACTTCACTGGAGTCATTTTATTTTTTTGCTTTGGACAAATCTTGGCGCAGCATCCGGTCAAAGAAGTCGGCCGTAGCTGCGTAGGCACTTAGCCAGTTAGTATGCAGCAAAAAACCGTGTACTTCATCCGGGAAGACAAGTTGCTCAGTATATACCTTTCTTTGGCGTAGATCTTCCAGGAGCAAAATCGATTCTGAAAAGGGCACATTGCGGTCATCATCTCCGTGAATGAGTAAAACCGGGGAGCGCCAGCCGTCCACAAAATGGGCTGGTGAAGATTCATAAGCTCGCTCAGCCAGTTCAGGGTGAGCTAGGCGGTTATAGGAGGGTACAAAGTTTTGGATGATATTATTCCAATCGTATACCCCGTGAATATCTACCCCAGCTTTAAACAAATCGGAAGCTTGGGCAAGGCCCATGGCCGTGAGAAAACCTCCGTAAGAGCCTCCCCAGAGCCCAATTTGATCCGGATGTACATCGGAGCGATTTTGTAAATAAAGTCCAGCCCCCAGAATGTCTAAGACTTCGCTGGCCCCATCGGCCCCATAATGGATCGCTTCCCGGAAGTGCATCCCATACCCAATCCCGCTCCGGTAATTGACCGATAGCACGATGTAGCCCCGGGAAGCCATATAGTGATTCATAGCAAAGGCATGGTGATAATAGCCCCGGTGATGAAAACCTAAGAGCATTTGCCTACGGGAACCTCCATGCAAAAACATCACCGCTGGGTACTTTGTGTTGGGCTGGTAATCGGGAGGGAGAAACAATTGCCCGTGGATTTTCATCCCATCTGTCGCCGAGAAGAGAATTGGCTCGGGGGCCCTGAGCTTCATGCTGGGAAATCGCTTTTTAAGTTCCAATGGAGTGAGGCTGCTAAGTTTTTGGTCTCTAAGAAGGGCCGGAAAAGCCGCTTCGGTTCCCGTGGAGGTTAGGCAGGCTACTTGTCCTTGGCCATTTCTTAGAGGGGCCCATTCCACCCCCTTACCTGGGCTTAGGAGTTGAGGACTTGCCCCGCTAAGGCTTACTTCCCAAATATGTTGGCGATTGCTATCGTCTTGATTAGACGAATATAAAAGTGTTTTCCCATCGGGGCTCATCGAGACAAACTGGACTTCAAAATTGCCAGGAGTTAATAACCGGGCTTTGGTATCTTGGAGAGAAAGACTGTATAGGTGCGTCCAGCCATCTTTTTCCCAAGGAAAGGCCAAATGCTGGTCAGCCCCCCAGAAGAGTTGCCGCTCGGCTGAGATATTTCGAAAGGCGCTCCCCATTCCCTCATCGGCTTCCCAAACTTTTTGGGTAGTATTCGTACTAAGTTCGTGTAACATAATCGACCAAGGCTGAGCGCTACGGTGGGGGATAAATGGAAAAATCGCCCTTTGGCTAGGAAAGCGTAAAAAAGCCAGTTGACTGCCGTCGGGTGACCAAACCGGGTTATTGTCTCGCTCATAACTGGGCTGGAGATAGGTGAAGGTATTCTCGCTAAAATCGTAAATACCGATAAAACTCCGACCGCTGCGAGAGCTTACGAAGGCAATTTTATCTCCTTGGGGCGACCACTCGATAGCACTACAGGATCCTCGGGTATGGAGTAGTTGCGTGGCTTCGGCCTGCGGTTGGTTTAGGTTCAAGCGCCAGATTTGCCCCTTTTTAATAAAAACCAGGGTTTTCCCATCGGGTGACAATTGGGGACTGCTTCCCTGAGCAAGTTTTTGAAGCTCCCCACTCGGGATGCTAACTTTCCAGATTGCCCGGTCGAGCGATTCGGTGAGTAAGGCCGGGTTCGGGATTTCTCCTTGGCGATTTGGTGCCGCCCCTCTGACATAAAGTAAAAAACGAGCATCGGGGCTAAATTGTAGGTTACTGATGGCTTGTCCATCATCTCCGGTGTACTTCGTGAGGGCTATTGGGGTATAAGACGGCCCTTGAGCCATCCAAATATTGCGACTGCCTTCCTGATTAAAGACCCACGCCAACTGATCTTTTTGCGGGTGAGCTATCAGGTTGCTGGGAAAAGCCGAACTCATGATATCTTCCAGGCTGTATTTTTCCTGGGCCTGGGCGGGTAGGAGGAATATCAGGCTCCCAAGCAGGAGCCAGAAGCGTAGTGTTGGGTGTAGAAGCATAAGAAGCCGCTTTTTTAAGTTTTGGAGAAGATAAGTGAAAAATTAAAGTTTTGATAATTCTCTTGTGATTTTTTGTTGAGGGGCTTCCCGAATAAAACTGAAAAAAAATTATGGCTTCAAACGGGCCTTGACAAGTTTAGGTCTGTCTAGAATTTCAATTTTTGTTTCATTTATGGATGATTAAGAGCTTCGGAGCGGGAGATTTTTTTGTATTTTAGTAAAAAATTCTTCTTAGCAAATTGGAAACGCAATACAACTTTTACGACCATCCTATGCTCCATGTGGATTCTGGCACCGAATTCTGGGAAGAATCGGCTGAGGTCTCCATGCCTTATGGATTGCATCAAATCCAAAGGTGGTATATGCCGGGTATTTGGATACAGCACTTAAAAAGTCAATTCAAAAGTTCTTATACCTTCTACAAGGAAAACCCGGGAGAAGGGGTAAGTTTGTCCTTTAATTTGAAGGGTAGGTATGCTATCCAACAGCGCAGCCACACGTATACAGTACAGGCTGGCCAGCATAATTTGATCTACACGCAGGGGGCTTCCAACACCTTCGAAAATCTCGATACAGAGGGAGAATCTTTAGGCATTGTCATGTCTCCGAGCACCTTTTTGGATATGGCCCAAAATGGTAATGATACGCTTAAATTTTTTTTGGACCGGATGCAATCGGGTGGGCCGGTGGTGCTCTCTCCCAAATCTCTCCAGATTTTTCCCGAATTAGAGCGAGCTATTCACGAGTTGCTTTATTGCCCTTTTTCGGGCAAGATGAAGCAATTATATATGCTTTCCAAATGTATTGAGATATTAGTCTTGCAAGCCGAAGATTATCATCTATCAGTACAAGCACCTCGGGCCTTTATTCCGGACCCTTGGGCCAAACCCATGCTAGAAGCCCGGGACTTTTTAAATAAAAACCTATCACGGCCTCCTTCTTTGAGTGAACTATCTAAGATCATTGGGGTAAATGAGTATACCCTCAAGAGAGAATTTAAGCGCCATGTGGGCTTTACCGTCTTTGCTTATATTACTGAAAAGAGGTTGCAAAAGGCTTGCTTATCTTTAAGGGAAACAAACCAAAGTATTGGCGAAATTGGCTTAGACCTGGGCTATTCCTCCTCGCAGCATTTTAGCCAGGCATTTAAGAAGAAATTTGGCTTGAGCCCTCGATCGTATCGTGAAGGCTTATAATACTCCGGCAGATATACAATTTACTCCTTTGGGTATACATCCAGAATGAGCGGGCTGTGTATCTTTACCCAAGGTAATTTTTAAGACATGAGCTATTTTAATACATTTATCACCGTTGCCGATGATTGCCCGCTAAGTCAAAGCGAAACGCCTCAAAGTAATCGTAAGCCAAAGCCCATACACATCTTAGAATATGCGCTTTTAATGGCCTCTCCCTACCATTACGATCATTACAGTTTGATTTTTGAGGTGTATCTCCGGCGAAAAGAGCTTGGCCCCTTGGCCTCAGATGAAAAAGTCGTTTTATGGAATGAATTATTTGCCAAGGGACATCCTTGCCTTCGGGCATCTTCGCTTACCAAACGCTATGGGTTTGGAGCCCATTACAGTGCAGAAGGAAAAATAGCCTTGTTTCCGATGGAGTCGAGAGCCTACGCTCAATTCGTAGAAAACCCGGATGTCGAGAAAATTGCCGCCATGCGCAGCCAACGTATTGCTAAATCTAAATAAAAAAACGATGTCACAAGAACTGACCATCCGAAACGAAATCACGATCGAGGCCTCTCCCGAACAGGTATGGGATGTGCTGACCAACCCCAAAACAACCCCCCAGTATATGTATGGCTGCGAAGTACTATGTGACTGGCAGATCGGCTCCCCCATTCTATGGAAAGGGGTGCAAGACGGGATTGTTTACGTTAAAGGAAACTTAGTGGAGTTTAGGCCGCATAGTGCTTTTGCGTTTACCGTATTTGATCCCCACGGAAATTACCCGGACATTCCGCAAAATCACCTAAAAGCTCGGTATACCCTAAAAGAAGAGGCGGGAGCTACGCTATTGGCGGTCACCCAAGGAGATTACAGCCAAGTGGCCGAAGGAAGCAAGCGTTATGAGGATACCATGGCCCAAGGAGGGTGGGGTTCTGTACTGGAAGCTATACAAAAAATTGCCCAAGAACATATTGCTAGATGATACTGAAAAGCCCAAGACTAGATTTAATCCCCTTCTCGGCCCAGGAAGGGGAGCTTTTTCATCAAATAAATACTGACCCCTTTGTTCGCCGATTCTTGTGGGACGATCAAGTCATTTCTAAGGATACCGCGCTATCTATCGTAAAACAGTCGCAGGATTACTTTCAACAGGAGGGCTGGGGCTTATGGAAAATAGTGGTCAAAGAAGACCGTTCGCTGGCGGGTTATGTAGGCTTATGGTACTTTTTTGAAGAGCCCCAACCTCAACTTTTGTATGCATTATTACCTGACTATGTGGGAAAAGGATTGGCTAGCGAAGCCGCCAAGCAAGTCATCTGCTATGTCTGGGAAAACCTTCCCTTTACCTATTTATTGGCAGGAGTAGACCCACCCCATCACGATTCGCAAAGAGTATGTGAAAGAATAGGCATGAAACGGCTGGGTGAACAAGTTTTGGAGGGCAAGGCCAGCGTAATATACAGACTGGAAAAACCATAGGCTATACATACCCCTCTGTTTTGGCTTAGGGATGGAGCGGCCTGTTTGAGCTCGCCGCTGGTATGCGCGGGGGCCAGCGAGTAGCGAGAGCCCGACCCGCGCGGTCCCTCGTTCTAGCAATGTACAAACTTCCCTAGCGCGGGGAAGCCCCAGGCTTTTCACCTTATCTACTACCTATATTGGGCAAAAATAAGGCTGTGTTTTGTTCAAAACCGGACAAGCAAGTGTCATATTATGTAACAGTTTATAGCTTTGCCCAGGGATAGGGCAAGGGTAAGTGCCTGATAGCTAGTGTTTTTCTTTTTTAGGTGTATTCCTTGCAAGACATGGGCAGTAAGGATTTCCAAACCATATACCAAAAACGTAAACGCATGCTTAAGAGCTATCTGAAAACCGCCATCCGTCACTTGAGTCAAAACCGAGTGTATTCTTTTATTAACATCTTTGGTTTAAGTATCGGAATTGCTACGGCCATCCTCATTTTTATGATTGTGAAGTTTGAATTAAGTTTTGATAACTTCCACAATCGCTCCGAAGACATTTACCGGATTGTTACCAAGTCGGTGTACAATGGTGTGGAAGATTATACTCCGGGCACGCCTCTTCCCATGCGCCAAGCCCTGAGCGATGAATTTCCAGACCTAGAAGAGGTTGCCTTAATTTCCATCGATTGGGGGGTTCAAGTAGATGCCAACGAGCAAGATGAAAATAATGCCCGAAGAGTTCGGGAAGACGATGGGGTTTTCTTTGCGGAGCCTTCCTTTTTTAGAATATTCAATTTTCCCTGGAAAGTAGGCCGCGCCGAATCGGCTTTGAGCCAACCCAACCAAGTGGCCATAAGTGAATCGACGGCCAAAAAGTACTTTGGCACACCCGATAATGCTATGGGCAAAACCTTACGTTTAAATCAAAAGCATGTGTTTCGGGTGAGCGGTATTTTTTATGACCCGCCTTTTAATTCTGATTTTCCTATCAAAATAGTGCTGCCCCAAGAAGCCCAAAGAAAAATTAAAGGCTCCGAGGAATATAAAGATTGGGGGAGTATTGATAGTGATGATCAACTCTTTGTGAGGCTACCTGCTTCCGTGTCCCAGGAAACGCTCAAAGAAAAACTAGATTTTATCCTAGGAAAATACCAACCAGAAGATAAAGAAGAAGCCAATACCCACGAATACTTGGCCCAACCCTTCCAAGAGCTTCACTATGATAACCGTATCAACAGCTTTACGGGGCGGGTAATCCCTTACGAAATTATCGGGGCCCTGATCTTGGTGGCTATTTTTCTGCTCGTAATTGCTTGTATCAACTTTGTCAACCT
Source organism: uncultured Microscillaceae bacterium (assembly GCA_963922455.1). Classification (GTDB taxonomy): domain Bacteria; phylum Bacteroidota; class Bacteroidia; order Cytophagales; family Microscillaceae; genus CAWUIO01. The sequence goes on from CAWUIO010000110.1 coordinate 8,228, forward strand.
GGCTACTGCCCAAGCGGTAAACCGTTCCCGCGAAGTGGGTATCCGCAAGGTATTGGGAAGTACGCGAGGCGCTTTAGTGTCTCAGTTTATGTGGGAGACTTTCTTTTTGGTGAGCTTGGCCAGTCTTCTGTCTTTATGCTGGGTAAATCTCTTTTTGCCCTACGTGGCCGATTTGGTTATACTTCCCCTAAAATTTAATATCCTGGAAGACTTCAGCTTGCTTTTTTACCTCTTCTTCCAGACGGTTTTCATCTCCCTGATCGCGGGTTTGTATCCCGCCTTGGTTATGGCCCGCTTTAAGCCGGTTTTGGCCCTCAAAAACAAGCTCAGTCGTAGAATTGTCGGAGGGGTTAACCTAAGGCAAGGCTTGGTGGTCTTGCAGTTTATCATTGCCCAGGTCTTGATTATTGCCTTTATGGTGGCTATTTCGCAGATGCGTTTTGTAAGCCAAATTTCCTTGGGTTTTGATAAAGAAGCCATCGTATCCGTTGACATTCCCGAGGATGGCACGGGCAAAGCTTTGACCCCCAAATTAGAAATTTTCCGACAGGAATTAAGCCGCGTTCCGGGCTTGGAACACTTTAGCTTTTGCAATCGCCCTCCCTCATCGGGCTCTATTTGGCATACCAACTTTGAGCTGGATGGGCGAGGGGATAATGAAGATTTTCGGGTGAACGCCAAATTTGCCGACACAGCCTATATCCCAACCTTTGATATTGAGTTGCTCGCAGGGCGCGTATACGAAAACTCCGATACGATCACGGAGGTGGTCATTAATGAGACTTTTATGCGTGACATGGGTTTTAAAAAGCCTGAGGATGCCTTAAACCAAAAGGGGCATTTATCTGGCTACCGGGTCAGTATTGTGGGGGTTATGAAAGACTTTCATTTAACTTCCTTGCACGAGCAAATTGAAGCCTCGGTGCTTTGTTCACAAAGGTCTCAATTTTGGGAACTGGCAGTTAAATTACAAGCCGACCGTTTTCAAGAGCAATTGGCCGAGGTTAAAAAAGTCTACACCCTGTTTTACCCAGATCACGTGTTTGAATACGAATTTTTAGACGAACGCTTGGCCGATTCCTATGATATGGAGCAACGCTTGATGAAAACTTTCCAGTTTTTTGCCTTGATTGGGATTTTCATTAGCTGTTTAGGGCTCTACGGTTTGGTATCGTATATGGCCGCTCAGCGTAGCAAAGAGGTAGGAATCCGGAAAGTGATGGGAGCTAGCTTTTTAGATATATGCCTGATTTTCTTCAAAGAATTCATTTGGTTGGTGATCTTAGCCTTCATGATTGCTAGTCCGCTAGCCTGGTTGGTGATGAAAAGTTGGCTAGAAAATTTTGCCTACCGGGTGAGTTTAAACCCCCTCGTTTTTATCGCCACGGGCTTGGGAGTCATGGTGGTTGCTTTGCTTACCATTAGCAGCAAAGCCTTTATTGCGGCCAGGGTTAACCCCGTGGAGGTCTTGCGGGATGAATAGGTAAACGGGACAAGTATTGAAGTTTAGGGGCTTCCCCGCGCCAGGGACAAGGGGAGCCCATTGAGAAAGTTGGCTGTGGTGCGGGTCGGGCTCTCGCTACTCGCTGCCTTTGCCCGCCAGGCCCGCACGAGCTCAAACATGCCGCTCCATCCCTAAGCCAAAAGACATAATGATTTAATTCATTGTAGCTGATTACTTGATATTTTAAACCGAGTTAGTTGGAATAACTCGGTTTTTTCTATTAAAAAACACCTAATGAAATGTTAAAATACCACCTACTAGGGCAACTTATGGAAAACACTTCAGGTATGGGCAAGTAAGAAACAAGGATAAAGCTTTGGATAAAAATCCCTTGGTAAAATTTAATTTTTTAAAAATCAAATCAATGAATTATTTCAAAAAAATCAGCCTCTTAGGAATTTTAGGCTTGTTCTTTTTCGCTTGTAGTAGTGACGATGACCCGTATGGAAACAGTAATCCGGCTCCTAATCAAAATCCTCCGGGTACTAGCTCTGATATCGTTTTCCAGGAAGTACGCTTTAACCAAAACGATCGGATTGAGTTGGTCAACTTAGGTAGTAGTACGGTAGACATTAGCGCATTTTGGTTATGCTCAAGGTTTTCTTATGCCCAGTTGAGTAGCTTGACCTTAGAAAGTGGTAGCTTAAATCTAGCCGCAGGAGATTCGGTCATCTTGAGTGGGTTTTCCCTAAACGATACCGAAGCCGATTTGGGGCTCTTTTCTACCAATAGTTTTGGCTCTTCCAGTGCCATCTTAGATTTTTTACAGTGGGGAAGTGCTGGAATTGGCCGAGAATCTGTAGCGGTCGAAGCTGGAATCTGGACTGCTGGTGACTTCATCCAAGGAATTGCCTTAGGAAGTTCGCTGGTATATGATGGAAGTGGTAATGCGGCCAGTGACTATAGCGAAAACCCCAGTCCGAGCCTGGGAGACACACCCGTAAACACGCCCGCCTCGACCGCCAACATCCGGCTCATTCAAGTAGATACCGATCAAGAAATAGTGGAGATTAAAAATTTTGGCCCCGACTCCATGGATATTTCCTCCTATCAGCTATGCTTAGGGCCGGGGCAGTATAACATCCTAAGTGATTATACCACGATAACCGGTAATCTAAATTTGGCGGCCAATGAAACCCTACGTATTAATTTGAGTTCCGGTAGCCAAAATGTTACAGCCTTACCCGATGCGAGTGGAGCGCTGGGCTTATTTGCCAATACCAGTTTTAGCTCTACCAGTCCCGATGAATTAAAAGACTTTGTACAGTGGGGGGCGGCCAATCAAAACCGCGTAGATCAAGCGGTAACGGCGGGTCGCTGGGGCGGAGCCACCGAATTTGTGGCCGGAGCCAGTCCTTACACCTTTGTTGGCGATACAAGCAACACGGGAGTAAGCCAATGGATTGACGATACCATCATCCGTATGATCACGATCAATACCAGTAACGATGAGGTAACGATTAAAAACTTTGACCAGGTAGAAAGAGACTTGAGCAATTACTTTTTCTGTACCTTGGCTGGGGTATATCCACAATTGGGCAATGCAAGTGAGGTACAAATCATCACGGGAGACCTAAGTTTATCGCCCAACGAAGAAGTTACAGTCAAAGTCTTGACCAGTGGTGGGGTGGTAGACACCAATGGTAGCATCTTCTTATTTTCTAGTAATGCCCTGGGCTTTAATAACCAAAATGCGGCCGTAACCCGAGACTTTGCCCAATGGCAAGCCGCTAACGGCTTCCGGGTAGACAATGCCGTAAGCACCGGGCGTTGGGACGCAGCATCCAGCTTTATTGCGGGAGTTTCACCCTATACTTTTAGCGGCACGGCAAGTGAGGTAGGAGCCTCATTTTGGTCGGGTAACTAAGCAAGTGGAGCTCACAAAATTTGTTTATCAAAAATGCTTAATATTTATTAAGCTGAAAATCAGGCTAATAGTACATAAATTCAGAAAAAGGAAGTCTTTTAGGCTTCCTTTTTTCTTGGAAAGACGTTCTGTTTACAAATCACTTCCGAACAAGGAACATAAAATTCGGGTGTGCCGTATCAACCATAAACTATTTACTATGAAGCCCTACACCTTGATTTTAGGTAGCTTTCTGGCATTAGGCTATATAAGCTGCCAAGACGAAAATGCTAGTCCAAGCCCTAATCCAAATCCTGCTCCTCAAGAATTGATATTTGATTTTGAAGACAACTTACAAGGTTGGCAAGTCGATTTTGCCGATTATCCGGTAGGAGAGAAGTCTTTTTATGAATTGCGTTTTGCCCAGGAGGCTTTACCGGCTCCCTTAGACCCTAAACAAGGGGGACTAATGATTTCGGGGCATAATTACAGCGATGACCTGTTTATGTATGCCAAGTATAAGGTGGATAAGCTTTCCCCTAACACGTTGTATGAGGTGCAAATTGAGTTGGAATTTGCCAGTGATGTGCCGGATAATACCTTTGGGGTAGGCGGTAGCCCAGGTGAGGGCGTCACTATAAAAGCCGGAGCCAGTACGGTGGAGCCCCAACAATCGCCAGACCATTCAAATCATTACCGTCTCAACATCGATAAAGACAACCAAAGCAATAGTGGCCAAGACGTTTGGGCCATTGGCGATTTTTCAAATGACACCGATGTGTATTTATTTACCTTAAAGACCGTCAAAATGGACAGTGCCCTGTTGGTGACTAGTGATGATACGGGGGCCCTCTGGCTTATTGTGGGTACAGATTCCGGCTTTGAATCGACTACGCAGATTTATTATAACCAGATTAAAGCCAATATTTTTCCAATAGAGGAAGAATAGCCACGTAAAATCTTGAGCTCCGGTAAGCCCGGCATTTTAAATAGTAGTAGAAGTGTATCAATTTTTGTTATTTGAAATCGCGTTCGGGTAGCAAGCCGGAGCTTTCTATTTGACTTAGTTTGCTCAAATAGGTTCCTTGGAGAAAAGTAAGGAGGTATCCAAGTAGTTTTTTTACTTGCTTAGTCAAGATGCATAGTGTAAAATAAACTTTGTTTTTATATTAATGGGGCGGTATGAAGATAACCATAAGTATGAGACAATATTTTTTTATTTTTTTACTCTTTGTTAATTGCTTAGCCCCACTATTTGCCTGGTCACAAGGCGAAAAGCTAGGCTTTCGTATAGAGAATCGGGGCCTTTCGGGCCTCCGCGAGCCATCACCAGAAATTAGCGACAATATTAAGGTAGGCCGTTTTGATTTGGGTTTGAATGCTTCTTTCAAGCGCAAAGTTGATAAGAAAAAATTAGGCCTTGCTACACTGACCCTAGGAGCCGAGTACCGTTACACGCGACTCCAGTATAATGACTTTGAGCTTTCAGATAGTAATTCGCTGGCAGAAAACCTGCATATGATGCGCTTGCAAACAGATTATATGAAAGTGCTTAATCAAAAGTGGATTTTATCGATCTTTTTTCGTCCTGGTATTTTCACCGACTTTCAGAAAGTATCTTTAGAACATTTCCGAATAGAGGGGCTCGCCCTCCTGGACTACCGTAAAAGCCAACAGACCCTGCTTGGCTTTGGTGTGGCCAGAAGTGCTAATTTTGGACGCGTACTAATCCTACCTGTTTTTCACTATTTACACCGAAGCCCTAAGTTTGTCCTTGATATGCTGCTACCCTCACGAATCGAGATAGCTTGGATAAAGAAAAAATGGTATTACGGCGTAAATGGGAGCCTCTCGGGTAACCAGTTTCGTTTAGGCAATTTACAAAATGCCTCAAATGGCGAAAATACTGTTGGGGTTTCAGATTTTACATTAGGGCCTAAAATCCGTTACAATACGGCCCCCAAATCGTATATATTCCTTACAGGAGGATTTACCGTACTACGCCGCTGGGAATTTCGTAATGATGACCTCAATAATGACGACCGTGTTTTACAAGAAATAGATCCTAATCTGACCTGGTTTATAAGAAGCGGTTTTGTGATCAATCATTAAACCAAAACGTGCCCCCCTTTGGGGTAGAGTGCCCCGGTTATTTTAAAACACAAACCAGTCAAAGATTTTGGCACCACTTTTTTATCAAATGATTTTTTAATGAAGTTGGCAAATCGCTCTCCTTGCTTTTATCCGTAAACTAAACCAGCATAGAGGCCTTATTACCCATTGGCTTAGGGATAGAACGGCCTGTTTGAGCTCGTGTGGGCCCGACGGGGAAAGGCAGCGAGTAGTGATAGCCCGGCCTGCGCGGGGCACAGATTGGGTTTTGGAAACCTTATGCTTCCGCGCAGGCAAGCCCCTTCATTTTTTAGAATTTAATAAGCTTTTGGGTATACTCCTGAAAACCCTTTCGTATTTTAAGGAAATACGTACCCGGAGCCAGGGGATCTATTTGCGTTTGAATACGTTTTTCTAAGTCGGCCAGGCTTCCTTGCCACTGGCCAATCGAGTAGCCTTGAGCATTGAACAAATCGGCACTGATTGCCTCCTCGGGCACTCCTGGGGTTTGTAGGCGAAGGGGCTGGCCCGCCGTGTAGGGATTGGGAAATACCGCAAACTCCTTATGGGCTTCCGCGTTTATAAAAATCACTTTACTGAAGCTGCGGGGGCCTATTTGGTCGGTCTGCCGGAGACGGTAATAAGCGGCTGGCCTGGCTTCTGTGTCGTAAAATCGATAAAATTGGCTGCTACTGGCTTCCCCTTCCACCGGAACAAAACCAATGGCTTGAAAATCCAGTCCATCCAAGCTTTTTTGGATCTCAAAACCTGCGTCTTCGCCCTCATGGCTGGCTTCCCAAAACAATTCTACGCTTCGGGTATCCTCTCTTTGGGCAGTAAAACGGATTAGCCGGAGCGGTAGACTGATAAACCCATCGATCATAAAATTGTCTATCTGAATGCCATCATTGGCAGAACTTCGGGTTCCAAAAACATAGCGAAACCGGACATCGGGCTCACCACTCAAAAAAGTAATATTATACCGCGGGTTAAATACCGAAAAAGAGCTTTGGGAAAACCCTGGTTGATTATATATACCTTGAATATCTGCTACATTGTACCAATTTAGGGTGCCGCTAGGGTTGAGCCCAGAAGATTGGGTCTCCCCCAAACGCAACCAAGTAAGTCCCTGATCGGTGGAGTATTCTACCAAAAATCCGGCATCTGTCCCACAAGCAGCCCGGTACTCAAAATCCAAAAATACATTTCCTACAGCCCCAGCCAATGAGAAGGGAGGGCTTTCCAAGGCATAGCGTTGGGCAAACCCATGGTTTTCATTTAGGCTGGTAGCCCAACCAGCGGCCCCTTGAATGGTCGCAGCCCCGTTACCAGCATTAAAATTACTACTAGTGCTTGCCCCCCACTGCCAATCTCGATTGGCCACCCCCGCGATACCGGCAATTTGCAAGCGATAGGGAAAAAAGCCCCCGTCATTTATATCAAACTCTTGGCTGTATGGCAGGGTGGGCTCGTCTAAGATAGTGATGTATAAATTTTTAGTCTCGAGATCTGCTCCTCCATTAATAGTTAGCTGTACCGTATAGTTTCCAGTACTGGTATACGTATGTGTGGGGTTTTGATGGGTGGCATCCACCCCGGGGTTTATATTGACATCAAAATCCCAGGCCCAGCTGGTGGCGGCTAGAGACAAATCGATAAAGGGGAGCGGGCGGTTAACAAACCAAGTAGTGCGGGCTTCAAATTCGGCAAGGGGGTCGGCAAATACATCGCTCGTAAAAATCCCGCGTCCGTGGGTGGCCACCAAGACCATTTTATCGGCCGCCCGATATTGTAGCATATCACAACGTACACTGGCCAAGCCGGTATTGGATACCCCCCCAGTTTGGGCTTCCTGTACCGCCGTGGTTAAAGTTGTCACTCGAGTATATCCCTAACTCGGTGGCCAAGAGTACTTCATCGCGGTTGTCAGGATTGTATAAGGCCCAGCGTACCGGAATATCGGGCAAATCCCCTTCTTTATTATTCCAGTTGGTGCCCCCATTGCTTGTTTCCCAAACGGAGTTAACCCCATAATTAAAAAAGGTGACCAATAATTCATTATCATTATCCCCAATGTCAATGCAAGAAATAGAACCGATGGTGGGGGTGCTATTCATTTGGACAGTGGTAGGAGTAGCCGTATTGGCATTGTCTACCTGATACAAAGTACCATCACTTCCCCCTAAAAATAAGCGATGGGCTGTGTGGGGAGAAGCTTTTAGCGCGGTAATATCAGGGGGGAGAGTACCTGCAAAATTGATATTGATATTCGTGTGGGTATTGCTCCCTCCAATATCCGAAATTCGGGAGATGGAATTGCTACTTCCTAAATTGGCGTAGAGGATATTGGCACCATCATCATACTCAGAAGGGTTTATAAAAAGCCCATTGTTAATATCATTATGTACTTCGGTATACGTTTCCCCTCCATCAGAAGAGACGAAGTATATATTACGGATATACGATGTGATGCGAATGTCGGAGTTGTCTTGATCGAAGTGACAAAAGCCTCCATCGCCTCCGCTAACATCCAAAGATGCGCTTACGAGCCCACTACTAAACTGCTGCGTGCCATTGTCTTGAGAACCTGCCAGAAAAATGCCCCCTCCTGCAATATTGGCGGCATCGGCCGCATAAAATTGGGTTACATTATAATGATTGTTCCGATTGGCAAATAAAGGAGCCGAAGCACTCCCCAGGTCGTCCGAATAGCTAACCCCGCCATCGCTACCAATGATGGCTTCATCATTATGATTGGGCCGGTACACGATTTGGTGAGCATCAGCGTGTACATAGGGGTGGCAATTACCCGTCCAATAGGAAATCGGGGAAAACGTCACATTGCCCACCGTGGCATTGGTAGCATTGGTACTTTGGTGCAGGGAAATACCCCCCAGGGTAAGCCGGGCGGGGTCGGTGGGGTGTACCGCCATAATTAAATCGTAAAAGGCTTGCCCCCGGGTAAAATGATCGGTGGTGGCACTACAGCTAATAGAATTCAAGTAATTGGGTATACTCATATCCTCCCAAGTAGGTATGGCTTGAGTAGCATTCAGGGTGCGCTTAAGCCAAGCGACATCTTGGCTAGGTGTCGTGGGGGCCGAATTTCGGGCCACGGCATACACCACATCCGGATCGCTGGGCGAACAGGCCAGCTCGACCCGCCAAGCATTGTTTTGAGTGCTAAAATCAACGAGGGTCCAGGAGCCCCCCAAGCCGGTGGCAGAGTAGGCAATGACCCCTCCTCCCGCGAGGTTAGAATTTTCTCGGGTACCTACCCATATTCGGTTATTGGCATCCAGTTCCAGGTCGGCTGGTTCGTAGGGGCGAAAACCATCTGGGGAAGTAGGCAGTACCTGGGAAAAATTTACCCCGCCATCGGTGGAACGGTACAAACCTACCGCTTCGGTAAAGGTGCCCAATAGAAACCGACGGCCCACCGCAACGAAGAGGGCACTGTTTCCTCCCCCTTCATCACGCACGATGATATCATTGACGTAGTGAAACTGGGCATCGGTGTTAAAAAAACCATTGGCGGTGCTTAGGTGGGTCCACGTAGTTCCCGCATCGGTCGTTTTCCAGAGCCCTGCTCCTCGCGTAGAACTGGAAGAGCTAGTAGTAAAGCTCTCTCCCGTACCAAGATACCAGGTATTGTCATTATTGGGGTCGGCGGCTAAGGCAGTGATAGAAATATTGTCCCACAAGTCATTTACTTTGGTCCATAGGGTATCGATCGTGATGTTTTGGGTATACCAAAGCCCTCCCTGGATTCCGCCGGCCCATACTTTTCTGTCGGCCCCATCGGTGGGGTCAAAGAGCAAGGCCCGGGTGCGGCCTCCAATATTGTTGGGGCCCCGCTCTTGCCAGGTAATGCCCCCAATAGCGGCTTTGGTTTCGGTAGTGAGCGACTGGGCTTTTAAGCTATGGAGTTTGCGCTCGTGGGGTACATACCCTAAGCGAGGGTCTAAGGTTCGTAAATAATCCTGTTCGGCCGCCAAATCGGGGCGGTCGGGTTTGGGGATAGTTTTCCATTCGTCGTAGCTCAAGTGCTTATTTTGGCCATATGGGTGGGAAGCCAAAAAGGCCCGAAAAGCTTGCCGGGCTTGAACTTTTCTCAAACTATCAGAGAGTTCGGCTAGTTTTTTTGGCTGAGATGCTTTTTTTCTTACGTCATCTGCGTGATGGGGTAGCGTAGTTTTTGATAATACCGGAGGCTTTTCAAGCGGGGGTGGGGCTTGCGGAGACTTGCCAACATGGAGGGGTTTGTATAAAGCCCAGAAACCTAGCATAATACATCCGGCCAGAAAGCCCAATCCTATACTGAGCTTACTTTTTTTATTGATTCGGTGCATGGTAGAAGAGATATAAAGTAAAAAATTGCTATTAAAAAATTGTTATGTCATAAGGTCTTCTATGCAATCCCACGGCTTTGATATGTCGTATAATTCCTGTGTTAAAGGTGAGGGGCTGCCCTTTTGGGGCCTAAACCTCCCCGCAAGCGGCCCTATTAGCCCCCAAAAGGTCGGGCTTTCGCTACTCGCTGCCTTTCCCCGCCAGGCCCAAACGAGCTCAGACAGGCCGCTCTATCCCTCAGCCAAAAACTAGGAACCATGCTAAGTTACTATTTGCATTTTGGGCAATATCTTTAATAAGTGGCCTTAGAATATTGTGTCATGTTTCTTTTGAAAAAAAATATTTGCCGATTGGAGGAGGCTAGGACTTCCATCCTGCCTGGGCATAAAAATTTCTTGGCAACTCTCCCCGCTCGAAGCACGAGGCCAAAATTATAGAAGGTGCAGATGTCGTCGAAGGAGGCAAGGAAAGCTAGGCTTTCTTTCATCTGCCGCTTGTATCCAGCAATCATCATGTAGTACCTCCTTGCTAGATGGGACACCCTATCCAACTCACTAGACGCAGCCAAGCATTCCGGGGCCGAAAATTGGCCACCTACTCAAGGCCGGGGAAAAACCACCCTTGGATAGCTATTTTCACTCAAATTATGTATTTTTAGAAGTGAGGAACGAAATACTGGGGCAGGAATGTTATTTAATGATATCTAAAATCAACAATTTAATCATACGCGTATGCAAGCGATTGCCGCCACAGGCAAAGTAGACGAAAATGGGGTGCTTCACTTAGATCAACCCTTACAATTAAAAGACTCCGAAGTCAAAGTCCTGATCTTAGTTCCCGAAAGCGAGCTCAGTGAAGAAGCCTGGCTTGGTTCTATAGCCGCCAATCCTGTCTTTGGATTCTTGGCCGATGAAGAAGAAGACCTGTACAGCCTCGATGACGGGCAAGCCTTTGAAGTCACGTGAGAAACAAGATAGTACTCGTTCCCTTTCCCTTCGATAACTTAAAGACGGTCAAGGTCCGCCCGGCCTTGTGCCTCAGCGAGGCCATTAGTCCTTACCAACACCTTGTGATTGCTTTCATCACCAGCCGGATTGAAATAGCCAGCGAAGCGAGCGACCTCCTGATTTTAGAATCAGACCCCGATTTTGAGCAAACCGGACTGATTAAAGATTCGGCTATCCGGTTTCATCGCTTGGTAACTATTCCTACCCACATGATTCGTCGGGAGTTGGGGTATTTGCCTGAGTCTTACCAAAAGCAACTCAAAGAAAAATTAAAAAATCTCTTAGACCTATAAGAGAATGGCACCGTGGGAAACATAAAAGTAAAAAAACATCTCTTTGGCTGAGGGATAGAACGGCCTGTCTGAGCTCGTGCCGGCCTTGCGGGGAAAGGCAGCGAGTAGTGATAGCCCGACCCCGCCCCAGCACAAAGGCCCAAAGAATTACCTCATAAAAAAAAGGCGGGGGCAGCCCCACCAAACATTTAGGCCCAGACCCATGAGCAAAACCAAGGAAACCAAGCAAAAAAAAGAGCCAATTGGAGAAACGGATACCGTTTATCAGCCTACCTTGCATCCTCAAAATACATTGTTGCAGCTTCAAGGGCAAGCCAGTCGGCAAATGCAGCAACCTGCCCCAGGGAATGCCCCAGCACAAATACGTGCCTTGATTGCCGAGAAAAAGTACCACGAGGCCTTAGACAAAATTGCTCAAATGAAAGGGTTTAGCCTCCAAGGGATGCAGATCCATTTTGTGGAAGAACCGGAAAGCACGTGGGGCCCGATGAAATTTTCCATGCCCATTGCTAGTTTTCAAAAACCACTCGCGGAGCTGGTCCGTACAGTCGCAGAGCATGCGTACCGGGCTCAGCTACTTGCCAAGTTTGATAATTTTCAGAGTTCAAAAACGCCAGACAAAGGCAAGCTACTTACCGATGAGGAATTTGAAAGCAAGGGGGCAGGCTACACTACCTGCGGAGATACTTTGATTGAAATACATGAGCAGTTAAACCTGGACCAAAGCTTCCAAATCAAGGAATTTCTAAGCAAGGACTTGCAGAGCCGGGCCCGGGCCATCCAGCCCATGAATTTCCACGAACAAAAGGAGGAAAAGCGTATCGAGGACTTGGGCGATGCTTGGAATGACCCCATCCAGAAACCTGGTCAAAGACCCAAACCCGGAGATATTTTGATTTTGGACAAACAAGGGGGGAGAAGCCTGGCCGGGATGGCAAAGTATGACAATAGTTACCTCCTTCATCGGAGGTTGCAAGAATACTTTTGGAATATCAATCAGCAAGAAGGACTCGTTAAAGAAGCCCAAAGACAAGTAGACATAGCCACTAGAATTTTGGGGCTAGTGCAAAGCCAGGAAAATGCAAGCTTGCAAGACAAAGCCCGCTTGGCCCTAAACCAAGCCTACCAAGATTTGAAACAAACGCAGGCAGATTTAGAAAAAGCCAAGCAAGTTCCCTCCCAATTTAGAGGGGTGGGAGACCTAGCCGAGTACCAAGGCGATCTGGACGCCATTTTGGAAAAAATCCGGGAAAAAGATAGGAAAACCGAGTTTAATCGAGATTTTGCCCACGTTTGCTATCTCAAAGAAATCAGAAAACCGGCTCCCTATGCCCCCGATGCAGGCTTAGAAATATGGGAGACCTTTGATGGGGGACAAGGCCTGGGAAATGATGTGAAACCCGTAGTCCGTGAGTATAACCCCCGTACTAATGAGTTAAGCAATGAGATTGACGAACAGAGTGGGAAACTGCTTCACAATAAACCGGGCCGTTGGTTGAAGGTATGGATTGACTCAGGCAAGATATTAGATATATAAAGCCAAAAGAAACAGCTTTTTTAGTAGAAGACCGGAGTATGAATCCTGAGAATTAATTAGTAAATTTAGGTTGTTTATTTTTTAGTAGATCCTCAAATGTGTACGCTATGTTTACCAAAATAAGCCAAAAAGCCCAGACCAACCTACAGAATACTGAGGCCCAAGTTCAAGTTAGGATGCACCCGCAAAATACCTTGGCGACCATGCAAAGACAAGCCATAGCCCAGATGCAGGAAGAAGAGGAAGAAATGATGATGAAGCAGAACCCGGCCCAAA
>CAWUIO010000111.1:0-20759 GCA_963922455.1 uncultured Microscillaceae bacterium
GACCGCAAAACATTTGTGGCCGGGCAGGATATTGTTTTGGGCTAGACAAAAAATCTCTTTTCTCTCTTCTCTTTTCTCTCTTCTTAAGTTTGGCAGAGGGATAGAGCGGCCTGTCTGAGCTCGTGCGGGCTTTGTGCGGTGAGGCAGCGAGTAGCGAAAGCCCGACCCCGGCGCTACTGCATTTTCTAGGGACAGCGCTTGGGCAACGCCGGGGACAGCCCCCCGTATTTCTTTTTCATGTTTCCTTATAAACCAATATTGCTATTCAATTTTCCTTGGTTTTGTACCGAGAGAGCTTAAACCTTCGGCATTATGAAAATTTCACAATTTTGGGTACTACTGGTCTTGATGTTATTTAAGGCTTATGGAGGGTGTTTTTATTCAAGCCAAAGCCATACTACCCAAAGCCCATGGAACAAGCCTTCTGAACTCAAGCCTTTAAATTCAGAAGAAAATGGGCCAGACTCAGAGTATATCAACAAGAGGTATGAGGTAAGTTTGCCGCTTATCTGGCCGGAAAAGCACCCAGAGGTTTATTTGTATATCCAACTCGGTCCCGGGAGGCCGGGCTGTTTTACAATAATAGAAAAAATGTAATAAACCCGGTACAGACCGGGTTTGTAGCCTATGTTACCCTTATTTTTCCCAAGTACGTGAGGCAAAAGCATCATCAACTGGGGTATTGGCCACGTGGTTGGCGTAATTGCTGAAGGTTTTCACCCCAATGGCCAAGACGATATCCAAGACTTGTTCTTTTTGGTAACCAGCCCCGACAAAGGCTTCGATTTCTTCTGAGCTTGGGAAGCCTCGCTTTTCTACCATGATTTTGGTAAATGTACTAAGGGCCGCCAATTTAGCATCTGGGATCGTGGCTCCGCTACGAATAGCATCGGTGACCTCGGCAGGAACTTTAGACATCATATCGGCCACTACAGAGTGGGCTGCCATGCAATAGTGACATTCGTTTACATAACTGATGGATAAAAAGATGACTTCCTGCTCGACCGGTGAAAAAGCGGTTTGACTACGGAACAACTCGTATCCCTTTAAATACGATAGCAGTAAAGCCGGAGAGTTGGCCATCATACGGTATAAATTCGGTACAGAACCAAAAGCTGCCTGGGCTTTTTGGAGCGATTCTTTTACAGATTCAGGAGCAGACTCAATAGTCTGTAAGTCAAAAGGAAGTAAGGTATCGGTTGCCATAAACTTAGGTAAATTGGGTTAAAAAAATTATGTAGACAATTGTCTGCCTATGCATTAACTAGAGAAGGTTACGGCAATAAGAATCGTTTGAGACTTGATCCTTTTAACATGTATTTAGGAGTTTTTGGCCATGCTTCATTAGGAGCATTTACAAGGTAAAGCTTGCCCAAGATTCAACATTTAAAAGGAGATCCCGTACCAGTAAGTATACAACATTCTCACTAGTCAACAAGAAGAAAAACATGAACTCTAGCTACCAACAGAAGAAATCATCCAGCTTACAGGCCGATTTGGTGCACATTCGGAAATCAATTAAACTGCTTCACAATAAAATCAAGCAAGAATTGCATGATGTGCCCAGCCAGGAAGCTTACAAGATACCCGAAACTTCTTATAAAACATTTGCCTTCATACAAAACACCTTGGATGAAGCCGAGGAGAATACCAAGCATATACCCCTCTACCAAAATTTGGATGAGTTAAAGTTGGACGCCTCCACCCTCAAAGAATTGCAAGATTTACATTTTTCCGTGGAGCAAATGGAAAATGAGCTCCAGGACATTATCCGTGTGATGCGTCACAAGCTTTATACAGAAAGCAAAACTGTGTACAATTTCCTCAAAAAGCCGAAGGAGGTCGCCTAGTAGGGGCTGGCCAATACTCCCACAACCAATTTTTGCCCAGGAATAAGATGCTGGCCCGGACGAAGGCTATTCAAACGAAGCAGTTCTGATACAGAAATATTCCCGTTTTTCTTAGAAATTTCCCAGAGGCTATCTCCAGACTCAACAGTGTAGTAGATTTTCGCACCTTTATCCTTAGAAGGAGCCTTAGATGCGTCTTGAGATTTATTGGCAGCTTCCAGGGAAGCACTTTTCAACTGGGGAGATGCCGTATCATCTTGGGCAAGCGGGGCCGGTTTCTGGTAATTGGGATCGGGTATCCAGACGGCAATGCGTTGATTGGGGTAAATAAGGTTCGAATTAAGCCGGTTCCAAGCTCTTAAATTAGCCACGCTTACACCGTACTTGGCCGCAATGTATCCCAGGGATTGTCCGGGGCTTACGATATGGGCGGTTTGCATTTTGCCTTCCAAATCATTGCTGGAGGCATTAGCTCCGGCAGTGTAGCCGGCTTTCCAATTATTTAATTGCCTACAAGACCGTAAAATTTCTACGCGGTGTTCCTCGATGTACTCACGCATCTGAGCCGGGAAGCGTAGCGGGTAATTTCTTTTGTAAGAAGGGATGGCTTTTTTCTTCAAATGCGGGTTAAGGTCCTGCATGACTTCTTCCGGGATGTGAATCTGGCGGGCAAACTCATCAATATTTACAAATTGGCTCACCAAGATTGTATCACTGGGGATGAACTCTCGAGGCGACTGGGCAAAGATAAAATGCTGATCGGAATAATTTACCGCGTAGGTTGCCGCAATAAAGGCTGGAACGTAACTACGCGTTTCCCGGGGCAAGTAATGGTAAATCTTCCAGAAATCTACATTTTTTCCGCCGGCTTTGCGCACGGCCCAATTTACCCGGCCTGGCCCACAATTGTAGGCGGCCAAGGCTAACTGCCAGTTTCCGTGATACTTGTATAAGAATTTCAGATAACGACATGCGGCATCGGTAGACTTGTATAAGTCCATCCGTTCATCAATAAACCAGTCTTGTTGTAGATCATACTGCTTTCCGGTGGAAGGGATAAATTGCCAAAGCCCTACGGCGGCGGCCCAGGATTGGGCCCGGGGTACCA
This sequence comes from uncultured Microscillaceae bacterium, assembly GCA_963922455.1. GTDB lineage: Bacteria > Bacteroidota > Bacteroidia > Cytophagales > Microscillaceae > CAWUIO01. Next base: position 2,959 of record CAWUIO010000111.1, read on the forward strand.
GGGCCGACTCTACAATAGATAAATATTTTAGTTCCTCAGGGAGCTTGTGTCGCTTTAAGGCTTCTTCAAAGATGGGAAAGTAGTAAGAGCTCCGTTCTAGGATGCGTTGGGTCAGGTCTCGCTTACGTACTGTGTAGAGCTTAATCCAGTTGAGTACATCCTTGTGATAGGTCATTTCTATAGTAGCCGGTATGCACTTAAGGCGATCTTTGATGATATCGGGGTATACCTTGGGAATGTAGCCACTTAAGTCAAAAACAGAAGAATCTGGGCTTAAAATGGTGGGTGGTAGTGGTTTTGAGGGAACCTTTTCTAATTCTAATGAATCCGTAGAAATTAATTTTGCTTGAAGGTTTTGCCCAATAAAACAGCAAAGTAGCAGCGATACGCCAAATAAATATATCCCTTTCATGAATCCCAAATAATGCGTTCTTGTGATTTTAAAATAGTACCTTGTAAGAAAACTAAGTTTTTCGTACATTCTGTTAACGTCTGCGAATATAAGATAATTTTAAACTTTATCAAGAATATACTTGGAAAAAGTCAGCAGGTTATCCTCTTCAAAGGCGCCAGCGGTAGCCTGGATACCCCAGGGCAATGAAGTGTCCTTGGGGGGCATCGGGAGGCTTATGGCTGGTAAGCCACATAAGTTTGCGTGTACGGTGTAGATATCGTTTAAGTACTCCTGGAGCGGGTCTTGCTTGCTTTGATCCAGAAGTGGGGCCACGGAAGGAGCGGTTGGGGAGAGAATGAAATCATGACGCTGTAAGATCTCTTGCGTCTGTTTGGCGATCATTCTTCTTACCTTTTGGGCTTGGAGGTAATACGCCTCATAATAATCGGCGCTTAGTATGAAGGTACCCAACAGAATGCGTCGGATGACCTCTTTTCCAAAACCCTGGCTGCGAGTATGTTTGTACATCGCCTCCAAGTTATTCGCCCCGGATTCCGAGTTTTCTACACTACCACGAAAACCGTACCGAACTCCATCGTAGCGGGCTAAGTTGGAGCTAGCTTCGGCCATGGTGAGGATGTAATAAACGGGAAGGATGTAGGCTAAATGTTGGAAAGAAATGGCTTCTACGGTATTTCCTTGGCGCTCGAGGCCCTTTAGCACCTCAAGAAAGCCCTGGCGAATTTGGGGATCCAAGCCTTCGTGATCAAAAGTATCCTGAAAATAGGCAATTTTGTAGGGCCCCGGCGGCGCGGCAAATTGCTCATAGGGAGGTACCGATTTTAGGGAGCAGGTAGCATCCTGGGAATCGGCCCCGGCCATTACCGATAACATGCGAGCAGCGTCTTCTAAATGTTGGCTTAGGATCCCTACGGTATCAAAAGAGGAAGCATAAGCCGTTAGTCCATACCGGGAGATGCGGCCATAGGAGGGTTTTAGCCCAATGACCCCACAATAAGCCGCTGGCTGACGGACCGAGCCTCCCGTATCTGAGCCCAAGGAGGCTTGGCACTGATCGGCAGCAACGGCAGCCGCTGATCCGCCTGAGGAACCACCGGGAGCGTGCGCAGGCTTATGGGGATTTTTAACCGGGCCAAAAGCTGAATTTTGATTAGCGCTTCCCATGGCAAACTCATCGCAATTTTGCCTACCAAGTACGATGGCATCTTCGTCTAGTAATCTTTGCAAGGAAGTCGCGGTGTATTGGGCTTGAAAATCGGAGAGGATTTTACTGGCACATTGTAGAGGATGACCTTGATAACTGAATACATCTTTTACGCCCAGGACGAGTCCAGCCAGTCGCCCCGCTTTCCCTTCCTGTATTTTTTGTTCTACCTGGAGGGCTTTATCCAGGGCTTCTTGCTCATATACCTCCAAAAAAGTATTTAGAGAGGCCTGGCCCTTGATGTTGTTCAAGTAATCTTGAGTCAACTGGACCAGGCTCATAGAGCCCGTTTGTATCCGGTCTTGGATACGGCTAAGGGGAATAGGGGAAAGCATAGAGAAGGAGTGGCTTAGCTCTTGGTAGATTCTTCTTCTTTAACGCCTTCTTCAATTTGGTCTTTCACTTCTTTGGTAGCATCCCGGAACTCCCGGATACCTTTTCCCAGTCCACGTGCCAATTCGGGAATCTTTTTTGCCCCAAATAATAGCAAGATGGCCAACATGATGAAGAAAATTTCAGGGCCTCCCAAATTGAAAAAAAGCAGGGTTGCTAATGTTAACATATTTTTCTAATTTATCGGTATTTCAATAGAGTCTACAAATATAAACATTATCATGGATCGTTTTGTGCCCTAATGGAAAAAAGGATCTCGAACAAGTAAGGAACAAACTTACGGGGTAATGTTTTTACTCTAAGTATTAAGTGGATTAGCAAGACTTTTGTTTTAGCGAGATTAAAGTCTGATATACAGAAGTGAGCAAGAACAAATTCACCTTGCGAATTCCTCTTAATCACAAACTACCTTAAATTGTACACGTTAAAGAATAAAAACAATGACAAAAGACATGCTCACGGCTCAAGAAGAAAAAGAATTATTAGAGAAGTTTTTTGCGGAAACCCGCACGGTTCTCAGCGGTTATTTTGATGACCGCAAGATTGCTTTTTCCAATTCGCAATTATTTGCCTTTGTATTGATTAGTCCGATTACCATTGCCATTGCCAGCGACGGGAACTTAGACTTTTCCGAAACCACCATGTTGGTAGATATTGCGGCGTATTTTGATCGCGATATTCTTCCCAAAGAACTGGATAATTTATCCCAGCCGGAGCAAGCTTTGTCGGATAAAGATTTTCGTCGCATTATTTACTCCGAGCTACGCTACTTATGCTTGAGCATGTCCCAATACGAAAGCTCTTTGATCCAAAGTATCCAGAACTTGATCCACTTAGACGAGCAAATCAGTCGCGACGTAGACCCCCGCTTCTCGATCAAGCGCCGGGTGGTCGAGATGATGAACAGTGTGATTTACAACAACTTAGGCGCCGATTCGGTAGAAGAGCGCAAAGTAGAAAGCGTTCTCACGGCCCTGGGCATTTATTAATTTGATATTTTTTTCCGGTTCGTTTGTTTTTTGAGGGGACTTGCCTTACATTTGCAACACTTTCAGCAAAACGGAGCGGTAGTTCAGCTGGTTAGAATGCCTGCCTGTCACGCAGGAGGTCGCGGGTTCGAATCCCGTCCGTTCCGCCCATTTGAGCTATCATGGTATATCCTGATGGCTCAATTTTTTTATTATCTTCTTTGGCTTAACACTACTAAGTCTTTCTCTCCAATACTTCCATCAATTTATTATTTAGATATAATTTTTCTTTGCCTAGTTTAATAGATTTGAGAATACCTTGATCTTCTAATTCTCTTAGATAATTCCCAACAGTTTTGGGGGTGCCTAATCCCGCATCAATTAAAAACTTTCTCTTGGTATAGGGAAGTTTGAATAAAATTTCTACTAAGTCTTTTGAGTACACCTTAGGTGTTTTAATTTTTATTTCATCACTTAACTCCTGCATTAATAAAAGAATCTCTTCTAACATCAATAAGGCTTGTTTTGCCGTACTCTCGACCATATCGAGCATATACATTATCCAATCTTGCCACGCGTCCTCCTCTGTTACTAGACGAAGTTTTCTGTAGTATTGAGATTTATTCCGAATGATGTACTCACTCAAGAAAATTGCCGGGATATCCAAAAGCTCTGTCTGTTTAAGGTATAGTAGTAGCAATATCCGCCCGGTTCTCCCATTTCCATCCACAAAAGGATGAATAGCTTCAAATTGATAGTGCATTAACGCCATTTTTATTAGAGGATCTAATTGATAATGATCCTCATTAATGAACTTTTCCAAATCAGCTAACTTTTCACGAATCAATTTTTCCCCAGTTGGGGGAGTATACATTATATCGCCATTTGCATTTTTCAGGGTAGTTCCTGGATTTTTTCTGATCCCAACCGTATTTTTTTTGATACGCTGTACAATCTCAATGCACAGATTAGTTGTGATAAATGGTTTGAATTCCAGCTTCGCCAAACCCAACCATAAAGCTTCTTTATAACTAATTACCTCCTTAGCCGCAGGATTTGCTTTTCGGAAATCTGCAACAACTGTTTTATACAAATCATCATTGGTCGTAATAATATTTTCAACCTCTGAACTGGCTTTGGCTTCCCGTAAATGAATAGTATCCAGAAAAAGCCTTGGATTAGGCAAATTTCGGATGGCTCCGTTTAACTGGGCCAAGGCCCGGCTAGCGGAAATCGTCTTGTTCAACACCTCTTTAGTTTCTAGGTTAATTTTGGGAGGAAGGGACGGGAGCGCATTATAAGGGATTTCTCTTTTAAAATGTGTCATCATCAAACAAGGGTAACTAGTACACTCAAAACAAGAACGAGGGTAAATATACTAAAATTTTACCTTCGTTTTTAAGCTGAGGGTAATCATTACCCTTGTCTTGCAAAAAAGTCTTAAGCAATAAAAATAATAGGTTTAATCACTCCGGAACCTATGTGGTAATTTATATGACCAAACTTTTTAAAGAACGCAACAACTTGACTTACAAACAATTAACTCAACCCCGTCCCTTCAGCCGAAAATAGATCAAACCCCACTAAAATTTAGATTTTGGTGGGGTTTTTGGCGTCTTTTTGCAAGGTTTTGCTTTTCCATATATTTCTTCTCCGGGGCTGCCCCCGGCGATTGAACTTTTGCTTCCTTATTCTCCCTAGTACCGCCGGGGTCGGGCTTTCGCTACTCGCTGCCTCTCCCCGCTGGCCCCCACGAGCTCAGACAGGCCGCTCTATCCCTCAGCCAAAAAACCAAAAGTTTGTAACTGGAACTTGATATGTCGGCAGAGGTAGTTTTTGTATCAGGATTTGATGTAAATCAGAAGATTTGCCAAAAGCATTACAAAGGCCCAAAATAGTGCTTGCCTAAAACATGTACGCCCGAGTGGGGACTGGGCAACTTATCGGGCCATAAAAACCCTATCTTCAATAAACTCTTCAATTCCTTAGCCTGAGATTGGTTTAGGGACACTCCCCTATGGCAAGACTTCCCAAAAAACGAATATACTCATCTTAGAACCTCCCAACTCCCTATGTAAAGCAAAACCTGGCTTAGGGATGGGCGCCCGAATGGGGTGAGACCGCCGCTGGCTGTGCGTTGGCCGGCTCACCAGCCCAGCCCGGCCCGCGCTGGCAGACATGTTCTCGTTTTAAGCCAAACTTGTAGCGCGGGCAAGCCCCTAAGATTCGTTTTCTTTAAAGAATAAAAGAGAAAAAACCTTCACTTAGCCCCTTACTCAAGCTGCCCCATCCAAATTCAGAAACCTCCGAGGGTTTTCCTCGGCTATTTTCCGGTAATTTTCCTCTCCTAGGTAGCCTCTCAGTTTCAAACTGAGTTGGCGTTCCGTTCCCTGCTGGGCTACGACAAAATAGTCTGTGCCAAACAAAACCCGATCGGCAACCTTGGGGTTATTATCTAGGAGTACTTTTAATAAGGGATAACAATCCTCTTGATAGAGTGTATAGCTTATATCGACATATACATTAGGGTAGTCCTCATATTCCATTAAATCCTGGATAATACTAAACCAAGAAAAATCAGTCCAATAGGATTCAGCCTTGTCCTGCCAATCTGGAAGGGCCGGGTTTATGAGTTCTTCAAGCCATTCCACCCCGCCTTGTTTTTTATTATCGGCGTCCATGAGCCAAGGCTCCGATAAATACCGCTCCCATTGAGCGTAGCCGCCCCAATGTGCCAAACAAATTTTTAAGTTTTTTAAATCAGGGGCTTCTCCTTTGTAAGCAATAGACTTCAGGTATTTGTCTAGCAGGCCTTGGTTTAATAAAACCAGATAATTGAGCGGATGCGTGAAGTGTTGGGTAAACTTGCCATTCTTTCGGCCCTTTAATTCAAATCCAAAAACCGGGTGTTGTTTCCAGGCGATTTTTTTTGCCCCGATAATGTACCGGGCCTGCCGTGCAATGACTTAAAACGGGGATGTTATGTTCCTGGGCATATTGATAGCTTTCCAGAAGGTCGGAATCAAAAGGGTAATAGCTTAGGGCTGGGTATAGCTTAATTCCCGAATAGATCTTATTCTTAAGGTCTTTTTTGACTTTTTCTTGGAAAAACTTCCCTCTAAAGGAGTGGTCGGAAGTAGTATCTTGTATTCTTCGCGGATCTACAAAAATAAAGGGATGGATGAGGTCTTTGTACTTGTCATCCTTTTTGATCTCCTCTAACTCGGTAAGTTGGTTTTCAAAGCTTTTTTGGGGCTTTCCCGCGGCCATGTATTCCATGTCCATAGATAATACTACAAACTGGGTTTGGTAGGGGTAGTAGCGTTGTAGGGTTCTAAAAACTATCTCCTGGCCATTTGTTTCATTAGCATTCAAGGTAGGGTTGGCAAATTTAGCTAGGTTGAGATAGCGTTCAATGATCTCTTCTTGCTCTGTATTAGCTCTTTTGGATAGCTTGAATATATTGAACACCTTAGCTATAAATTTAGCAATTTTTTGGGGATTTCGTTTTTCTATCTTAAAGGCTTTTTCGCTAATCCATTTAGCCTGATGGGTGGTGATAAAACTAAGACACCAGGGCAGTAATTTTTTACCAAAGCGTTTGGGGACGTGATCTATGGTAAAGATATGGGTATGCACATTGATGATTTGAATCTTTGCCCGCTTTTCCATAAGTAAGCTAGTTTATACTTTTGTCTGATATAAGGTATAAAACCGGTTCTTTGGATAGCCTACTTTGACTTCCCATTTCCTAGCGTCGTCTAAAAATATGAAAGGTATGCCCCACCTGCCATTGGCTAAAGTTATTGTTCCAATTGCCCCACTGGGAAAATAGACGGAAGCGGAAAAACCAGTCTGATCGGGCGTTGGGGCTAAAACGGGTCATGAACTCGATATTGCTGATCCATTCCTCCCTGCCTACGGAGCCAGTATTTTGGAACTGGTCTATGTTGGCCACTTGTCTAAACCTTGCATCTTGTAAGTTGTAATACATAGCCCGATAGCTGACCCGAAGGTCAACCCTACCTCCAGCTTCTACTAGAATTACTGCCTCAGGAAAAATCCGAAAGGTATTTACGTTAAATTCGGTGAGGCTGCCTGTTATTTGGCCATTGTTAAGGGTCAAACTGGAGTCTTCAATAGCTGTACGTCCAAAATACCCCCCCACATTTAGAAAAAAAGTGGTTTTGAGATTGGGAATGTCTACAACATATAAATTAAGTTTTCCGCCCACACTAAAATGCTCGTACTGCAACAAATCCAAGGAAGAAGTAAACTTGTTTTCCACAATCTCATTATTTACTAGGCTTACCTCACTTTTCAAGCGCAGCCTTCTATTATTACTTTCTATTTTGGAGACCACAAGTTCTGGCTCAAGGTACTCGATATACCCATGGTTGATATAACGAGGCATAAACCATCTAAAACAAGCCCCAAAGCCCGTCCATCGTTTGGTTAAGATATTGAACCGGTGGCTCAGTTCGGTTTGGACCAGACCATTTGGGTTTTCGGCATTTTGATCAAATCCAATAAAATCGGTAAATAACCTAGCCTGGAGAAGCTCTTGAACAGATTTTTTATACATCTGCCTACATTGCCCCCCTTCTAGCATTAGCAGGGTATCACCCGGACTGTAATCTCTCCGCCGGTTTAACAAGTGGGGTTTATAACTCAATACATCGCTTAAAAGGATGTGGCGTTTTTGACTGCTAAAATAATTAGCCCCCAGTTTTTCGTGTAGCCAGATTTTACCAAAACTTTGAGCATTCACTATTGAGGAAATAGGGATAGGCATGACATTCTCGAAAACAAACTTGCCCCCATCTACAACCTTACCCTCCACAGTCATTTCTTCAATATAGCCCTCTTCAATCTGTAGGATCACCTTCTCTATTTTGAGCTGTGCATTTAGTATTAAAGAGTCAGCTTTTTTTCTGAAAATCCGGGCACATTTTAGTGCCTTCTTCAACCTAGCTATCTTTGTCTTGCCATCTTTTTTGAATTTTAATATGTAATACTCCTTAGGGTCAAAATTATTCTCATCAATCACAGTTGACCTCCCATATTCATCAATAGCTTTTTCTTTGATTTTTTCCATCATAATTTCATAAGTCAACAATTCTAAGGTCTCCAACTCGATATCTAGTTTAAATGCTTGGGTGATCTTAAATAACCTTTTTTCCAATCTTCTGGGATGGGGTAAGGTATACTTAGCACTTGGGCTAACCAACACCCGGTTTATTTCCCTATTAACACAAAATACTCCAGCCAAAGGCCTATCTGTATCAATTTGTATTGAGAAATTGATATCCTTAAAAATACCCTGATCTAGTAAGGAGGCTTTTAATTTGTAGGTTTTGGATACATAGCCGGAATCAAGGATATTGATTAATTTTTGTATATCGGTTCTTTTTTTCTCCTGCTCTTTAAGTTTATCATCTTTAGCTTCTATGTCACTAGTAAGATTATCGATCGTGCTTTGTGTTTTAGGGTCTTTGTCTTTTTCATTTTTCAATTCAATCTCGAGACTAATCTTATCTTTCTTTATTTCTTGGATCTCACTATAAATAGAATGTGAGTTTGATTCCAGTTCTTTCTTTAAATCATCCACTTTTACAGAAGACGAATTATTCAAAAGGTTTTGAAGATCACTATCGGTTAAGCCTGAAATTTCATCTTTGGATTTATTTAGGTATTTTTTTGTTTGCCCGTCTAGACTTGTCTTGGCCACGTTTAACTTTCCCTCAAGCTCATTTTTTAACGTAGTAAGATTGGTAATATTTGTTGAGGTGTCATTTTCTACTATTTTCTCATTTACCTCACCAATCTGCTTCTCTAGCCCCTCAATCTCTTCCTGTAAAGCTTGGGTTTCTAGTTCTTGAAAGGCCTTAAGAAATTCGGTTTCAAAGGCCACTTCTTCAAGTTGTATTAGGGAAAATTCTACCTTGGCACTTTGGGCACTCAAGACGGCTTCCTTGGTTAATTTAAACTCATAGTTGGGGCTATTTTCGGCCTTGTTTACGTGGATATAATAATTCTCTCCCCCAAAAGTAAAGGTCTTTGTGTAGGAAGTGATTTTAATATTTTGGGCTTGTAAGTTTCCGCCAAGAAGCAGGGGCACTATGCCCAATCCCAGTAAAATATATATCTTTAAACGGATCATAATTTAGTTAATTGTTAATAATTGGAAATTCAAAGTTTTGATGTTGTCTGTACTACTAGGTTCGGTCAGTTCTAATTGAAACTGAAGCGTATCCCCACTGAGGGTAAAGCGGGTATCGCTTGTATTGCTCACCCTGCTAAAACTAGCGGAAGTATCTCCCCCAAAAGCCTCTCCAATAGCGAGGGTGTCTCCACTTATATTGGCCTTAATCTGCTTGGTGGTGGCATTGGATTCCAAACGTACCCGTAACAAGCCATCGGCAGAAATATAAGCCCTGGCCAAACCAATTAACTCGACTCCGTTGGTATCGTTCAATGCCCTAAAATCACCTTGATAAACTCCGCTTAAGTCGTGTTTAATATCATTAAACCTAAGGATCACCGGTTGAAAATCAATTTGGCTAATAATCTCAAAGGAAGTGGTGCTCAAGATGAGCGTATCGCTGAAGGTACTGGCTCCCAGTGCTTCTTGAAACACATATAATAATTCTGGATCTTGCCCTTGACTAAAAGCCTCGAGATAAAAACTCAAAGTATCAATCCCTTGACTTCCCAGGTTTTCCAGTAGCACAAGGGTTTTGGTACTATCAGTAAGCCCAATTCCAATATTTCCTTCATTAAAATTGGTTTGCGCTATCTCCTGAAAAAACTGAAATTCGAGTACTGGTTGGCCAAATAGCTCAGCTTGCTTTTTCACAATAAGGATATCCGGCATAATTACAATCAGTGAATTGTCTTCACAAGCAAAAAGATTTAGTCCAAGCAGGCACACCAGAAGCCTCTTGATAGAAATGGGGAGTTTCATCAAAGTAATGGGTTAATAAGAGGTTGGTAAGTTCTCCAACCAAAATACATGACAATTTTTAAAGAAGTTCAAGCTGGTTGAAAATCACAAGACAAGACTGGAAAACCCGGGACAAACCTGACCATTTATCCTATGGAGTATACATAATGCCTTGATTTATGCAAGCAAATTGTAGAAAGTTTCTGGGCTAAGCAAGTTTTAACAAGGTCAAACATAAATTTTCCCATAATATTAACCTGGTTTTGGGGCTGCCCCCGCCGTTTTCCGTATCGTATGCCGAGGGGAAGGTAGTACCGCCGGGGTCGGGCTTTCGCTACTCGCTGCCTTTCCCCACAGGCCCCCACGAGCTCAGACAGGCCGCTCTATCCCTCAGCCAAAAAACCAAACCTGAAGATTTGGGTCTGTCTAGTAAGAAAAGAAGATGTAATACTTTTTTTTGTCTTTAAATTTGGAAGCTACTAGGAAAATTTGTCAAGAGATGGGATTTTTAAATCTTTGTTTGAGGCCACAAATAGCAAAGAATTAATTAAATCATGCCATCAAATGATCGTTTTAAAACAATTCTAACATCAAAATGGCTAACCATAATCAGCAAAAAATAGCTACCTTAAATCAGAAAATTAAGGATACACAAGCATTAATTAATGAATGGCGGGATAAATTGCTTGTGGCTGATGAGCCTACCCAAAAGAAAAAAGCTGAGCAGGAAATAGTCCGATTAGAAAAGTTGAGTGAAAAGTATGAAGCTGAAATAAGAGATTTAAGCCTAATTAAAAGTAAATCCTGGCAGATAATTCTCACACTCTTGTTGGCCTTAGTAACATATATCACAATAAATTATTTACCCCCAAATGAGCATGGTAACATATTAAAAGATGTATTCAAAAAAGATAGGGCAGAAAACGCCCGAGATTTTCTTAATGACACTAGGAAAAAAATCGCTGAATTACAAGAGGCCTTTGAAGCATACTGTTTTTTCCCATCCAATACAGAAGCAGTCCCAAAAGGCTTAACCCAAGCATTATACGATTTGAGAATGATTTATGATGGCAGGGGGACTACGGTTCAAAAAATCAAAGAGTTTACCCCAATCTTAAAAAAGTACCACGAGTACCTAGCTGAGAGCACTTTTGAAATAAGTAGCCAACCAGATTTAAACGAGACTCAAATTGATAGTATTTGCCACGAGAGTAAAAATTATTACAAGCAAGTACGCGTGAAACTTGATCAAACCTATGAGGCTATTAGTCAATAACGATTTCTATTCACAAGTGACTTTAACCTTAAAGTCTTTTAATTATTTAGTCTTAACTATTTAATCAGGTTATTATCAGCTCCCTTATCTATCAAAAAACCTTGTTGCAAAAAATAAATTCTTACTCGAACAATAAAAACCCGAAAAATTTGTTTTGTTAACAATAGTCATAATTCATAGGATGATAAACCTTTACATTTGAGAGCTGTCCCTTTTGTTGAGGAATGTACATTATGACTAGGAATATCATCCTTAAAAAAACTATTTAAAGTTAATTACAAGCATGAACTCTTTTAAGAAAATCGCTACGCTTATTTTAATATTATTTAGTATTATTTACGAAGCAAATGCACAAACTCAAGATGATAAGGTTTTAATTGAAATTATAGATCCCTCAAAACCAAATACTTCAGTAAAAGTATATATTGATTGGCCTTATGAAGGGTCACCTCCCATTGGGGCAGGTAAGAAAATTTTAAACAAGATAGAGACAAAGCTACGAGAAGCAGGGGTTGATTGCCCTCCTAAACAAAGAAAACTTAGTTCCTACATTTGGGAATGTGGAAACGGGAAACTAGTTCGGGTTAAGGATAAAAGAGTAGCCATGTTATTTTCAAGTATGTGGGTAGATGAATAATTGTTAAATTAAAGAATATGTTGATAGACAATAGTCATTTTTTTACCAATTATGCACCACATTTTATTGTTTAGCTAGTTTTTTTTCAAGTAAATTTTCAATTTACTTGAAACACTACTTGCCATAGGTTGCTAAGGTTTTTAAGATACTAATAACCATTGCTTTTAAAAAATTAACCTATACTAATGAAAGCCTTTACAAACTGCTCTTATATTTTGTTATTAATTTTATTAACCCCTTACCTTGCCTGTACCCAAGAACGTATCCAATATTCTATCCCAGGTCATATTGAACCCTTGAAGCAACCTGATACCAATCTTTGTTGGATTACCGTGGCAACGATGATGCTATCATGGCGAGATAAAATTAACTATTCGATCGAGGAAATATTAGATAAGTATGAACGCATTGTCCCTTTTGATGATTCTGAGAAAAGTTTGCGTTGGTACTATAATAAAAATAAAGGACTTACTCATGCCATCCAAGATAAGTTTTCCGATACTTTCGGATTAAAGAAAGAACCACCAGCAAGTTCTATGTTAGAACGATATCTAGATCTGCTGATGAAACATGGGCCTTTATGGATTATGACTACTGCAGAAAGGGGGGTACCTCATGCGAGGCTTTTAATTGCCGTAGACTGGAACGGAAATTATGAAACATCTTCTTGCACTTTCATAGATCCTGAAAAAGGTGAAGTTGTAAAACAACAAGCTTTGGCCTTCGTGACAGACTTTGAGAGGTATGCTAAAATCCAGTTAGAATATGATGAAGAATTTTATATTCAGATATATCATTTCTGATACTCTTTCTGTGGTATATAAGAAGATGTAATACGTAATCCTTGAGCCACCTATGACATTACTTGTAATTTTCTGATTTTCAACACTTTAAAAAAAATGCGAATTCAAGATAAATTACCAGTTTGAAATGTCATTGCAAAGACTTGTGTGCCTGCACATACCCCGTTAGGGATGGAGCGCCTGTTTGAGCCCGCCGCTGGCTGCGCGCTGGCCGGCGAGTAGCGAGAGCCCGACCTGCGCTACCACTGCACGTCTAAGTAAGCAAGGTTTGTAATCGCGCGGGGAAGCCCCAGAAAATCTTACTCTAATAATCGCTTTTGAAGCAAGTCTTTATACACGCGCCCTACCGGAATCTCTTCGTCCATAATCTTTACAAAGCCTCCTTTGTATCGCTGAATATGTTGAATATTAACCATATGAGAGCGGTGCACCCGAACTAGGGGGCTGTTTTGAAGTTTTTCTTCCATTTCTTCCATCGTGGCCCAGGTGGTCTCAAATTGCTTAGAGTGTACGGTGTGTATTTTCTTCAAAGCCCCGTCGGACTCGATACGGCTGATGTCGCGAAAATAGATCTTCTTTAGGTGCATATTGTCTTTGACTACCATAAAATCTTCGGCTGGGTCGGGATGGGAGTCTTGGATAGAGTTGAGCATGGCTAGCTCAATGGCCCGGTAGAGTTCTTCCTTGCGATAGGGTTTTACTAAATAATTTTGAGGCTTGGCCATTTTGGCACTTTGAAACGTAGCATTGTCTTCGCTGGCGGTAATGTAGATAAAAGGAATAGGGTATTGGTTTCTCACTTGCTTGGCAAGCTCGATGCCACTGGTATCCCCAATCTGCCCAGTGAGGTTGATGTCTATCAAGGCAAGGTCAGGCTTGTGGTGCCTGATCAATTCCCAAGCTTTTCGAGGACTGGAAGGCATGCCCACCACTCGGTAATTCATGCTTTCCAAATCTTTGGACATCTGCAGGGATTGAATGGTGTCGTCTTCAACAATTAATATTTTAACTTGATCCATAGTGAATACAGCTTAGCTTACATACGTAATCCTGGTTTCGTTTTCGTAGAAAAAGATAGACTTGGGGCAAAAATACACGGTAAACGTACTGCCCGGATGAGCGGTTAACTCCACCCTTCCTTGCATGCGTTCTGCCAATACCCGAGTGAGGCTGAGCCCCAAGGTGTGCGTACTTTCTAAATGAATGCCCTCGGGTAGTCCCCTGCCATCATCCCGGACTTGTAACTGAAAGGTATCTTGCTTGGCCTCCTGGATTTCTACTTCAATTGTGCCGCTGGTTCGGCCTTCAAAAGCGTATTTATAGGCATTGCTCACCAATTCGTGTACAATTAAGCCCAAATCGGTGGCGGTAGAAATGTCTAGTAATACGGGAGCAATATGGGCAGAACATGTAATCTCCTTATCGGGCGGGCTTAATGTGTTGGAGACAGAGCCGATGAGCTCCTCCAGGTAGTCTTTGAGGTTGACTTGGTCTAAGTTGTCTGTATTTTGCAGTTTTTTGTGAATCAGGGCCATGGAGTAAATCCGCCCCCGGATGTTTTCTATAATTTGCCCTACGGGCTGGCCACTGGCCATAGATAGATCGAGGAGGCTACTGGTACGTTGCAAGTGGTTTTTGACCCGATGGTGTATTTCTTCTAAGTAGTTTTTCAGGCGCGCACGCTGATACTCTAAGCGGTCTTTTTGGGTGGCTAGCTTTTCATTGATGCCCAGGATCTCTTTGCTTTTTTCATCAATGGTCTGGTTACGAGAGATTAATTCTTTTCTACGCTTTCGAAGCTGGTAGGTCATAAAAACAAATAGCAGCAAAAGAAAAAAGAGCCCAAATAATGCAGCCATAATACTGTAATACAGATATTTATGCACTCGCACAAAATTAGAATCTTCGGCCAAAAACTCCTGTAAGGCGCGGATTTCTTCCTGGGCTTTTTGCACTAAAACCTGGTACTTGATATCCCTCTCTTGAAACTTTGTTTTTATCACGGCCAATTCTTGATCGAGATAGTCTAGAACATTCCGTAGTTCTAGGATCTGACCCGGACTCAGAACCAGCGATTTGTCCAGGGTATTTTGTACTTTATCTATACCTTTTATGATTTTGATAAAACTTAGGAGAAAGTCTTGATTTAGGTTTTGAAAGGTATTGAGCAGCTCTCCCAAAGAATAGTTGCTGAAGTGAAGGCCCGTCAGTAAGGATTCTTTTTCTACCGGTAAGACTTCTCCATTTACGTTCACGGGGATTTTGGTAGAGCTTGAATTAGCTACCTCTACGCTTTCCCTTACTGTATCTATCCGGGTTTTGGTATCTTTTTCCTTAGGCTCTGGCCCGCGCAACTCGGATGATTTGCCTTGCGAGAAGAAATTAGTGTAATCCAAATCCAAAAGCGGGGGCATTAGGATGATGGATGTATCTAGATCGGCGTACACAAAACCCGTTGCGGCGTGCGTTTCATCAAACTTGATGACAATCCGGATAGAATCCTTAGCGAGCAAAGCTTCGGGGATATCCAATTGAAAAAAGCCCTGCTCATTTGGGCGGGTTCTTGAGTCGGGAGCTGCGTAAGCAAATACATCTACGTGTACAATAGCTTGTTGGCCTTCTTGGGTAAGTAACTGCCCCAAGACCTGTCGTACCTGACAGTTCCCAGAAGTAGGGATCAAAATAAGTAAGAAACTCGTAAGCCAAAATATTCGCATAATCACCGCTTATTCTTGAATAATTGATTCAATCCGCACCCCCCAGCCCTTCCTTTCCGTCTGAGCAGGGTGATCTAAAACGGGCTTTTCCGGTTTGTTAAATTGGATCACAATATCATCTTCTCTTAATGAGGTATGCATCATTACATAACCTTTAACTTTTTTGGCTAATTCATAGGCCGATGCATCGTTTTCGACTTGGCTAGCCAGGCCCTGGACTTCCCCCACGATCAAAATATTGGTTTTGGGGTAGGTATTGATGAGGTTGAGCAAATGGTCCAAACTTTGCCAGTCAAAGTCAGAAAAGTCCGTAGCCTCCGTATAGTAAACCCGTTTAATCGGCGGATCAATCAAGGCCTCGCCTATTCCCAGCAAGCCGTTTTTGTCGGGGGGAATGTCATCGGTATAAGGATTGCTTGGGGGAGGGCTTACCAGAGGTATTTTTGGCGGAAAGAGCTCGGGTTTTACGAAATAGGCTTCGTAGGGAATAGGTACAACTGGCTCCAAACGCATATTATCTAAGGGAGGGTTCTTCTTTCTTTTTAATAATATGCCCAGAGTAAATTCCAGACCTCCGTTGCCAATCCAAAGGCTAGCTTCTCCTTGAGTGGGCAAATCATAGCTAAAAGACGCATGGTATTGATTAAAACGAAAATCGACAGCCAAGACGACAGTCTGATTGCTACGATACCAGGAACCTAAGGCCAGCTGGTAGGCATCATTTTTAAAAAAACACGAAAACTGGGAGCCAATTTGCAAGAGGTCATTCCCCCCTCGATGTAGCCACCGAAAGTCGGGGCGAATGCTCCAAGCCCCTAAGCGAGGCTTGGTAAGGTAATAGCCCCCGATAATATTCCAATCAATCGCGAGGCTGGGGGCATTGACACGTTCTCCTTGAAAGGAAATGGCAGGCTGGTTGGCATTGAGGCCAGATATGCCTAAATAAAATTTTTCTCGCTTAAAATGATCAAAAGAGCTAAAATACAGCCCCATCCCTAGGGTGCTGTACACATTACTTGTTTGGGATAGGTTCTCTTCTCCCGTGGCAAAATTAAGGTTGAAGGTTCCCAAATGAGGGTCAAACTGATTGGCGGTAATAATATCGTCTCGGATCACACTTTGCATTAGGCCAGCCTGCAAGCCAAAACTCAGGCTGGCCCTTTCAAAAGGTAAGCGGTAGGCCAATCCCACGATACCTCCATAAGTATTTAAACCCAATACCTGTTGGCTGTGAAAAAAGCTTGTTCCCAGGCTAAGTTGCACCTCTTCATGGCCAGCATACCGCAAGGGATAATTCAAAGAAGCGGCCGTGCTTAGAAAAAAGTCACTGGGAGAAATTTGGGTAGGCTGCATCCGATAATGTATATTAACCGAAGGCAGGTCGGCGCTTAGGCGGGCCGGGTTTAGAAACTGGGTGCTGTAATCCGTCTGCGAAAAAACCACATCCTGGGCCTTCCCAGAGAGACTAACAGCCCCGAACCAGAAATATACGATCCATTTTTTCATCTATCAATTGCGTAAAATTAGCGAATCAGTTTGACGGCTCCCCGCAAGGTATGTCGGCCACAGTGGGCCAGTTCCAACTCTACTTGGTAGATATACACCCCAGGAGGAAGATTAGCCCCATTCCAAGCACCTCGCTCAAAAGTAGCTTCCTCTATATCGCGGGTTTGGTACACCATAAACCCTTCTCGGTTAAAAATCTTCATATCTACGCTCAAAATGTCATCAAACCCTGGGGGCCTTAATACATAAAAGCGATCATTCATCTGGTCTTGGTTGGGGCTAAAGGCATTGGGGAGGGCCGCCCGTTTATTGACTACCTCCACCTCCAGGCTTGTCCTATCTACCAGATTACTGCCCCGGATAGTATATAACACGATAGTTCCCTGAGGCCCTACCCACGTCACGTCGATATGGCTAGTGAAGAAATACACCGTAGTTTTTTCATGGGGTCCGGGACTTACGCTCCACACGTAGTTGTAATTAGGGTTTACCTCTACCCAGTATTGACTGGTTTCTTGTTCACAGGCAACCGTATTCCCTTGTATCTCGGGCGCGGGCCTTTCTTGAATTTTCGCCTTCAAGGAATCTTCTATAATTCCCGCCCTGAGCCATCCTATACTCGAGAGCAGGAGGTTCAGCACAAATACACTTAATAAAATATACTTCCTATTCATGACAGGAAATACATCATGGGCTTGCCAGGTTTGGTATGGAGACCTTATCATATAGCTTTCTTGCTTGAATCTGGTTTTAGGTATCGCGAGACGCGGGGGGTAGGTGCAAATTATTGACTTTTGCCCATCAAGACAAGAAAATCTTACCAAAGCCCAAAGTATCTTATAAACGACCCATTAACTTGCTAATCCCCGAAGCGTATGGAGGGGCTTCCCCGCGCAAAAAAAAAAGGGAGAGGCGTGTACATTCCTGCCGGCGCGG
>CAWUIO010000112.1:0-20491 GCA_963922455.1 uncultured Microscillaceae bacterium
TGAGCCCGCCGCTGGCTGGCGCGTGAGCCGGCGAGTGGCGAAAGCCCGGCCCGCGCCACTACCATTTGTCAAGTTAGTACTTACATTCTTCGCGCGGGCAAGCCCCATAAAAAAAGCCCCCCTATCCAAGACAAGGGAGCTTTTGGGTAAGTAGTTGTTTTTTAACTTAAGGAATACCGCAATTACAAGCGCTTCTTCCCAATACTAATCTGCGGGAGGTTTTGGGTTTGATCGTTTATCTTTTGGATATCCGTATTGATGATTTGGTCTAGCATGTTTTGGGCCTCTTGGACCTCGCCGTTTAGCTGTTTTAAGCGCGACATCTGGGGCTGGGTGGGTTGGGCCACGGCTCCCTGGATGGCCCGCATCAGGGAACGGATCTCTTCGCGCAAGCGGGGTTTTTGGCGATAGGTCATAGACGGGGGCGGGCGCTTCAAGATATCGTCTTGCAGGTCGGCAATTTTTTGCTGGGCCTTTTGAATATCCTCGTGGAGGGTTTCCTCCGAGTCCTGCCCTTTATTTTGATCCAACTTTTTCTTCAAGTCGCCAAGCTGGCTTTGGTAGGTCTTGGCGTCATTGATCATGGTATGGGTTTGGGATAGGAGTTCCCGGAGTTCCAGCAGGGTTTTGGTTTTGGCATTGTAGGCCGACTGTGCCATGTTCATACGGGGATCGGGGCGCACCTCAATTGGCGTTTCCATCACGTCTCCCTTGACTTTCAAGCGGGCCGTGTAGGTACCTGGCGAGACGTAGGGATACATCTCACCAGCGAAGAAGCCACCCCCGTCGCCGCCTTGCATTTTGAGGGCGGCTTCGTGGCCCAGATCCCAAACCATGCGGTTGATGCCGGCCTTGGCCGTGGAGTCGCTCAAGGTGCGGATCACTTTGCCGGATGCATCCAGGATTTCCAGGGTAGCGGTGACCTTTTCCCCCTCGGCCAGGAAGAAGTTGATATTGGCCCCGTAATCTGGGTTTTTGGCCCGGTAGTGCCGGTCGCCCAGGTTCTCCAGTCGCCAAAACATATGCCATTGGGTGGCCCGGCGTACGGGGAAGAGGTGGCTAGATTTCCCTTCGGTCTTGGCCATCTCTTGCATGGGGCGGATATCATCCAAAATCCAGGCTCCGCGGCCGTGGGTTCCCACGATCAAATCCCGGTCTCGGGCTTGGATGCGTAGGTCCCGGACGGACACGTTGGGGAGGTTATTGTTGATCTTGGTCCAGGATTGGCCTTTGTCCCAACTGGCAAAAATGCCGTGCTCCATCCCAGCGTATAGCATGTTAGGGTTGATGGGATCTTGCCGGGCTACTTTGACATAATCGTCTTGGGGGAGGCCGTTGCTTATCTTGGTCCAGGATTGGCCGTAGTCGGTGGTCATAAAGATATAGGGGCGGAAGTCGTCCATGCGGTGCTGGTCTACGGTGACAAAGGCGGTACCGGCATTGTGCTCCGAGGCGTGGATTTTGGCCACCCAGGCAAAGGCGGGGAGGCCTTTGATCCGATCGTTTAGCTTGGTCCAGGTCTTACCGCCGTCGCGGGTGAGTTGAATATTGCCGTCGTCGGTTCCTACCCAAATCACTCCCTTCTCGACTGGGGATTCATCAATATACAAGATAGAACAGTGAAATTCGGCCGCGGTATTGTCTTGGTAGATTTCGCCCCCGGAGGTCATTTGTTTGGACTTGTCATTGGTGGTCAAGTCCTCGCTGATCTGTTCCCAGGAATGGCCCCGGTCGGTGGATTTAAAGACCACATTGCCCCCGAAGTAGACGGTATTGGGGTCGTGGGGAGAGATGGTGATGGGGGAGTCCCAGTTGAAGCGGTATTTGTGGTCCTCGATGGCATCTCCGGCCGAACCGATGATTTTGGGGTAGGGGTGGATGTTGCGCACATTGCCGTAGCGGGAGTCCACGTGAAAGATTACCCCTCCTTGGAGGTTGGCGTATACCTCATGTTCGCTACCGGGAATGGGCACGGCGTAATAGCCATCTCCGTAGGCCAGTCCTTTCCAGTGCCTTTTTAAGATTCCGGCCGAGTAGAGGGAATTGCTGGGGCCCACCCAGGTGCCATTGTCTTGCAGGCCGCCGTAGATATTGTAGGGGTCCTGGTTGTCGATGAATAATTGATAAAATTGAGACAACTCCACATTGTTGATAATCTCCCAGGTGTCCCCCCCGTCGTAGGATACCTGGTAGCCGCCGTCGCTTCCGTTTAAGATGCGATTGGAATTGCTCGGGTCGATCCACAGGGCTTGGTGGTCGCCGTGCACGGTGGTGGCGATGCGTTCCCAGGTTTTTCCTCCATCTTCGGAGCGGCTGAGGCGGCCCGAGATGGAGAACAAAATATTGGGATTATTGGGGTCTACCCGTACATCGCTATAATAAAAGGGGCGGAAGTTGATATTGGGGTCGTCATTGACCATCGTCCAGGTATCTCCGCGGTCTTCGGAGCGGAAGGCGGTTCCTCCTCCTTGGAATTCGGTCATCAAGTAAATGATATTGGGCTCACTGCGGGCAATGTGGATACCCGGGCGGGCCATGGGCTTTTCGGGCAAGCCCTTCATGATTTTTTCCCAGGTTTCTCCGCCGTCCATGGTGCGGTAGATGGCGGTTTCTTTGCCTCCATCGTCAAATCGCCAAGGTCGGCGCCGGAAAGTCCACATCCCGGCATACATAATGCGGGGGTTGCTCATTTCCATGGCGATATCGGCGCAGCCCGTGTTTTCGTCGATGTAGAGTATTTTTTTCCAGTTCTTCCCGCCGTCGGTGGTTTTGAAGACGCCCCGCTCGGGGTTGGCGCCCCATTCTTTGCCCAAGGCGCATACGCAAGCCACATCGGGGTCCTTAGGGTCTACGACAATTCGTTTGATTCTTTCGGTTTCTTTGAGTCCGAGGTGGGTCCAGCTTTTTCCGGCGTCAACCGAGCGGTATACGCCCCATCCGTAGCCCACACTGTTTCGGGGATCGCCTTCCCCGGTTCCTACCCAGAGTACATTAGGGTCGGAAGGGGCCAGGGTCAAGGCCCCAATGGAGTAGGCCCGCTGCCCTTCAAAAATGGGGGTGAAGCTTACGCCTCCGTTGGTGGTTTTGAAGATTCCTCCGTCGGCGCCCGATACGTAAAAGGTGCTGGGGTCACCGGGGATGCCGTCGATATCGGTTACCCGGCCGCCCATATTGGCGGGGCCGATGGCGCGCCATTCGTAGGATTTTAAGGCCTCGGCATATTTCTGGTTTTGGGAGTAGGACTGGTTGCTAAATAGGAGCACTCCCAAGCATGTGAGTAGTAGTATGTGTTTCATAAATCGATAATTTGTAATTAGAACTAATAATGAAAAAAAATGAAGGAAATCAAAGGAATGGGGCAAGGAAGTATTGGTTGAGAAGCCAAAGAGGGGAATAATGTACGGATTCCGTCAAACCCTGGAAGCAAGGTAGCGGCTATTTTTATGAAAGGCTAGGGGCTTCCCCGCGCAATGAAATGGGGGGGCAACTGGAAATGATGTGCCAGCGCGGGTCGGGCTGTCACTACTCGCTGGCCTACCCGCAAACCAGCGGCGAGCTCAAACAGGCCGTTCCATCCCTAAGCCTAGAATACCCAAGCTCGGCCGAAAATAAGTTGCATCCACATTTTTCTGGGGCATTTGCCATGCCGAGCTTGAATTTCAGTTAACCGAAACGCCCTGGCCAACTTGTCTGGTGTATACCTGCAGCTAGGGTTGTTGGCTCTGCTGGCGGGAGAGAAGGATTAAAAATAGTAAGAATTTCGCTGTACTGGATTGGCTGGATAAGTATTCCCCAGAGTTTGGTAAATAATCCGGCTTACTTCATCAATTATTTTGGGCCCGACATACTGAATCACTCATATTTACAGGAGCATTAAAATCCATAGAGCCTCGAAGGCTAAAACCCATATAACCCAAATCATATGATAGAACACCCTACAAAATTGGGCCGCTGGCTCGGCTTGAGCTTATTTTTGATGGTTTTGAGCGGAATTCTGAGTCTTATGTACCGAGGCATAAGCTCCTCTTTGTTACAAAACCCTGATATGTTGAACCAAATTATGGAGAATTCAAGATCGATGCGGCTTTCTATTTTTTTTAGCTCCATGACTGGTTTTTTTAATATTATCTTTTTAGGGCTTATCTACCAGATTCTTAGTCAGCGTTCTAAGCTGCTTGCTATAAGCTGTGGTAGCTTGTTTTTCATAGCTATCATGATTGCTTTAGTTGGTGATGTTTGTCATTACGTATTGTTAGAATCTGTACAGTTTATACAAAGTACTTCGAGCCCAAAAGAAACTCTTTTATCCATTGCTTCTTTTTCTATCTACGGCTATAATGGAGCCCATTTTTTGAGTTTAATATTTTTTAGTGGATCCATGATTATGCTACATATCCAGTTTATAAGAATGGGTTTATTGCCGAGATGGCTCAGCATTTGGGGGATATTGGCCGCCGGAACCGTAATGTGTGTTACCTGGCTGAGAATTTTTGACCAATTCATCAGCTTTTATTTTTACCTGCAAAATGGGGTGTTTATGATTACTTTTACGTTCTATATTTTAGTAAAAGGGCTTAAATCCCCTCGAGTTGAGAAAGATACCGCCTGAGCTAGGGTGGCCTAAGGGCATTCCCGCTTGCTTAAAAAGGCTAAGAGACTGGATAAACTGGCACTCAAAATGGCTTAGGGATAGAGCCTTTGTTTGAGCCCGCCGCTGGTATGCGTGGGGGCCGGCGAGTGGCGAAAGCCCGGCCCGCGCCAGCACTCTTTGTACAATCAAGCATCTAGACTTGTAGCGCGGGCAAGCCCCTAGACTTAGCACTTCAGTCTTTGAAGAGGGATATTCACTTCCGTCTGGGAGTGGGGTAAAACCAAGTTGAGGGAATGGACGGCCCAGTTGTGGGCTAAGCCTTTGCAAGCATTATTTACCTTTATATAAATAATCGGCTGCGGCTTCCCCCATTTTTCGATAGTCATGGCCCACGCCTTTGACAATTTCTAATTTCCAGCGGTAGGCGGCATTCCGTTTGGAAGCCATCTCTTGGGATGCTTTGTAAAAATAGTGGCCCCTGGCAAATCGGTGCCTGCCTTGTTTGTCGGCTTCGGGAGTATGCCGTAAACTGCCTCGGGTCTCGTTAGCGTCATCCTTATCGCCTAAAAAAACGATCAAATTGGAGCTGAAATCAATCTTATCGGATGATTGTATGGTACCTTGGAGGCCATAGGGAAATTCTTCTGCATCGGTGGGCACCGTATACCATCCTGCATTGGCGGCCAAGATTCTATGAGCTTTATTTTGGGCTTGGAATAAGGCATATCTATGTAATATTTGCCCACCCGCAGAATGCCCAAACATATCATAGGTATCGGTTTTTAAGTCTAAGTCTTCTTGGGCCAGCTCAAAAACCCGGTCGAAGTCCTGAAAAATCCATTCCTGGGGCTCGTTGCTTATTGTAAAGCTTTCAACAGCCGTGCGCTCTTTATTGATTTTAACATCTTTATACATTCCCGCCAAGTTGTAACTCCAGAATTCGGGATAATATTCCTCCCGATATTCGGGTGACAAGACGAGAACATTGTATTCTTGGGCCTTCTTAATCCAAGAATCCCGGTAATCATCTCCATTGCGTCCCGCGCCGGGAATTACCAAGACTACCGCCGAGCTATCGGTAAAGTGCTGGGGTTTATAATAATGAATAATGAGGCTGTCTTCTGGGGAATGTCCCCCCGCCATTGCAAATTGACCGGAACCCTCGGCAAGTAATCTGGGCGGACTTGATTTTTTGTCTGTGTTTCTATCCTGGGCAGGCACTTTGCCCAAGGTTAAGGCGAGGAAGAGCAGTAATGTGATACGTTTACAATTCATAGGCTGAGTTTGCGTTTGTTTTTACCATATTTAGCTGAGGCAAAACTCGTCTAAATTCTGTTATGCTAAAAGGACAAGAGGGCGCAGGATAGAGACATTAGGAGGCGGCCTGATACTTTTTGAGAAGGGCCCGGAGTTGATTGGGACTTTTTAGTCCGCATTCTTGGGCGACTTGCTCCATTTTGTGCCCCTTGGAGAGTAGGTGTCGGGCCCTTTCTACCCGTATGGTATTGATATATTCTCCTACCGTTATTTGGGTAGTTTCTTTAAACTTCCGGGATAAGTTCCGTTTGCTCATATGCACCTCGTCGGCAATGTCATCCAGCGTAAATTTTGTATTCAGATTATTCATGATGTAATCTTGAATTTTGTGTACGCTTCTGTCCAGGTGGTCTCGATACCTCAAAAAATTACTCAATTGTGGATCACCTCCTCCTCTCCTAAAAAAATATACAATTTCTTTAGAGATCTCGAGGGCCAAGCTATAGCCAAACAATTGCTCCACGAGATGAAGGGAAAGATCGATACCTGAGGAGACCCCCGCACTCATGTATAGGTTTTCGTCTATGACAAAAAGTTTGTTTTTTAGTACTGTTGTTTCGGGGTATCTCTTTTCTAAAAGGTCAAGGTATCGCCAATGGGTCGTGCTTTTTTTACCGGCGAGTAAGCCCGCCTCGGCCAACCAGAAAATACCTACACAAATGGAGCATAGGTTTACGCCTGTATTATACCATTTTTGAAGGTAGCTTAAGAAAGGTTTGTTGTTCTGTATGACTTTCAGCATGTCTGCACTGCCTGGTACAAAAACGAAATCCTCTGGACACACGTGTAAGTCTTCAATAGATTGCAATTGGGTAAAAAATAAATCCAGGCTACTATCGCTTTGGGCCCTTGTGCTAGCACTGACGAAGCTAACTTCCAAGGGGGCCCCCGCTTTTTGGGCTTCATAAAATACTTGGGCTGGGCCACTTAAGTCTAATAAATGTACTTTGGGAGGCACGATGAATACCATCGTCTGTACAGGTTTTTTTTCAGAATCCACAGGGTAGGTCTTGTAATTTTCTGGATATACGATATTTAGTTTGTCAAGAGCATAAGACTACAAATTTTACCAAGAAAAGCCAAACTTGGGGCTTCCCCGCGCCATTGTGTTAGGAACCGCTTGAACGGTCCTGCCGGCGCGGGTCGGGCTGTCACTACTCGCTGGCCCCCCCGCAAACCAGCGGCGAGCTCAAACAGGCCGTTCCATCCCTAAGCCAAATGCAATGCGTGTACTAACATCAGACTTATTTTAATTTAGCCTTAGCCTTTTTGTATAAATCATGCAAAAACGCATCTTTTAGATAGTCTACCTTATTAAGCGCCTTCACGGTATTGGCATAATCGCCGGTATTATAATAACAAAGGGCTAGGTTTTTAAAAGCGGTTTGATAAGCTGGGGCTATTTCTAGGGCCCTTTTGTAGGACTCGATGGCTTTGGGATAGTTTTTTTGCTCGGCATAGATGGTACCCATAGTGCTGTATACCCGGGCAGAGTTGGGATGTTCTTGCGCGGCTAGCTCAATTGCCTGTAAGGCTTTGTCGAATTGTTTTTTTCCTTTATAGCCAATAGCTTCATACATCGTGATGGGGTCACCCACGGGGCCAATCCTTTGGAAAGGGGATTTTGCTTTCTTGGCGTGTTCAATCATCTTGTCCCAGTAAAAAGGATTGGTGAGAGCCGCTTTTTTGTAGGCATTAGCATAGGTGAGATGGTATTCATACTTGAATTTATAAACTCCCAGCATCAGGTTGAAGAGCGGAACCGTAATGAGCAAAGCTAAAATGGAGACCGAAAAGGTGTTTTGAACTGGGGTCTTTTCTTCGGTTTGGCGTAAACCAAGCAGGATGCCCCAAAAGAAGAGATAATATAGGGAGTGCTCAATCCGTTCATTGGGAAAGCTAACCAACATATCGACCCACATAGCGCCAAAGACAGCAATAATCAACAAAACTAAAAGGAGTTGATCGCCCAGATTTTGCTTGAAGTGAAGCAATTTAAAAGCTGTAAGGCAAAGGAATACCCAAATCCCAAGGTAAGCAACTAAGCCGGGGATGCCTCGTTCGGCACCTATTTCACCAAAATCATTGTGGGGCCGGATGCGGAGGGCATACCCTCTCCGGTTGGCGCGATCGCCCAAGCTGTAATTGCTAACCAATAGCCGCCAATTGCCGGGCCCTACCCCCAACATAGGATGATCCATCATCATATGATAACAATCCCTACTGGCAATCAAACGGAAATTTGCTGAGGTGTTTTCGGTAAAGAGCTCAGAGGGAGAATTAATAAGCCTTCCCATTGTTTCTCGGACTATTTTTCCTTGTGGAAGGATGATTCCTAAACCTATCATGAGGGCAATCAAGCCCGCCATAGCTACCGTAATTCGAGTCCCGTATTTTTGTATTATGGTTCCAAACTGGCTCTTCTGACTGATAATAAGGATGAGGGCAAGTATAATAAACAGGAAAAGCCCAACCCAGGCCGATCGAGTTTGAGATACCAAAATAGAGAATAACAAAATGGGTAATGCGGTGGCGGCAATGTACTTCCAAATCCCCCGCTGCGTGAAAAAGCACCAGAGTGTAAAAGGTAACAAAAGAACCTGGCCCGAGCCAAACAGATTACGGTTTCCCATAAATCCATAAGGTGGGGCCTGCCCGGGGATGGAGATAAAGGCAAGACCGTAAAATTGAAAAATACCCACCACCCCTTGTACGATACCCATAAGCACCATTACGTAGGCAAGCTTATACAATTGTTTAGGTTCTCGGCTGACAGCCGTGGCTATACAGAATAAGAGTATCCCGTGTAAGCACCAGCGAGCAACAGGGTAGAAGCCTTCAATTGGGTAAGATGCCCTACTCATACTGAATATACTCCAGACCCCGATAAAGAGCTCAAGTCCGAATACCCATTTCGTTTCCTGGGCCCAATTCAATCGGATCGGTATCCGCTTGTAAGCAAAAAAATATCCCACAAAGGCCAGAGTGAAAGAACTCAAAAGTAGGTAACGGATAGGTATAAGTGGCTCGGGAGTGGCAGACGTGTAGACAAGAGGCAATATCGCGAGAGGAATCAGGAGCCAATGGATCATCGAGTCCATCGGCTTGCTCGTTTTGTTTTTTTTCGGTCTTTTTTGGGAGCTAGATTTAGATTTTTTCCGAGAAGCCATACGTGATGTGATAATTTATGGGAAGCTACCTATTTTTACTGTTATTTCCCTTTTAAGGAAAACGAGTATTGCTTGGTAAATTACGCTTAGGTAAAGATTTGCAATATCTTGCAAAAGCCTTAATCTTTTCCAAACAAACGCTACATTGTTTCTTTTGACAAGAGCCTGGTGTCTGCACCACAGTCCAGCAGAAATTTTAATATTGTAGGGTCTTTTGTATTGTATACGGTAATAACGGCTGTATTCAGTAATTGGCCCTTATTCATATTAATATCAACACCATGTTTGATGGCAAATTTTAACCCCTCAATTTCATTGTTGTGAACTGCATAATACGATCCTTGGTATTTGTGATGTGAAAGATTTGCGCCAAGATAAAGCAGGTATTCGGCAGTTTCAATTAGTGAATAGGCGATAGCATTTTCAAGAGCAACATCTATTTCTCGTTGCGTATGACTTGCCACTAAAAGACTTTTTAGTTCATTTAAATCTCCATCTCCCGCAAGGATTTCAATTTTAGTCATTCTAGATTTTTCCATCTTTTTGATGCCACGTAGTGCTTTGGCTAAACTGCTTAGTATGTAGTTTAAATATACGTTTCCCTTCTTCTCTTGATTAGCTATGTTGAGGACCCTACCCTTGGTTTGTTGGCTATTTTGTAAGTGCTATAAGCCAGATTGAATTCACCTTAGGAAAGCTTTGCCTAGCGAAGCCCAAATGAACAGGGGCCTATATTTTATCGATTTAGGAGTTTCTGGTAATTCTGATTTATTTCATCTAAGCTGTACAAAGGCTCTACTATTTCATGCCCGTCTTGGTCTACAAATCCATACGTGCCCGTAATAGATTTTACCAAAACCATATGTTCTTCATATTCGTCAAATTTCCCGATTTCGGCATACAAGGTGGGGACAATTTCTTTTCCATTTCGGTCAATCAGTCCGTAGGTTCCTGTAATAGATTTTACTTTGGCGAATTTGCCTGAGTTTTCTGTAAACTTTCCAATTTTGCTGTAGAGGGGCGGGACGACGGTTTTTCCGCTGCGGTCAATCATTCCGTAGGTACCCGTAATGGATTTTACCAAAGCCCAACTTTATTGGTATTCTCCATAATTATAGATTCGCTTGAACTCCTTTTGCGCGAAAGAAAAGCTTGGTAGAAGTCCTAAAATAAGGAGGTAGATATATTTTTTCATGGGTTTGTAATTTATATTTCCTTGGTTATGAGTTTGTTATAGATGGTGTTTGTCCTTATCGGGGATTAAGTCAAAAGGGAATAGATCTGTATATATATATTTTGGCTTTGGCTGCTTGTGAATTAAAGATATAAAATCCACGATGGCAAGCCATTAATTCCTTGAAATTATATTTTAATCTGGGGAAATCCGAGACGAAGCCTAGGAAAGCATCAGATTTCGACTTGCGCATAAAGTGATAAACCGCTTTGATTGCCGCCAATGTTAAGGTGGTATTGAACTTATCTTTTGCTCCGACAAATGCTACCAATTGCTGACATTGAGCCTATATATTTCTTTCTGCTTCATTTATTCCATATTTCTTGACATGAACCCAGGCCAATCTGAGATGGGCCTCGTGCGAAAAATCGGCAGGGTTTAGTTGCCAGGTATAAAACTGCTTCTCGAATTCAGTGTCTGTTAGTTCCAAATGCTTCTCCATTTCTCTTTTGTTAAATATATAAAACTCGTCTTTTTATTGGCAAATGCATAGAATAAAAGAATGACAAGTTAGGCTAAAAATGGTTGCACAAGCCGCGATTCTTGGTCCTAAGGTAATTTTTACTCAAGACAAGTGAGGGGGAGCTTACATTGTCACAACCCAGCCTTGCGGTCAGAAGACTAAGACTGTACAATAAACCAATATCTGATCTTTGAAACTCAGAACTTCCTATGTAACGCAAAACCTGGCTTAGGGATGGGCGCCTAAATGGGCTGAGATGGCAAATAGCCTGATGTTTGGGATACTTTTCAAAAAACTTCTGGGCTTTAGGGGAAAGGCCCTCCCATAACTGCCCCAGTTCCTTGTACCAAGCCACCAAGCTGCCTTGGCCCTTTGTTTGGGAGGGGCCAACAGACTGAGCGAAGAACACACACTGTGGGCCCGCCAAGCCCCTAAGGACTGGATAAAGGCCTTATATTCAGGACTATCCTCAAAGGTCTTACGCAAGGCCCGGGCCAAGAAATGGCTAATATCCCATTGATGGGCCCGGCCAAGCTCTCGGGCAGCTTTGGTGAGTTTGTGGTCCCCATCACTGAGTAGATAGCTGATGGGCTGGCCGAGTTTCTGCTCAATCCCTCCGATCACTTGGGCAATATCTTGGCCTCTCCATTGAGGCCGGGCTTCCAAGTGGACTACCTGGACACAGGAAGTATCCAGGGCCTGCCCGGCCGAGGGGGACCGGCAAACCAATAAACACATCAAGAGCCGTTCTTGGGCCCGGCCGATCAACTCATCCACAATCAAAACCGCTTGCCCGCTCCAACTGGGACGACGGGACAACAAAAACAAGCCCAATTTCTCGACCCAATTTTTAAGCGTATTCACGCAAGGGAGCCGCTGCTGGGAAGAGGCTTGTTCCATGAGGATTTGCAGGACCAGCACAATATTCCGATAACTACATCCAGCCTTCACCCGGAGTTGGATGCAGAAGAAAATGAGGGCTGCACTATACTGATGACGGGCCGGGATGGGGCCGCCAAATGTCTCCTGGGATATCCTAAAAGAAGGCTTAGAAGGGTTTAAACGTACTTGGGCCTTAGATTTCCAGTTATCCCGGCTCTGCAATAGTTGACGGCAACGGGCTTGATAATAGCGAAGGGATGAGCGTTTGGATTGCAGCTTTTGGGCGATTTTTTTGTTCTTTTGTTCTAATTGGGCTATCTTTCTTTTGAGATCTTTAACAAGATTATCCATACCTCCTCATTTTTGTTGGTCGTGCTACAAAAATAGGAGGTTATTTTTATTTAATCTTTTGAGCAGCCTAGGCTTCCCCGCGCCATTGTGTTAGGAACCGCTTGAACGGTTCTGCCGGCGCGGGTCGGGCTGTCACTACTCGCTGGCCCCCCCGCAAACCAGCGGCGAGCTCAAACAGGCCGTTCCATCCCTAACGGGGTATGCGCAGGCGCACAAGTCTTTGCAATGACATTTCAAACGGGTAATTTATCTTGAATTGGTGTTTTTTTTAAAGTGCTGAAAATCAGAAAATTACAAGCAATGTCATAGGTAGCCAAGATACCGGGCTCCTTCATCGCCTTGAACGCTCCCATACCAGCACGGATTGTAAATTCGCCAAAGAGTAATTCGGGATCACAAACTGACTCTAAGGAGCCCCGTGTAGCTAATCACCCAGGGTTTCGTTTAAGGCTCGGAACAAAGGGGGAATTGAAATGCCCCTTTTTATTATCTAAGCCAAGCTTTTATAGCAAAGAGGCAAAAGTCGTGTAGCACTAGCCTTATTGTTTTCTATCATACTCCATATAAGTTGCGGTTTGCATGGCGGCCTGTTCTCCTAAAAGCTGCTCAACCAGATGAAAGGATAAGTCAATTCCCGCCGATATTCCACCCGAGGTGTAAATTTTTCCAGCATTTATATAGCGTTGATTGGGTTGTGGGTTTCCGGTGGGTACGATTTCTTGTAAGTCTGGGTATGCCAGATGGTGGGTACAATAAGGCTTAGCATCGAGTAAGCCTAAAACTCCTAATAGCCTGGCCCCCGAACAAATGCTAAGCGTATACTCAGAGTTTTGATGAATTTGTTTAATCCAATCTAATGTAATCGTATTTTCCATCTGTTTTCGGGTACCGGTGCCTCCGGCAATGATGAGAATATCTATTGGGGGGCAACTCTTAAAATCATACTTGGGGTTGACGGACAAGCCATTCACGGCACTAACCGGTTCTGCTGTTTCTGCCACGGTGAATACCTCAAAGGGCTCGTAATTGTTTAATTCTGAGGTAACCGAAAAAACCTCGAACGGACCGGCAAAGTCTAGTACTTCGGCATTGTCAAAAATGAAGATACCGACATTTCTTTTCTTACTCATGGGATTACTATGGGGCTAAGGATTTCAAATGTTTAGCGAAGGTGGCCAGAGCACTTAAGACACCGCCTATAGATGGTCTTATTGTGTTAGCTCAATTATTCTATAAGAATTAGGTCACCATCATTCGCAAAATGAATCATCCCATCGTATACCTTCATTTCTTTTTTGTAGGCATTTTTAGTTACAAATAGATCGGGGGCTGGGGCAAAATGATTCAGGACCAATTTTTTCACTCGGGCCTTGGCCGCTATTTCGGCAACTTCGGCCGGAGAAGTATGATAATTTTGAATGTCGTGTACTATTTTTCCATTTCTTGCCATCCCTGCGGCTTTAAGTTGCTCTTCCATTTGGGCGATAGCAAACATCAACATCACCTCATGAATAAGTACATCGGCCCCTTGGGCCATTTCTAAAACCAAGTCGTTCTTTTTCGTATCCCCGCTAAGGACCACTTTCTTCCCTTGGTACTCGATGACATAGCCAACGGCTGGCTCGATGGGTTCGTGGTCTACATCAAATGCCGTAATGGTGATGCCATCTTGTTGGTAAATAACTTCCTTGGCTCCTGGCTTATTTTTAAATTCGTGGGCAATGGCCCGGGCTTTTGAAACATCCATGATCTCATGACCATGGTGGGCCACCCTATGTTGATTTTCTATATGTAAATATTGATTGATAGCCTGGTTTAAGGTGTCCGTACCATCGGGGCCATAGAGGTGTAGGTCTTGAGTACGGCCCAGTAGCCAGGAGCGGCTGATCAGACTTGGTAAATCCATCATGTGGTCTGAGTGCCAGTGGGTAATAAAAATACCATCTAAGCGGTTGAGGGGCAAGCCCAGAATTTCGGCCTTCCTCGTGACTCCATCTCCTACGTCAAACATAAAAAAGTGGCCGTTCACGATAATGGCTGTGCCCGTTTGTACCCTTTTTCCTGGTATGGGAGAGGCTGTGCCTACGGTATAGATTCGTATACGTTCTTGGTCATTTAAGAGCTCATTATTTTCTTTGTCTTGGGCTGCTATTCTTTTTACTTGTTGACTAATGGCCAAATGGACTATTTTTTCTGGATAGTAAGTCGTGATAAGATATCCTGCCAGGCATAAAATAGCTACAAGTGCAAGAATAACATACAGTATTTTTTTAAGTTTCATTGTATTTGTTCTGAAGTACAGGTTTTTAAACGAGATATGGTGTTTGGTAGCTATCAAGTTAAGCTAAATATCCATATGATGCAAAAGCCTACAGCGTTGAAAAAAAGCGAGGGTAAAAAGAGGTTGGAGCCTAGTGAGGAGCATTTTGGGGTATTATATGTTGTAACCTGTTGGTTTTTAATGGCTTAGGGATGGAACGGCCTGTTTGAGCTCGTGTTGGCCCGAGGGGAGAGGCAGCGAGTAGTGACAGCCCGACCCGCGCCTACTCACAGTTTTTCTATAAAACCTACCCTTCATCGCGCGGGGAAGCCCCTAGGAATTCATCTTCCCTTGCAATGGGCTTGGGCGCATCAGAATTTCTTTTTCGAGTTAAGCCCTATTAAATAAACTTAAAATACGATCTATTTTTTATTATTGCTTGCATATTGAAAGTTGTTTAGTATTTTTACTTGCGAAATAAAAGTAATAGCTTTCCATCTCTTGATAAAATCCATGGGAGGAATGTTTGTTCCATCCATCTCCTACATTAATTAGAGCAGCTTATGTTTTCTTCCCTTTTTGGGTGGTATCCACAGTACTTAATTATTTGGTCTTCAATTATTCAATGATATAGTCTTTTAAAAATAAAAATTTACGTGAAAAAATTATTTGAATCTTTTCAATCAGAACATTTGCCGTTGCGTAACCACATCGTGATGGCCCCTCTTACCAGAAGCCGAGCGGTGGGTAATGTGCCCAATGAGCTTATGGCCACCTACTATGCCCAAAGAGCTGAGGCAGGTTTAATCATTACCGAAGGTACTTCGCCTTCGGCCAATGGATTGGGTTATCCCAACATTCCGGCCATATATTCCGAAGAACAAATCATTGGCTGGAAGAAAATTACCGATGCCGTGCATGAAAAAGGAGGGAAGATTTTCCTTCAAATAATGCACACCGGACGGGTATCGCACGAACTTAATTTACCAGAAGGGGGGGAAATGGTCGCTCCTTCAGCTATTGTTGCCGCGGGTGACATGTTTACTCTAGAAGAAGGCCTGAAGCCCCATGGAATGCCCAAGGAAATGACTTTAGAAGACATAAAAGCAGCCCAAGCCGAGTATGTACAAGCGGCTAAAAATGCCATTGAGGCCGGTTTTGATGGGGTAGAGCTTCATTCGGCAAATGGGTATTTACCCAATCAATTCTTAAATCCAAAATCCAATAAAAGGCCCGATGAATACGGTGGCTCTATTGAAAATAGAACCCGCTTTGGGCTTGAAACCATGAAGCTCATCTCAGACGCTATTGGTGCTCATAAAACTGCCATTCGCTTGTCACCTTATGGGGTGTTTAACGATATGGAAGTGTATGAGGAAATTCCTGAAACGTATGGATACTTCGTACGCGAACTAGATAAGCTCAACATCGCTTATTTACATGTATTAAATGTACAAGCCATGGGGGCCGAACATGGTGGGGTGGCTTTTTTACAGGATTTGGTAAAGGATTACCAAGGGGTGGTGATGTTTAACGGAGGTCTGGGATACGATATAGACGCGGCGGAAGCCCTCGTGAAGCAGTCGGATAAATATATCGTATCGATTGGAGCCCCATTTATTGCTAACCCTGATTTAATTAACCGACTTAAAACCGGAGCTCCCTTAGCAGAGCCGGATAAAAGTACCTTTTACACCCCCGGAGAGCAAGGGTACATTGATTACCCCACTCTTGAAGAAATTAAATAAATATTACTTTTAAAAAATATCAACGTGAAGAATATAATCATAACAGGGAGTAGCAGTGGCTTTGGATTAAAGGCGGCCAAAGATTTTGCCGACAAAGGGTATCAAGTATATGCTACCATGCGCCAACCTGAGGGTAAAAATGCCGATAAAAAGGCGGAACTAGAAGCTCATGCTAGCCACATACATGTGGTCGATTTGGATGTTACCCAAGACGACTCGGTAAAAAGGGCGATCGATCGTATTATTAGTGAAGCAGGTACGATTGATATACTTATCAACAATGCTGGAATCATGTTTTTGGGGATTACCGAAGCTTTTAGCGTAAAACAAGCCAAACAGCAGATGGAGGTCAATTATTTTGGCGCTATACGCGCAATGCAAGCCGTGTTGCCGGCAATGCGTCAAGCGGGTAGTGGTTTGATCATCAATACCTCCTCCTTAGTGGGGCGAATTTCTCCACCATTTTTTTCTACCTACACGGCCACCAAGCACGCTTTGGAAGGATACGTTCAAGGTTTACGTTATGAAGTATCTCCTTTTGGGGTGGATATTGTTATGGTAGAACCCGGACCGTTTGGTACAGGACTTTTAGCCTCGGGGCAAGCTCCAGAACACGCCCAGGTATTGAAGACGTATGGTGACTTAGCCAAGGTACCTTCTGCCATGGCCGAAAGCTTTACGCAATTATTGCAAAGCGAAGAGGCACCTAACCCGCAGTGGGTAGTCGATGCCTATTTGAATTTGGCAGATATGCCTGCTGGAAAGCGTCCTACCCGCACCGTCGTGGGGATTACTTGGGGCGTAGATGAAATGAATGCATTGACCCAGCCTATCCAGGATAGAGTGCTTAAAGAAATGCAACTGGATTCAGTATTGGGAGGGGTGTCGGGCTAAGTCTTGGATTTTTAGACATACTATTGCAACCAAACGAAGCAATTTCCTTTGGAAATATTTCCAAAGGAAATTGCTTTTGTGTACCGCCATAAACGATGCTCTTAAGTTTGGTGGTGGCGGAGGGGCTTCTCCCAGTCATGGCATTAAGGGCCAACCTATTATGCTCGGGTGCAATGACTATGCGCCTGTATTTTTTCTGGCATTGCTAATGCCCCTCCGCAAATTTAAAGGCAGAAAGGGCATTACAAATGCCAGAAAGATACGACCGCAAAACATTTACGGGCTAGCAGGGTAGGATGAAATTTCCCAAGCTATCCACAAATAGGGGGACTGCCTCAAAAACCCTTTATCCAGATTGTCGTAGACCGTTCTCCCACCCGCAAAAGAGACTTCCCTTTCGCGTGACATTCCGCCAAAAAAAATCCCGATTTTTAATTTCATTTGGCAAACATAACCAAAAGCTGGAGGTATGCCCACCCTTCTGAAGTCCTCTCCCTGGGCCAGTGCCTGAAATAATGTCAAGCCCCACTTTTTACAAAGATTAGGGGCTGCCCCCGCCCGGGAAAAAGAAATGCCAAATTTAACAGTAGCTACGGGCGGGGTCGGGCTTTCGCTACTCGCCTGCCAACGCTCAGTCCAGCGACGGGCTCAAACAGGCCGCTCTATCCCTCAGCCATAAGAGAAAAACATGAAAGCCCAAGACCCAATGGGCTTCCCACGCACCCAGGTCAAATGAAAAAGGCCAGGAGATAAGAGGGAGAAAATTGTTCATTTTCGCTCAGAGGTTGTTTCAATACAATACGAAAATAACAGTAAACCTTGGGGTTGTGATTTTGAAACCACTGATAGTCAGGTTTTTGATGGATTGGCTCAGGAATTGGTCTACAAAATGGGGCACCCAAATCAAAATATATTAATATAGCCTTCACTCAAACCTTATAGCCATGTTGTTAAACTACCTCAGAATTGCTTACCGAAACCTTAAACGCAATAGGGTTTATTCTTTTTTAAACATTACGGGCTTAGCGATTGGTATTACGGTATGCTTACTCATCTTACTTTTTGTAAACTATGAGCTAAGTTTTGACCGTTCCCATGCTAAGGTAGACCGTATTTATCGTTTGCACGAAATTACCACCTTTGAGGGCATGCCCACTCAGTTACAGGCCTTGACCATGTACCCTATGGGGCCTACCATTACTGAAGAATACCCCGAAGTAAAAAACTTTGTCAGGTTTGTCCGCTACCATGACCTTTTAGTAAAAGAAGAAAATGGATATACCTATATCCCTAAGGCTTATCTAGTAGATTCAACTGTATTTGAAATATTTGATTTTCCTTTTTTGAAAGGTGACCCCAAGACGGCTTTACAAGCCCCTAATTCGGCAGTCATCACCGCCTCAACGGCCCGTCGTTTATTTGGTAGCACTGACCCGATTGGTCAAACGATGCGTTGCCGCGAAAATGGGGAATGGTTGGTAACCGTAACTGCAGTGATGGAAGACCTACCCGAAAATTCTCACTTAAGGTTTGATGCCCTTTTCTCCTTAAATAGCATCAAGCCCTATTTGAACGAAAGCCAATACAATTGGAAGATTGTAAATAATTGGGTGTTTACCTACCTTTTGCTTAACGAGCAAGCTTCTATTGCTAAACTAGAAAGCGATTTTCCCCGCATGCTTGACAAATATGCCCAAGAAGATTTTAATGATAATTTTAAGCTGGAACTTCAATCGCTGGGGCAGGTGCACCTCGATTCGCAAAATATGACCAAAGATTGGATGAATGAGAATAGATTTGACCGAGGCTATTTGCATGTTTTTATGGTTTTGGCCTCCTTAGTTTTGCTTTTGGCATCCATTAACTTCATCAATCTTTCTACCGCCCGGTCGGTCAACCGGGCCAAGGAAGTGGGCATTCGTAAAGCGCTGGGGGCCTATCGTTGGCAATTAATCGTACAATTGACGGCAGAGGCTATCTTCTATACGTTTCTTTCGGTTGTATTGGCTTGTTTGAT
Organism: uncultured Microscillaceae bacterium; assembly: GCA_963922455.1. Lineage (GTDB taxonomy): Bacteria > Bacteroidota > Bacteroidia > Cytophagales > Microscillaceae > CAWUIO01. Next base: position 18,928 of record CAWUIO010000112.1, read on the forward strand.
GGTAAACTTAGCTTTACCATTGGTTAAGGAGATCACCCAAAGAAGCCTTAGATTTAATCCAATCTACGAACCCCAGTTGTTTTTATACCTGATAGGTACCGCTTTGGTCATTGGCATACTGTCGGGAATTTACCCTGCTTTTTACATTTCCCGTTATCAACCAGTCAAAGTATTGAAAGGAAAAGTTTTTGTTGCCCGCCATAAATTTTCTCTAAGAAATATTTTAGTGGTGGGGCAGTTTGCTATTGCAGTAGGCTTGATCATTACCACTTTTTTGGTGGTAAGGCAACTCAATTATTTAATTAATAAGGATTTAGGCTTTGACAAAGACCAAGTATTGTTGGTATCCCTAGATGGGGTAGATGACTCAAATTATGAACCTCTCAAAGCAGAACTTACCAAGGAGCCCTTTATACTCGATGTGACAGCCGCCGACCAACGCTTAGGGGAGCGGGTAAGGCAATTAAATTGTGAATATCAGAACGATACTGCCGTACTCAATCTAAACTCTTATATCATCAATGTAGACTATAACTACTTTGATTTCTACGGAATTCAAATGCAGCGGGGGCGCGCCTTTTCCAAAGATTTTGCCGATGCTGAGCAGCAAAACTTTATTCTTAATGAAGCTGCGGCCAAAGTGCTAGGGGTGACTAGCGATAAAATAATAGGGGATAAATTTGGTTTTAGTTGGCGAGATAATTTGGGCGATATTGTAGGCTTAAGTGAAAATTTCAACCACAACTCCCTCCACCACGCCGTTGAACCCCTGGCCCTAATGATTGATAGGGAATGGGGCTTTACCGAAATGGCAGTTAGGCTTGAAAAACAAAACATTGCGGAGGGCTTAGAGCACCTGCAAAAACAATGGGATGCATTTTATCCGGGGATCCCTATTCGCTACACCTTTATGGATGAGCACTTTGATACGGTGTATCAAAATGAAAAGCGTATTAGCCAAGTGGTGGGTATTTTTACTATATTGGCAATAATTGTGGCCTCTCTGGGGCTATTTGGCCTTGCCGCATTTATTACCCAACAAAGGGCCAAGGAAATAGGTATCCGAAAGGTACTAGGAGCTAGTATCATAGGTATACTTTCTTGGATTATCCTTGATTTTGTGAAATTGGTAGGGATCTCGATTGTCATTGCATGTCCCTTGGCTTATTGGTTTATGGAGCAATGGTTGGCCAGTTTTGCCTTCCGGGTCCTGGTGGGGCCAGAGGTCTTTATTCTGGCGGGGCTAGGGGCTATTTTGCTCGCTACGATTACTGTTTTGTATCACGCGGGACAGAGTGCCCGGACCAATCCGGTTGAGGTGTTAAGAAACGAGTAATACAAAAACCAAGTGCGTTTTGGGCATTCTTTTGGCTACCTATGACATTACTTGTAATTTTCTGATTTTCAACACTTTAAAAAAAATGCGAATTCAAGATAAATTACTAGTTTGAAATGTCATTGCAAAGACTTGTGCACCTGCGTATACCCCGTTAGCTAATCTTCCTAAAGTAACGTGAGTTAAAGGGTTTAATCTTAGCAAAATACAATCTCAGCTTCTTGCAAT
>CAWUIO010000113.1:0-20457 GCA_963922455.1 uncultured Microscillaceae bacterium
CGCGCTGGCAGACATGTTCTCGTTTTAAGCCAAACTTGTAGCGCGGGCAAGCCCCAAAAAGTACTCCTCAAACTGACTATAGACTTGATTTATCCTACGCTGCAATAAACTCTGTATTCATCAGTTATGGGGTAATGCGTAAACGAAAAAAACTCCCGCTAATATTTGTTCCTGAGAAGTGATTAACTTCTGACAAAGAGTGAAGTTTTGAAAAAAACTCCACAAAGCTTGGCTTGCTAGGATATCTTCGTTGGTCTCTCCCGCCACAAGTTCCAAATCGGGTAGTTCGACTCCTGGCCAGGTATGCCCCCCGCCATTTACTCGCAGGTGCCTTACTTCGGCCTGACAGCTACAGTCTTCAAATGAAAATTGACTGAGGGTAGAATTATCGTCGCTAACCACATCGGCCAACTCGAGGGTATCGCTGGATGAGAGGCAATTGTTATTCCCTTGCCAAAATCTTAAAAGGCTATCTGAGGACACAATATCGGGTACATCTCCATCCATTGGTCCTCCTTGATAGGGCACAAGAAGATCTTCGGTGCCGGTTAGCATCATGGGGATAGCCCGGCCAGGATTACACTGTTGTATTTGGAAAATATCTTGAGTAGCCCCGAGACTGGCCATGGCGGCAAGGGGAGCATTGCCTTCGCAAGCCAGTTTTTGGCTTAGGAAACCTCCGTTAATCGGGATTTGTTAAAATCTGACTTGGGATGTAAAAAATGCCATGAAAATCAAGGCAAGGCCTCTACACGGGGCACTACATTGCCTTGCAGAAAACCATCCAAAAGTTCTACTTGATTTACAATACCACTAGAATCTCTTAAAAAGCGCATGCTAGCATCGCGGTCGTTTAAAAAGAATTGGTTTTGCGATTGAGGGTATAGCTCCATTCGAGCCCCACCTAAATGTACAAAAAGACGACTACTTTTGCGGACTACCTCAAATCGCATAGCCTCATTCATGGCATAGGTCCCTTCATAATCGCCCAGAAATTTAGGATCTACTTTGACCACTTCCCGGGCTAGGGGTAATGGATACGCCTCCTCATCCAGAATACGTTGAATGCTTTCGGCCATTTCATCGGCGACGGGGTGTTTGTAATTACTTAAAATGATGAGGGTCCTGTTCTTTTCGGGGACGGCAACGAGGCAATAGTTGAAACCATCTTGGGGAGTATACGCGAATACATTTAGGGGCTTTTCCTCAGATTTGGAAAATGTAAGAAGGTCCTGCGCACTCGAATACAAGCAAGTATTTTGAAAATATACATCCTGATCTTCTTTTGGGGAAAGTTGACGCTCCATTCCTTGACCTCGATAATTATGGTATAAGTAGCCCCGGGCTGGGTTTTTTGTATAGTTGTACCTGTGGGTAGAATGAAGGCCTAAATCTCCCACATACTTGCTAAGGATCTGCCCAAAAGGTTTTTTATGCACACTTTCCAATACCTGAATTACAAGTTCATAATCGAGCCCACTACCTCGTTTGGGGTCAGGGGCTTCTCGTTTTAGACGATTGGCTAAATTTACCACGCTCATTTCATTTTGCAGGTCATGGCTAGGTAGGCTTACTTGCCCAGGATACCCACTTCTATGCTCTAAAAGGTCCTGTATGCTCAGTGAATCTTCTAATTCTGGCAAATATTTTTGAACCGGATCTTCCAAAGCAATCAGCTTTTCCTGGGAGGCGCTTTCTACCATATCCCGAATCAATAACTCACCCAAACGGTCAATTCTAAATTCGGTCTCTGGGCTAAAAGGAATCTCCTCCTCATAATTGGCAAGGCCAAAAGACTTGTTATAAATAACCGAGTCGGCATCTTCTATAAGGATGGTGCCATTGAAGCGGTTCAAATCGGCATACCTCAAGGCCAACTCTTCTATGGCCAAGATCTTATTTTCCCAGGTGTTTTCCTCCTCGGGTGAGGATTGACAGGCTCCCAAAAATAGGAGCAGGGGGAAGAGATACGGGTATTTCATAACTAATAATTTAGTTCACACCCAAATCAACTAAATTTTTAGTAATAAACCTCAATAATTTCTTAAAAAAGATGGCTGATTCTTCAAGGAATCCCGAATTATCCTAGAGACCCTTGTTCAGGGCTGGGGCCTGAAGTTTATCTCGTAATCTTCCATACCAAATCCTTCCTCAGATCACGACTTTGGGCCCATAATTTCCCCTGCATACTTTTGGGGCTGCCCCCGGCGATCAAGAATCTACGGATAGCCCATTTTGTAGCGCCGGGGTCGGGCTTTCGCTACTCGCTGCCTTTCCCCACGGGCCCCCACGAGCTCAAACAGGCCGCTCTATCCCTCAGCCAAATTCTTAAGGCTAAGATATACTGTACCGAAAAGGCCCTGATCAAAAAGTCATGGTGGGATATAACTTTGCACTTTGCTTAGATGGGAAAGTTCAAAGGCCATTCGGGGGAATTTCAAGGAGGCGTGGCCTTAGCTAGCAAATATCAAAAGTAAATACATAGAAAAGTGCTTAGGACTAGATTTCATGATTCAAAACTTGGTAAGCCTTAGGAAAGGGCCGAGGGCAAATTTTCAAAAAAATGCCCGTATAATTCTACCACGCGTTCAGGCACCTCCCAGGGGGGATAATGCCCTACTTCTTCAGGTATCCTCAAGATAGGAAATTGAGGCAACAATTCCTCCCAGCGTCTATTTAAAGCTGCTCCGGTTAAGGGGTCGGCATCGCCGTTAATTAATCCCAGAGGTACCCTAGACTGTTGCATGGCTGGTACCCAATCTTTACTTCGCTCGATCCTTTCTTTCAAATATTGAATAACATAGGGCACCCGTTTATGGCCTTGCTTAAAAGTAAGCAGTTGCCAAAAATCTTGCATTTCGGCCTCTCCCGGAATGTAGGCCGGCCCAAAAGTTTTTGAAAAATTCTTGACAAACATCGTATAAGGGGCCGGAAAGAGCCCACTAAGGTAGCGTCCGGGGGCGGTAAGTAAAAAACGCTGCATGGCTGTTGTATGGCATACTTCGGGAAATAAACCTCCTCCAATAAAACAAATACTTTGGATTTCTAAATCGGATAGCTTCTCTTCTTGGCTACGGCACAATATCTCTTGGGCCGTAGACACCCCATACGCGTGAGCCAAGATGTGGGTTTCTCGGATATTGAGCTGCTCAAGCAGTTCCAGCACTTGATTGGCCAAATCTAGGATAGAATAATGAAAGCCGGCCGGTTTGTCCGAAAAGCCAGACCCTAAAAAATCAGGAGCAATCAGCCTAAACTGGGTGCTTATGACATGCCAAACCTTCATCCAGCCCCAGGAAGCAGTTGGAAAACCGTGTAAAAGCAATAAGCAGGGGCCTTCTCCACCTTCTCTAACAAACCAATTACGGTCTTGTATTGTATAAGTCTTCCCTGATGCATGCCAGTCTTCTAAGGTAAATACACTCATGGTTGGGCTGGGTAGGGTAGGGTTAAGATTTCGGTTTTACAAAAAGCACCCAGAAACAATTTACCTCGATAGGGGAGGGCCACGCTTATTCCCGCGTGCAGTGTACCTGGGTCTTGATAAACCATCTGAATATTCCAAGCTTTTTTTTGGGTATCCATTTTAAAAATGGCACTGGGTGAGGGCTTTTTGGGGTTTTGGATATGAGCGGCTAGGGCTAACATATTACTCTGGGCGGCTGCCCAAAGATACCCTTGTCCGTCCCAGGCTAGGTTGTCAAGCCCATAATGTACAAATTGTTTATCAATAGGTTTTAAGCGCTCATCCTCCTGCCTTTGAAAACACTGTATATTCCCCCCAATAGTCTCGGCCACATAAATTTCGTTTTCATTTTTCCCTCTAAGGATGCCATTGGGAAAGGCCAGCCCCCCCGCCACGGTATATGATTGCGTGGAGTCTACGTACAAGATAAAGCCGCCGTGCAGACCCAAGAAGGCATCCATTTGTTTGCCCCAGCCTTTGCCGTATTTGCTCACAACGCTTACCAGGGCTGCGTTGGGGCTTATAGCCACCACATCATTGGGCCAGATAAGGGCTTTACTTCTTAGGGTTTGCTCGTGTACTAAACCGGGGCCTTGGGCCTCATCTTTAATCGTATACACCTCAATGCTTTGGCTAGCATCCGAACGATGATTGACCACAAAAAGCCGATGAGGTCCCTCACCCTCTGCCCAAAGACCTATTCCGTGGGGGTTAAAATCAAGTGGTTTCCGTAGAGCGATCGAGTGGACTGTTACGCCGCCTGACTCAAAAGAAAGAAACCCCAGACTACCAGAAGAGGGTGGGGGTGAATTGGGAGAACAATGTAAGCCAGACGAGTACCATATGCCGCCACGGAGGGAATCTAGTTCCATATCTTCTGGTCCGGGTATTCCGGTAATAAACGCCAAACTATCGCTTGGAAAGGGGAGTTTGCTAGGATAGAAAGCCCCTAGCTCCGACAAACGCTTACCGATAAATAAAAGAACTAATATCCCAATTAGTATAAAAATTTTTCCTTTTGTCATTACACATCATTTTCTTGAATCCACTGCGCGACATCCCAAATGGCTTTTTCTATGGGTATCGGTTGAATGCCTAACTCATCCCGCATGCGTCTATTATCAAATAGTAAACGGGCTTTTGCCAAACGAACGCCTTCCCGGGAAGCCATGGGCGCTTTACCACTTACCCGATCAGACCAAAATTGGGCAACTTGAGCACTTACCTGAGCCACCCAATAGGGGATTTTTTGGCTAGGCATGGGCTTTTGTGTACAGTGGGCCAATATTGTAAGAATTTCACTTAAACTTAAATTGGCATTTCCCAGAATAAACCGTTCGCCTGCTTTTCCCCGTTGCATGGCCCGAATATGGCCCAGGGCCACGTCTTCGGCCGCAATCAAATTCAAGTGACACTCGAGGTAAGCCGGGGTTTTACCTTTCAGAAAGTCCCGGACCATGCGCGTAGGAGGGGTAAGGCTCCAATCCTGGGCTCCCATGGGAGTAGTGGGGTACACAATCACCAAAGGATCACCCGCCAGGGCCCGGCTTCTCACTTCCTTTTCGGTTTTCCACTTAGACCGGGTATAAGGCCCCGCCATTTCGTGCATATCCGGCAGGGCCGTCTCTTCATTAATTAAATCCTGTGCGGGTTGCCGAAAATTCCCTAAAATTGCTTCTGTAGAGGTATAGACTATTTTCTGAACGGCAAATTCACGGGCTTTATCTAGGACATGTAGCGTTCCTTCATAATTTACCTGATCAAAAGCTCTGGGGTCTTTTGCCCAAAGATGGGGTATCGCAGCCAAATGATAGACCTCCTCAACCCCAATCATCGCCGTATGCACGGCAGTTGGGTCCAAAATTGAGCCTTCTTTTGTTTCTAAATTATCCAAGGTGTCCACTTTCTCTTGTAAGAAGGGAAAAAAATAAGGGTCCGGTTTTTTGAGATCCAAACTTCTTACCCAATAGCCTTGATGAAGCAGTGACCGGACGAGGTATCGTCCGAGAAAGCCTAAACCACCTGTGACCAGTACTCGTTTTTGGGGCATAGCTAGGTTTTTTTGTAAAATTAGGGACAATTTTAGAGTTTTTTTCGCTCTCATGAAAAACTGCCCTAAATTGCCCCGCTAAATTGTAGCACAGACCATGAAATCGAAAGAACAACATTCCTCAGAAAAAGCCCAGCGTGTTTCTCACCCGCTGTATGGGAGTACTTTACGTAACTTACTTCGGGTTTTATGGAAATATGGCCCGGTACCTACCCGCAAATGGCCCCAAGTGTTAGCCGCCTTGGGCTCGGCCACTGCCCGCTCTCCCATCACCTTGCTGGAAAGCCTAAGCAGCCCCCAAACGTTTAGAAAAATGCCCCCCATGCCTCATCCGGTATTTATTGTGGGACACTGGCGAAGTGGCACGACCCACTTGGGCAATGTGTTAAGCAAATCTCCGCAATTTGGCTACGTTTCCCCCATTGCTAGTGGATTACCCGGAGAATTGCTAACCCTAGGCCGTTATTTTCGCAAATCCCTGGAAAAAACCTTGCCTTCTGACCGCTTAATAGATCGGGTACCGGTCACGCCCGAATCTCCTCAGGAAGATGAGTTTGGTATTGCCAATATGTTTCCCATTTCTTTTTTACACGGCCTGTACTTCCCCAAGCATTTCAAAGAGGCATTTACTAGGGGCGTATTTATAGACAAAAATTCTGATGCCGAGATCCAAGCCTGGGAAAAAGCTTTTGTCAAATACCTCCGTAAAGTATATGTTGATCAGGGACACAAACAATTGATCATTCGGAACCCCGCCTATACCACCCGTTTGGAACGGATAAAAAAAGTATTCCCGGGGGCTAAGTTTATCCACATTCACCGGAATCCCTACCGCGTGTTTCCTTCTATGCAAAACTACTTTAAAAAGCTATTACCGGCACTCGCCTGGCAATCTTATGAGCATTTGGACTTAGATTCTTTCATTTTGGCCAATTATACGCACATGATGGAAGAATTATTCAGGCAAAGTGCCGTCCTGGCCCCAGCAGATTTTATAGAGATTAGTTTTGAAAAACTAGAGGAGAACCCCTTAGAGGTATTAGAAAAGGTATATAAACAATTACAACTGGCAAATTTTGAGAATGCCCTGCCTTCTTTTGAAGCCTATCTTAAGAGTATACAAAATTATAAAAAAAATGCCTATCAAGTCAAAGAGCTAAACCAAAGGGTAAAAACGGAATGGGCACCGTATATTGAGCGTTGGGGCTATGCCTGAGTGCATCCTTGTCTCACTTTTCTTCTTATAAAAATTCTGGAGGGGCTTCCCCGCGCAAGAGAGATTTCCTATATTGTGGCCCCAGCTAGTAATAAAGTATCGGGGCGTATCGGTAAGCCTTGATAATCTCTTTGAAAAATGAAGGAGTTTAGGGAAGGCACCCTGGAGTTGGGAGCTGGCATTTGGAAGTCTAAAGCCCACTGGGCGGCATAATTATTCTTATGCCAAACCTGACCTTGACGGGGGTCTGAATTTTCGCCCCAGTAGCTATTTCCAGCAAATAATTCTCCTTTGTGAGATATGATGTGCATGATCTCAGTGCCCGTTAAATTTTGGCCTAAGGAATCTTGGTAAGGAAGGTTTACTTCCTGGGACCATTGAAAATTTACTTGGCCCCAAGAAGGTGTACTCATCACAAAACATATAAAAACACATATAAGTCTAGGCATAAGGCTTACATTTTTTCTTCCATAGACACTCTTAAACGGGGATGGTTTAATAGGTTAGCCCTAATCTCATCACGTTTATTCTTGGCGGAGGGATAGAGCGGCCTGTTTGAGCTCGTAAGGGCCTTGCGGGGAAAGGCAGCGAGTAGCGAAAGCCCGACCTGGGGGTTCATGCCGTAGTGAAACGGAGGATGAACCCCCAGGGCCGCCCCAAAAAAAATAAGCACCCTCCTAAGAAGGTGCTTTCGCTGATCTAGTGGACAGGACTTAGCAAACTTCAGCGGAGAGACGGTTAATAAAAGGATAATCAGGCGCATTTTGGCCTTGCTCATCCTGGGCATAGGACGGGTTGGGCATAATATCGCCGTGATTTTGAAAGTGCCACGTGAGGCCTTTGAGTATACTTTGTGCGTGATCTAATTCTTTTTTGAAGGTATGCTGCATCAAGTTTTTGGGGATAGCTAGCAAGTAATAATATAACTTAAAGGGAATCAACGTAGGGCCGTTTTTCACCCGGCGCATAAACAATAATCGGTTACGGTACATATAATAGGTCTTGAGCGGATTGTATTTGCCCATACTTAAGGAGACTTTGTGGTGGATAAAAGAATTGGCCGTGTAGTAGCACATCCACCCCGCTTTTTGGGCTCTTTCGGTAAAATCGTGCTCTTCATAATACATAAAATAGCGCTCAGAGAGCAGTCCGATCTCTTCAAAAACTTCTCGGCGCACCATCATACAAGCCCCACTACATAGGTAGGTTTGTTTTATATGGTCGTATTGCCCTTCATCCATTTCTTTATAGCCTATAAAAAAGCCCCGGCCCGTAAGGGGGTTAATACCAGTACCCCCCGCATATTGAAAGCGCATAGGGTCATCGTAGAAATAAATTTTAGGACTTACTACCCCAGCTTTGGGATTGTCTTCTAAGACTTGTACCATACTATCCAAGAAATTTGGATTGACTACGGTATCATTATTTAATAGTAGGATGTATTCCCCTTCGGAGGCCCGGATACCTACATTGGTGCCCCCAGCAAAACCCAGGTTTTTTCCGGTTTTGATGAGTTTTACCTGGGGGTAATCTAGTACTTTCTCAATATCTCCCCCGCGGGTGGAGCCATTGTCTACAATAATCAGCTCATAATGGGTGTAGCGAAGCCCCTCGAAGGAGCGTACCATGTCCAGGGTAATTTCTGCATTGTTCCAGTTGACGGATACGATAGAAACTAAGGGTTTTTGCGATTTCATGAGATTGGTTAATTTATGAAAAGCAAGAGCTTATTTAATTTATTTTTGAGCTACCGAATAGGCCATAGCATTGCTTCTTTGAGCTTTTTCCCATAAGACTGTTTGGTTCCCTTTGAGGTAACGGAAAAAACCCCGGTATACCGAAACGTTCATCATGAGGAAATAGAAGGGTATGAAAAAGGCCTTTATTTTGACTTGACGGTTTTCTAAAACCCATCCTAAGCCACCGGCCGTGTAAAAAGCCAATTGCAAGAATAGGAGGGCAGCATAGAAAGGCTCAGCACTTAAAGCTAAAAGGACATTGCAAAGTAAGATCAAAGGCAAGACCAAGGGGGCCAGCGTCCAGCGAAGTACCCGATGCGAAATGTATTGGAAACTTAGCCAACCATAGGTGAAGGGATTTAAGAGCGAGGCAAAGTGTACTATGGCTTGCATCCCCCCCGCACAAATGCGTACTTTTCGTTTCATTTCCTCCTTTACGGAGGCCGATGAAGTCTCCTGGGCATAGGCTTGGGGTTCGTAACGGACTACATATCCTTTCTGGGCGGTTTTTAGGGTGATGTAAAAATCGTCTAGGAGTACATCACTGGATACCGGCTCGTAAAGTTCGGCCCGTATAGAGAAAAGCTCTCCGGCCGCACCTACAACGGTGTTGAATTCTGAGTCCATTCGTTTTAAAAAGGATTCATACTTCCAGTATAAGCCCTCACCGGCGCCACTGGCATTTTCGCTAGATTTTTGAAGTATTTTCTTCTCCCCGGCAACGGCACCTACTTTTTCATATTCATAGTGTTTTACTATTTCCCGGATAGCCCTGGGGTTGAGTATGGTATTCGCATCGGAGAAAATAAGAATGGGGTTTTCGGCGGCTAAGGCAGCCCGGTTCATGGCCGCTACTTTACCCTTTCGGGCTGCTTTATGCAACACTTTTACCCCTTGGTATTCGCAGATGATCTGAGGTGTTTCGTCACTCGATCCATCGGTTACGAATAATATCTCCAGTTTATCTGCGGGGTAGTCTAAGGATAGGGTGTTTTCTATTTTTTCCCGGATAAATTCTTCTTCATTATACGCGGCTACGATCAAGCTTACATAAGGCAGCTTACTATCTGGTTGCTTACGCCGGCTTCCCAGGGGGCGGGGCCTGAATACTTCTTTTATCTGGTTTAAAATAAAAATTAATATGCCATATCCTACGTACGTGTATACCAAGATAAGGAGGCTGGTCCAAAATAGTATTTCAAGGAAGTTCATGTGGCGAAATTGGTTTAAGTGTTCTTTATGCTTGTTTAAATTTGAGCAAGGGCTGGGCTAAATAGTTTTTGGTAAAGGTTCTGGGTCTTTTGGGCTGTATTTTTCCATTGGAATTGCTTAACCCTTTCTAAACCAGCCTTTTGTAATTTTACAGACAATTTCTTGTTGTGTTGAATATCCAGGATAGCCTGGCTTATGGATTCGGGGTCTTCCGGATTGATCAAATAGGCGGCATCTCCGGCTACCTCCGGCATAGATGAAGTATTGGAGGTGATAACTGGGGTAGCACAAGCCATACCCTCGATGATGGGAATCCCAAAGCTTTCTCGCAAAGAGGGATAGAGAAATATCTTACTCATATGATAGATGGGGGCCAGGTATTTGTGCTCCACATAGCCGGTAAGGTGGATATATTGATCTATCTCCGGGCAGCCTGCTTTGCTCAGCATGTGTTTGAGTTGGGGGGGGCTCGTTTCGGCTATTACCAATTTTAAAGGATTACTAGGCCCTGAATGGATATATTGGGCATAGGCCCTTAGCACATTGGGCATATTTTTCTTGGGTGCTTGATTGCCCAAGAAAAAAATAAAAGAGCCGGGCAGTCGGTATTTAAACCGTACATCATCCAAGAAAGCTTCCTCAAATTCGGCTTGAAAGGTTGGGCCGATTCCATTATAAATGACTTCTACAAATTCTTCGGGAAGGCCAAAGTGCCTCAGGATTCTTTCCTTTTCAAATTCGGAAACAGTAATCAGCTTTTTGCTTTCTTTAACCGCCTGGGGGACATTCCATTTACGATATAAATTTCCAAGGTTTTGATACCAGGTACCCTTAAAAGAGACCCTCTCTAAATAAATAATATCGTGCAGGGTGATAAGATAAGGGATATCGATCTTAGGTGGAGCGGTGTTGCTTGTAAAATGCATGAAGTCTAGGGAATACGACTGTATTGCTTTGGGTAGTTTACGCAGCTCCCAATCGACATAGTTCATCCCCGCTAATTCAATGATCTTGAAATTATCACTAGGCTTCAAGCAATATCGATCTTCATCGGGTTTTACAAATATGTAGTATTGATTTTCCTGATCAATTTCTTGCAGGGCCTTGATTACTTCCAAGGCCACTATGTCCATTCCGTGTTTCTTGGGCCTAAAAATACGTTGGGCCTCAATACCAATGTGTAACATAGGAGCGCTAATTAATGGGTAGAATGTGGCGTATGAATAAAACTTTTGCTAGCCCTTCTCAATTTGAATAGCGAGGATATCATTCCGTAGAATGCCCTGGGTAATTGAATAAGCGCCCAAAAGATATCTTTTCTCAGCAAGTGATGCGGAATGGCCATAAATAAGGTGATAGCATTGAGCAATGTCAAAGCCAACCATACAGGCCATTGATCTATTTGCAGCATAAAACTTAAGGCCGTCAGTAAAGGCAGCATGCCCACCATGATGAGGCGTGGAGGTAGAAAATACTGGATGGCTTTTTGAAAGTAGTCAAGGTTTCCTTTCAAGAATAAATCTCTCAGTGAAGGAAATACCAAGCGTTTTGCATAAGTGATTTGAGCGGCCACCCAGCGGGTCCTTTGCCGATCAAACACTTGAGAGGAGGATACTTTTTCATCGTAAACATACGCATCTTCCAAATACGCTATGCGAATCCCATCTTCAATTAGGTTGATTTCTAACTCTTTGTCAAAACCACCTAAGGCCTTACTGCAGTTGATATATTTTTTGTATAGGCTATACTCCATAGTGATTCCTGAACCAATCAAGGCCGAGGAAAAACCCAAGGCATACGCACCCTTACGATAGATAGTATTATTAATTTCTTCGCTCAATGCGTCTAATCGAGCAAATTGGGTATCCAAATTTTTTGCGGTCCGGTGAGCCTGTATGACCAAATTACCCTGATTGAAGGCATCATTTGATTTATGAAGGAAATCAAACTCCAAATGATTATCTGCATCTAGCATCACCGTGGCATCATATTCTTCCGGGTAGGTATTTTCCACAACTGCTAGCGCCTTACGTAGGGCTTTTCCTTTACTACTTTGTTCAAAGGATACCTCAATGACCCGAATCGGAAAAGTACGGAGCACCTCCAAAGTATGCCTTTGTAAGGAATCGGCTACTACGTAAATGTCATACAGGGCTTCTGGATAGCGTTGATTTAAGACGTTCTGTACCGTGCTAATAATAACCTGATCTTCTTTGTAAGCCGGTATGAAGATGGCGAAGCGATTGGCGTGTGAAATAATCTTTCGTTTGGCTGGACGGGAGCCACTGGTAAATAGGGCGGCCAAGGCAAAAATCAAATTATATAAAACGGCCTGGCCAAAAAACAGGAGCAGAATAATTAAAATCCAATACATATAGGCTAGTTTGAATGTACAATGTTCACTAGCAAATACGTTATTTCAAGGCAAGAAGTAAGCGAGAATAAGCTCCGATTGAGGGGAAATATTACGCAGACATGTTCTACAAAACAAAATCAGAAAATTCTGGAAGCCCTTCTCGAAAGTTTAAGACACGGAAAGCTGCTCGTGAAGCGAGTCAACAAATTGGGACGCCTTGCGGAGCTGCCAGGGCCAGCCTTTCATTTTTACCTTTTTGAGATCATGGCGGATGAGGGTGATGGTAGGAAACAAGGTAAAACTCAACAAACTAAACCCTAAAAAGAATATAGCGAGTATCCCTGTTGTCCAGTGCGTATACAGCCAAAGCGGTAAAATAGCTAGGGCTAAGAAAAAAATGCCGGTAAAAATTTCTCGGTGTGTGTTTAATTCCACCCGCTTGACTTGCTTCAACCATAGTTCGTCTAAGGTACCTGGCTCAAAGAGATCTTTTCCTTTGGGGTATAGAATTTTATGGCTCGTGATACTGCCAAACATATTTTCAAAAACAAAATACTCGGGGAGGCTCTCATCAGTCCCTTGCTCTTGGGCTGAGTTAAACGGGGACACCTTATCGGTAACACTCGCTTCCTCTTGGATTACCCATTCAATGGTGGGGGAGCTTTGTTTAAGCGGAGTGGAAGGCGGGTGTAGTAAGGCCTCTTTCAAATCAGAAACCTGGGCAAACCGCTCTTGAGGTACTTTGGCCGTGGCTCTATCCAAGACCGTTTGTGTATATTCGCTTATATTCGGGTAGAAATCTCTTAAGCGGGGTAGGGGTTCGTGCACAATTTTATTGCTGATGTCGTACTCCGACAAATCGGCCGGATAAGGGTTTCTTCCCGTCAACATTTCAAATAAAGTGATGCCCAGACTGTATTGATCACTTCGGGCATCCAAGTCTTGAGCCCGAATTTGCTCTGGACTCATATAATAGATGGTACCCAAACGTATCCCCGTGCGGGTCATTTCCAACGAGCCACCGTGAATATTTTTGGCAATACCAAAATCCAAAATTTTCACCTTTCCTTCCCGAGTGATCATCACATTGGAGGGTTTGATATCTCGATGGATAATATTTCTTTGGTGGGCATAATGTACCGCATCCAACATTTGGTAAAACATCTCCAAAGCCTGCAATTCGGGAATAGGCCCGCTTATATGGTGGATGTAACGGTCTAAGGGAGTCCCTTCCACAAATTCCATAATTAAGTACACCCCTTGGCTTAGCTCCACATAATCGAGTAAAGACACAATATTAGGGTGGCTAAGATTAGCCATAAGCGCCGCTTCATTTTTAAAGCGATGTCGGATGGAAGGGTTACGGGCTAGCTCAGGCTTGAGTTCTTTTATAGCCACCAAACGGTTTATCTGTACATGCCTGCCCAAATACACCGTACCCATACCTCCTTTACCTAGTATTTTCTCAATTCGATAACTTAGTATGGTGTTCTGTGTCATCATGAATAAGCCTTTTACCTGGCATGAGCCAACCCAATTAGGAAGTGAATCCCAAAAATACAAGAATGCTTGCTTATTGTAAAGGCCATTGCTTTAATTTTTAGCAAGCCCCCTATTTTTATCTAGAAATTTATTGTAAAAAAAATACAGGGGCTTCCCCGCGCCAAGACCATGTAAATCATAATGTCCCTCTCTACCGGCGCGGGTCGGGCTTTCGCTACTCGCTGCCTTTCCCCGCCAGGCCCCCACGAGCTCAAACAGGCCGCTCTATCCCTAAGCCAAACCATATACCTCAATCTGAGTACACTAAATTTAATAAATTCTTAATTCACTCAACATAAAGAAGGCGCTTTATAAATTTAAGTTTGCTAGTTTATTAACTTGACCAAACTCTTGACTTATGGCTTTCAATTTTAACAAGTACCAACAAGATTTCAATGCTATCATCAATCACATCTCTGAAAAGCTAAAGACTCACGACGAGCAATCCGAACGTATGCTAAGAGGCGCTTTGCATACCTTGCGTGACATTATTTCTTTGGAAGAGTCCATTGATTTTATGGCACAATTTCCTATGTTCATCAAAGCAGTATATGTAGATGGATGGAGTGGAAAAGTACATAGTGATATTGACACCAGGGCCCAATTTGTGGCCCGCTTAAAAGAAAACGAAGCAAGCGCCCACCGGGATTTTGCCGATGACGAAACTGCCATTATTCAACAATGTAAAGTAATTTATGATGCCTTGGATAAATATATTTCAGCGGGTGCGGCCAAAGATGTAGTAGCCAATCTACCCAAGGAATTGAAAGATTTATTTGAATTTATCGACTAAGGCTACACCTCAACCCAAAATATTTTATTCGCAAAAAAGGGGAGTGTGCGTATTCTCCTTTTTTGCAAAAAAGGGAAGCTCCTGCTTAGTAAACTTAGCAAAACGGAGATGTCTACATTTACTGTGGTTTCATAAAAACTACCGGAGAATATTCTATATAAGCATGATCTTGAAGAGTAAAACTACGTAAGCACTATTTATTTAGATATAACTTTGTTTATTCTCAATTAATTTTTCATATTTTACGATAACATGTTAAGACAGCATGATACTCAATTGATACACTCCTAGCCCGGTAATCAATGAAAAGTGATGATAATTATCTAAAAAAAGAATTATACCAGCTATTTGCCAAAGATGAACAATTAATAGATTTTATTGAAGAAGCAAATTTGGATGGTATGTGGTTCTGGGATATCGAGAACCCAGAAAACGAGTGGTTAAGTCCTAAGTTTTGGAAAATATTAGGATACGACCCCTTAGATATGCCCCACAAAGCTGCTAGCTGGAAGTCTATGATGTATGAGGAAGACCTCCAAAAAGTAATAAAACAAGCTGAAAAACTTGTTCAAAATCCTGACACATCCTACAGTGAGATAGTACGGTATCGCCACAAAGATGGTTCTACGGTATGGTGCCGTTGCCGCGGAAAAGTGTTTCTAAATCAAGAGGGGAAGGCCACACGAATGTTTGGGGTGCAACAAAATATCACCCGTGAAAAGGATGCTGAGTTACATTTTAAACTAGAAAGCACCTTTCTACAATCCATTTTAGATAAAAGTAATGACTGTATTATTACCCTAGATCAGGAGGGTAACTGCCGGTATGCCAGTCCAGATTGGTATAAGAAATGTGCTTATGAAAAGGAAGAAACTAAT
This sequence comes from uncultured Microscillaceae bacterium, assembly GCA_963922455.1. Lineage (GTDB taxonomy): Bacteria > Bacteroidota > Bacteroidia > Cytophagales > Microscillaceae > CAWUIO01. The sequence continues at coordinate 15,253 of CAWUIO010000113.1, forward strand.
GGCCAGCCCATTTATAAGTTCATACCCCAAGAACAACATACGCATATAAAAGACACCATTGATAAGGTTCTTAAACAAGAAGATATCCAAGTGGTAGAACACCAAGTAGTAAATAAATTTGGTGATACTTGTTGGGCTCAAACCCGTGCCGCTTTAAACCCCAGTACAGGTAATATCATTTTGGTGATGCGGGATATTAGCGAGCAAAAGAAAGCTGAGAAAGAAAAGAAAGCGTGGGAGAGACAGTTTGAGTTGATGATCGATAATAGCAATGACATTATTTCTTTTTATCGAAACCACCAGCTAGTCTATGTAAGTCCTACTATCGAGAAAATATTAGGGTACACCCCAGAAGAGTTTTTACACTTAGATCCGGTAAGCCTTATACACCCCGAGCATAAGGAGTTTATAAAAGAACAAAAACTACGCATAGTAAAAGAAAATATCTTTGGCCGACACCAATTTCTTTATAAGAACAAACATAAAAACGGTTCTTGGGTCTGGTTGGAGTCTTCTCTAAAAACCACCCAATTTGAAGGGGACATCATTACGGTACTCGTTGCCCGGGACGTCTCTGACAGAATACAATCGGAGCAACTTATACGGGAAAACCAGAAGCTATTATCCAGCATTACCCATCACTTACCGGGGGTAATTCTCAAATATGAAAGCAATCCGAAGGGGGAAAATCGGATTTCTTATATAAGTAAAGGCGTAGAAGATTTATGGGAAGTTACTCAAGAAGAAGCGCTGAGGGATTCCAGCATTATTTGGAATAAAATTCATCCAGATGATCGGCAGAGAGCTATCCAGAAAGCCCAAAAATCCTACGAAGAGATGAGCGACTGGAACGATGAATATCGGGCAGTCATGGATGATGGGCGCATCAAATGGATTTTAGGGAAAGGACAACCTTTCAAGATGGATGATGGAACCGTGGTCTGGTACACCATGGGCTGGGAAACTACCCGTATCAAAGAAGCAGAGGCCGCTCAAAAAGAAAGTGAAGAGCTACTCAACAGCATAGCAGATAGCATCCCCGGCTTAATAGTCCGCTACGAAAAACCAGCGGATGGTGGCCCCGAACAAATTCAGTATGTGAGTCGGGGTATTGAACACACTTGGGGGATTTCCTACGATTTAGCATCCCAAGATGCGTCTATCATGTGGGATAGAATCCATCCGGATGACATCCAATTGATCGTAGACTCTAAACTCAAAGCCCTTGAGTCTAACGAAAATTGGCAGTGTGACTACAGGATTATGATGGAAGATGGCCAATGCAAATGGATGAGTACACGGGGTGATTTCCGACACCTCAAAAGTGGAAATACCCTATGGCATACCATCGCCCTGGACATTACTCAAAGAAAAATGGCCGAATTAGCCCTATCTCAGAGTGAGAAGAGGTTTCGTAAATTATTAGAAAATGTTCCCGTTGCCATTTTCATTCTAAACGATAAGAAAGAAATCACGTTTAGGAACAATGCCTTCCTCGAACTTTTGGAATATACGCAAGAGGATGTCCCAGATGTAGAGGCCTTGTGGCTCAAAGCCTATCCAGATCCCGTATATCGGGCCGAGGTTCAAAACGTATGGGAGCAAATGGCCCATACAGCCGATGATAGAGGTTATATAAGTTCTAGTCAAGATTTCAAAATCACAGCCAAATCGGGTAGGGTGGTATATGCTCAATTGGCTGCTATTGGGGTCGAAGAGGAATGCCTCGTGACCATCACCGATGTTACCGCTCTCAAAACGGCCCAAGCCGACTTGTTGCTGGCCAAAGAAAAGGCTGAAGCGGCCAACCGGGCCAAGTCAGAGTTTTTGGCCAATATGAGCCACGAAATCCGAACGCCCATGAATGGGGTTATCGGTTTTGTAGATTTATTAAAAGATACTGCCCTAGATGATACCCAAACCCAATATCTGCAAACTATATCCCTTTCTGCTTATTCACTCTTAGACCTGATTAGTGATATCTTGGATTTTTCTAAAATTGAAGCCGGAAAACTTGAGTTGAACCCTGAAAAGGTAAAACTATGCCGTTTGGTGGATCAAATTAAAAGCACCTTTATTCTCAAGACACAAAAGAAAGGCTTAGAATTTAGGCTTTTTAAAGATCAAGATTTACCAGCTTATGTATGGGTCGATGAAGTTAGGTTAAGACAAATTTTACTCAATCTACTGAGCAATGCCATCAAATTTACCCAGTCGGGTTTTGTAGAGCTCAAAATCGAGCGTTTAGAACAAAGTCAAAGGGAAAACTACTCGCGCTTTTGTTTTTCCATCCAAGATTCGGGCATTGGAATTAAACCAGAGTTTCAAAAAAGAATATTTGATGCTTTTACCCAACAAGATGCTTCTACCACCAAAAAATATGGGGGAACTGGGCTAGGCCTAAGTATCTGCAACCGCCTTCTTTCCTTAATGGGCTCCTCGCTAGTACTCGAGAGTACCCTAAAAAAGGGGAGTACTTTTTCTTTTGAGCTTAACTTAAAACACGAAGAAGGAAAACAAATCTATCTTTATGAGAATAAACCCCTAAAAAAGGTACTCATTGCCCTTGAACGCCCTGAGGAAGAACAAGCCCTAAAAAATGAGTTGCAAAACTTTCAAATTGGGGTAAGAAGTGCATATAGCGGGGTAGAAGCCCTGCAATATTATAAAAAGGAAGCTGATTTTGATATGCTCATCCTGGGCCTGGACTTGCCCTATATGAATGGTCTCGAGACCATCCGTTATTTCCGGGATACGATACCCGAGTTAAGCATCCCCCTGGTTTTAGTTTTAAACCAAAGCCAGGCCGCAGATTGGGATCCTACGGAATCTGATATACAAATTGATCAAACAATCTGCCTACCCCTAACAAGCGAAGAATTGTACCAATCCCTATCCTCTATACCCACCTCAAAGCCCAATATCGAGGTAAGTCCACATAGTACAGAAGCTAGCCATACCAAACGACAAATCAATAAGATCCTTATTGTGGACGATGTGGAAGTCAATACGATATTGTGCAAAACAATCATTCGAGAAGAGTTTCCAGAAATGAGTATCATTACGGCCCGGGATGGCCAAGAAGCAGTGCGAAAGTATGAGGAACAAGCTCCTGACTTAATCCTCATGGATATTCAAATGCCGATTATGAATGGTTATGATGCTAGCAAGGAAATCAGGGCTATGGATCCCTCCGATAAGGTGCCCATAATTGCGGTCACGGCTAGTACTGTTAAAGGAATTGAGCAAACCTGTATAGAAGCAGGTATGAACGATTATTTGGCCAAGCCGGTCTTGCGTAGTTCTCTTGTAAGTAAAATAAAAAAGTGGTATCCTCAACTTATCTTAGAAGAAAGCTAAATTACCTTGGTCAAATCAAGAAAAAAATTACAAGCATATTCCCCTTTCCGGCTGGATACGTCATTATAAATGCTTAATTTAAATCGTAAAATTAAGCACGGTAAGCATGAGTGAAGCAAGTACCGAAAGGGAATTTGAAGTAGTAGTCTGGGGAGCTACTGGATTTACTGGTAAACTAGTTGCCGAGTACTTGGCCCACCGCTACGGTTGTGAAGGATGCCTACGCTGGGCTATTGCTGGCCGAAATCCCATAAAACTTAATACCCTCCGAGAAGAGTTGGGGGCTCCAAATTTACCCATCCTTATTGCTCAATCGGATGACCCAACTTCATTGGAACAACTGGCGGCTCAATCTCAGGTGATATGCAGCTCCGTAGGCCCTTATGCTTTGTATGGAACCCCTCTGGTAGAAGCCTGCACCCAACAAGGGACGCACTATTGCGACTTAAGTGGAGAAGTGCCATGGATGCGTAGAATCATTGACCAATACCAAGATTTGGCCCAGCAAAACCGGGTAAAAATTGTCCATGCTTGTGGCTTTGACTCGATTCCTTCGGATATGGGCGTATTTTTTCTCCAATCTCAAATAGTAAGACAAACCGGGCAGTTTGCCACGCTCATAAAACTAGGCCTTCGCTCGGCAAAAGGAGGAGTAAGTGGAGGCACCTATGCAAGTTTGAGCAATGTCCTAGCCGAAGCTAACGAAAATGTAGCTATTTGGAGCTTACTCCAAGACCCCTATGCCCTGAATCCTACTAAGCCAGCGGGTTTACCTCCTTGCCCTGACCTTAGCCATGCGCAATATGACAAGGATTTTGACTCATGGGTCAGCCCTTTTATTATGGCCAGCATCAACACCCGGATTGTTAGGCGAAGTCACGCCCTTGCCGGCTTTCCCTATGGCAAAAATTTTCGATATGAGGAGTTTGTACTGAATGGTACCGGTATAAAGGGAAGGCTAAGTGGTTTTGCTAGCGGATTGCCCGTCAAACTAGCCGATGCGGCCAAGCCCAATACGCTACTGAAACGCTTAATGGACCGGGTATTGCCCAAGCCGGGGCAGGGGCCTTCTCGTAGAAATAGAGAAAAGGGTTTTTTCAAATTTTATATACTTGGTAAAACCGAGACGGGAGATGTTTTTCGGGGAAAAATATGTGGAGACCGAGATCCTGGCTACGGGGCTACTTCCAAAATGTTGGCCGAAAGCGCGGTGTCACTGGCCCAAGATACCCTACCCGACACATACGGTGTCTTAAGCCCGGCTACCGCGATGGGGGAGGCTTTACTTATCCGTCTTTGCCAAAGGGCCGGTATGCGATTCGAGCTTGCCATCTAAAGCCAATGGTAGATTTGTCGGCTGGCCGTAAAACGCTCGGGAAACGTATTTATAAGGTCGTCTCTTAAAACAGGAGCATGTATTTTTTGGTAGGTTTCATAATCTTCTCGCGTAGCAAAATCATACTGAAAACAATACCTTTGGGCTTCGCCTTCGGGTTTGAAAATCCGATGAGACTTCATTAAGCCTGTGGCAAGCACATCGGGTACATGCTTGGTTTTCATCCACTTAAACCATTCTGGTTCAACTTCAGCATCAATTTTAACTTGTACTTCGTAAGTTAGCATCTTTTGGGGTTTAGGTACAGAAATTGGATTTTGTATTGGCTTAGGGATGGCCACCCGGAGGGCGGAGACCGCCTCTGGAGGTGGGTTGGCAGGCTCCGGCTTAGCTGGCCAGCCCGCCCGGAGCAACCTAATTATCCTATAAGCTACTTGGTTTAAACGCCGGGAAGCCTAGGCTGCTCTGAAGTTTTTATTTTTTGAAACACTTTTGAGGGTTTTATTTTT
>CAWUIO010000114.1:0-20342 GCA_963922455.1 uncultured Microscillaceae bacterium
TATGTCATTGCAAAGACTTGTGCGCCTGCGCATACCCCGTTAGGGATGGAGCGGCCTGTTTGAGCTCGTGTAGGCCTGGCGGGGAGAGGCAGCGAGTAGCGAGAGCCCGACCCGCGCCGGCACCTACTTCTTAGATGGGCTATTTTTTGTAGCGCGGGTAAGCCCCAAGTATCTTATTTTGAGTGGCTTAGTGAAAGTGAGTGTGTTTTTTTGAAGCATTTTGAGACTACGCAAAAAGGTTGCGCACTAGCCATTCATCTTTGTAGTGTTGACAAGCAATCATAACACGCAAACAACTTAATTCAGGGACTTGAGGGTTAATGCGTTGGATATCGGTAAGCTTTCATGTTGGCTTCCTTAACCCTCTTCCTACCCTGATTTAAAAAAAGAAATTGAAAGGAAACCTAGTGAATCAACCAGCTGGGTCTGGAGGAGCTAAGACTTGAAGGCGCTCTCAATGTTTTTCTTCTCCGGCCCTTTTTTACCCAAAGACTTATGTTGATGAAGGAAATATATTTGAAAGATGTTCCCCAGCTGCCTCTGAATTATTTAAATCCACGGAGTGCAGAACAACTACAAGCCGGATTATCGGCATTTTTGGACGTTTTGTACTCGGCTAAGCCTACTTCACACCGTCCTTTTGAGCTAATGGAGAGAGCGGGAGCTATTCAGACAATTCATCAGAAAGTAATGCAGCTAGACCGTGGGGTATATGCCTTGAGCCTTTTGCTACCTAAGGTGAAAAATCAGGCTAAACGCCTTGGATTGCTCAATTTAATCAAGACACATTTTAACGGCTATACTTTGCTCAACCAGGAAGAAGAGGCTTTTGTCTTGGATGTATTATGGTATGAGTTACCTAGGGTTGAGAAGTTTGTTGTATTAGAAGAACTCAGAAAACAAAGCCTGAATAGATCGCGGGTACGTAAGTTCTTCTTGAGGCATATTTTATCCGAAGATAACTTAGAAGAATGGTCGGTAAAGTACCGGCATAAATTACGAAATGCTTTACAGCATCTCTGGGGGCAAAGGAAAACGAGTATTATCCGGGAGATTTTAACAAAGAAACCGCGGGAATTACAAGCCCGGGAGCAAGGAATACTAGGGGCCCATATTGATAAATACTTAGGCAATGGCTTTGAGGTAGAAAAGGTATACGATATCCTTCGTTTTCTCTTGGCTGGCATTGCTGCCCCAAGTCTTACGTATTGCCGTTCTTTTGTGGAAGCCAAAGAGGATTTGCTGAAAGGTGCTCAGTTACCCTATGAGATTTTGGAGGGGATACGGAGTGTGTATCACGCCGATTGTAAGGCAAAAAGGGTTTTAGAACTCATTCAAAACCGTAAGAAAAATAAGCCTAGGCATCGCAGGGCAAAATCTAAGTTAAGCGCTTATTGGGAGGCTGATGATTTCCCTGCGGAGCAATTATACCGTTGGGCCTATGCCAGAGGAATGAAGCCAGATATCCGAGAAACTCTGGCTAAAAAAGCTAATAAACTAGCTGAGGACTTGGTGTGGCAATTGGGGAATATTGGCATCCTGGTAGATAATTCATACTCTATGAGAGGCAGGGGAAGCCAAACTATGCACCCGATCTCCATGTCCCTGGCCATAAAAGATAGCCTATGTGCTATGGCCCAAGAGAGTTTGGTAGTATACACTTCCCCCGTTTTGCCCGAAGAAAAAATTGATCTGATCCCTTGCCGGGGTGATTCGTGTATTGCCGATAAATTACTGGGCATGATTGAGCACGCTCCCGAGATTATTTTTATCCTCAGCGATGGTTACGAAAATGCGCCCAAGGGTAGGACCAAAGAATTACTGAAAGCTATTCGGGGCTTACAAATTGATATACCAGTTATCCAAATAAACCCCATATGGGCTTCTGATTTATGCCATACCAAACGACTTAGTCCTCAGATCCCTTGCTTCCCTGTACACGATGTGCAAGAGTGTGTGCTAGGCATCCAGAAAATGTTATTGGAAGCAGATTATGAGAAAGGAATTCAAGCCCTCTTAGGAGGGATTTGGAAGAATATACAAGACACAATCAAGACCCAAAACCCAAAAAGAAAATTTGAAACCTATGCTTATCGCTAAGAAGAAGTCAAAAATCACCCTGGCCGGCATATTAGAGGGCACTGAAGCTGGCCGTGTACAGCAGGTAAAATATCTACAAGTAATTCCTATTTTGAGTGAAGAAGAAGACTCCAATCTAATTACTTGTTCAAATGATTTACAGAAGAGTGGCGTAAAGAAAAAATCTGTGGGGCCAGGCAATACGCTACAAGCCACCCCTCAGAAGCTGCAAATAATGCCCTACTCTTTGTATTGGAAGCAAGCCCATGGAGCCCAAGCAGATATAAGCAAACCTGGTTTTAGTGAATTTGATACCCGCTTAGGAGTCAATACCTGGGGCCATCTAGAATATTACCTAGACAAAAATGGCTCGGCTTTAGACGAATTAATGGCAGAGTTTGAACCACTGCCCCAACAAGTAGGCGCAATTTTTCTTTTAGGCGGGAAATTGATCGGTATCGAACTAAGCCCCAGCCATGCATCCTGGCAAAGCATTCGGGAGGAATTGCTTCGGAAATATTATGCCCCTTGGGCCCTCTCGTACGCCAAGTCTTTAGGCACGGCCCCTCCTTTACCCAACCGGGTCGCATTGGCGAGTACCTACAGTAATCTGGAAGCCCTAAAAAAAGATTACTTGGTATTAAGGCGAAGAGAGATTGCTTATGCTAAAGAAACTATCGAGTCCTGGATGGATATGCAATTTGCGCTTAAAAAAGAAAAGCAGCTTAGAGGGTATACTCTGGAAAGCTTTCAAGAAGCGCAACTCCAAGGGCAAATTGTCCACAAGTCGGATAAGGCGATTTGTGTCTCCATGATATGCCAGGAATCAAAACATACAAGGCAGGGAGTCCGCCAGACGAGGCTCGCTAACCTGTAAAGAGTCCCTTTTTGGGTGTCTTGATCCTCCGTGTGGTCCTCGATGACTGCCGGAGGATTTTTTTATAAAAAGCATCATCATCACATGTGTAAAAAAAGCCTGAGGATAAACAAAGCAAATCCCAACCCAAAGAGGCCCTAGGGAGTTCAAATAATTGATTATTCACACAAACTCTAATTAGTCATCATGAGCACGCGATACTATATAATCGAGGATAATGAAATAGATCAGTACATGTTTAAGTGTGTATTAAACAAGAATGGTGTTGCTTCCTCATCCATACAGGTGTTTAACAATGGGCGAGAAGGATGTACTTTCCTTCACAGACATGCGGGCGATACCGATAAGCTTCCTGATGTGATCTTCTTAGATATCAATATGCCCCTCGTGAATGGATGGGACTTTTTGGATGAATTTAGAAAGTTGAAACCTCAACTTTCCAAAAAAAATATAAGAATTTATATGGTGTCTAGTTCCATCGATAAAATGGACATGCAGAAGGCCCGGATCAGCAAAGATGTAACGGGATATTTAGTAAAGCCAATCACCCATAATAATATTCGCGAAATCGTTCAAGTAAGTATGTAAAGGGCATTTGTCCTAAGTTTTTTAAACTGTGGGCTTGCACCAATTCCTTAAATTTCCCTTGGTATTTGGCACCTCTGGAAAGCTAAGATATTTGTACTTTTTTTATCTTAAAGTGCCTTAATTCTACCCCTAGAAGCAAATTTTTAATTTGCAGATATTGCGATCACTTACTAATTTGCCTCAATATTCTTCTATCTTCTCCAAGCAATTTACAAGAATCTATAATATTATCTCCTATTTAATTTTTCATTCATGGCATTATTTGATGAAGAAAAGAGCCCTCGGGATTATGATGCTATTGTCATAGGTACCGGCATAAGCGGTGGCTGGGCGGCTAAAGAGCTCTGCGAAAAAGGACTCAAAACCCTCGTTTTGGAACGGGGCCGTAACGTTGAACACCTCAAGGATTATCCTACCATGAACCTCGACCCTTGGGACCTCCCGAATAACGATAGGCCCACACAGGAAGACATTCAAAAGCATTATCCCAAGCAAAACCGAACCGGATATACTACCCGGCCTTCTCGGGCCCATTTTTTTGTCAAAGATTCGGAGCATCCCTACGATGAAACGGAGGGTACTCGCTTTGATTGGATACGGGGCTATCACGTAGGAGGAAGGTCTTTGGTATGGGGAAGACAAAGTTACCGATGGAGTGATTTAGACTTTGAGGCCAATATCAAAGATGGCATTGGCGTGGATTGGCCCATCCGGTATAAAGATATTGAACCCTGGTATGCTCACGTAGAAAAATTTATCGGGGTGAGTGGCAACAAAGAAGGATTGCCCCAGCTACCGGATAGTGTATTTATGCCACCTATGGACCTAAATTGTGCCGAAACCCACCTCCGGGACAAAATAGTCGAAAATTTTGATGACCGAATTTTAACAATCGGAAGAACGGCCCATATCACGGGCGACCCCTTAGGTAATCGGGGCATATGTCAATCCCGGAACCGTTGCATGCGGGGCTGTCCCTTTGGAGCCTACTTTAGTAGTAACTCTTCCACTTTACCAGCCGCCGAAGCAACGGGTAACATGACCCTACGTCCTGACTCCATTGTTTTTGAAATCATGTACGATGATGACAAAAAGAAAGCAACCGGCGTACGGGTAATTGATCGCCTAACTAAAAAAACCATGGAGTTTACCTCCAGAATAGTTTTTTGTAATGCCTCGTCCATCGCATCCACTTGGATTCTGATGAACAGCAAGTCAGACCGTTTCCCTAATGGCTTAGGCAATGATAGTGGTGAATTGGGCCACAATATCATGGATCACCACTTCAAAGCCGGAGCTGCGGGCTCATTGGAGGGTATGTTTGAAGATAAATACTACAAAGGGCGTCGCCCCAATGGTTTTTACATCCCACGCTTCCGGAATGTCAATGATAAAACGAAGATGAAGGACTTTATCCGGGGCTACGGCTATCAAGGAAGTGGAAGCCGAGAAAACTGGCAGCGAGGCGTAGCCGAAATGGCCTTTGGGGCCGATTTTAAGGATAGCTTATTCTATCCGGGACCTTGGCAATTGGGTATGAATGGTTTTGGTGAAATTCTCCCTTACCACGATAATAAGATGGAACTGGATTATGACAAACCTGATGCTTGGGGTTTACCAACCATTCGTTTTACTACTGAGATTAAAGAAAATGAACTGGCCATGCGCAAGGATATGCAAATACAAGCTGCCGAAATGCTGGAAGCGGCCGGTTTTAAGGATGTATCTACGTATGAAGATAAATATGGCCTTGGCTTAGGTATCCACGAAATGGGGACAGCCCGGATGGGAAAAGACGCTAAAACTTCAGTATTAAACGAGTGGAACCAAATCCACGGAGTGCCTAATGTCTTCGTTACCGATGGGGCTTGTATGACCTCTTCGGCTTGTGTAAATCCTTCCCTAACGTATATGGCCCTGACCGCTCGGGCCGCCAACCGAGCCGTTGAAGAATTAAAAAAGCAAAACATCTAAGATCATGAAAAGAAGAACCGCCCTGGAATATATCAGCCTCGGTTTGGGATACACGGTCGCCAGCCCAGGCCTTCTCAGTTTGATACAATCTTGTCAAAGCCCCAAGGCAGAACAAGAAAACTCCGAATTCCAAGCTGCTTTTTTGGCAGCCGATCAAGTGGCCATGATTGATGAAATGGCAGATATCTTATTGCCCCAGACCGATACTCCCGGGGCCAAAGAACTGAATGTAGGCCGTTTTGTCGACGGTATGTTGGCCAATACCTACAAGGCAAAAGATCAAGCTACTTTCAAAGCCGGTATAGAATTGTTCGTAGAGCAGCTTGAAGCCGAACAAAACGCCAAACCCGGAAATGCCACCCGCGAACAGTTAAGCGCTATGATGCAGAAGCTGGCCGATGAAACCAACGCCGCCAAAACTGAAGAAATTAGGGGCTTGCTTTCAAAAGACTTGAAGGAAGTTAGTGAGGAGAGCAAGAAAGAGTATCAGTATTACAGCTTTGTGTATGGTTTCAGAGGGCTTGCCATTACCGCGTATTTCCAATCTGAGCTGATTGGCGAAAAGCACCTCAACTATTCCCCCGTTCCCGGACCTTTTGAAGGATGTATTCCCTTAGAGGAAGGACAAAAAGATTGGTCCTTGGGTTAGATAATATTAACTAGCCGAACCGAAACAGGACTTTACATTTCGGTTCGGCTCATTTTTTGACTCCTCATGAAAAGACGCACATTCTTTCATAATAGCTCTCTCCTTGGTGCTGGAATGATCTTTCCCCTCGGTGCTGCCCCAGAAGTAGACTTTTTTAAGCCCACGCTTAAGGGCAACATCAAACACTCGGTGGCGCGTTGGTGCTTCCAAGATTATACCCTGCCCGACCTCTTGCCTCAACTTAAAACCATGGGCATCCAAGCCATTGATTTGGTAGGGCCCGATGACTGGCCAACGCTTAAAAAGCACGGGGTATACTGCTCGATGGCCAATGGTGCCGAAATTAGCCTGACCGAAGGCTTCAATGAGCCCAAGTATCACGCCCAACTTCAGGAAAATTACTTACAGATGATTCCCAAAGTCAAAGATGCTGGCTATCAAAACCTTATTTGTTTTAGCGGCAACCGACGTAGTTTAAGCGACGCTGAGGGAATGGAAAACTGTGTAGAAGGCTTAAAACCAGTCATAGAATCAGCTCAAAAACACGGGGTGATTGTCTTGATGGAATTATTTAATAGCAAAATAGATCACCCGGATTATATGGCCGACAAATCGGCCTGGGGAGTAGAACTATGCCAAAAAATCAACTCTCCCCATTTTAAGTTGCTATACGATATTTACCATATGCAAATCAACGAAGGGGATATCATCCGGACCATCCAGGAACATCATCCGTACTTTGGGCATTACCATACAGCAGGGGTTCCGGGGAGGCACGAAATTGAGGAAGAGCAAGAGCTTTACTACCCTGCCGTCATGCAGGCCATTCATCAAACAGGCTTTGGCGGTTATGTAGCCCAGGAATTTATCCCTACACGTAAAAACCCACTTGAGTCGCTCGCCAAATCCGTTCAAGTCTGCGATATTTAAATTTATCGCCCAAGCATCTGGCCTAATTGAAAGGACAAAGAGCTAATTAAAGTAAAATTATCTCGGCTAAAGGTGGGCAGGCTCCCTTCTGGCAGGATCGGGTTTAAGTCCCGAATATATTTTCCTTCAATCCGCCATACCAAGTATTTCACCGGTTGAAAGTCTAGGTTGAGTGAATAGGCCCAAGCCCGAAAACCTAGGGGGTTCTGCGGAAACACAACAATTTCTTGAGGGTCGTAGAAGTGCTCCACCCGGATAGCCCCCGACCAACGAGGGTTCCAAGCATAGCGCCCTACAAAAGCCAAGCCGTACCAAGTATCATGAGACGATGACTTACGGCCCGTTTGCTGCCAACCTATATCCCAATCCATAATGAACGATAAGGATTGGCTGGGGCGGTAGATAGCATAAAAGTTGTGAAACTGCCGAATTCGACGACTGCTATCCGGATCTTCTGTACCCACGAAAGTACTCCAATTAAGATCCAACTTTTTACTGGGCTTGAAGAGCACCTGGGTGCCAAAAGATGGCAGGGAATTACCGGGTACCCGCCTAATTCTCTGCCAACCGTTATACACACCGGCCATCCATTCCCATTGCTTATTGGGGCTAGTGTAGCTTACTTTAACCCCCGAAAGATAATATGGGGAGCTTTCGGCCACCAAAGATCTAGTCAAAGTAGGATTATCTTGCGGTATGGGGCTCTCAAAGCCCAAATGAGAAGGAAATATCCCGGCATCAAGCCACAAATTGGCCGAGGAATGTAAGCGTATACCCAATTGCGCTTCGTAGATTAACTGCGATAAATTGGTCTCTGCCGCATAGTTATCCTCAGGATAGGTCCCCGTATGGAGCCCTAAACCTGCCCGATATCGAGGGTGTTCTACCTTTACTTGTAGCAAAGCTAGATTGACTTGAAACTCATTATGCCGGTTATGCTGGAAGAAAAAACGCTGCCGGGGCCCCTGAGGTTCATTAAAATCATAGGCATAGAAAAAATCTATTACCCCTCTGAGCTCTATGTCCGGAGGGCTATTCCAAGTACTCGTATCGCTGGCTACTTGGGCTTTTGTACTGCTTACACTCCCTAAACAAATAAGAAAGAGTACATATAAAATCTTAGTATGCATAAATTCTATTCTTGGCCGATTAAAGATACACCTTGCTACATACTTTAAATAGCCTAGACCAGAAAAATCTTCACCTGGGGCTGTCCCCCGGTTGACCAAGCTAGCCAAATGGGAGCTCCATGCCGGGGGCCGGGCTTTCGCTACTCGCTGCCTTTTCCCGCCAGGCCCCCACGAGCTCAAACAGGCCGCTCTATCCCTCAGCCAAAAGAAAGTTTGCCTGGGTGAGGGCTGAGCCTATCAGGCATTTTTGGGCAGAAAACAACTTGTGTGAGGGATTAAATCTGTAAACACCCTTTTAGGTTCTACTTAAAACGCTAAAATGAGTTTATATAAGCAGCCCAAAAAAACGAAGAGAACCAGTTGCATACAGAAAAACTATTATTCACAAGTTATTTGTTTTTTCTATGTTGACCTCAACCCATTTCCAATTAATTGGTAAAAGTAAATATCAAAAAATTTTTTATAATCAAGTCTATCAAACCCTGTATGTACTCTGGGATACCCCCTTCCATATGTACGAATTAGATTTTCGTTTGGAAGTTGATAGCTATTTTGTCGCCATTCTAGATCTAAGACCAAAAAAAATTGTCTTAGATACCCGCTACGTCAATTACTCGGCCATACCAGAAACCCAAGACTGGATTATCAAGCAATACTCGCATATCTATCGTCAAATTGGTCTAAAGAAGCTAGCCATTGTAAATAGTCGTAACTGCTTCGCTCAGATATCCTTTGAGCAGATCATGAAGTATACTCCCCAAGACAATTTTGAGTTTCGGTTTTACCGTGAGCCCCACGAGGCTTTAACTTGGGTCGATATAGAATATGACATTTTAGACATGATTGATATCTCTGAGCTTACCACTCAATTTGAAAGAAAAGATTAGGCGTAAAGCCTAGCATTTTTCGCTCAAAGCCTACTATTTCTGGTACATTACGCCCTTCGGAGGCATCGGGGGGGAAAACAAAATAGTCTACATCGGAGATATTTTTTCGATTGTAAAAATTGAGTATAGACAAACCAATTTTACCCTGCCATTTTGGACGATAAAACTTATAATTGCCAGCAAGATCTAAGCGATGATAGGCCGGTAGGCGGGCATTGTTAGGCCCCGAGTAGTTTAAGAAAAACCCTAAATCACCTTCTGAGTTGAAAAATTCACCATAACTTTCGGGTACCGAATAAGGGCCCCCACTGCGGTATTGCCAACTCAGCGAAAGGTCCCAATGTTTTAGGTTAAGCATATGGGTAAAGTTCAGGCGGTGCCTTTGGTCTTGGTCGGTAGGAAAGTATTGGTAGTCAATCAAGTCAGGGAAACGATTTTCTGCCTTTGTAAATGAGTAAGCCACCCACAGCGAATAGCGCTTCCATGTTTTTCGGAGCAATACATCCAAGCCCCGTACCCGGGCCTGGCCCGATTGATTAAAGGGATTTAATAGATCTTCTTCCAGTTCTAACTTACGGGAAGATAGGTTCCGGGTATTTTTGAAGTAATATTCGAGCTCAATCTCCCAATCAGATTTTTGATAAGCGAGGCCAAAGCTCCATTGATTGGCGTGAAGCACCGGGAAATAATCATCGGCACTAACCCAAAGCTGTTCACCGGCCCCCAGGTCATTGTAATAGGCTGGGATTTGATATAAAAACTGACTATAATCCCCTCCAGTAAAGGTAAAGCTCCAAGCCCGGCCTCCCGGATTCCACTGGACCGAATAACGGGTTTGCCAGCTTAACTCGTCCCGGATTTCAAAGTCTTTTCCAACAAAGTTTCTAAATTCATCTCTCCGTATTCCCAACTGGAACGCTAAGTTTTGTACAGGTTCAACACGCACTTCTCCATAAAAAGAGTTGCTACGGTTACGAAAGGTTTCCCCCCCAAATTCTCGATTATCCTGTTCGGTCAACTCTTGATACTCGTATTGAATATTGCGCATACTGTATTGCCAGCCCCCACTTAGCTGAATTCCGGGATGAGGTTTCCAAGAGTGGTGTAGCCGAAAAGTAGCATCGGCCATACGGTTCAAATGGCTCAATTGAACATCAAATGGGATACTATCTGGCTCAAAACTATACCGGAACTCATACCGGTTCAAATAAGCACTAAAACTCCCTTCTATCATGGTTTGACTACGATCGTTCCAGTCTCGGGTACTTCTCAAGCTCAGCCCCCAGTTATTAAGTTTTAAAAAGTCGTCCGACTCAAAAATTTCTCCATAGTTGTAATTGTAGTCAAAGGCATCATTCCCAAAATAGGCGCTGAGGGCCAGGTTCTGTTTTTCCTCAGGTTTCCAGACCCATTTCATATGGTAATCTTCATAATGAAAATTAGGATATGACTCTGCCTCCTCTGCTTCATCGTTTAAGTTATCCGATATGCGCCCTTTTTGAAATACACTATTAAACAGACTTTGGTAAGTGCTGCTCTGGATAAGATCGGTAAAAGAACGTCGGGCGGCTAAGAGTAAGGTTGATTTGGATTTGATTAAAGGAATTTCGGCAAAAGCGTGAGCATTCAGAAAATTGAGCCCGAAGCCATACCGGGCTTCCCCATCCGTACTGGGTTTCCCTTGGATATCTATGACCCCAGATATTCGGCCGCCATATTCTGCCCCAAAGCCCCCTCGGTAGACATCAACCTCCTGGACGACATAAGGATTAAAGGCTGAGTATAACCCAAAAAAATGCCCTGAATGGTAAATGGGGATGCCATCCCACAAAATCAGGTTTTGATCGGAAGTGCCGCCCCGAATATTTAAATTGGCTGCCGACTCACCCGTAGCGCTAATCCCCGGAATTAATTGTAGGGAACGGAAAATATCGGGTTCTCCCCAACCCGGCAAAGTAGGTATTTTTTGAGGACGCATTTTGATCGGATCACGGTACTTGCCAAAATCTAACATATCGACCGTAAACTCCTGCACGATAATTTCCGGGATCCACTGAATGGCAGGGGCAAGCACGATACGGGTACAAGGCTTATTGAGTAAGGTAGCAATAGAAATAGTTTGAGATTGGTAGCCCACATAGCTGATAATCAGTTGGTCTACTTCTTCAAAATTACCTCGGAAGGCAAAACGGCCTTCCTCATCACTTTGGGTGCCTAAATGGGTGCCGACTACTCCTACACTAGCATAAGCCAGGGCTTCCCCACTTTCTTTGTCGACCACGGTACCGCAAAGTTTCTGTAATGGTTTCAGTTTTTCAGATTGCCTGAGCACAATATACCGAGGCCCTAGTATCTCGAAACTAATTGAGGTGGAGGCTAAGAGGCTTTGAAGGGCATCCGAAAGGGGCAACTGTTCAAATTGTGCACTAACCTGGACCTGCTCGAGTAAACTGCTTTCGTAGGCAAATACCAAGTCATATTGTTTTTCCCATTGATTGAGTACCTCCGATAGAGCTTGGCCCTTCCCACTATACGAGAAGAGCCTTTCTTCTTGGGCAGCGAGAGGGAGATATAAAAATTGATAGCAAACACTTAGTAGAAATAGCGTATACAGCTTCGACATATTAATCCTCTTGGATTCTCACAAGCTTATCATGTACTATTTCATAACGTAAATTCAGGGTTTTAGAGATGATATCTAGGGCATTTTTTAAGTTATCGTGCGGGAGTGGACCTGTGTATGGTTTGGAAGAAACCTTATTAAACTCAATTTCTACTCCATACAAACGGCTCAACTCTTTAAAAACTAATTTGGAAGGCTTATTCCGAAAGAGGGTTTCCCCGCGGGTCCAAGAAGGAGATCCTGCCCCCGAATGTGAGTCTTTGCCTAGCTTATTTCCTTGCAAGCTCGCTTCCTCCCCGGCTTGCAAAATTAAGGACGGCTCATCTCTCCTTTGGACCCCTACTTTTCCTTCATAACACGTAACCACATAACCTTCTTCCGGGCGATCAAATACATTGAAGCGAGTACCCAATACTTTTACGTCGCCTTGGGAAGTTTGTACGGTAAAAGCTTCGCCTGAGCGAACGCTAAAGTAGGCTTCTCCCCGTAGTTGGAGCCTACGTTCTTGGGGCCAGGTTTTTTCATCCCAGGTGATTTCTGAGGCTGCGTGGAGAGTTACTTGAGACTTATCGGGTAGGGTGAATTTTATTTGCTCTCCTACGGGAGCCTCGATGCGCTGAGCCGATTGGCTGGGCCAATAACGGAAGCCAATAAAAAGGAGTACAGCCGCTGCCACACCCAAGGCAATTCTCTGTAAAAATCCTTGCCGCCCCATGGGTTGAGAGGCACGGGCTGCTTTGAGTTTTTCCCAAGAACCCTTGGAGTCAAATTCTGGGGTCAACAAGCGATCGCTGGCTTCCACAATTTTTTTCCATTGCGGGAAGTCAGGATGTTGCTCCAGCTCTTGCTTTTCGGTTTCACTCAATTCCCCACTGAGCCAGCGGGCAAGGAGTGTATCATCTTCAAAGGGTTGATCCATAATACTTTCAGTCTACGCTTATAACGATCAAAGGGCCCCAAAGCCCTCCCTTAAATTTTATTGGTCAATTTACGGAGTTCTACCAAAGCTTTGTGCATACGTTTCTCAACGGCTTTCTTGCTTATTTCCAAACGATCGGCGATTTCTTGGTAGGTGAGCTTATCCAAGCGGTTCATCAAGAAAACGACCCGGCTTTTCTCGGGAAGATTGGCTATGGCCTCGCTCAGCCTTTTTTGAAACTCCTCTTCTTCATACAAGTATTCTGGGGTTTCTTGGGTATCATTACTGGGTTTTTGTTTTTGATAGGCCAATACCACCTTTTGATGCTTGACGTGGTCTAGTAGTAAATTATTGGCTACGGTAAACAGATAACTCTTCGCTTTTTCTGGCAAAACTTTGGCGCAAGACTTCCAAAGCCTTAAGAAAGCCTCTTGACCCAGATCTTCTGCCAAGGCCCGGTTGCCCGATTTGTAAAATAGAAAATTGTGTAAGGATTGAGCCAAATTTTCAAAAATTTGTTTGAAGGTTGATTCTTCACAGATATTTTTGCTCATAGATACTGAGGCAAGAAGAGAAGGAGTAGCGTTATTGTACGTTTAGTATTTACTAAGTAAACGTATTTTTTGGGTTTTATTCGTTCCCAAGCTAAAAAAACTGGGAGATTTCCTTAAGTACATACCCCTTAATTAAACGGAGATACTTCAGGAGGGCATCGGGGGCTTCCCGGCGTAGAAATCACCTACCCCTAGGTTTGCAAGGTGCCGCCGGTCGGGCTACCCAGGCAAGCCGGAGCCACCCTTCGCACGGCCCACAGCGGTCTCCGCCCTTCGGGTGGGTATCCCTAAGCCAGGGGAAACCCATAATCGGGACTTCTCACAAAAAAAATTATGAGTTGCTGTATCTCCTACCGCATCTCAGGTCAGGACACCAAATAAGGCTGAGGGATAGAGCGGCATGTTTGAGCTCGTGTAGGCCTTTGCGGGGAAAGGCAGCGAGTAGCGAAAGCCCGACCCCCGGCCACGCTACCTCCCTAAGGAAAGGAATTTCCCCCGGGGGGCAGCCCCAATTTTAAATGTATTAGCTATGAATGAATACGATAGCATAGTAGGCCATCTGGGTAAATATGTCGAGTTAAGTGAGGAAGAAAAAGCCACATTTACGAATGTTTTGCGGAAAGCTCATGCGCAGAAGAGGCAGTTTATCGTACAACCCGGGTTTATCTGTACTCATCAGACCTATGTGGTCAAGGGGGCCCTACGGCTGTATTTGGCTACCAAAGAAGGTTTGGAGCATACCCTACAATTTGCCGTGGAAGACTGGTGGATTAGTGATTTTAACAGCTACATCCAGCAAGAACCAGCCTCTTTATTTGTGGAAGCCTTAGAGCCTTGTGAGATATGGCAGTTGTCTTATCAAGACGCGGAATCCTTATGTAAGGCCAATCCTAAGTTTGAACATTTTTTTAGGATGGTAGCCCAAAAGTCCTTTGCTTTTGCCCAGCGGCGGGTACTTTCCAATCTTAGTAAAAGTGCCGAGGAGCGCTATGATGAGTTTTATACAATGTACCCCGATATTGTGCGAAGGGTCCCCCAATACATGTTGGCCTCGTATTTGGGTATGACCCCGGAGTTTTTAAGTAAAATTCGCAGACGGCAAAGCCTCAAAAAATCTTAACCTAGTTCAATCACTTTTCCTAATTTGCTTCATTTTTCCGGGGCACAAAATGGGTGAACTTTGAAACATCAATCAATCATCCATTAAATCAATTTTCTATGAATACTGATGTAAGCGTTCCCTCTTATCAAAGTGAAGTAAAAGACTTAATAAAGCAACTCGGCGATATGCTACCAGCTGAGTCGCTCAATACCTTCAACCAAGATGCGGAGCAATTGGCCCAAACCTATGCCCAGCCCTTGAAGCGTAAAGTAGGCGAACAAGCCCCGGGTTTCAGCTTGGCCAATGCCCAGGGAAAGACGGTAACCTTGTCGGAAATGTTGGGTCGGGGCTCGGTAGTGTTGGCCTTTTATCGGGGGACTTGGTGTCCTTACTGTAACCTACAATTAAAGCAATACCAGCAGATTCTGGCTCAGATACAAGCTTTGGGTGGTAACCTGGTAGCCATCTCCCCGCAAAACCCTGATCAATCCTTAAGCATGCAGGAGAAAAATGAACTGCAATTTGAGGTATTGAGTGATGCGGGCAATACAGTAGCCGAGCAGTACACTACGGTATTTCGTAACGGAGATGCCCCCGTTGAGGTAATGCAAGCCTTGGGTATTGACTTTGACTCCTTTTACGAAGAGGATTCCCGGGGACTGCCCGTTCCGGCGGTATTTGTGATCCATCCCAATGGCCAAATCATTTTTGCTCAGTCAGAAGGTGGGGATTATCGGGGGAGGGTAGAGCCCCAAGCGATTTTACAAGCCCTAAAAATGGACTAAAATCTGAAGTACCCGTATCAACAAACCGGCTGCCCCTGGGTAGTCGGTTTGTTTGCTTCAATATATCCGCTTAAATTAAGCCTGTCGAGTTGAAATATTGGATGCGTAGCAAATCGTATGCATATTAATTTTAAGAGGAAAAAAGTATACCTATGCGAATTTTACAAATTCTTGGAACGTGTTGCTTCCTATGGCTGGGATTAGTATATGAGTTACAGGCCCAAACCTTCAAAAAAGAATACATCCACCCCCAAAACGGCTATACCCAGGTGGTGGCCATCACCCAAGGCAATGTAAAAACAATTCATGTCTCCGGGCAAATAGGAGAGGGGGATAACCTAGCAAGTCAAATGCGTTCCGTCTGGGCGAATATGCGAAAAGAACTGCAGGCGGCCGGGGCCGGTTTAGGAGATCTCGTCAAGATAAATACCTATATCGTGGACTATAAACCGGCAGATTTAGCCGTATTTCGGGATATCCGGGAGGAAGTTATGGGCGATATGCCCCGTCCGGCCAGTACCTTGGTGGGGGTTACATCTTTGGCCGGGGATGGGTGGTTGGTCGAGATGGATGCCGTGGCCGTCGTGGAGATAAAGTAAATGTAAAAAAAAACACTCCCCAGAGCGAAGCTCTGGGGAGTGGTGATCATTTTAGGCAGTCTATTAGTCCCGGTCATAATTCAAACTAGGACTCAACCACTTCTCTGCCTCCTTCATAGAAATACCTTTTCTTTGAGCATAATCTTGCACCTGGTCTTTTTCAATCTTACCCAAGCCAAAATAACGTGATTCGGGGTGGGAGTAATACCAACCCGATACAGCTGCTGCTGGGTACATCGCTAAAGACTCGGTCAAGCTAAGCCCGATTTCTTCGTCTACGTTCATCAGTTTGAACAAAGTCTGCTTCTGGGTATGGTCGGGGCAAGCCGGATATCCGGGCGCAGGACGAATCCCTTGGTACTTTTCCCGGATAAGAGACTCATTGTCTAAAGTTTCTTCGCTCGCATAGCCCCAGAACTCCTTCCGTACGCGTTGGTGTAAGCGTTCAGCAAAAGCTTCGGCAAAGCGGTCGGCTAGGGCCTTGACCATAATGGAGTTATAGTCGTCTTGGTCGGCCTCGTATGCCTTGGCCAATTTTTCTGCGCCAAAAATCCCTACGGCAAAACCTCCGATATAATCTTGAATCCCGGTTTCGGCGGGAGCGATAAAGTCGGCCAAAGAGAAATTAGGAAGGTTTTTGGCTTTTTCTGTTTGCTGACGAAGGTTAAACAAGGTATCTCGAAGTTCATTTCGGTTTTCTTCGTACTCTTCCAAATGCGAAGTACCGTTGCCGTTTACCCCAGCCAGGGCAGCCACTTTTTGGTGTTGATAAATGGCGATATCGTCGGCATTTACGGTATTGGCCGGGTAAAAACCGAGTACCGCCCGGGCTTCCAAAAGATTTTCATCAATCAATTTATGGAGCATGGCCTGGGCGTCGGCATATAGCTTTGTAGCTTCTTCTCCTACTACCTCATCCTCGAGTATTCTTGGAAATTTTCCGTGTAGTTCCCAAGCCTGGAAAAAAGGAGTCCAGTCGATGTATTGACTGAGTTCTTCCAAAGAATACTCGGTAAAGACTTGATGGCCCAAGAAAGTAGGCTTTTTCACCTGGGTCTGTGACCAGTCAATAGCCATGGCATTCTTACGGGCAGCCGCCAAGTCAAGGAATTTTTTACCCTTTTTACGGTTGGCGTGGCCTTCCCGCATTCTTTGATATTCCTCCTGTACCTCTTGCACGTAGCCATCTTTTACTTCGGCATTGAGCAAATTACTCACGACGGGCACACTACGAGAAGCATCCAATACGTGAATTACCGGGTGATTATACTTAGGAGAGATCTTCACTGCGGTATGAATCCGAGACGTGGTAGCCCCACCGATGAGTAGGGGGATGTTCATATCCAAGCGTTGCATTTCGGAGGCAACGTGTACCATTTCATCCAGGCTAGGGGTAATCAAACCGCTCAATCCAATCACATCCACTTGGTGTTTTTGGGCTTCTTCCAAGATCTTTTCGGCAGGTACCATAACACCGATATCAATCACCTCGTAGTTGTTACAAGCGAGTACCACGCCTACTATATTTTTTCCGATATCGTGCACATCGCCTTTTACCGTGGCCATAAGCACTTTCCCGCCCCCTTGAGTATCCACCTCGCCCCGGAGCAAAGCTGCTTCTTTTTCGGCTTCCATATACGGCATCAAATACGCGACGGCTTTTTTCATAACCCGGGCACTCTTTACTACTTGGGGCAAGAACATTTTTCCTTCTCCAAAGAGGTCCCCTACGACATTCATCCCGTCCATCAAGGGGCCTTCAATTACTTGGAGAGGCCGGTCAAATTGTTGACGGGCTTCTTCGGTATCTTCATCAATAAAGTCAGTAATCCCTCGGAGTAAGGCATGCTTGAGTCTTTCTTCCACTTTGGTTTCTCGCCAGGAAAGGTCTACTTCTTTTTTCTTTCCGCTGCCTTTTACGGTTTCGGCAAAGTCCACCAAGCGTTCGGTGGCATCGTCTCGGCGGTTGAGGAGCACATCTTCTATCAATTCCAACATGTCCTTGGGGATGTCATCGTATACCTCAATCATACCGGCATTGACGATACCCATATCCAAGCCGGCTTTGATGGCGTGATACAAGAAGGCCGAGTGCATAGCCTCCCGAATTACATTGTTTCCGCGGAATGAAAAGGAGATATTACTCACCCCCCCACTTACTTTGGCGTGGGGTAAGTTTTCTTTTATCCAGCGGGTGGCTTCAATAAAGTCTACAGCGTAATTATTATGTTCCTCAATACCCGTGGCTACGGTCAAAATATTAGGGTCAAAAATAATGTCTTCGGGAGGGAAGTTAACTTTATATACCAAGATACGGTAGGCCCGCTCACATATTTCAATTCTGCGCTCGTAGGAATCAGCTTGGCCCGTTTCGTCAAAAGCCATCACAATGACCGCTGCTCCGTAGCGTCTGACTAATTGCGCGTGTTCTATAAATTTTTCCTCCCCTTCTTTGAGGGAGATAGAGTTTACAACCGATTTCCCTTGTACGCATTTCAAACCTGCCTCAATGACCGACCATTTGGAAGAGTCAATCATAATGGGCAAGCGGGCAATATCGGGCTCGGCCGCGATGAGGTTGAGGAAGGTAGTCATGGCCTGTTCCGAATCAATCATCCCTTCATCCATATTGACATCGATGATCTGGGCTCCTCCTTCTACCTGATGACGGGCTACCGATAAAGCCTCTTCGTAATTATCTTCTTTGATAAGTCGCTTAAACTTGGCCGAACCGGTAATATTGGTTCGTTCCCCAATATTAATAAAATTGATTTGGGGACTGGCCACCAGGGGCTCCATCCCACTGTAATTGGAGAATTGCTCTAAACCTGGAAATTTACGAGGGGAATATTCAGAGGCAATTTTAGCAATTTCCCCAATATGATCGGGAGTGGTTCCACAACAGCCTCCCACAATATTGAGAAAGCCTTCTTCCAAAAACTCCCGGATAATTACCCCCATTTCTTCAGGACTTTGGTCATACTCCCCAAATTCATTGGGGAGTCCGGCATTGGGGTGGGCCGAAACGTGGAAAGAAGAATTCTTAGCCAAACTTTGTACATACGGACGCATCAAATCGGCTCCCAAAGCACAGTTAATTCCTACACTCAAGAGCGGCATATGCGAAACCGAAATTAAAAAGGCCTCAATGGTTTGCCCCGAAAGCGTACGCCCGGCAGCATCGGTAATGGTACCAGATACCATGATAGGTAGGGTTTTACCCGAATCCACATAGTATTTATCAATGGCAAACAAGGCCGCTTTGGCATTGAGGGTATCAAAAATAGTCTCCACCAATAAAATATCTGAGCCACCCTCCACGAGGGCTTTGGTTTGCTCATAGTAAGCATCTACCAACTCATCAAAACTTACCGCCCGAAAACCCGGGTTATTTACATCGGGAGAAATAGAAGCGGTTCGGTTGGTCGGCCCCATAGAGCCTGCCACAAATCGGGGTTTTTGTGGGTTTTTCTGGGTAAACTCATCGGCAACTTCTTTGGCAATGCGGGCCGACTCATAATTCAATTCGTAAACCAATGATTCCATGGCATAGTCGGCCATGGCAATGCTCGTTCCACTAAACGTGTTGGTCTCAATAATATCTGCTCCGGCTTCTAAAAACTTCGCGTGAATTTCTTTAATCACTTGAGGTTGGGTAAGGCTCAAAAGGTCATTATTTCCTTTTAAAGATTGAGGATAGTCTTTAAAACGTTCTCCTCGATATTCTTCTTCACCAAATTCATATCGTTGGATCATCGTCCCCATAGCGCCGTCTAGAACTAAAATGCGGTCTTGAAGATATTTCTCGATCATATTGTGGTTTTTTTTGGAAAAGCTGCTCGCGGGCGCCCCTCCGTCTATTCAAAAATATGGTAGTGACCATCCGGTGACCCGATGGCACTTATACTAAAATCTTAGGTAAAATTCAATCTGATTATTTAATTGAATTTATAGTTCCTAAAAAAATTTAGGTGGGACTTAGCACCTTACTCGGGGGAGCAGGTTGCCAGTGCTTCGAAGAGCCCATTCTCTCAGCACTTCTGTATAAATCCGAATTCTAACGGACGTGTCACTAATTGACTGAATGCAAAACAAAACTATTTAAGGCATAATTCCAAACCTCTGGTAATTACCTGACCAATAGCGATGTAAGGTTTGGTTGCTCTCTTTATTTAATCTTAGATAACCTATGCTGAATGCAATTGTTTGACGTATTACTGAAATAATCCGAAAACTAGGGTCTGCCCCCGGCGATGAAGCTTTGTACGTAATAGCCTATTTTGTTGCGCCGGGGTCGGGCTTTCGCTACTCGCTGGCCGACGCACATACCCGCAGCGAGCTCAAACAGGCCGCTCTATCCCTCAGCCTTTTATGGAGCCGAGGGCCACAAACCGGGATGCGTGACCAGATGCCGTAATGGGTTGATTCTTTTTTGTAAGAAATCCTAATGCTCAGTCCAATTAGCTTAGGGATACCCACCCGAAGGGCGGAGACCGCTGTGGGTAGTGCGGGCGGGAGGCTCCGGCTTGTCTGGGTAGCCCGCCCGGCGGCACTTAGTAAGCTAAAGGCAAAAAGGGTCAACGCCGGGAAGCCTAGGCCGTGCAAAAAATTAAAAAAATGGTCTCCAATTTTGATGCTATTTTTTT
>CAWUIO010000115.1:0-20330 GCA_963922455.1 uncultured Microscillaceae bacterium
TACCCAAAAGCTCAAACTGGGGCAAGGCTTTATCATAAGCCTGAATTAATACAGTATACAGAATAATTTACCGAAACATTCAAAATTATAAGGGGGCTTCCCCCGGCCAAGAGATAAACGGCATACATTCCCATAGAGGCGGGCCGGCCCACGCCTGGCAGATACTTCCTTATCATGTTAAGGAAATGCCTAAAGCGTGGGCAAGCCCCCATAAAGCCTTAGAAACTGTTTAAGTTTATTTTATGTCGGCGAAAAGGGTCAGTTTGGGGTTCTGATGAAATCAACAAGGAGCGCATAGCAGGGCTACGGGCGATGAATTTGATGAAATCAGGTTCCCGAAATGGCTCTTTGCAGCCCAACGCAATTAAATTTAAACAGTTTCTTATATTCACCAAGAAATACCGAAGTTTAACAATCAGACGAAACCGATGAGAAATTTGCTAGTTTTAGCTTGTTTAGGCTTAGTATTGGGTTGTCAATCTCCTCAAGCCACCAATCCTTCCGAACCCAGTAAGAGCAAGGAGCAGAAGCTTAGGCGTCCATCTATCGATACCCTTTTGGCTCAATTTCGAACGCCCAACCCAGATCAGGTTTTGGTAGCGGCGCATCGGGCCGACTGGAGAAACTTTCCCGAAAACTCTTTACCAGCTATTCGGAGTTGTATAGCCATGGGAGTAGACTTAGTAGAATTAGATGTAAGACCAAGTGCCGATAGCCAATTGGTCATATTTCACGATGCTACCTTAGACCGGATGACTTTGTCTCGTGGACTCCTTAAGGATTATCCCTTGGATTCTTTGGTAAAGATACCCTTGCTCAATGGCCTTAGGCACGAAACTAAATATACGATCCCCACCTTGGAGCAAGCCCTTCGGGAAGCCCAAGATAAAATCCTGGTCAAGCTGGATAAGTGTTATGACTATTTGCCCCAGGCCTATGAGGTGGTACAAGCCTTAGAGATGCAAAATCAAGTGATTTTTATCAGCGACAAGCCCTATCCGGAGGCAAAGGCCGAGTATGGGGAGGTGATCGATGAGGTTTTATTGATGCCTGCTTTTAACTGTACTTGGGAGAACATTCCGGAATTTGTACAAGAACATATAGACCAAAACGATCCGGTGGCTTTTGAGATAGGTTTTGAAACGGAAGATTGCCCTTCCATGCAAGCTTTTGCGCAAATCAAATCGCAAAATATCCCGCTTTTTATTGACGTGCTCTGGGCCGATCTATGTGCTGGGCATGATGACCACCGGGCCGTAGAAGATCCGGAAGGGGCTTGGGGCTGGGTGATTGAGCAAGGGGCACATATTGTGTGTACCGATCGGCCAGCGATGTTGCTGGAGTACCTCAGGCGAAAAAAATTACATAATTAAATTAGGAAGCTATTTTGATACATTTTACGTTTATGGGATGAGTGTATACAAAAAGAAGAGTGAGATTATGCGAGGCAGACTCAGGTTTTTTCGTGTTCTATTATTTACGGCCCTTCCCTTTTTTAAGCTTGCAAACCCAGGCCAAGCCCAAGAGTTGACCTCAGACAACAGGGTTTGGTATCACCGTATGGATTATGTGTGGCGTTTGGATTCCGCGGGCTTATCCTGGGACGAGGTAAGCCAATGGGATGTGAAGCATGACTTTAAAAAAGGGCACTCCGAAAAGATAAGGAAAAGCCCGGAGTATTGGGTGAAAATTTTGTGGCCAAAAGATTTAATACCGCAGGAAGAAGAATATTATTTCTACTATTACAGGTTAGATGAATTTACTTTATACCATCCTTCGGGTGATTCCTTGAAAGCCGGGATTAGAGAGCCTTCATTGGGTGAAAATAGACCTAAAAATTGTAACTGTATACGATTAGACTCTAGTTATCTCTTTCCCGATCATACCCTTTTAGCAAAAGTACGTTATGCGGACTATTATTCTAAATCCCAATTTTACTTTTCCTTAGTTGGGCCAGAAACCTTTGCCCATTATTTATCTACTATTTCTATTGACCAATATTGGGATATGGAGTTGAACACCTTGTTGTTTACAGGGGCTACCATTATGCTTTTGGCTTACTTTATGGGCATTTACATTTTTAATAAACAAGACAGCCTGTATTTGTATTATATGGCTTATCTCTTGACTATTGGGATGTATATGTTTGATCGCTCAATTGCCTCACAACTGTACTTGTTTATAGACTTGAAAGCAAGTTACCCTAACTTCATAGATCACTTTCATTACAGCATTCAGTTTTTTGTGCACCTCATGTATTTACTCTTTGCCATGAAGTTTTTGAATGCCCGGCAGGAGTATCCTTTATTCTACAAGACGGGTATTTGGATCGGGGGCTTGGTTGCACTTACCGCTATTTATGTCATAGTTTCTATAGAATTTTTTCCAGATAGTATTGCTTGGCATGTCGTTTTTACCTGGGAACGTATCATCTTGATTATTTATACTTTTTTGGTGCAATTCTATGTGTACTTTACTATGAAGAATAGACTGGCTTTATTCATCATTTTTGGGTCTCTATTTTTTATTACTGGGGCACTTATGGCGGTATTACTCTATCATGTACGGTACATGATGTATGGCACTCTATTAGAAATTTTTGCTTTTGCCTTAGGATTGGGTTATAAAATTAGAATGAGTGAGCTACAAAAACTAGACTATCAAGAAAAACTTATTGGGCAATTGCAAGAAAATGATCGCTTGCAAAAACGTTATAACGAAGAACTAAAAGAAGAAGTGAAGGCCCGTAGCGAAGAAGTTGTAGCCCAAAAAATGGCCGTAGAAGAAGAAAAAAAGCGCACCTTAGAAATATCGCTCAAACGGGAAATAGACAAAGTAAAAATGATCGCCCTTCGCACCCAAATGAAGCCGCACTTTCTGTTCAACGCCCTCAATTCCATCCGCGCCTTGATCTTACATCAAAAAAATGAAGATGCCTATGATTCTCTTTCTAAATTTTCTAAGTTGATTCGCTATATTTTGGAAAGCAGCGAATACGATACGGTGACCATCAGTGAAGAAATAAAAATGCTAAAACTCTATGTAAATTTGGAGCAAATGCGTTTTAATGACCAGCTGGATTTTACGTTTGAAATAGGTTCTCAAATCGAGAAAGACCAGGATCTTATCCCGCCCTTGATACTGCAGCCCTTCATAGAAAATGCGATTCTGCACGGGCTGAGTTTAAAAGAAGGAAATAAAAAACTTCTGGTCCGTATCGAAAAGGAGAAAAATCATTTATCTTGTATAGTGCGGGACAATGGGGTAGGTAGAGAGCACGCGGCCCAAGTCAAGGCGCCAAGTCAAAAAAAATCTATGGCGATTGATTTGACTCATAAGCGAATCCAGCTCCTCAGCAAAAACCGCCTATTAAAGGAAGTACAAGCAGATCCCGATATAGAAATTCTGGATCTTAAAAGCCAAGTAGGAGAATCGCAAGGAACCGAGGTACGCATACGATTGCCCTTAATTCAAAAACCATGAAAATAAAAGCCTTGCTCGTAGACGATGAGCAACATTGTGTAGATACCTTATTATATGATTTAAAAAGGCATTGTTCGGAAGAGCTGGAAGTAGTAGCCACGGCCAGTACGTCCCTTGAAGCCATCAAAGCTATTGAGTCGGCTAAACCCGATCTGGTCTTTATGGACATTGACCTTCCGGGCATTAACGGGATGCAGGTCTTGGAATTATTCGAGAATGCCAACTTCCGGATAGTCTTTGTCACCGCCCACAGCCGCTATGCCGTGGAGGGATATAAATTTAAGGCCGATGCTTTTCTTTTAAAACCCGTAGACCCGGAAGAATTGACAGAAGTAATTCAGAGAATCTACAAGGATTTGCCGAGCCAGTCGAATAACCCCATCCGAGATGGGAAACTCGCCATTGCCGATATGAAGGGGGTAGAGTTCGTCCCCTATGAAAACATTGTCTATTGCGAATCTCAAAACAACTATACCTGCCTTTACCTCAGTGATTCGCAACAGAAGGTAGTCAGCAAAACCCTCAAAAGCATTGAGGAACAACTACCCACCAGCGATTTTATCCGTATCCACCAGTCCTACCTGATCAACATGCATCAAGTAAAGAAATACTTAAAGGCCGATGGGGGCTCCGTCGAGATGCAAAATGGACAGATTTTGAGTGTTTCTAAGCGGTTTAAGGACAAATTTACGAGCCTATTATCCTAAATATTGACTGGTGCAAAGAGATTTTTGGAGCTTCCCCGCGCCTAGAAAGTGAGGAATATCCTGAACCTATCGTCTGGCGCGGGTCGGGCTGTCACTACTCGCTGCCTCTCCCCGCAGGCCTACACGAGCTCAAACAGGCCGTTCCATCCCTAAGCCTAAGAAAAACAAAACTATCAAGTAAGATTTCATCCAACACTGACCTAAATGGAAGTTTTGTTAATGCTCAAGCTACCAGGTCCTTTACTCAAGGAACTCACCCGGTCACTCAAAGTACCTTGAAGACAGGGTATGCTTTGCATAATTTCATAAAAAAACTACAAACGAAGTTCTATGAAATTAATAAAAACCACTCTTTTAGTAGGTCTTTCTCTTTTACTGAACCCTATAATTGGCCAAGCCCAAGAGGTACTAAGCTACAGCATTGTAGGAGGAGGCCCCCAAGGGGTTAAGCCTACTTCCCCCCAAACGGCCCAGTCTTATTTTCAAAAACTGGTATTGATACCCCTCAGTAAGCAAAAAATGGATCCGGCCGGGATGGGAGAGGCCACAGAGCGCCTTGGAGAGCAAGTAAAGCTACAAGCTTCCGTCAAGATGGTACGTATATCGCCTAAGTCCTGGCCCGGGGATATCTTCCGGCCTACCAATAATTTAGGACTTTACGCGGCCGATGCGCAGCCCCAAGATGTTTTGTTAAGCCTTGGGGAGGTCACAAAAAGTAAAAGTTTCAACCTCACTTTTGTCAAAAAAGAAGCCGAATCCTGGGGAGCCCAAATGCTGGAAGTTAATAGCAACTGGGACGGGTTTATGCCCGAAGGGCAAGTGTCCAGAGCTTTTGTGTGGAGCCCGCACGTGTATGGTGCCCAGGCTCACGAAGATCCTGAGGAAGAAGATATCCAAATGATCACCTCCCCAGATGGCAATATCTACGTGATTTCTATGGACTTTCAAGGCCCTATCGATATTCCTTCCACCACATTTCTAGTCAAACTAATCCAATAATCACAGCCATGAAGAAGTTTATTTTTAATCATGCTAAGAGTACTGCTCTATGGCCAGGCCCTAGCCAACAACTTGAAGGCTGAGAATGCCACTTATGACCCCAGTACCAAGGAGCTTTCTTTTGAGCTCTCTTGGGACAATGCTTGGCGAGTAACCCCATCCGAGATGGGAAACTCGCCATTGCCGATATGAAGGGGGTAGAGTTCGTCCCCTATGAAAACATTGTCTATTGCGAATCTCAAAACAACTATACCTGCCTTTACCTCAGTGATTCGCAACAGAAGGTAGTCAGCAAAACCCTCAAAAGCATTGAGGAACAACTACCCACTAGCGATTTTATCCGCATCCACCAGTCCTACCTGATCAACATGCATCAAGTAAAGAAATACGTAAAGGCCGATGGAGGCTCCGTCGAGATGCAAAATGGACAGGTTTTGAGTGTTTCTAAGCGATTTAAGGACAAATTTACGAGCCTATTATCCTAAATATTGACTGGTGCAAAGAGGTTTTTGGAGCTTCCCCGCGCCTAGAAAGTGAGGAATATCCTGAACCTATCGCCTGGCGCGGGTCGGGCTGTCACTACTCGCTGCCTCTCCCCGCAGGCCTATACGAGCTCAAACAGGCCGTTCCATCCCTAAGCCATTAATAAACAGTTGCTTAGCAAGCAGTTTAGTCTCTAAATCGGGTTCTTTTAGACTATAAATCCCCTTTTTTGTTAATACTCAAAAAGCCTAGCCCCTTACTCGAGGAAACGAATCAATCACTCAAGCTGACTTGAAGGCCCGGGCTATTTTGTATAATTTCATAAAAAAACTACAAACTAAGTCGTATGAAAAGTATTACATCAGCCTTTTTGCTAGGCTTAATCTTCGCAATAACGCCTTCACTGAGCCAAGCCCAGAAGGTATTGGGTTTTGGGGTAGTTGGAGGGGCTACCCAACGCTTAGGCCCCCAAACTCCCTATATAGCGGCAGAATATTTTAAAAACTTGGTCATTGTGCCCATTAGCCAAGAAAACCTGGGAGACTCAGATATGGCTGAGGCAACCCAAGAGCTAGGCGAACAGCTCGAGTTACAAATCTCCATTAACCTAATCCGTATCCCCCCCAGTAAATTTCCTGGGGATATCTTCAAAGCCAATGTTATGATGGGGCTCTACTCCGCCGATGCCGAACCCCAGGATGCGTATATGCGGGCCGGCGAGGTAATCCAAAGTAAAAGTGTAAACCTAAACTTTAAACGGAAAAGCCTACCCGCTTGGGAAAGCCCTATGTTGGCGGCCCAGAGTGGCTTTGATGGCTTCTATCCTGAAGGAAAGGTATCTATAGCGGCTATTGTCGGGGTGGACGGTTTCGCTAGCTCAGAAGAACCTGAAGAAGAAGATATCCAAATGGCTACCTCCCCCGATGGCAATATCTACGCCCTTACCATGCAGTTTACAGGCGGGGCCAGTGTAGCCTCCACCATATTTCTAGTCAAACTAATCCAATAATCACAGCCATGAAGAAGTTTATTTTTAATCTTGCTAGGAGTACTGCTCTATGGCCAGGCCCTAGCCAACAACTTGAAGGCTGAGAATGTCACTTATGACCCCAGTACCAAGGAGCTTTCTTTTGAGCTCTCTTGGCTTGGGATAATGCTTGGAAAATATCAAATAAACACCTTGATGCCGTTTGGATATTTGCCAAATATCGTAATGCCAATTCACAACAATGGCAAAACTTAATATTTAGTGGACAAAGTTCTTCATCAGATCCGCAGATCTCTCTCTTCAATATAGTAGGGGGTAATATATTTGTCAACACTAGGGGGCTCAGTAATACGCAGAAATCAATAAACCAAGCCAAGATTACATTAGAACTTTTAGAACCCCTTGTAGGCTTTGTCAACCCTAGTTTTAAAGTGTTTGGAATTGAAATGGTCTATATCCCTGAGGGCCCTTTTTATCTAGGGGATGGTAGCGATATTAGCTTTTTCTACACTTCTAAATTAGAAAACGGACAACTTACTAGAGTCCCCGCCTTTGTAGATGACCTGGGTACTGAACCTGTAAGCTTCGAGTTTGGAATATCTACCTCTTCCACTAATCCTAGTTTAGATTATCCTCGAGGAGTTGGCGGTTTTTACATAATGAAGTCCGAGGCTACTCAAAAGCAATTTGTTGATTTTTTAAATTGTTTGACCCGCCCTCAGCAAGAAGGCCTCTTGCCAAACCTGACCGAAGGTGTCAAAACCAAGTACCCGATGACAGGTACAAATGCACCGGTAGAAAGAAATGCCATTGCTTATGACACTACTACCATTGATGGGCAAGCAATTGAGTTTTATTTAGACTTAAACAACAATGGTATTCCAAACGAAACCAATGATGGGCAAAGCATTGCTTGTAATTACGTCTCATTCAACCAATACCTCGCTTTCCTTGGGTGTCTACTTTAATGGCGGCGGAGAGGTGCAAATGAATAATATCACGCTTAGAGATCCCTATGGGGTAATCGCTGTCCGGAATCCCAATGTGCCCCTTTTTGTTGATCTAGGCCCCGATCAAGGTAGTTGCCAAAGCGATATTACACTAAATGCCCAAAACCCCCAAGCGAGTACCTATCTCTGGTCTACCGGAGCCACCAGCCCAAGCATTCAGGTAAACCAAACGGGAACCTATTGGGTACAAGTGCAAGATCAAGACGATAAACAAGCCTCCGATACCATCCAGGTTACTATTGAGGAGCCCCTGGTGTTTCAACTACCCGATAGCTTATTCAGTGTCAGTTCGCTTAACATCACCAGCCCGGTTAGCGCCTTTACTTACCTATGGTCTACCGGTGAGACGACGCCCAGCATTAACGTTAGCGCCAGCGGGTGGTACCGACTGACCCTAAGCACCGAATTTGGCTGCGAAAGCCAAGACTCGGTGTATGTCGCCCTGGAGGAGATAGCTATCTTCCAAGGAGGCATCGGGGATGGGGCCGATAAAGCCATCTTGGAAAATACCGAAGCTTTTTTTCAAGGTGGACTCAGTGATGGGTTTTCAAAGGCCCTCATTTTGAATACTCAAGCCTTCTTTGAAGGGGGAGTAGGCGATGGTTTCAGCTTGGATACCCTAAGCGGAGGCCCGGCTTTTTACCTAGGTGGGTCTGGGCAAGGCTATGATGCCTTCTTGGCCCTGGATTCAGGTTCATTTTACCGGGGGGGCTTGGGCGACGGCTTCAGTCTTCAATTCTTATTGCATGGAGATGCTTTTTATGAAGGGGGGCAAGGGGATGGTTATGCTAGCCTAAAAACCCCACTTGGCCCAGCATTTTACCAGGGGGGGGCAGGCGATGGCTATGCCCTTCAAGATCAGGTGGAAAAGGTCATTACCTCTATTCGCAATGCCCTTCCCCAATTTGAAGTAAAAGTCTTTCCCAATCCGGCCAGTGAATGGGTACATT
This sequence comes from uncultured Microscillaceae bacterium, assembly GCA_963922455.1. GTDB lineage: Bacteria > Bacteroidota > Bacteroidia > Cytophagales > Microscillaceae > CAWUIO01. Next base: position 8,621 of record CAWUIO010000115.1, read on the forward strand.
TGAGGCAAGAAACGGAAAATACTCCTTTCACCTACTTAAAAATCTACGATAAACAAGGCAAAATCTTATTGGAGCAAGAGCTCAATGCTCAAGAAATCCGCTTAGATGTTCAGCATCTAAGCCCGGGTGTGTACCTTCTCGAGTTTCAAGGGCCTCTGGAATCTCAGAAACAGTCCTTACGCTTGTTAATCGAGTAATTCAAGCAGTTTTCTTTGCCCATTTCCTTTCTAATAAACCCGGTATTCTTTGAGTATTGGGTTTTTCTCTGCTTTATTTAAATAAATATCTATCTTTCGGCCCAATACTAACACTATGAACGAGACCCATTTTCGCAAACTGGAAAACATGTACCTCCAGGCCAATTTTAACACAAAAATCTACCACACAACCACGGCCCATTTTTCTGAAGGAGTGGCCGAGGTGAGCATGGAGGTATCCGATAAATATTTTCACGCCCTCGGGGCCATCCACGGTTCGGTATATTTTCGGATGCTGGACGATGCGGCTTTTTTTGCCGTAAATTCTCTCGTGGAGGACGTTTTTGTCTTAACCGTTTCCTTTCAGGTTCAGTTACTTAGGCCGGTAAGCCAGGGGAGGGTGCGTTCGGTAGGGCGGGCCAAGTACACGTCCAAAAGCCTGTTTATTGGCGAGGCCACGATGTACAACGAAGAAGGCAAGGAAGTGGCTTACGGAAATGGCCACTTTATGAAAAGCAAGGTAGCCTTATCCGAGGAAATCGGTTACAAACTTCCCTAAAATACTATTTTGGGGCGGCCCCTCGCTGAGTGAGTAGGCAGCCTAGTAGCTCAAACCTGCCCGGCTCGGGTCGGGCTTTCGCTACTCGCTGGCCTGCGCTCAAACCAGCGGCGAGCTCAAACAGGCCGCTCTATCCCTCCGCCATAAACAACCTTTTAGAAAGCAGCTTATTCCAATACTTCTCGGAATTGTCGCCAAGTCTTCACTACCCAATGGCTCAGGTTGTCGTACTGGTCTAGCGAAAGCTGGCGACTTAGTTTATAAAAAGGCCTCTCCCCATACCTGGATTTCTCGGCTGAATCCATCTCCTGTAGAGCCTTAAAATTATCGGGGGCGAAGTAATATTCCCAAGGACTCTCGTGCACGCCCAGGTACCAATCCTTATAACGTGCCTGCGGAAGTTGGGAGGCCAAGCTTTGACGGTAGCTCTCCCGGGCCTGTCCCAGGATATAGAGCGTACAACTAAACTCGTGCCCCCACCAGAGCATGGTACGCAAGGAAAAAATAGAATCTTGCTTAAACATACGCGGATAATCCAAGACCAGGTAGGGGAGCCCCCGGTAATTTTCCCCCCGCGATATTTTACCCGCTTGTATTTCGCAACCTTCTGGGAAATCAAAAGGGTTTTGAGTGATTTCGGCTTTGAGGGCGGTTTGACATTGGGCTAAAAGCTCCTCAATATGTAGAAGTATGGCTCGTTTTCTTAATAAAAAATCTTGATCTTGTAAATAATCTAAGTCTTGTTTTTCTAAACTCATAGGGATGTATTCCTAGGTATGCTTATCAAATATACTAGTTAAGGCTCTGCTTTTGCTTAGTCTGCTAACTCTGGCCGGGTAGAAGCTATTGTCACGAGCCCAGGTATAACCTCTTGGGAATGATCTTTAGGACCGCGATGGACTGCTTCGTATACATCTCGCTTCTCACTGCTCTCTTCTCTTAAAAAGCTTAGGGATGGAACGGCCTGTTTGAGCTCGCCGCTGGTTTGGGCGCAGGCCAGCGAGTAGTGACAGCCCGACCCGCGCCGCAAAATTTTCATGAGGGCACCACATTTCCTAGCGCGGGGAAGCCCCAAAGTATTTTTTCCTTCCTACGTGCATTACTAGGCAGACAAAAGGATGCCGGCAAGGGTTCCGGTGAGCATACACGCCAAGCTAGCCGCTACCATGGCTTGTATCCCCAAACGTGAGAGGTTACTTTGCTGTTGGGGAGCCATTGCGCCAATTCCGCCCACCTGTATGGCAATCGAGGCAAAATTGGCAAAACCGCAAAGGGCATAGGTTGAAATTAAGACGCTGTGCGGACTCAGGAGCCCTTCACTTTGCATGCGCCCCAAATCGGAGTAGGCTATAAATTCATTCAAGGCTACTTTTTGCCCCAGCAGGCTACCTACGAGTAAGGTTTCTTCCCAGGCAACGCCCATTGCAAAGGCTAAGGGTTGGGAAAGGAGCCCCAGTAGATATTGCAAAGACAAGTTTTGAAAAGCCCCATTAGAGCTACTTTCAATCCAAGCATTGAGGGCCAAAGCCTCTCCCAAGGCCTTCATCCCGGCGTTGAGCATAGCGATGATGGCAATAAAAGTAAGGAGCATCGCCCCCACGTTCAGGGCTAATTGCAGACCAGAGGTAGCCCCCCGGGTGAGGGCATCGATTAAGTTCACGCCCACATCCTCACGTGAGATATGTAATTGAGTAGAAATTTCCTCTTTATGTACCTGCGGGATCATAATTTTGGCCATAACAATCGCCGCGGGGGCATTCATAAAGGAGGCGGTGAGCAAGTGGGCGGCAAATTCGCTTCGCACTTCCGGGTTATCGCCTCCCAAAAAAGAGACATAAGCCCCTAGCACACTGCCGGCAATTGTGGCCATACCTCCGGTCATCAAGCACATCAGCTCCGAATAAGACATCCGGTCTATGTAGGGCTTAACGAGGAGGGGGGCTTCCGTTTGCCCCAGAAAAATATTACCAGCAGCCGACAAACTCTCGGGACCGGATAAGCCCATGGTACGAGACAGGCCCCAGGCCAATACCCGTACAATGGCCGGTAAGATGCCCAGGTAGTAGAGCCCTCCACTGAGGGTGGCAAAAAACAAAATTACGGGAAGAACTTGAAAGGCAATGATCATGCCCAATTGGTGGTTTACCCCGTCTTGGGCATTGCTGTTTCGGGCCAAGTCTCCAAAGAGAAAACTAGCCCCTACTTCCGAATAACTCAATACCGAAGTAAACCCTTCACTGAGCCCCCGAAAACCCTCATTGATTCCTGGGGCTTTGAGTAATACCCAAGCCAATACAAATTGAATCCCGATACCTATACCCACCAGCTTCCAGTTGACCGCCCGGCGGTTGTTAGATAGGGCATACGCTATGCCGATAAAGAAAACGATCCCGAAAAGGCTTTGGAGTAATTGCATGGGCTTCAAAATGACCAAAACACCGCCAATCTAGGCGATTTTTTGGGATTTACCCCTTTGGGATGCCTGAGAAATGCAAGTTTGCCGGAAATCTTACATTTGTTCTTGAATTTTCAAAAAGAAACTGTCCCTATTTTACGTCTATAATATGCCAGGTTTACTGGGGCTTGGCTTGTCAATGACTTGTTAATCGGGCACCAGCGTTTAACTATTGTGGTTTTATGAACGTATTTTATTTAGAATACTTATAGAGTAGAGATCTTTTTTTTCTAACTTTGAATCTATACAAGCTATCTCTTAACAAAAGATTATGCGAATAAATAAAAGCCTATACTTACTCATTTTGGCGGCTTTGTCCTTAGGGGCTTGTAGCACCAATGTAACCCGTATTGACCCCAAGGAACAAGTGGACCTCAGTGGTCGCTGGAATGATACCGATTCCCAATTGGTAGCCGAAGAAATGTCTTCGGATGCCCTGAGCAGCAATTGGTTGCGTAACCGGGAGTTGAACGATATTGATGCCCAACAACCGGTGATTATTGTGGGCATGTTTTCCAACAAGAGCCACGAACATATTGACTCGGAGACCTTTATCAAAGATATTGAGCGCTCATTTATCAAGTCTAACCGCATCCGGGTGGTCCAAAACAGTGTTTTCCGGGAAAAATTACGAGAAGAACGGGCCGATCAACAAGAATTTGCCGCGCCCGAAACCCAGAAAAAATGGGGGCGTGAGCTGGGGGCCGACTATATGATGTTTGGTACCCTCAACAGCATTGTAGACCAGGAAGGAAAGCGGAAAGTGATTTTCTACCAAATAAACTTGGAAATGACCGATATCGAGACCAACGAAATCGTGTGGATCGGTGATAAGAAAATCAAAAAATACGTGAAAAACTAGACACCCTTAGTAGTTTAAAGCTTTTTCCTAAAGGAAATTTTTGTAAAAGCGGGCAAGTTTCCCGCGCGTGTTATTCCCCTAAAAAAAACGAAGGGTTTGGGTCGGAGATTTTCTCTCAATACTCAAACCCTTTTTTAAACCATACGCCTCAAACCATGAAAATACCCCGATGGAGTCTATTTCCTTTTCGCTTATTCAAGTATGCCTTGCCTGGGTGTATGGCTTTACTTTTAGGCTCCTGTTTGACATACTATCAGCAACTTTACCAGTTTCATAAAAACTACGAAACCGGCAATTTTGAAGGGGCCCAAAAAGCCTTGACCAAAGACGATAAAGCAGCTAAGGGGAAGGCCAAGCTTCTCTATAACCTCAATATGGGCATGGTAAACCATATGCTCCAAAATTATGAGCAATCCAACCAGTACTTTGAGCAGGCTTACCTATTGAGTGAAGACTATCGCAAAAATTATCTCAATGAAGTACTTTCCTACCTTACCAACCCCACCGTAATCCAATACCCAGGCGAAGACTTTGAAATTTTATACTTGCATTACTACAAAGCCCTCAATTTTTTGATGCTGCAACAAGCCGACAAGGCCCTCGTGGAATGCCGCCGCCTCAACCTTAAGCTACAGGCGATAAGTGATAAGTACAAATCGGATAAGAAGTTTCAAAGAGATGCTTTTGTCCATACCTTGATGGGCATGGTATACGAGGTGAATGGAGATATCAACAATGCCTTTATCGCCTACCGAAATGCCTTAGATATCTACCAAAACGATTATAAAGAATTATTTGGCTTAAACGTTCCGGAGCAATTAAAGAAGGATGTTATCCGCACGGCGTTTTTGATGGGCTTTGACGAAGAACAGCGGCGCTACGAAAAAGAGTTTGAGATGCAGCATCAAAAAGATGCCCCCGGGTCGGGGAGCCTCTTTTTTATCTGGCATAATGGACTGGGCCCGGTCAAAACGGAATGGTCGGTCAACTTTGCCATTACCCGGAGAGGTTCTGAAGTGTTTTTTGTCAATGATCGCTTGGGGCTTAATTTCCCCTTTCCTTTAAGCCTAGACGATGATGATAAGGATCCTTTGGGGGGACTTTCGGTGGTACGGGTTGCTTTTCCTAAGTACCGTAGTCGGGGAAATTATTTCCGCTCGGCCCGCCTCAACTGGGGGAGCGAAGCCCAGGACTTGGAAATTCTAGAAGACATTGACGCGGTGGCCCGTAAAACCCTCAAAGACCGCATGGTGCTTACCTTTGGTAAAACGCTTTTGCGATTTGCCATCAAGCGGGCCAGCGAAGAAATACTACGCAAGGAAAACAAAGAAGGATTGGCCACACTTTTAAGCATTATCAATGCCGCCACCGAAAAGGCTGACACTCGGGGCTGGCAGGTGATTCCCAACCGTATTTATTATACCCGCTTGGCTATGCCGGCCGGAAGCCAGTCCCTTAATCTGGAAGCCAACAGTGCCCAGGGAGCCCGCACCTTTGACTTTCAGTTTGATATTGCTTCGGGCCAGGCGCAAATTCATACTTTTCACACCATGGAAATAGACCCCAGCTTACAAACAAACGCTCCGGAATTCTACTCCTATTAATGCAACTTGGGAAATAAGTCCAATTTTGGTACAGTGCTAAGTTTACAAGGGCTTGTTTTATAGCCTTTTCCCGCGGGCTTCTTAGGCTTTTCGTACCTTTGCAAAGCCCTGGCAAGCGTATTGTTATATCGATTGCGGCATTTGTTTTTTTATTGTTTTCCAAACCCAATCAATCTCTTCACTATCATGGAAAAACCCAAAATCTTAGTTACCGGAGGTACCGGATATATCGGCTCCCATACCGTGATCGAGCTGATGGCGGCAGGTTATGAAGTGCTCATCGTGGATGACCTTTCCAATTCAAATTTGGAGATCCTAGACAATGTAGCCGAAATTGCTGGCAGCCGGCCGGCTTTTGAAGAGTTTAATCTATGTGACCGTTCCCGTTTATTTGATTTTTTCCGGGCCAATCCCGGAATACAGGGAATCATTCACTTTGCCGCATTCAAAGCCGTAGGTGAGTCGGTACAAGAACCGCTCAAATATTACCGCAACAACCTCGTCTCCTTGATGAACCTGTTAGAAGGCATGCAGGAATTTCAAATTCCGGCCATGGTTTTCTCATCTTCTTGTACCGTGTATGGCCAACCTGAGAAACTACCCGTGGACGAATTTGCCCCCGTACAAAAAGCCACCTCCCCCTATGGCAACACCAAGCAGATTTGCGAAGAAATTTTAGAAGATACGGTCAACTCCCGGGAAGATATACAAGCCATTGCCTTGCGCTATTTCAACCCCATTGGGGCCCACGAATCGGCCAAAATTGGTGAGTTACCCCGAGGTGTACCCAGCAACTTAGTGCCTTTTATTACCCAAACAGGTATCGGGATTCGCGATCAACTCAAGGTATTTGGAGATGACTACAATACCCCAGACGGTTCCTGTATCCGGGATTTTATCCACGTGGTAGATTTGGCCCAGGCCCACGTAATCGCGGTATCTCGTTTGATTGAGAAGAAAAATAAGTCGAATTATGAGTTTTTTAACCTGGGCACCGGCAGAGGAAGCTCCGTTTTGGAAGTAATTGCCTCTTTTGAGCGGGTATCGGGCCAAAAGCTCAATTACCAGATCGTAGATAGACGCCCAGGGGATATTGAGCAAATCTATGCCGATACCCAATACGCCAATGAAGAATTGGGATGGAAAGCCCAAAAGTCACTCGATGATGGCATCCGTACAGCTTGGCAATGGGAACAATACTATCGCAAGGAATTAGAAGAGAAGGTATCTTAATTACCAATTTATCCAAACCCGGAAGACTTTACCTTCCGGGTTCTTTTTTTAATAACCATTCCAAAGCTTCTTTTTCACTCTCAAAGAGTTGAAAGAGCGTATTGGTAACCGGGTTATCCTCCACGGTTTGTTCCATAGAAACCCGGGCAAACATATCCTCGCCTTGTAATACAGCTTGCCGTTTTACCCCCATTTCTGCCAAGCGGGGGTATATTTCTTGATGCATCCAAGATTGTAAACCGGGAGATATCGTATGATAATAATGCTCATTATTGATCAGAATTGCCCGGGACTGGGTTTCCCGGCACTTGTCAACGAGGTTCTGCATCGTATCCCGGAATTCTACATCCTGCATATGGGTACTTTCGGGTTTAAACCGAACTTCGATCATACAATCTTGAGGGTATTGCCACATTCGGCAGTAATCCCCTTCATAAATTAAGGATTCACGCATGAGTTTTAATTGGCTTGGATACGATGGGGCTTAGAAAGGGATAAAAATTTATTGAGTAATTATCCAGGTATTTTCCGGCTGAGCCAGTCCAAAGCATCCATGTAGTTATGAAAAAATCGGCTGTGGGTATATTTCAAAGGATCCTTCTTTTGAGTTTCCTCCATCGATAATGCGCTAAAAATATTAAAACTAATCAAGGTTGCTTTTTTGCTTACCCCTAAATCGGCAAGTTGTGGGTAGGCCACGGTATGCATCCAATGTTGGATATCTTTGGGTAGCGTATAATGCCCTTCTTCATTATTAATGAGTAAACGCTTACACGAATATTTACGACAGGCTTGAATAAGCTCCTCGATGCTCTCCTTAAAATCTTGGTCGGGCAGTAATTTACTTTCTGGATAAAACTTATGCTCTACTATTTGGTATGCTGGCAAATAATATAGACCACAATAGAGTATTTCATAAACTTTAGTTTTTTCCATGAGCTTAGCTGTATACTCCCAATATACTGCTACCCCTATGAATAGCCACACGTAGTTGTCTATCGGCGCTTACGAGTGTAAGCTTGTACAGGGGATTGACTTTTTATGGGGCTGTCCCCGGCGTTCACGCTTACTGCCGAATGAATAGGTAGTGCCGCCGGGGTCGGGCTTTCGCTACTCGCTGCCTTTCCCCGCAGGGCCCACACGAGCTCAAACAGGCCGCTCTATCCCTCAGCCAGGTTTTCTATTTCTCAATTGACAGTAGAGCTTTTTTTAAAATTGGGGATTGTTTAGGAAAGGGCTATCCTGGTTAAAAATTTAATTATACCTTCTTAATAAATCGGATAATTTCTACCAGATTGTCAATAAACTTACCGTCTTCGCTCAATTGGGCTACGGCATGGCGGGTTTCCTGAGCAATCCTTTCGTGCTCTTGCTTATTTTCTTGAACGTGTTGATCAAGGAGGTTTTCTAATGCGCTTAGTTTGTCTTGTTGGTATTGTAGTTTTTGCTCTACCAGATTAAACCAGGATTCCTCTTCGTAAGGATCTAGTTTGAACTGGATTGTTTTTAAATCGTCTTTCAAAAATTGCACATCGTGCACCAGGGTTGCCACATCCTCCCGAGGATATTGGATTTCTTGACGTATCTGGGCCAAGCGCGAAGAAATGTATTCATATGCCCGAATGGAGGGCCTGAAAAATGTCAATAAAAGCGCCATGCCAGCTCCATAGTAGCCCACAACACTTATCTGAGAATAGGCAACCCAATATAAAACCGCTGCCGAGAGGAGGTGTAAGAGAATGGCCCCCACCAAAGACCAACGGTGCAATCGGCGAACGTAGCCAAGCTGGCTGCCATCAAACTCAATATTTTTCTTTTGGGAGATTCGTGACTCCAAGAGCACTTCCCGGGCTTCAAAATAAATGTTCCAAGGCACCGTAACCACAGTTACTAGCCAAGCAAAACTGATAATCCCCACGATCCAGTCCAAAAAGGTGCCGGCGGGCATATCCAGCCAACTAAGCACAGCAAAGGTGATCAGGGCCAGAAAGATGATGGAACTGACAAATCCTAAAATGGTAGTAGTTTCTCCCGAAGAACGACGTCTTGCCATAATGAATGCTAAAAAGTTACGTGGGTATCAAAGCCCAATTCATTTTTGACCCGGTTTACCTCTTCAGGTGATATTTTATTTCCCTCCAGACGTAATTCTTTTAAGTGCTTTAACTGACTAATTCCTGCCGGTAAATGAGTCAATTGGTTTTGGCGCATATCCAAGACCTCCAGATGCGCGATGCTTAAAATATCGGCCGGAATCTCGGTAAATTGATTTTCGGCTAGGTTCAGCTTTTTGAGGTGCTTTAACTGACTAAAACCGGCAGGGAGCGCATTTAACTGGTTTCTTTTAAGCGTAAGCTCTTCCATTTTATCCAACTGTACCAAGGCACTGGGAAGGGTGTTTATCTTATTCTGGGTAAGATCTAATACCCTCAGGTTTTTCATGCCTAGGATCATTTCGGGCACTTTACCGAAGCGGTTAACTTCCAAACGGAGTTCCCGTAGGTTTTGCAAGTTGGCCAACTCATTGGGCAAACGGTTTAGCATATTGCCGCCTAAGTGTAGTTCTTCCAGCTTTTGCAATTGGGCTAGCTCTGCCGGGATAGTTCCGTGGCGCATCAAGTTAAAATTCAGGCTTAGGTTAAGGTGCTTGAGGTTGGGAATTTTACCGATTACAGCCGGAACTTTATAAAATTTATTTTTCTCTAAATCTAGACTTTCTAAGTTTTCCAACTGTGCGAGGGCTTGGGGAAGCTCTTTTAATTGATTATTGCGAAGTTTTAAGGTTTGCAAATTGACAAAGGCTCCAATTCTATCGTCGAGTATGTGCAGCTCTGCCGAAGATAGATAAAGTGCTTGTAAGTGGCGGAAGGATTCCAAGTCTTTGGGGAGCTCAGCGCAACAGCTCAAAGGAAAGTCAAAAATATAAACGGAATCGGCGTATGGGAGTGCCTCTTCCACTCTATTATATACTTTTTGTAAAGCCAAATCTTCTGCCGAAAGGGGCTTGCGTAAGGGACTTATGCTATCAGTGGCCAAGGAGTCACTTAAGGGCTCTCCAGAAGTCGGGTCTTGAGCCAGTACCTGAACATGAATGCCCAAAAGGCAAAAAAGAAAAAGGATGGTATATCGCATCATGGGTGTACAATTTCGGATATAGGGTAAACGAAAAGGCTACGGAATTGCTTAAAAAAACTGAGCCAAATAAAAATAATCTTTTTGGAATCAATAAGCTCTAATTTGCTAACGAGGGGAACCCCCGAAGGTTGTGCTGGGCCTATGATTTAGGCTAATTGCCAGGCGTATTACGTTTTTTTAGAAATATAATTGAAATTTAAGTCCAGATTGGAGAAATTTGCAAATTAATCGGAGATTTAAAGTGATTTTTCTGCATCACTGCTAGATGAAGATAAAATTTCTATTTATGAAGCCCTATCAGATTTTACTGTATTATCAATACACCCCGATAGACGATCCGGAAACGTTTCGGGAAGAACACCATCTTTTTGGCCTTTCCATAGGCATTACCGGAAGGATCATCGTGGCCCAAGAAGGCTTAAACGGCACCGTAAGTGGAAGCCCGCAAGCTTGCCAAGCCTATATGAAGCATTTGCAAGCTGATACACGCTTTGCCGATATTGATTTTAAAATTGAAGAGAGTGATGAAATCGCTTTTCAAAAATTGTATGTTCGAGTGAAGCCAGAGATTGTACATTCAGGCTTGGCTCATATAAAACCACAAAAAAAGACCGGGATTCACCTAAGCCCAGAAGAATTTAAGAAATTAAAGGATGCCGAAGATGTAGTGATTCTGGATGTCCGCTCCAAATACGAACACGCCGTAGGGAAATTTAAAAATGCGCATACCCTCGATATTGACCATTTCCGAGAGTTTCCTCAAATGATCCCCCAACTGGAGGAGTTTAAAAATAAGAAAGTCATAACCTACTGTACCGGGGGGGTCAAATGTGAAAAGGCGAGTGCCTACTTGTTGGAGCAAGGTTTTGGGGAAGTCTATCAACTGCACGGAGGCATTATAAAATATGGCTTGGAGCAAGGGGGGGAAGACTTTGAAGGAAAATGCTACGTCTTTGATAATCGTATAACTACCGAGGTTAACCAAGTGAACCCCTCGGTGATCTCCACTTGCTATGTGTGCGGAACCATAAACGACCGCATGGTAAATTGTGCCAATCCTCATTGCAATCGCCATGTGGCCCTATGTACATCGTGTGGAGAAAAACTTCAGGGCGCTTGCTCAGATGAATGCAAAGAACATCCCGACAAACGCCCCTACGATGGTACAGGGTATTATCAAAAAGAACTCAATGGCTATGATCCTTATTTGAACGTGATCCGGCGAAAAACCGAGAAATAGGATCAGCCGTAAAAATTATTACTGAAATTGACCGTATTAGTTCTTACGATAATTTGATAAAAGCTGCTTAAATCGGGATTGACTTGTATACATTTGGTAGGGCAAATCTTCTAGATGTTCCCAAAGTGGGAAACCGCATTGTAAGGCTGCTTCGGCATTCTTGTAAAATTGCTCGTCATTTCCCAGCATCCCATAGGTCTCGGCCAGGGTACTATAGGCTAAACCATTTTTTTGGTTCATCGCTAGCGCTTTCTCGGCGTAAGCAATAGCTAAATTGTGCTTCTTGTTCATTAGTAATCTTAAATCTCTTGATTGTATGGAGTAAACAAACGTCCTCAGAAATGGACTTACTAATTAAGAAACTGTTCGTGTTTATTTTTTGTCGGCGAAAAGGGCCAGTTTGGGGTTCTGATGAAATCAACAAG